>NZ_JBSKJN010000004.1:0-322699 GCF_053709515.1 Enterobacter sp. UPMP701 | reverse complement strand
GAAGAACCCCGTACCGTAAGGTGCGGGGTTTTTTGCTTTTGTTTTCCATTCTGGCCTTTCTCTTAATCCCTTCTCCTGCTAATGGAATGTGTGATCGCGGTCTCAATGTTATTTATAACAAAATTATAACATTTCATTTACGAGGTAATTGAGTCTCCTGGCTCAATACGCCGCAGTTTATGGCAGGAGCATAATCACAATGACAGAAAGCATTACATCAAACGGGACGCTGGCTAACGGTGATACCCGAAGAAGGGTATGGGCAATCGTCAGTGCCTCTTCAGGGAATCTGGTTGAATGGTTCGACTTTTACGTCTATTCATTCTGTTCACTCTACTTCGCACATATTTTCTTCCCCTCCGGCAACACCACGACGCAGCTGCTACAAACGGCAGGCGTTTTTGCCGCAGGGTTCTTAATGCGACCCATCGGAGGTTGGCTCTTCGGCCGCATTGCGGATCGTCGCGGGCGTAAAGCCTCCATGCTGATCTCGGTGTGTATGATGTGCTTTGGTTCTCTGGTGATCGCCTGCTTACCGGGGTATGAATCGATTGGCACCTGGGCTCCGGCGCTACTTTTGCTGGCCCGCTTATTCCAGGGATTATCGGTGGGCGGTGAATACGGCACGAGTGCAACGTACATGAGTGAGATTGCGCTGGAAGGCCGTAAAGGCTTTTACGCCTCATTCCAGTACGTCACGTTGATTGGTGGACAACTGCTGGCGATTCTCGTGGTGGTGATCCTGCAGCAGATACTGACAGACGAACAACTCCACGCCTGGGGATGGCGAATTCCTTTCGCGATGGGTGCTGTACTGGCAGTTGTTGCACTTTGGCTACGCCGTCAGTTAGACGAAACCTCGCAGAAAGAGGTCAGAACGCTGAAGGAGGCGGGAACATTCAAAGGGTTATGGCGTAACCGCAAATCTTTCCTTATGGTGCTGGGCTTTACTGCGGGCGGCTCTCTCAGTTTCTACACGTTCACCACCTATATGCAGAAGTACCTGGTGAACACCACCGGCATGCACGCTAACGTCGCCAGCGTAGTCATGACCGTGGCGCTGTTTGTCTTTATGCTCATACAACCCATTATCGGCGCGCTCTCGGATAAAATCGGCCGACGTACGTCGATGCTGATTTTTGGCGGGCTTTCGGCGTTATGTACCGTACCCATTCTGTCTGCCCTTCAGCATGTGACTTCTCCGTATGCCGCGTTTGCGCTGGTGATGCTGGCGATGGTGATTGTCAGTTTCTATACCTCTATCAGCGGGATACTGAAAGCTGAAATGTTCCCGGCGCAGGTTCGTGCGTTAGGAGTAGGGCTCTCTTATGCGGTAGCCAACGCGTTGTTTGGCGGCTCTGCGGAGTACGTTGCGTTGTCGCTTAAATCATGGGGAAGTGAAACGACATTCTTCTGGTACGTAACGATAATGGGGGCGTTGGCCTTTGTTGTCTCTCTGATGCTGCATCGTAAAGGGAAGGGCATTCGTCTTTAATAGTGAGCCATCTGCCATACAGCATAGCCGGTCGTTGCGCCGGCGACATCCCACGCAAAATCTTTCCAGCTCCAGCCGCTCCCTGCGGGGCGGCTATCCCACAGTTCTTTTGATGCTCCAAGACCGACTGAGAACATCAACCCAAGCGTCGCGCTACGATCCCGGCTGTATCCCTGATGCTGCGCATATTCATTACCGGCTGCGGACAACATCGCAGAAGCGAGGAAATGCTGTGCTTTATCCTGTCCGGACCAGCTATCGTTGGCCATATGACTACAGCCACTCAGAAAGAGGACGCTCAGTAACAGAGGAATACGCATCAACAGGCTCCATAAAAAAGCCCTGCGGGTGACAGGGCTGGGTATTACAGAATACGGCTGATAAGTCGGTCGATACGGATACGACGTAAGCGGCGAATCAGTTTGCGGACCTTAACCGGGTAATCGGCAATGCTCTGCAATTCCCGGTAATGGTTCACCACCGTGGTATGCGTGCGAATCAATTCCAGTTCACGTTCACGCTGTGAGGCTAATTCATGCTGCGGGTCATGGATCAGGATCGCGTTTTCCAGATCCAGTCGCCATGCGCGCGGGTTCAGGTTGTTACCGGTCAGCAGCATCCACTCATCGTCGACCCACATGCCTTTCAGATGGTAACTGTTGTCTTCATCTTTCCAGAGACGCACAACCAGCTGGTCAGTATTCACGTAATACTGTAAACGGCTCAGGAAGCGGCGCAGGTTAATCTCATAGAGATAAGGCAGCGCACCGATAATTTTGAACGGCTGATCTTCAGGAATGAAGAAATCGTTCGCCGTTTTATCCCCGACGATGATTTCCACTTTTTTACCGTCGCGCAGCAGTTGAATGATATTACGCACCAGCACGGCAGGAAGGTTAAAGTACGGCGTGCAGATAGTAAGTTTCTGCTCTGCGCATGGCATCAGATGGAAAATCGTTTTGTTCAGCAGGCTTGATTTACCCAGCCCTACCAGCGGGGTAACGGATAACTCTTCGTTGTTCGCATCGCCCTGAAAATGATAAACAGCATCGCGCAGCTCCTGGCGGAAGGCGCGAACATCATTTTTGATTTCCGGGCTCTTAGGGCGCTCGGGATCGTCAAGGCGATTAACGCCACGGCCGTGAACCAGATTTTTATCAACCCAGTTAAACATGATATCGGCCATCTGAGGATTACGGATCAGATGGTAGCGGTCGTAGCGGTATTTATCGAGCTGATGAAGGTAGACATCATTGAGGCTTGCGCCGCTGTAAAGCACGCTGTCATCGATGATGAACCCTTTAAAATGAAGGACGCCGAGCGCTTCTCGGGTATTCACCGGGACGCCATAAACAGGCACATCAACGCCAGGATTTTCCTGCGCCGTGCGGCAATACCAGTCGGCATTGGTGTTTGACGCGGCAGCGCCAATACGGCCACGCTGAGCGCGATGCCAGTCTACCAGCACGCGAACATCAAGTTCCGGGCGCTGACGTTTGGCTTCATAGAGCGCGTTCAGGATCGCGCGCCCGCCTTCATCCTGTTCAAGATACAGGGCCACAATGCAAATGCGTCGCGTGGCGCTGGCGATCTTTTCCAGAAGCGTCTCCCGAAAATGAGCGGGAGCGTAAAAGAACTCTACATCATCAACTGACTGAGAAATCTTCGGTAGTTGAGCAAGGTGTTGTTGATGTTTATTACGCTTAAATTTTGACAACATCACAGTGCGTTTCTTCTCTGTTCATTGAAGGGTTGTCTGTACCATGCAAACAACATAAGCGGACAATGATACCACCAGTCCCGTCCAAAGTGGGTAACATTTCCAGTAGCTTACTCGTGTTTGTCGGGTGATGTCAGGCTGAGGGACAGGGCCACAATACCTTCGTCCAGCTGAATATCAACGTCAAATCCGAGTTTTCGCGCCAGGGTCACCATACCGCGATTGTTAGGCATAGTAATGCCATTAAGGCGTAACAATCCGTGATCTCGCGTATAACTGATGAGTTTTTCCAGCAGCCGTCTTCCCAGACCCAGGCCTTTAAGATCGGAGCGCACCAGCACCGCAAACTCCGCATCGACGTTATCCGGGTCAGAAATCGCACGCGTGACGCCGAGGATCTCATCGCCTTTATCAGAACGCCGAACGGCGACAAACGCCATTTCTCGATCGTAGTCGATCTGGGTCATATTGGCTAAATCATCGTGGGTAAATTCGTTGATTTCGCTAAAGTAGCGGTAATAGAGATCTTCTTTCGTGACCTGAGAGATAAAGGTACGCAGCTGCGGTTCATCTTCCGGCAGGATAGGGCGGAACAGGGCGCGTTCCCCATTCTTCATCTCGACCCACTCCTCCAGTTGCAGAGGATACGGACGGATCGCCAGGCGGCTCTCTCTGTCTCCTTCAAATGGCGCGATATCCAGCGTCACATCCAGCGCCGTAAACTCATTGCCGGAGGCGAGTAGCGGATGGATATCCAGACGCTGGATCTCCGCACAATCTACAATCAGGTTAGACACCTGCACCAGGAACTGACTTAACCCGGCAATATCGAGCGGACGCAGGGCGCTGCGGCCACGGATCTTTTTGCTTTTAATGGCCTGGATGATCAAATAACGCGCGAGGTTCATGTTCAGCGGCGGTAACGCCACTACGGCCTGCTCCTCCGGGCGCCACTCAACGCCACCTTCCCCCAGCATGATAAGCGGGCCGAAGACGGGATCGTGTTCGACCACCACCCGTAATTCCTGAGCCCCAGCGCGGTTGGCCATGCTTTGCACCAGCAATCCGTGGATCCTTGCCTGCGGCCAGGCCATTTTGACCCGGTCGAAAATGGCATCAGCTGCCTGCTGTACCTCCGTAGCCGTACGAAGGTACAACATGACACCCTGAACATCCGACTTATGCGGGATATCGGGGGAACGCAGCTTCAGGGCGACCGGGTAGCCAATCTGTTCGGCAATATGCACGGCCTCAGCACTGTCGCTGGCGATCCAGGTTGGCAGAGTTTGCATCCCATAGCTGCCCAGTATGGGCTGGACTTCATGCGTATCAAGCGACGTCGCGCCTTCGTCTATAGCCTGCTGCAATAGCCGGTGAACGTCGACGGTATTTGCCGTCAGATTGCCCGGCAAAGCCGGCGTCTCACGCAGCTGTTTCTGGTTGCGACGATACTCCACCATATGCATAAACGCGGTGATGGTGCCTTCCGGCGTGCGGTAGGTCGGCAGCCCCGCTTCACTGAACAAGCGCCGGGCCTCTTGAGAGGAAAATTCACCGCACCAGTTGGTCAGCAGGGTGACATATTTGCCTCGTGGATGATTGCGCACAGCATCAATGAGCGCCCGCGCGCTTTCACTGCCCGGCGCGACCGCGCTGGGGGAATGGATGATCATCAGTGCATCGAAATCCTGACTATCCAGCAAAATTGAGATCGCCCTGATATAGCGATCGCTGCTGGCGTCATCGCGCAAATCAAGCGGATTGCCGGGCGTCACGCTTGGCGGAAGCGCTTCTCTGAGGCGTTGCAGCGTCTCTTCACCCAGCGTGGCCAGCTTGCCGTTACGCAGCCACAGTTCATCCAGCGCGAGCGCGGCGGGGGCTGCACCGTTACTGACAATCATCAACTTCTCGCCGCGCAGCGGACGCATATGGCTTAAGGTCTCAACGGCGGAAAAAAGCTCGTGTGTATCCTGCACCCGCAGTAACCCCGCGCGCTGAATGGCGGCATCCCAGGCCGGATCTATACCGGAATGAGACTGGAGCAGACGCTGCGCCGCAGGGCTGCGACCGCTTTTGATCACGAGGATCGGCTTATTGCGCGAAGCACTTCGTGAAGCCGATACAAAACGACGGGCATCGCTCAGGTGTTCAAGATAAAGCAGGATCGCACTGGTTTTGCTGTCACGCGCCAGGAAATCCAGCAGTTCATCAACGTCAATATCCAGGCTGTCACCCAGGGCTATGAAGTAGGAAAAGCCCATCTCACGCTGTTGCGCCCAGTCGAGAATGGTATTCGATACCGCAGCCGATTGTGAAATAAACGCGAGTTTGCCTTTGCGGATGGGTACCGGGGAGAAACTGGCGTTCAGCCCTTGCCAGGGGGCGAGCAGACCCAGGCTGTTTGGCCCAAGGAGACGCATCTGATAACGGCTGGCGCAGGCCAACAGTTCGGGCTGTTGTTCAGGCGGAGACGAGAGAATGATGCAGGTTTTACACCCTTTCTTGCCAAGCGCTTCCAGAAGTTCCGGATTACGTCTTGCGTTGGTACACAAAACGGCGAGATCCGGTACGAAAGGCAGACTCTGCACGTCCGGCCACGCAAGTACACCCTGAACGGCCTTATAAGCTGGCGTGACGGGCATAACGGGGCCATTAAATCCTCCGGCGAGAAGGTTACGCATCATCAGATAGCCTGCACGATCCGGTTTCATGGATGCGCCGATAACGGCAATGGTTTTAGGACGGAGTAGCGCTTCTAACCCTCTCTGGCTCATGCAGGCCTCCTGTGAATGCAAGCGACCTGATGATTTTAAACGCTTTCTGATTCTGTTGCTGTGATACTGCCCTTATGAACGGTTTTTCCCGCCAGATAGCGCTCCCTGAAGCATGAGAAATGGTTGCCCAGGGCTCCGGCCGCTGCGGTATCTCCCGATAAATCCAGAAGCGCAATGGCCACTTCGGCGGTGCAGTATTGCCCGTCAGCATGGGCTTCACGCAGGCGATAGGCCGAGACGCGGGAAAGATCGACAGAAATAACCGGCAGGGCGTCGAGGTAAGGGCTTTTACGAAACATTTTCCGCGCTTCGGTCCAGGTACCGTCCAGCATAATAAACAGCGGCGGTTTTCCGGATGGCGGCACCGTAAGCACCTGACGTTGTTCGCCTGCATACGATGCCGGGAAAACGACCATGGGCTGATAGTCCGGGCTAGCCACCAGGTCGAGCAGCGCCTGAGGCGGCTCAGTGCGCGACCACTGAAACGCTGCGGTGTCTGGCAGAATATCGGCGATCAGACGCCCCGTATTGCTGGGTTTCATCGGCTCGGTATCGAACATGACCAGGCAAAAACGGCTTTTCGCCTCGCTCGGTTTCAGTGTCTCGCACAGACAAACTTTTAGCGGCAGCAGACACCGCTGACAGCGACGTATGCGATTGCCACGTGCAAGAAAGGGGCGAGTCGCGCGCGCAAGGCGTTCGGCGCGTAATTGAAGGACGGCGTTATCAGTCATGGGCGAAATGCAGTAAAAACACTATTTTCGCAGAGGCGGGAGCGGGGCACAAGATGTGCCCCGGGAATGTTACAGTGATTCGTTTAACCAGCTATCAAACGGGGCTTTTGGAACCGCACCGTTGAGCATGTCGACCATTTCTCCGTTTTTGAAGATCATAATGGTCGGAATGCTGCGAATATTAAAACGTGCGCTCAGTTCGCGTTCGGCTTCGGTATTGACCTTAACGAACCGCATTTTACCGCTACGCTCTTCGGCAACATCTTCAAAGATTGGCGCGAAGTTACGGCACGGACCACACCATGGCGCCCAGAAATCAATCACCACCGGGAGATCGTCCTTGAGGAGTTTGTCCAGCGTAGCACCCGTCGCGTTAATGACATCGCCATCAAACAATTCATGGCCACAACGTCCGCATTTCGCACCATCTTCAATCCGATCGTCCGGAATGCGATTAAGAGCCTGACAGTTGGCACATACGGTATTCATAACTAACCTCTGATAGAGCCGTGGGACAGCGGCACAACGCCGATAATGTTTCTAATATGTTACATATTATCAATGAGCCTGTTTGAAACAACAATGCGTTTTATTCAATGAGAACAATAGTCACAGGCTTTTGTACGAAATTATGGCTATGCGGTGGCACATCGGGTAATCTGCGCGCTTCGCGCAGCGCTGGTGGAGAAAAGCATGAACGACGAAATGAAAAACAAAAGCGGCAAGGTCAAAGTGATGTATGTCCGCAGTGATGATGACTCTGATAAACGCACCCAAAATCCGCGTACCGGAAAAGGTGGCGGGCGTCCGGCGTCTTCTCGTGCAGACGGTGGCCGTCGCCCCGCCCGCGATGACAGAAATAACCGCGGCGATGACCGCAAACGTGATGACCGTAAGCGTGACGATCGCAAACGCGATGACCGTCCGCGTGATGATTTCTCACGTGATAACGCCTCTCCGTGGCGCACCGTTTCTCGCGCCCCTGGCGATGAGACGCCGGAAAAAGCCGATCACGGCGGTATCAGCGGTAAAAGCTTTATCGATCCGGAAGTGCTGCGCCGTCAGCGTGCGGAAGAGACCCGCGTGTATGGCGAGAACGCCTGTCAGGCGCTGTTCCAGAGCCGTCCGGAGTGTATCGTCCGCGCGTGGTTTATCCAGAGCGTGACCCCGCGCTTTAAAGAAGCGCTGCGCTGGATGGCGGCGAATCGCAAAGCCTACCACGTGGTTGATGATGCTGAACTGACCAAAGCGTCCGGTACTGAACACCACGGCGGCGTTTGCTTCCTGATCAAAAAACGTAACGGCACGACCGTGCAGCAGTGGGTCAGCCAGGCGGATGCCGATGACTGCGTGCTGGCGCTGGAAGACGTGGGCAACCCGCATAATCTGGGCGCAATGATGCGCAGCTGCGCGCACTTTGGCGTGAAAGGCGTGTTGTTGCAGGATGCCGCGCTGCTGGAATCCGGTGCCGCGATCCGTACTGCGGAAGGCGGAGCCGAGCACGTACAGCCGATCACCGGCGACAGCGTTCTGGATGCCCTTGAGCAGTTCCGTAAAGCGGGCTATTCCATTGTGACTACGTCGAGCCATGCCGGTACGCCGCTGTTTAAAGCCACGCTGCCGCGTAAAATGGTACTGGTGCTGGGTCAGGAACGCGATGGCCTGTCTGATGCGGCGCTCTCCAGTTCGGATCTGAGCGTCTCTATCGACGGAACGGGCAATGTGGAAAGTCTGAACGTATCTGTTGCGACCGGCGTACTGCTGGCCGAGTGGTGGCGTCAGAATAAGGCATAAGTCTCTTATGTGCCGGGCCTGACCCGGCACATTCAAATCTTACTCGCTCTCAGCCGGTAACACCGGCATCCAGTCAATGGGCTTTTCGCCACGTTTTTCCAGCCATTCATTCGCCAGAACAAAATGATTACTGCCAAAGAAACCGCGATGTGCAGACAGCGGTGACGGGTGCGGTGCTTTCAACACATGATGACGCTGGCGGTCAATAATCGCCCCTTTCTTCTGCGCATGCGATCCCCAGAGTAAAAACACCACTCCTTCACGATGCTCGTTGATAAGGCTAATGACTTTATCGGTAAAGGTCTCCCACCCAAGGCTGGCGTGCGAGTGCGCCTGGCCCGCCCGTACGGTAAGCACCGTATTCAGTAATAGCACGCCCTGGCGCGCCCAGCTTTCCAGGTAGCCGTGGTTTGGCCGGGTAAAACCGGGCACGGTGCCCTCGAGCTCTTTATACATGTTAAGCAGAGAAGGGGGGATAGCCACGCCCGGACGTACGGAAAACGCCAGCCCATGCGCCTGCCCCGGGCCGTGATAGGGATCCTGGCCCAGAATAACCACTTTCACATCGCTCAGTTCGGTATAGCGAAAGGCGTTGAACACGTCTTTCTGCGGCGGGTAAATCGTTTGCCCGGACTGACGCTCAGCGGCAACGGTGCTAAGCGTATTGATAAAATAAGGCTGCTGCTTTTCTTCTGCCAGCACGTCATGCCAGGTTAAAGGTGTCGTCATGTCGCTCTCCTGCGAATCTCAATCTGTGACTAGCTTACCTGTTTAACCCCGATGAGCAAAATTACGCGCTGAAATGCGTCCTAAGTCGTTAAATTTATTTTGAGATGATGCAGGTGAAGTTGAATTGGTAAGGTCTTGAAATTGATCTAAAACAATAAATTCAAACCACACTCTTTATGTGGTTGGTGATTTTGATGATTTAAATCAATAAATCGCTGTGGTGTGAATGATATATATACACACAAGAAACAATGGTTTTACCAATTGGCCGCGAGAGGCCGACATCAGTTAATGTAGCCTAAGGGAGGCAACACATGATTACAGGTATCCAGATTACTAAAGCTGCAAACGACGATCTGCTCAATTCTTTCTGGCTGCTGGACAGCGAGAAAAACGAAGCGCGCTGTGTCGTTGCGAAAGCGGGTTTTGCTGAAGATGAAATCGTGCCAGTGAACAAACTGGGCGAAATTGAATACCGTGAAATTCCAATGGAAGTGCAGCCAGAAGTGCGCGTTGAAGGGGGCCAGCACCTGAACGTAAACGTGCTGCGCCGCGAAACGCTGATGGATGCTGTTGAGCACCCGGAAAAATATCCACAGCTGACCATCCGCGTGTCCGGCTATGCGGTTCGCTTTAATTCACTGACGCCAGAACAGCAGCGCGACGTTATCGCCCGTACCTTTACTGAAAGCCTGTAAGGCTTCAGCTATGGGGGGAATAAAAAAGCCGGGGAAATCCCCGGCTTTTTTTACTCTTCAGTCTTCGTTTCCTGCGCGGCAGCGCTTGGCTTACGACGCTTACCAATGTTTTTGGTATCGCGATGGCGCTGCTTCACGCGCGGCTTCTCTTTTTCTTTCTCTTTTCTCTCAGCACGTTTCGCGAGCGCTTTCTTGGACGGTTTACCCGTCATTTTTTCGCTCGGCGCACGTGTGGTTGGGCGCAAGCCATCAATAACGCGCGCTTTCAGCGGCTCGTCGACATAGCGGCCAATTTTCTGCAACAGCAGATAGTCATGCGCTTCAACCAGTGAAATCGCAATCCCTTTGCGGCCCGCGCGGCCGGTACGGCCAATACGGTGCAGGTAGGTATCTCCGCTGCGCGGCATATCGAAGTTAATGACATGGCTCACGTCAGGGATGTCGATCCCGCGCGCGGCAACGTCTGTTGCGACCAGCACATTAACGCGGCCATCGGTCAGGCGCTTAATGCCTTCGGTACGTTTAACCTGCGCCATCTCACCTTCGAGATAGCAATTGTTGATCCCGGCGTTACGCAGCATCTCAGCCAGCTCGTGCACGCGCTCGCGCTTACGCACAAACACGATTGTGCGCAGAGCATCTTCCTGCTTCAGCAGGTGCTTGAGCAGCTCAACTTTGTGCTCAAGGTTGTCCGCACGGTAATACCACTGGTGGATCTTCTTACGCTCGCGCGTGGAGGGCGTAGCGGAAACTTCTACAGGATCTTCCAGCAGACGCTCAGCGAAATCTTTGATCGCGTCCCCTTCAAGGGTGGCAGAGAACAGCATCGTCTGGTTACGCCAGCGCGTTTCACCGGCAATATGCTCGATGTCCTGTGCGAAGCCCATGTCCAGCATGCGGTCAGCTTCGTCCAGAATCAGCGTTTCTACTGCACGGCAGTCGAAGTTCTCTTCTTTAATGTACTGCAGCAGGCGGCCCGTCGTCGCGACGACGATGTCCTGGTTTTCGCTGAACACTTCCGCGTGGTTCATATACGCAACGCCACCAGTGATAGTGGCGATATCCAGATGAGTATTTGCCGCGAGTTCACGTGCGTGATCGGCAACCTGCATGGCGAGTTCGCGCGTAGGCGTCAGGATTAAAATACGCGGCGGGCCAGATTTTTTACGTGGAAAATCGAGCAGATGCTGCAACACAGGCAGCAAATAGGCTGCTGTCTTCCCCGTGCCGGTTGGCGCAGAACCGAGCACATCGCGGCCCTCAAGCGCAGGCGGAATGGCCGCTGCCTGAATGGCGGTCGGGCGTGTAAAGCCTTTGCTCTCAAGTGCATTGAGCAGGCTTTCATCGAGTTCAAGTTCGGAAAAAGTCGTTACAGTCATGTTCTACCTCTGTGTGGGGCGCTGATTATAGACGTTACGGCTGTAATCTTCATCTGTTTGTATGGATATCGCTTTTCGGTGAGTTCGCTTTCCCCTATGCTACTCCAGTTTCACTTAGAAGGTTGCCCTGACATGTCTCAACTCAAAGCGCAGCTGCGCCGCGATGGTTTTACGTTTAAACAATTTTTTGTCGCTCACGATCGCTGTGCCATGAAAGTCGGTACAGACGGCATTCTACTGGGAGCATGGGCACCTGTCGCAGGCGTTAAGCGTATTCTTGATATTGGTACCGGCAGCGGGCTGGTGGCGTTAATGCTGGCGCAGCGAACGGAAGAGCATGTCACCATTGATGCCGTGGAACTGGATGCGCAGGCCGCAGGGCAGGCGAGTGAAAATGCGGCCGAATCACCATGGGCAGAGCGGATTAGCGTTAAATGCGCAGACGTGCTGGCCTGGGCGCCTGAACAAACCGCGCGTTACGATCTGATCGTCAGCAACCCTCCCTACTACGAGCCCGGCGTGGAGTGCGGCTCGCCTGAGCGCGAACAGGCGCGTTATACCGGCTCTCTCGATCATAAAGCACTGCTCATCAGCGCGGCGGAGCTCATCTCTGAAGAGGGCTTTTTCTGCGTGGTTCTGCCAGAAAGCACGGGCAATACGTTCATCGCTATTGCGCAGGAGATCGGCTGGACGTTACGTTTGCGTACCGACATTTCGGACACAGAAGGCCGACTGCCGCACCGCGTGCTGCTGGCGCTCTCGCCAAAAGTGGGTGAATGCTTTAATGACCGAATGATGATCCGTGGGCCAGACCAGCGTTATTCCGAAGATTACACTGCTCTGACCCAGGCGTTTTATCTGTTTATGTAAACCTGCGGGGCGAGGATCGACGGGCCGGACTCAGGGAGCTGATCCGGGTAGTCCAGGGTATAGTGCAACCCGCGGCTCTCCTTACGCATCATCGCGCAGCGAACAATCAGCTCGGCAACCTGCACCAGATTGCGCAGCTCCAGCAGGTTATTAGATACGCGGAAATTGGCATAATACTCATCAATTTCCTGCTGCAGCATGGTGATGCGGCGCAAGGCACGTTCCAGGCGTTTCGTGGTACGCACAATCCCTACGTAATCCCACATAAACAGCCGTAGCTCGTGCCAGTTATGCTGGATCACGACCAGCTCGTCCGGGTTTTCCACACGGCTTTCATCCCAGGCAGGAAGATGCTCTGTTTCGCGGGCGTAAGGCATGTGCCTGGTGATGTCTTCCGCTGCTGACCAGCCGTATACCAGACATTCAAGCAGCGAGTTAGAAGCCATACGGTTCGCACCGTGAAGCCCGGTATAACTCACCTCACCGATAGCATACAGACCATCCACGTCAGTACGCCCGTGATCGTCAACCATGACGCCGCCGCAGGTATAGTGGGCAGCCGGGACAATGGGCACCGGATCGCGGGTCAAATCGATACCCAGGTTCAGCAGCTTTTCGTAAATCATCGGGAAATGCTGGCGAATGAATTCTGCCGGCTTATGGCTGATATCGAGATACATGCAGTCCACGCCAAGACGCTTCATTTCATGGTCGATGGCGCGGGCAACGATATCACGCGGCGCCAGTTCACCCCGGGCGTCAAAGTCCGGCATAAAGCGGGTACCGTCCGGGCGTTTCAGATAAGCGCCTTCACCGCGCAGGGCCTCCGTCAGCAGGAAGTTGCGCGCCTGGGGGTGGAACAGGGCGGTTGGGTGAAACTGGTTAAACTCGAGGTTCGCCACGCGGCAGCCGGCGCGCCAGGCCATAGCGATACCGTCTCCGGAGGCGATGTCCGGGTTAGTGGTGTACTGGTATACCTTGGAGGCGCCGCCCGTCGCCAGCACCACAGCCTTCGCCTGACAGGTTTCCACCTTCTCTTTATTACGGTTCCAGACCCACGCCCCCACGACGCGACGCGTGCCGGGCAGGCCAATTTTGTCGGAGATAATCAGGTCAACGGCGTTACTTCGCTCAAGAACCCGAATATTCGGATGGTTTAGCGCTTTACTGACCAGCGTAGTTTCCACTTCTTTCCCGGTGGCATCCGCGGCGTGCAGGATGCGGCGGTGGCTATGGCCGCCTTCACGGGTTAAGTGGTAGCTCTCTTCACCGTTGGGCTGAACCTGAGTATCGAATAACACACCCTGATCGATGAGCCACTGAACGCAGTGACGGGCATTGCTGGCGACAAACTTCGCCGCGTGCGCATCCACGATCCCGGCTCCGGCAATCAGCGTATCTTCCACATGCGACGCAATGCTGTCTGTCTCGTCAAACACTGCGGCAATGCCGCCCTGGGCGTAAAATGTGGACCCTTCACTTATCGGGCCTTTGCTCAGAACGATAACGCTCTGATGTTCGGCCAGACGCAGCGCCAGAGAAAGACCAGCAGCACCGCTGCCGATGATCAGTACATCACAATGAAGTTCAGGTGTTGTGTTCATGATTGGTTGTTTAATTTACTAAACAGTGTTGGGGCAGAATAGCACCTGAATGCGAGATACCGCACGTTTTTTTTACTGCTTGTTGCAATGACTAAACGCGTAAGCAGGGGTAAACGGAGGGTAAATGAATGAAATTATTTTGCGAAGCAGATCGTTAGCGTCAGATTTTGTGGTGAAATAAAGCCCGTGTTGCGTTACTCTTCTGGCGGGAAAAAGATGTTTCTTGTCATAAAGTGGTGCGTATCGTGAACAGACTTATAATGAGAGAAAATGAACGGTCTGCGGCGCGATGAACAAAAACAAAGGCGTTACGGAACTTATTGAAGGTCAGACACTCTAACTCGGTGCTTGCTCAAAGTGCAGTAGTTGCAGAGTGGCGTTTCGATAACGCGTGGAATTTAGGTTTGGGGAGACATTACCTCGGATGAGCGAGCAGTTAACGGACCAGGTCCTGGTTGAACGGGTCCAGAAGGGAGATCAGAAAGCCTTTAACTTACTGGTGGTGCGCTACCAGCATAAGGTGGCGAGTCTGGTTTCCCGCTATGTACCGTCAGGTGATGTACCTGATGTGGTGCAAGAGTCTTTTATTAAGGCCTATCGTGCGCTGGATTCATTCCGGGGAGATAGTGCTTTTTATACCTGGCTGTACCGTATTGCTGTCAATACGGCAAAGAATTATCTGGTTGCTCAGGGGCGTCGTCCGCCGTCAAGCGATGTGGACGCTATCGATGCCGAAAACTTCGAAAGTGGCGGTGCGCTGAAAGAAATTTCGAACCCTGAGAACTTAATGTTGTCAGAAGAACTGAGACAAATTGTTTTTCGCACGATCGAGTCGCTCCCGGAAGATTTACGCATGGCAATTACGTTACGGGAGCTTGATGGTCTGAGCTATGAAGAGATAGCCGCTATCATGGATTGTCCGGTCGGCACGGTTCGTTCACGAATTTTCCGTGCGCGAGAAGCTATTGATAATAAAGTTCAACCGCTTATCAGGCGTTGACGATAGCGGGATACTGGAAAAGGTATTAGGCATGCAGAAAGAAAAACTTTCCGCTTTAATGGATGGTGAGACGCTGGATAGTGAACTGCTCAACGAGCTGTCTCATTCTCCCGAAATGCAAGAGACCTGGGAGAGCTATCATCTCATCCGTGATACGCTGCGCGGCGATACCGGCGAGATGCTCCATTTCGATATCTCAGCTCGCGTGATGGCGGCCATTGAGAATGAGCCTGTTCATCAAACCACTCCGCTGATTCCTGAAGCTCAACCCGCACCGCACCAGTGGCAGAAAATGCCGTTCTGGCAAAAGGTGCGTCCTTGGGCCAGCCAGCTCACCCAAATGGGGGTGGCTGCATGCGTATCGCTTGCAGTTATCGTTGGCGTCCAGCACTATAATACTCAGTCTGAAACTAATCAGCAGCCTGAAGCGCCAGTGTTTAACACACTGCCGATGATGGGCAAAGCCAGCCCGGTAAGCCTGGGCGTACCGGCTGATGCATCCGCCAGCGGCGGTCAGCAACAGCAGGTGCAGGAGCAGCGCCGTCGCATTAATGCGATGTTGCAGGATTACGAGTTGCAGCGTCGTCTGCACTCTGAACAGCTTCAGTTTGAGCAGGCCCAAACCCAGCAAGCTGCGGTGCAGGTGCCCGGAAACCAAACTTTAGGAACGCAATCGCAGTAATGAAGCAACTTTGGTTCGCCATGTCTCTGATGGCGGGTAGCCTGTTCTTCTCTGCCAACGCCTCGGCTGATGTTTCATCCGGGGCGTTGTTGCAGCAAATGAATCTGGCCAGCCAGTCACTCAATTACGAGTTGGCATTTATCAGCATCAATAAGCAGGGTGTCGAGTCTCTACGCTATCGCCACGCCCGTCTTGATAACCAGCCGCTCGCCCAGCTTTTACAGATGGATGGCCCGCGTCGGGAAGTTGTCCAGCGGGGCAACGAAATCAGCTATTTCGAGCCCGGTCTGGAGCCTTTCACGCTGAATGGCGACTATATCGTTGATTCTCTGCCGTCGCTTATCTATACCGACTTTAAACGGCTCGCTCCTTACTATGATTTTATTTCAGTAGGGCGTACGCGCATTGCAGACAGACTGTGTGAGGTCATCCGCGTGGTTGCGCGCGACGGCACGCGCTACAGCTATATCGTCTGGATTGATGCGGAAACCAAGCTGCCGATGCGTGTAGATCTGCTCGACCGCGACGGTGAAACGCTGGAACAGTTCCGCGTGATCTCCTTTAGCGTCAACAATCAGGTTGGCAACAGTATGCAGAATCTGGCGAAGGCCAGCCTGCCGCCGCTGCTCTCTGTCCCGGCCGGGGATTCCGTGAATTTCAACTGGGTGCCTTCCTGGATCCCACAAGGGTTTAGCGAAGTGTCAAGCAGCCGTCGTCAGCTGCCTACCATTGATACGCCGGTTGAATCACGCCTCTATTCCGATGGTTTGTTCAGCTTCTCGGTGAATATCAACCGCGCAACGGCAAACAGTTCTGAGCAAATGCTGCGTACCGGGCGTCGTACGGTCAGCACCACGGTACGTGATAACGCAGAGATTACGATTGTGGGTGAACTCCCGCCGCAGACGGCGAAGCGAATCTCTGACAGCATTAAATTCAGGGCCGCACAATGATTAAAGAGTGGGCGACCGTGGTCTCCTGGCAGAATGGCATTGCGCTGGTAAGCTGTGATGTTAAAGCCTCATGCAATAGCTGCGCATCCCGAGCCGGTTGTGGCAGCCGCGTGCTCAATAAATTAGGGCCGCAGACGTCGCATACGATCTCCGTGCCGAGCGAACAGCCGCTGGTAGCCGGTCAGAAGGTAGAACTGGGGATTGCGGAAGGCAGCCTGCTCACTTCCGCGATGCTGGTTTATCTCTCTCCACTGCTCGGTCTGTTTGCAATGGGCGGTATTTTTCAGATGCTGTTTGGCACAGATTTGGCCGCCATGTGCGGGGCCGCTTTGGGCGGCGTTGGCGGTTTTTGGCTTGCTAAAGGCCTCTCGCCGAAGCTTGCAGCCCGCGAAGCGTGGCAGCCCGTTATCCTGAGCGTTGCACTGGCACCTGACCAACTTCGCGTCGAGACGCTCTCTTCTGAGGCCCGGTGATCCACCGGGCTTTATCATTATTTACATCTCAAAAAAGAAAACGCCATTTCTTCGCGCTATGCTTGGCTCTAAGTGCATTTCCAGGTTGCGGGTATGTAGTGTAGAATGCTGCGTTTTCGCACTGAAAAACGTCAGGCTAAGAACAGCGGCCTCCAGGAATTCGTAAGGCATAATTATTTAACTATATGAAGAACATACGTAACTTTTCGATCATTGCTCACATTGACCACGGTAAGTCGACGCTGTCTGACCGTATTATCCAGATTTGCGGTGGCCTGTCTGATCGTGAAATGGCAGCCCAGGTACTGGACTCCATGGACCTGGAACGCGAACGCGGTATCACCATCAAAGCGCAGAGCGTGACGCTCGACTATAAAGCTTCTGATGGCGAAACCTATCAACTGAACTTTATCGACACCCCTGGCCACGTTGACTTCTCCTATGAAGTTTCACGCTCGCTGGCGGCCTGTGAAGGTGCGCTGCTGGTGGTCGATGCCGGGCAGGGCGTTGAAGCCCAGACCCTGGCGAACTGCTACACCGCGATGGAAATGGATCTCGAGGTTGTGCCGGTTCTGAACAAAATCGATCTGCCTGCTGCCGATCCTGAGCGCGTGGCGGAAGAGATTGAAGATATTGTCGGCATCGACGCGACGGATGCCGTGCGCTGCTCCGCTAAAACCGGCGTGGGTGTTCCTGATGTGCTGGAACGTCTGGTGCGTGATATTCCACCACCGGAAGGTGACCCGGATGCCCCGCTTCAGGCGTTAATCATCGACTCCTGGTTCGATAACTACCTGGGCGTGGTCTCTCTGGTGCGTATTAAAAACGGCACCATGCGTAAAGGCGACAAAATCAAGGTTATGAGTACCGGACAGGTCTACAACGCAGACCGTCTGGGTATCTTCACGCCAAAGCAGGTTGACCGTACCGAGCTGAAATGCGGCGAGGTAGGCTGGCTGGTCTGCGCGATTAAAGACATCCTCGGCGCGCCAGTGGGCGATACCCTGACCGGTGCGCGTAACCCGGCAGACAAAGCGCTGCCAGGCTTTAAAAAGGTGAAACCGCAGGTTTACGCGGGTCTGTTCCCGGTCAGCTCCGATGACTACGAAAACTTCCGTGACGCGCTCGGCAAGCTGAGCCTGAACGATGCCTCCCTGTTCTACGAGCCAGAAAGCTCAACGGCGCTGGGCTTCGGCTTCCGCTGCGGCTTCCTCGGCCTGCTGCACATGGAGATCATTCAGGAACGTCTGGAACGTGAATACGATCTGGATCTGATCACCACCGCACCGACGGTAGTGTATGAAGTGGAAACGACGTCGAAAGAAGTGATCTACGTCGACAGCCCGTCCAAGCTGCCGCCGCTGAATAACATTCACGAACTGCGCGAGCCGATCGCAGAGTGTCACATGCTACTGCCGCAGGAGTTCCTGGGTAACGTCATCACGCTCTGTATTGAGAAGCGTGGCGTGCAGACCAACATGGTTTACCACGGTAACCAGGTGGCGCTGACCTATGAAATCCCGATGGCGGAAGTGGTTCTCGACTTCTTCGACCGTCTGAAGTCCACCTCCCGTGGCTATGCGTCACTGGATTACAACTTCAAACGCTTCCAGGCCTCCAACATGGTGCGTGTGGACGTGCTGATCAACGGCGAGCGCGTAGATGCGCTGGCGCTGATCACCCACAACGACAATGCGCCGTACCGTGGCCGCGAGCTGGTTGAGAAGATGAAAGATCTGATCCCGCGTCAGCAGTTCGATATCGCGATTCAGGCGGCGATTGGCAACCACATCATCGCCCGCTCTACCGTTAAACAGCTGCGTAAAAACGTTCTGGCGAAGTGCTATGGCGGCGACGTCAGCCGTAAGAAAAAGCTGCTGCAGAAGCAGAAAGAAGGTAAGAAGCGTATGAAGCAGGTCGGTAACGTTGAGCTGCCGCAGGAAGCATTCCTTGCCATTCTTCATGTCGGTAAAGACGGCAAATAACCTTTAAGGAGTTGGCATGGCGAACATGTTTGCCCTGATCCTGGTCATCGCTACGCTGGTGACAGGTCTGCTGTGGTGTCTGGATAAGTTTATCTTCGCCCCAAAACGCCGTGAACGTCAGGCTGCCGCGCAGGCAGCGACTGGCGACCAGCTGGACGCGAAAACCCTGAAGAAAGTCGGCCCGAAACCGGGCTGGCTGGAAACCGGCGCGTCGGTGTTCCCGGTGCTGGCAATTGTGCTGGTGGTACGTTCGTTTATTTACGAACCGTTCCAGATCCCATCGGGTTCAATGATGCCAACGCTGCTGATCGGGGATTTTATTCTGGTTGAGAAGTTTGCTTACGGCATCAAAGATCCGATTTACCAGAAAACGCTGATCGAAACCGGTCATCCGAAACGTGGCGACATCGTGGTGTTTAAATATCCGGACGATCCGCGTCTGGATTACATTAAGCGCGCGGTGGGTCTGCCGGGTGATAAAGTGACCTACGATCCGGTTGCGAAGGAAGTCACTGTTCAGCCGGGCTGCAGCTCCGGTACCGCCTGTGAAAATGCGCTGCCAATCACATACTCAAACGTTGAGCCAAGCGATTTTGTGCAGACCTTCGCCCGCCGTAACGGCGGTGAAGCGACGAACGGGTTCTTCCAACTGCCTAAAGGCGAAACCAAAGAGAACGGTATCCGCCTGGTTGAGCGCAAAGAGACCCTGGGTGATGTGACTCACCGCATCCTCACTGTGCCAATTGCGCAGGATCAGCTGGGTATGTACTACCAGCAGCCGGGCCAGCAGCTGGCGAGCTGGATTGTACCGCCAGGGCACTACTTCATGATGGGTGATAACCGCGATAATTCAGCGGACAGCCGTTACTGGGGTTTTGTGCCGGAAGCGAATCTGGTCGGTAAAGCCACCGCGATCTGGATGAGTTTTGAGAAGCAGGAAGGTGAATGGCCGACTGGCGTTCGCCTGAATCGTATTGGCGGAATTCACTAATTCTCGCTAAAAATAACACGTAGCGGCTTTTATTCGCCGCTACGTGAATTATTTCCACGATAAATCTCTTTGAACTAACGACATCCCCTGTCGTTGTGTATAGAATATTCCCCCGAAGTTTAAGGTTGGCCCTGCAAGGGTGCCACGGCACACGAAACCGCGTTGGTTTTCTCAGGTCGGTTTCGTGTGCTGCATTTTTGACGCATTCATTTATTGGTATCGCATGAACCCCATCGTAATTAATCGGCTTCAACGGAAGCTGGGCTACACTTTTCATCATCAGGAGTTGTTGCAACAGGCATTAACCCACCGCAGTGCCAGCAGCAAGCACAATGAGCGTCTTGAGTTTCTGGGCGACTCAATTTTAAGTTTCGTGATTGCGAATGCGCTTTATCATCGTTTCCCGCGCGTGGATGAAGGTGATATGAGCCGCATGCGCGCCACGCTGGTTCGGGGTAATACCCTTGCGGAAATCGCGCGCGAATTTGAACTGGGCGAATGTCTGCGTCTTGGGCCGGGTGAACTGAAAAGCGGCGGCTTCCGTCGTGAATCTATTCTTGCCGATACGGTCGAAGCATTAATTGGTGGTGTGTTCCTGGACAGCGATATCCAGACCGTCGAAAAGCTGATCCTTAACTGGTATCAGACTCGTCTGGATGAAATCAGCCCGGGCGATAAACAAAAAGATCCTAAAACGCGCCTGCAGGAGTATTTGCAGGGTCGTCATCTGCCGCTGCCATCCTATCTGGTGGTGCAGGTGCGTGGCGAAGCGCACGATCAGGAATTTACCATCCATTGCCAGGTCAGTGGCCTGAGTGAACCGGTGGTGGGCACGGGTTCAAGCCGTCGTAAGGCTGAACAGGCTGCCGCCGAACAGGCGTTAAAAATGCTGGAGCTGGAATGAGCGAAGAAAAAACCTATTGCGGATTTATTGCCATCGTCGGACGTCCGAACGTTGGCAAATCCACCCTGCTGAATAATCTGCTTGGGCAGAAGATTTCTATCACCTCGCGTAAGGCGCAGACCACGCGTCACCGCATCGTCGGTATCCATACTGAAGGCGCGTATCAGGCGATCTACGTCGATACCCCGGGCCTGCACATGGAAGAGAAGCGTGCCATTAACCGTCTGATGAACAAGGCGGCGAGCAGCTCCATCGGTGATGTAGAGCTGGTGATTTTCGTTGTAGAGGGCACCCGCTGGACGCCGGACGACGAGATGGTGCTGAACAAGCTGCGTGACGGCAAAACGCCGGTCATCCTCGCGGTCAACAAAGTGGATAACGTGCAGGAAAAGGCCGACCTGCTGCCGCATCTGCAGTGGCTGGGCAGCCAGATGAACTTCCTCGACATCGTACCGCTGTCTGCTGAGACCGGCCTGAATGTGGATACTATCGCGGGCATCGTGCGTAAGCATCTGCCGGAAGCGATTCATCATTTCCCGGAAGACTACATCACCGATCGCTCTCAGCGCTTTATGGCGTCTGAAATCATCCGCGAAAAGCTGATGCGTTTCCTGGGCGCTGAGCTGCCGTACTCTGTGACGGTGGAGATCGAGCGTTTCCAGAGCAACGAGCGCGGTGGCTACGATATTAACGGCCTGATCCTCGTTGAGCGTGAAGGGCAGAAGAAGATGGTGATCGGCAACAAAGGCGCCAAGATCAAAACCATCGGCATTGAAGCCCGTAAGGACATGATGGAGATGTTCGAAGCGCCGGTTCACCTCGAACTGTGGGTGAAAGTGAAATCTGGCTGGGCCGATGATGAGCGTGCTCTGCGCAGCCTCGGTTACGGCGAAGATCAGTAACTCAAGACGACGAGTATCATGGAAGGTTGGCAGCGCGCCTTCGTTCTCCATAGTCGTCCCTGGAGCGAAACCAGCCTCATGCTGGACGTCTTCACGGAAGAGTCGGGCCGCGTGCGCCTTGTTGCGAAAGGCGCACGTTCCAAACGTTCTAACCTGAAAGGCGCCTTACAGCCTTTTACGCCGCTGCTGGTTCGCTTTGGCGGGCGAGGGGAAGTCAAAACCCTGCGCAGCGCAGAAGCCGTCTCCCTGGCGCTTCCCCTTTCTGGCATCACGCTCTACAGCGGTCTGTATGTCAACGAGCTTATCTCTCGTGTCCTTGAACATGAGACTCGCTTCTCGGAACTTTTCTTCGATTATCTGCACTGTATCCAGGCACTGGCTGGCGCAACCGGCACGCCCGAGCCTGCGCTGCGTCGCTTCGAACTGGCGCTGCTGGGCCATCTCGGGTACGGCGTGGATTTTCTGCACTGTGCGGGCAGCGGTGATGAGGTGGAAGACACCATGACCTACCGCTACCGGGAAGAAAAAGGCTTCATCGCCAGTATTGTGATAGACAACAGCACCTTTACCGGTCGCCAGCTCCGGGCGCTGTATGAACGCGAGTTTCCCGATCAGGATACCCTGCGCGCCGCAAAACGCTTTACCCGGATTGCCCTCAAGCCGTATCTTGGCGGCAAGCCCTTAAAGAGCCGCGAATTATTCAGGCAGTTTATGCCGAAACGTTAGACCACAGAATCGAAAAGAAAACCGAGGATTGTCATGGCTGAATTACTGTTAGGCGTCAACATCGATCACATCGCCACGCTGCGCAATGCACGCGGCACGGCGTATCCCGATCCGGTTCAGGCGGCGTTTATTGCTGAACAGGCTGGCGCCGACGGCATTACTGTTCACCTGCGTGAAGACCGTCGCCACATCACCGACCGCGACGTGCGCATTCTGCGCCAGACGCTGGACACCCGTATGAATCTGGAGATGGCGGTCACCGAAGAGATGCTGACCATTGCCTGCGAGACCAAACCGCATTTCTGCTGCCTGGTGCCGGAAAAACGCCAGGAAGTGACCACCGAAGGCGGGCTGGACGTGGCAGGTCAGCAGGACAAAATGCGCGATGCCTGCAAACGCCTGGCGGATGCCGGTATTCTGGTTTCTCTGTTTATCGACGCGGATTTCACCCAGATAAAAGCGGCGGCTGACGTGGGCGCGCCGTATATTGAAATCCACACCGGCTGCTATGCCGATGCCAAAAACGATGCCGAACAGGCCAAAGAGCTGGAGCGTATCGCCAAAGCGGCCACCTACGCCGCGAGCCTGGGCCTGAAGGTCAACGCCGGTCACGGACTGACCTACCACAACGTGAAAGCCATTGCCGCCCTGCCGGAAATGCACGAGCTGAACATCGGTCACGCCATTATTGGTCGCGCGGTGATGAGCGGCCTGAAAGAGGCGGTCTCTGAAATGAAACGCCTGATGCTGGAAGCGCGTCAGTAATGGCCATTCTGGGCTTAGGCACCGATATCGTTGAAATAGCCCGCATTGAAGCGGTGATCGCCCGGAGTGGCGATCGCCTCGCAAGACGCGTGCTGAGCGATAACGAATGGGCCATCTGGGAAACGCATCAGCAGCCGGTGCGTTTTCTGGCAAAGCGCTTTGCGGTAAAAGAGGCGGCAGCCAAAGCTTTCGGGACCGGCATTCGTAACGGCCTGGCATTTAACCAGTTCGAAGTGTTTAACGATGAGCTGGGCAAACCGAGCCTGCGTTTGTGGGGAGAAGCGCAAAAGCTGGCGGAGAAGCTGGGGGTGAATCACATCCACGTGACGATCGCGGATGAACGCCACTATGCCAGCGCGACGGTGATTATTGAAAGTTAAAGTTTGTCCGCGTGATGCATCAGCACAAACTTATCCCACAGCTGTTCTTCGCTCTCGACGTGTGCCGGATCCTTCAGAATAGTATTAGGGATCGGGCACACCTTCTGGCAGGTCGGCGTCTCATAGTGGCCGATGCATTCCGTGCAGCGGTCGCTGTTAATCTCATAAATGCTGTCGCCCATCGAAATCGCCTGGTTCGGGCATTCGGGCTCGCACATATCGCAATTGATGCATTTTTTGGTAATTAACAGCGCCATCAGGAAATTCTCAGAAACAACACAAACTGGGCGGGCATTATACGCGTCAAACCAGTTTCTTTACCAGTTCTTCGCTATGACGAATGCGCTCGGGCGCGCGCTCCAGGTCCTGCTGCACCAGCGCCATAAACAGCAGATCCGTCAGCATCATTTGCGCACTGGTGGACGAGATAGCCGCGCTGCGCGTGGCCTGCTCTTCGGCAATGGTATATAAACAGCGCGTTGCCCGCTGCTGCAGGGAATTTGGGGTGAACCCGGTGATGGCAAGGATTTTACCGCCAACGCGCAGGGCTTCATCGGTAGCCATGTTGATCTCGCGGCGCTCGCCAGAGTAGGAGATCGCCAGCAGCAGATCGTCAGGATCCATCGCCTGAACGGTCGCCAGCAGGGCGTGCATATCCTGCTCGACAATGGCGTTAAGCCCAATTTTCGTTAACTTCCAGCCAAAGTTACGCGCCACCAGACCGGACGCGCCGATGCCGGTCAGAATGATACGCCGCGCGCCGCGCAGCATCGCCACGCTTTCCAGTAATTTCTCTTCAGTATTCACATCCAGCGTTGCATGCATGGCCGCCACGTTCTCTTTGATGAGCTTTTCGCCGACCAGACGCATCGGGTCATCGCCGCGGATTTGGTTATGCACCGGCATGGACTGCGGGTTCGGGTTACTCACCAGCGCTTCGCTGATTGCCAGCTTAAGAGCGGGAAAGCCCTTAAACCCGATCTTCTGGGCAAATTTCACCACGCTTGACTGGCTCACCCCGGCTTCGCTCGCCAGCTGCTGGGAGCTGAGATGGCGGGCGCGATCGGGCTGAGAAAGCAGAAAGTCCGCCAGCTTTTTGTCGCTTTGAGCAAAGCCGGCGTAGCGCTGGCGAATGCGAATTAAACAGTTCATAGGTACTCCCGGCGGAAATGTGATTGTCTGCGCAAATACGAATTTTGCTCGCCTGAATGAATTTTATATTCCATTATAGTGTGATTATTATGAATTAAAAATTCTTGAGGTACAAAAGATGAATCTTGGCTCACTTGTTTCTGAAACGCGTAACCCACAAACCATGGATCTGGATGCACTCTCCACCCTGGAGCTGGTTAACCGCTTTAATCAACAGGATACGCTGGTCGCGCAGGCAGTGAAAGAGACATTGCCTGAGGTGGCGAAAGCGGTCGATGCGGCAGCGGAAGCTCTCAAGGCCGGTGGTCGCATTATCTATATGGGGGCCGGTACCAGCGGGCGTCTCGGCGTGCTGGACGCCTCCGAATGCCCGCCAACCTTTGGCGTTCCGCACGGTCTGGTGGTCGGATTAATTGCCGGTGGTCCCGGTGCGCTGCTCAAAGCAGTAGAAGGGGCGGAAGATAATAAACAGCTGGGTGAAGATGATCTGAAAGCCCTGAATCTGACCGCGCAGGATCTGGTGGTTGGGCTGGCGGCTTCCGGGCGCACGCCGTACGTTATTGGCGGCCTGGAATACGCCAACCGGACGGGCTGCACGACGGTCGCCATCTCCTGTAACCCGGGCTCGCCGATTGCGCAGGTCGCCGCTATCGCCATCTCTCCGGTTGTCGGGCCGGAAGCACTCACCGGCTCCACGCGCCTGAAATCCGGGACCGCACAAAAGCTGGTGCTCAATATGATCTCCACCGGCGCGATGGTGAAGTTCGGCAAGGTTTACCAGAACCTGATGGTCGATATGCAGGCCACCAACGTCAAGCTGGTGGACAGAGCCTGCCGCATGGTGATGGAGGCGACAGGCGCAGGTCGGGAAGAGGCGGAAGCGGTGTTAAAACAGACCGATCACGAC
Organism: Enterobacter sp. UPMP701; assembly: GCF_053709515.1. Taxonomy (NCBI): domain Bacteria; kingdom Pseudomonadati; phylum Pseudomonadota; class Gammaproteobacteria; order Enterobacterales; family Enterobacteriaceae; genus Enterobacter; species Enterobacter sp. UPMP701. The sequence goes on along the minus strand of NZ_JBSKJN010000004.1, from coordinate 297,082 downwards.
GTCAAACCGGCCATCCTGATGATTTTAAGCGGGCTGGATGCAGCGGCCGCACGAGCCAAACTTGAGGCGCATAATGGCTTCTTACGGGCGGCCTTAGAAAACTAGCAGAGGCGTGTATGGACAAAACAGCAGCGCTCGCCAGCGATATCCTGCAGGGGATTGGCGGGGAAAAAAATATTCAGCGTCTGGAAAACTGCATGACGCGCGTGCGCGTCGAGGTGCATAACGACGACCAGCTTGATGTGCCGCGCCTGAAGCAGCTATCCGGCGTGAGCGGCTACGTGAAACAGGGGCAGCAGCACCAGCTGATCGTCGGGCCCGGGAAAGCGGCGCAGGTTGTCGATGCCATGCGCGCGCTGATGGTCGGCGGCGCGAGCGTGACGGTCGACGACGCTGAATGTACCAAAGCGCAGGCGAAGGCGAAATACAAAGCCCCGATGAGCGACGCGCTGCGGCAGCTGGCAAACGTCTTTATCCCGCTGATCCCGGCGTTTATTGCCTCGGGCTTGATCACCGGCATCATCAACATCCTCAAGCGGCCGGATATCGTCGGGGACTTTGCCACGCAGTATCCGAACCTGCTGGGGATTCTCGGGATCTTCGGCAGCGCGGTGTTTGCCATAATGAACATCCTGGTCGGGGTCAACACCGCGAAGGTGTTTGGCGGCTCGCTGGCCATGGGCGGCGTAATGGCGGGGATCTTGTCCAGCCCGCAGCTGGCGCAAATCACGCTGTTTGGCGAGGCGCTCCAGCCTGGGCGCGGCGGGGTGATCGCCGTGCTGCTGGTGGTTATCCTGATGTGCTGGATCGAGAAAAAGCTACGCGCGGTTCTGCCTGGCTCGATTGAGCTGATCCTCAACCCGCTGCTGACCACCTTAATTACCGGTAGCGTGGCGATTGTGGTCCTTCAGCCGTTAGGCGGGTGGATTTCTGACGCTATCGCTCACGGCGCGTCTCTGGCTATCGATCGCGGCGGCCTGCTGGTGGGAGCGGTGCTGTCTGGCACCTTCCTGCCACTGGTGCTGACCGGCCTGCATCAGGGGCTGGTGCCGATTCACGTCGAGCTGGTGCAGGCGCACGGTTACAACGCGCTGCTGCCTATCCTGTCAATGGCGGGCGTGGGGCAGGTGGGAGCGGCGATTGCCGTCCTGATGAAAACCCGCAACGCACGTCTGAAAAAGGTGATTAAAGGGGCGCTACCGGTCGGGCTGCTCGGCATTGGCGAGCCGCTGATATTCGGCGTCACGCTGCCGCTGGGTAAACCGTTCCTTGCGGCCTGTCTGGGGGGCGCTGTAGGCGGGGCGTTAATCAGCTACTGGAAAGTGGCGACCGTCATTACCTTCGGGATCTCCGGATTACCGCTGGCATTAACCATCGTGACCGGAAAAGTCATGCTCTATCTGTTAGGCTATTTAGTAGCGGTGATCGCCGGGTTCCTGTTTACCTGGCTGTTAGGATTCAACGACCCAGAGGAGTAAGGTTTGACCAGTCACGAGCGTCGCGTTGTCTTTTTCGATCTGGATGGAACGCTGCATCAGCAGGATATGTTTGGTACGTTTATGCGCTACCTGCTGCGGCGCCAGCCTCTGAACGCGCTGCTCGTCCTGCCGCTCTTACCTGTGATTGGCATCGCGCTGCTGGTGAAAGGCCGGGCGGCGCGATGGCCGATGAGCCTGCTGCTGTGGGGATGCACGTTTGGCCACAGCGAAGCGCGGCTCAAACGCCTCGAACAGGATTTCGCGCACTGGTTCCGCGGCCACGTCGCCGCGTTCCCCGTGGTGCAGGCGCGCCTGACCAGCTATCTAGACGCCAACGATGCCGACATCTGGCTGATTACCGGCTCCCCGCAGACGCTGGTTGAGCAAGTCTACTTTGATACCCCCTGGCTGCCGCGCGTGAATCTTATCGCTACGCAAATTTCCCGCGGCTACGGCGGCTGGGTGCTGACCCTGCGCTGCCTGGGGCATGAAAAAGTGGTCCAGCTGGAAAAACGCATCGGCACGCCACTGCGCCTGTACAGCGGCTACAGCGACAGCAAGCAGGACAACCCGCTGCTCTATTTTTGCCAGCATCGCTGGCGCGTTACTCCCCTCGGTGAACTTCAGCAACTCGAATAGTCTTATCTATAAGGGCTGTGTATAATGCCGCCCGCTTTTCGACTGGAGTATCAACCCTTGTCCAACCCTGAACACAATCATGAATACTGGATGCGTCACGCGCTGGCGCTGGCTCAACGCGCCTGGGACGAGGGCGAAGTGCCCGTGGGCGCGGTGCTGGTTCATAACAACCAGGTGATTGGGGAAGGGTGGAACCGTCCTATTGGCCGCCACGATCCTACCGCGCACGCCGAAATTATGGCCCTTCGTCAGGGCGGACTGGTGCTGCAAAACTATCGCCTGCTCGATACCACTCTGTACGTGACGCTTGAACCCTGTGTGATGTGTTCCGGTGCGATGGTGCACAGTCGAATCGGGACGCTGGTGTTTGGTGCGCGGGATGAGAAAACCGGGGCCGCCGGTTCACTGATGGACGTGCTGGGTCATCCTGGGATGAATCATCAGGTGCAGACTATCGGTGGGGTACTTGCACCAGAGTGTTCGGGGCTATTAAGCGATTTCTTTCGAATGCGCCGTCAGCAGAAAAAGCAACAAAAGGCAGAATTGAAGTTGTCGGGTGATTAAGTTCGTCCGGTGCCACAACCGGATAACTTTCCGCCAGCTGTTTTGCCTCGGTCGCCTCTTTCTCTTTCTCCAGCAGATAGCCGACCAGGCTAATCTGATACTTACGGATATTTTCCACGTAGGCGTAGGCTTCATGTCCGCGCGCGTAGCCGTACGTCAGCTTGTTATACCATGGCTTCTGGCTCAGCAGCGGCAGGCGCTGTTTCACGTCAGACCAGCTATCCGGATTACCTTTCGTTTTCGCCGTCAGAGCCCGCGCGTCAAGCATGTGCGCATAGCCCATGTTGTAGGCCGCCAGCGCGAACCAGATCCGTTCCTCTTCCGGCACCGTTTCCGGGACTTTAGCCATCATATCCTGCAGATAGCGCGCCCCGCCGCTGATGCTCTGTTCCGCATCGGTACGGTCGTTCACGCCCAGGCTTAACGCGGTATTTTTGGTTAACATCATCAGGCCACGTACGCCAGTAGGCGACGTGGCCTGGGTGTCCCAGTGGGACTCCTGATACGAGATTGCCGCCAGCAGTTTCCAGTCAATCTCCTGGGCGTATTTTTCGAACAACGGCTGCAGGTCCGGCAGGACGCTGTCCACCGCGCGCAGGAAGCTGCGGGTGTCAACGTAGTCAAAGTCATCACCGTGGCCGAGGTACTTCTCCTCAAGGCGTGCCAACGTGCCGTCTTCATTAATGGTGTTATAAAAATCGAGCATGGCCGCAGAGAGGGTCTGATCGTCATCCAGATGGGTAAACCAGGTCACCGGCTGTTCGTCCGTCACGTCCAGCGCCACGGCGATTTCAGGATGCACCCGCTGGAACAGGCTGATCGCCACCGAATCGGCGATGGTGTAGGGCAGTTTCTGATCTTTTACCTGCTCCAGCAGCTCTGTCGTGCCGAGTTTAGGATCAACCGTCCAGCTCAGATCGGGGTATTTCTTCTCCTTCAGCTCACGCAGATCGTCAATCACCACATGGCCGGGAGCAATCGTTAGCTGTTGCGCGTTAATCGAGGCCAGAGAGCGCGGGCGCAGGCTCCCGACGCGATAGACCAGCTGCTGGGAAACGGAATAGTAGGTCGGGCCTGGCTGATAGTTCTTGCTGCGCTCGCTATTGTACACCAGCCCGGCAGCGAGGATATCGGCATCGTCATTATCCAGATCGTCAAACAGCTGGCTAATGTTCTGACGCACAGTAATTTTGAGCTTTACGCCCAGGTAATCGGCGAACTGCTGCGCCAGCTCATAATCCAGGCCAATGGTTTTGCCGTTGATGTCGCTGTAAATCAGCGGAGAGTTGAGGGTACTGACGCGCAGTTCCCCCCGCTCCTGAATGGCGGCGATACGGTTTTCGGCTTTGCCGAACCAAGGGATGGAAGGCCAGAGGGCCACTGCCAGCAGCAACGTAACAATGCCGATGAGCAGATAATTAATCTTTAATTTTTTCAATTAGTTAATTCTCTGCGACGCCGGTTGCCTCAGTCTGCTGTAGCCATGTTAATAATAAGGTTTGCCATTGAATGAGCGGCATTTTGCGTAAACTTGCGCCACTTGGCAACCAATTAGAGAGACAGGTCACATCTATTGTTAAATCTCTTCGTCAATTTTATTTCGACGCAAACGGTTTCGTCGACGCTCAGGATTCTCTATAATGACGCCCGTTTTCCCCCCTTGCGCACACTGTAAGCGCCCCGGCGCTTCGAAGACGAGAGACTTATGATGGAAATTCTGCGTGGTTCGCCTGCACTGTCTGCCTTCCGTATTACCAAACTGCTGGCACGTTTTCAGGCGGCCGACCTTCCGGTAAGCAATATTTACGCTGAGTATGTCCATTTTGCTGACCTGAATGCCCCCCTGAATGCAGAGGAGCGCGTACAGCTGGAACGCCTGCTCAAGTATGGCCCAAATCTGAGCAGCCATACGCCAACCGGCAAACTGATCCTTGCGACGCCGCGTCCGGGCACCATCTCCCCCTGGTCTTCCAAAGCCACCGACATTGCTCACAACTGCGGCCTGAGCCAGATTAACCGGCTGGAGCGCGGCGTGGCGTACTACGTTGAAGCCTCTACCCTGAGCGACGCGCAGTGGCAGGCGGTTGCCGCAGAGCTGCACGACCGCATGATGGAGAGCGTGTTTGCCTCTCTTGATGACGCACAGAAACTGTTCTCCCACCATCAGCCTGCGCCGGTACAGAGCGTGGACCTGCTGGGGCAGGGTCGTCAGGCGCTGATTGACGCCAACCTGCGTCTCGGCCTGGCGCTGGCAGAAGACGAAATTGACTACCTGCAGGACGCGTTCGTTAAGCTCAACCGCAACCCGAACGACATCGAACTCTACATGTTCGCGCAGGCCAACTCTGAGCACTGCCGCCACAAGATTTTCAACGCCGACTGGATTATTGACGGCGAACAGCAGCCGAAGTCGCTGTTCAAAATGATTAAAAACACCATGGAACAAACGCCTGACCACGTGCTGTCTGCCTATAAAGACAACGCCGCGGTAATGGAAGGTTCCGAGGTGGGCCGCTTCTTCGCCGATCGCGAAGCAGGGCGCTATGACTTCCATCAGGAGCCTGCGCATATCCTGATGAAAGTGGAAACCCACAACCACCCGACGGCCATTTCTCCGTGGCCGGGTGCGGCGACCGGTTCCGGCGGTGAAATTCGCGACGAAGGTGCCACCGGTCGTGGGGCGAAACCTAAAGCGGGTCTGGTCGGCTTCTCCGTCTCCAACCTGCGTATCCCGGGCTTTGAACAGCCGTGGGAAGAAGATTTCGGCAAGCCAGAGCGCATCGTGACCGCGCTGGATATCATGACTGAAGGCCCGCTGGGCGGCGCGGCGTTCAACAACGAATTTGGTCGTCCGGCGCTGAACGGTTACTTCCGTACCTATGAAGAGAAAGTGGACAGCCACAACGGCGAAGAACTGCGCGGTTACCACAAACCGATCATGCTGGCGGGCGGGATCGGCAACATCCGTGCCGATCACGTGCAGAAAGGCGAGATCGTCGTCGGCGCGAAGCTAATCGTGCTCGGCGGCCCGGCGATGAATATCGGTCTGGGCGGCGGCGCGGCCTCTTCTATGGCCTCCGGCCAGTCTGATGCGGACCTCGATTTCGCCTCCGTGCAGCGCGACAACCCGGAAATGGAGCGTCGCTGCCAGGAAGTGATCGACCGCTGCTGGCAGCTGGGCGATGCCAACCCGATCCTCTTCATTCACGACGTGGGCGCGGGCGGTTTGTCCAACGCCATGCCGGAGCTGGTGAGCGACGGCGGTCGCGGCGGACGCTTCAACCTGCGCGACATCCTGAGCGATGAGCCGGGCATGAGCCCGCTGGAAATCTGGTGTAACGAATCTCAGGAGCGCTACGTGCTGGCGGTTGCTGCGGATCAGCTGCCGCTGTTTGACGAGCTGTGCCGCCGCGAGCGCGCGCCGTATGCCGTCATTGGTGAAGCGACCGAAGAGCAGCATTTGAGCCTGAGCGACACCCACTTTGACAACCAGCCGATCGATCTGCCGCTCGACGTTCTGCTCGGTAAAACGCCGAAGATGACCCGCGACGTAACCACCCGCAAAGCGGCGGGTAAAGCGCTGGATCGTCAGGGCATTACCGTGGCGGAAGCGGTTAACCGCGTGCTGCACCTGCCTGCTGTGGCAGAGAAAACCTTCCTCGTGACCATCGGTGACCGCACCGTGACCGGTATGGTATCGCGCGATCAGATGGTTGGCCCGTGGCAGATCCCGGTCGCGAACTGCGCCGTGACCACCGCGAGCCTCGACAGTTACTACGGCGAAGCGATGGCCCTGGGCGAACGCACCCCGGTGGCGCTGCTGGACTTCGCGGCCTCTGCCCGTCTGGCGGTCGGTGAAGCACTGACCAACATCGCCGCGACGCAGATTGGCGACATCAAACGTATCAAGCTTTCCGCAAACTGGATGGCGGCAGCCGGTCACCCTGGCGAAGATGCTGGCCTGTATGAAGCTGTGAAAGCGGTGGGTGAGGAGCTGTGTCCAGCCCTCGGCCTGACCATTCCGGTGGGTAAAGACTCCATGTCGATGAAAACCCGCTGGCAGGAAGGCAACGAGCAGCGCGAGATGACCTCTCCGCTGTCGCTGGTGATCACCGCGTTTGCCCGCGTGGAAGACGTGCGTCATACCGTTACGCCGCAGCTGGTGACCGAAGACAACGCCCTGCTGCTGATTGACCTGGGTAAAGGTCACAACGCGCTGGGTGCCACCGCGCTGGCGCAGGTTTACCGCCAGCTCGGCGATAAGCCAGCCGACGTGCGCGACGTTGCCCAGCTGAAAGGCTTCTACGACGCAATTCAGGCGCTGGTGGCGCAGCGTAAGCTGCTGGCCTACCACGACCGTTCCGACGGCGGCCTGCTGGTGACGCTGGCAGAGATGGCCTTCACCGGCCACTGCGGCGTGGAAGCGAACATCGCCACGCTTGGCGAAGACCGTCTGGCGGCGCTGTTTAACGAAGAGCTGGGCGCGGTAATTCAGGTACGCGCCGCAGATCGCGACGCGGTGGAAGCCATTCTGGCGCAGCACGGTCTGGCAGACTGCGTGCACTATCTGGGTAAAGCGGTACAGGGCGATCGCTTCGTCATTGAAGCCGACGGCCACGCGGTGTTCAGCGAAAGCCGCACCACGCTGCGTATGTGGTGGGCGGAAACCACCTGGCAGATGCAGCGCCTGCGCGATAACCCGGAATGTGCCGATCAGGAGCATAACGCGAAAGCGAATGATCAGGATCCTGGCCTGAACGTGAAGCTCTCCTTCGACATCAATGAAGACATTGCCGCGCCGTACATTGCGACCGGCGCGCGTCCGAAAGTGGCCGTGCTGCGCGAGCAGGGCGTTAACTCCCACGTTGAGATGGCGGCCGCCTTCCACCGCGCGGGCTTCGACGCTATCGACGTTCACATGAGCGACCTGCTGGCCGGACGTACCGGTCTGGAAGATTTCCAGGCGCTGGTGGCATGCGGTGGTTTCTCCTACGGCGACGTGCTGGGCGCGGGCGAAGGCTGGGCGAAGTCCATTCTGTTCAACAGCCGCGTGCGTGACGAGTTCGAGACCTTCTTCCACCGTCCGCAGACGCTGGCGCTGGGCGTGTGTAACGGCTGCCAGATGATGTCTAACCTGCGCGAGCTGATCCCGGGCAGCGAAGCCTGGCCGCGCTTTGTGCGTAACCAGTCTGACCGCTTCGAAGCGCGCTTCAGCCTGGTGGAAGTGACCCAAAGCCCGTCCCTGCTGTTGCAGGGGATGGTCGGTTCACAGATGCCAATCGCCGTTTCCCACGGTGAAGGTCAGGTAGAAGTGCGTGATGCTGCGCATCTGGCTCAGCTGGAAAGCAAAGGCCTGGTAGCGCTGCGCTTTGTCGATAACTTCGGCAAGGTGACGGAAACCTACCCGGCTAACCCGAACGGCTCCGCCAACGGTATTACGGCGGTGACCAGCGAAAGCGGCCGTGCGACCATCATGATGCCGCACCCGGAACGCGTTTTCCGCACCGTGAGCAACTCCTGGCACCCGAAAAACTGGGGCGAGGACAGCCCGTGGATGCGTATCTTCCGCAACGCGCGTAAACAGCTGGGTTAAGTTTCAGCGTCCTGACAGTAGGCCCGGTAAGCGCGAGCGCCACCGGGCTTTTTTGTCTCTGTCGCAAAATCGCGACAACCCTCTGGTTTGAGTGTCTCCAAAAGGAGACATTTAACCTGTTGATTTATATGTGGCAGGAAAGGTTCCCGTTAAGGTGTTGCTGAACAGCGACACTTAGCCTGAAAATCATTCAACCGATAATGAACGGGTTAAGCGAGTAAAAATTATATATTTCAAGGTGTTAATTTTTTGTTTTGCATTCTGGCACGGGTGTTGCATAATATTAACCAGTGGCTCATTCACCTTCTTATGTCAGCCCCTTCGGGACGTGCTACATAAACTTCGAATGACGCACAAAAAGGTGCCTGCCGTCCAACTACTGATCATTGCATTGCTTTATCAGGCCAGGGCGAAACGTCGAGTTAGGCACCGCCTTATTCCATGACAAAGCCGGGTTTTTACCCGGCTTTGTTGTATCTGAAGGGCAGACTCAGTTACGCTCTCCGTAAACCCCCATGAAGAGAGTAATGCGTTGAAACGCTGGCCCGTTTTTCCCCGCTCCCTGCGACAGCTCGTCATGATGGCCTTTCTGCTGATCCTGCTGCCGTTGCTGATCCTTGCCTGGCAGGCGTGGCAGAGCCTGAACGCGCTCAGTGCCCAGGCGGCATTAACGAACCGCACCACGCTTATTGACGCCAGACGCAGTGAAGCGATGACCAACGCCGCGCTGGAGATGGAGCGCAGCTATCGCCAGTACTGTGTGCTCGACGATCGGACGCTGGAGAAGGTGTACCAGAGCCAGCGCAAGCGCTACAGCGAAATGCTGGATGCCCACGCGGGCGTGTTACCGGATGACAAGCTGTATCAGGCGTTGCGCCAGGATCTTAACGATCTCGCACAGCTGCAGTGTCAAAACAGCGGCCCGGATACGGCCGCCGCCGCGCGCCTTGAGGCGTTCGCCGCCGCCAATACCGAGATGGTTCAGTCTACGCGCACGGTCATTTTCTCTCGCGGGCAGCAGCTACAGCAGGAGATTGCCGAGCGCGGCCAGTTCTTCGGCTGGCAGGCGCTGGTGCTGTTCCTGGTAAGCCTCGGGCTGGTGCTGCTCTTTACCCGCATGATCATCGGCCCGGTGAAGGGCATCCAGCGTATGATCAACCGCCTGGGGGAGGGAAAATCACTCGGGGATACGGTCGCCTTTAAAGGCCCGCGCGAGCTGCGATCCGTCGGCCAGCGCATTATCTGGCTGTCTGAGCGCCTGGCGTGGCTCGAATCTCAGCGCCACCAGTTTCTGCGCCATATTTCCCATGAACTGAAAACGCCGCTGGCCAGCATGCGTGAAGGAACGGAGCTGCTGGCAGATGAAGTGGCAGGGCCGCTGACGCCGGAGCAGAAAGAGATCGTCGAGATTCTTGATGCCAGCAGCCGCAATCTGCAAAAGCTCATTGAGCAGCTTCTGGATTACAACCGCAAGCTGGCTGATGGGGCGGTGGTGCTGGAAACCGTCGAGATTGAGCCGCTGGTGGATATGGTGATCTCCGCCCATAGCTTGCCGGCACGAGCTAAAATGATGCATACCGGGGTGGAGTTGAGTGCGCCGACCTGCCTGGCTGAACCCATGTTATTGATGAGCGTTCTGGATAATCTTTATTCCAATGCGGTGCACTATGGTACTGAATCCGGTAACATTTATATCCGAAGCTATACGAAGGATTCCCGGGTGTTTATTGACGTCGCTAACACCGGCACCCCGATCCCCGATGACGAAAAAACCATGATCTTCGAACCCTTTTTCCAGGGAAGTCATCAGCGGAAAGGTGCGGTAAAAGGAAGTGGTCTGGGCTTAAGCATCGCCCGGGACTGCATACGACGCATGCAGGGTGAGCTAAACATTGCCACGGATGAACGTTCGGATGTTTGCTTCCGTATTGAACTGCCCCTGAGCCGGAAAAATTAATAAAATGAATCTATATCTGGTGAGTATGTCACACGTCTTTTTCCGCGCCGTACGCGCGGTGTTTTCCAGCAAAACGCGTTTTCTGAGTCTGCCCTGTTTAGTCCTGGTGGGGTGTGTGTCCCATGTTCCGCAAAGTGCGATAAGCGATAAACAGGAAGATAAATGGCCAGATAACCAGCTGGCTGATTTTCTCTCCACCCGCTGTGACGACATCTGGAACCTGTCAGGACATGATGTCGAAAATAATCCCCTGTTCTGGCTGCGCGGGATAGATTGCGCCCAGCGGCTTGCGCCGGTCGACGCCCGCTCGAAAGCGGCGCTGCTGGATGACGATACCTGGCAGGACGCTTTCAAACGCGGGATATTACTGGCTGATGCGAAAATTACCCCCGTCGAACGCCGGGCAAACCTGACCCGGCTGGACACGTTTGTGGTCAATCTTCCGGTACAGGTTCGCCCGGTTTATCAACTCTGGCGTGATGGGCAGACGCTGCAGCTTCAGCTGTCTGAAGAGCGCTCCCGCTACAGCAAGCTACAGCAGTCTACCGACAGCGAGCTTGATACGCTGCGTCAACAGCAGCAACATTTACGGACTCAGCTGGATACCACGACCCGTAAGCTGGAAAACCTGACCGATATTGAAAGACAGCTTTCGTCGCGTAAATATCAGCCTGGTAGCTCATCCGCTGCACCGGACAGCGACACGCAGAAACAAGAGGATGTGAAGCATGACGAGCCGTAAACCCGCCCATCTCTTACTGGTGGATGACGATCCCGGTCTGCTAAAGCTGCTGGGGATGCGTCTGGTGAGTGAAGGTTACAGCGTGGTGACCGCCGAGAGCGGGCAGGAGGGGCTTAAAGTCCTCAGCCGCGAGAAGATAGACCTGGTGATCAGCGACCTGCGGATGGATGAAATGGATGGCCTGCAGCTGTTTGCGGAGATCCAGAAGCAGCAGCCGGGTATGCCGGTGATTATCCTCACGGCACACGGGTCAATCCCGGATGCCGTCGCCGCAACCCAGCAAGGAGTGTTCAGCTTCCTGACTAAACCGGTGGATAAAGACGCGCTCTATAAGGCTATCGACAGCGCCCTGGAGCACGCCGCACCGTCCGGCGACGACGCCTGGCGTGAATCCATCGTCACCCGCAGCCCCGTTATGCTACGTCTGCTTGAGCAGGCGCGGATGGTGGCGCAGTCCGATGTCAGCGTGCTCATCAACGGCCAGAGCGGTACCGGGAAGGAGATTCTGGCCCAGGCGATCCATAACGCCAGCCCGCGCAGTAAAAACGCGTTTATCGCCATCAACTGCGGCGCGCTGCCGGAACAATTGCTCGAATCTGAACTGTTTGGTCATGCCCGCGGCGCCTTCACCGGCGCGGTAAGCAGCCGTGAAGGGCTTTTCCAGGCCGCGGAAGGCGGCACGCTGTTCCTGGACGAGATTGGTGACATGCCCGCGCCGCTGCAGGTTAAACTGCTGCGCGTGCTTCAGGAGCGCAAAGTGCGCCCGCTGGGCAGCAACCGCGACATCGACATCAACGTGCGAATTATCTCCGCCACCCACCGCGACTTGCCCAAAGTGATGGCGCGCAACGAGTTCCGTGAAGATCTCTACTACCGTCTGAACGTGGTGAACCTGAAGATCCCGGCGCTGGCGGAACGCGCGGAAGATATTCCGCTGCTGGCGAACCATCTGCTGCGCCAGGCGGCCGATCGTCATAAACCGTTCGTGCGCGCGTTTTCCACCGATGCGATGAAACGGCTGATGGCCGCAAGCTGGCCGGGTAACGTGCGCCAGCTGGTGAACGTGATTGAGCAGTGCGTGGCGCTGACGTCGTCGCCGGTTATCAGCGACGCGCTGGTGGAGCAGGCGCTGGAAGGGGAAAACACGGCCTTACCGACGTTTGCGGAAGCGCGTAACCAGTTCGAGCTGAACTATCTGCGCAAGCTGCTGCAGATAACCAAAGGTAACGTGACCCACGCGGCGCGAATGGCCGGACGCAACCGTACCGAATTCTATAAGCTGCTCTCACGCCACGAGCTGGAAGCAAACGATTTTAAAGAGTAATGCCGTATGGTACTGTGAGCAATCGATTACGAGGCAGCTTACAGGCAAGAGTTTAAGGACCCACCATGAAAAAGATTGATGCGATTATTAAACCTTTCAAACTGGATGATGTACGTGAAGCGCTGGCGGAAGTGGGCATCACCGGGATGACCGTGACGGAAGTGAAAGGTTTTGGTCGTCAGAAGGGCCACACCGAGCTTTATCGTGGCGCAGAGTACATGGTCGACTTTCTGCCGAAAGTGAAAATTGAAATCGTGGTCAGCGACGATATCGTCGATACCTGCGTTGATACCATTATCCGCACGGCGCAGACGGGAAAAATTGGCGACGGGAAAATCTTCGTCTTTGACGTGGCGCGCGTGATCCGTATCCGTACCGGCGAAGAAGACGACGCGGCGATTTAACAAATTTTGTCGGTCGGGTATGGCGTAGCCGCCACCTGGCAAAAAAAAAGCCCCTCGAGCGAGGGGCTTTTTTCATTACAGCACTTTATGCGGCCCGAAACATTCGTAATGAATGTTGTCTTTATTTACGCCCAGCTCAACCAACTGCTTCGCGGCATACTGCATAAACGCCACCGGTCCACACACGTAGAACTGCATTTCCGGCGCGCTAAACGCCCCTTCCAGCTGGCTTAAATTCATCAGACCTTCGCTGTCAAAGCGTGCAGCTGCTCGGTCTGCATCTGTCGGCAGGCGATACCAGGTGTGCGCGGTGAAACGCGGCAGGGTCGCTCCGAGCGCTTTTACTTCATCTGCAAAGGCGTGTACGTCACCGTTTTCCGCGGCGTGGAACCAGTTGACCTGCGCGCCGTGGTTTGCTTTCGCCAGCGTGTCCAGCATCGCCAGCATTGGCGTTTGGCCGACGCCCGCAGAGATCAGCGTGACCGGAGTATTCGTTTCAACGGCCATAAAGAAGTCGCCCGCCGGGGCGGCCAGATGGACCACGTCGCCCACGTTGGCTTCGTTATGCAGCCAGTTGGATACCTGACCGCCGTTCTCGCGTTTCACCGCGATGCGGTAGCCTTTACCATTTGGCTTGCGGGTCAGGGAGTACTGGCGAATCTCCTGGTGAGGAAAGCCTTCAGGCTTCAGCCAGACGCCCAGATACTGGCCCGGCTGGTAATCGGCAACCGGCTGACCGTCCACTGGCTCGAACTCAAAGCTGGTGATCAATGCGCTGCGAGGGGTTTTCTCAACGATGCGGAAGGCGCGTGTGCCTTCCCAGCCGCCGTTCTTACTGGCGTTTTCGCTGTAGATTTGCGCTTCACGGTTGATGAATACGTTTGCCAGCACGCCGTAGGCTTTACCCCAGGCGTCCAGCACCTCCTGACCCGGGCTGAACATTTCGTCCAGGGTTGCCAGCAGGTGGCCGCCGACAATGTTGTACTGCTCGGGTTTGATCTGGAAGCTGGTGTGTTTCTGCGCGATTTTTTCCACCGCAGGCAGCAATGCCGCCAGGTTTTCGATGTTGCTGGCGTAGGCGGCAATAGCGTTGAACAGCGCTTCACGCTGATCGCCGTTACGCTGGTTGCTCATGTTGAAAATCTCTTTGAGCTCCGGGTTATGCGTGAACATGCGATCGTAGAAATGGGCGGTCAGTTTAGGACCCGTTTCAACCAGCAGGGGAATTGTGGCCTTCACGGTAGCGATGGTTTGGGCGTCGAGCATGAGCGCATCCTTCTGATGTTACTTTAATGATGTATTTTGAATGCATCTTATAAAAATACCCCTGCAATGTAAATGGTTCTTTGCATCGTGAAAAATATGCATCACAAACCTGAAAAGAAATCCGTTGAAAATGATGAGAGCTTTATTCCTCAAACCCTTGCGTGGCGTGAAGGAAAACGTTTGCGTAAAATCGTTTGTCAAGACCTGTTATCACAGAACTATTCAGTTATACTGTTGCCCGTCGTCCAACAGGACTGCCTTTTCAGGCCAAAATTTTACTTGTTAGCTGAGTCAGGAGATGCGGATGTTAAAGCGTGAAATGAACATTGCCGATTATGATGCCGAACTGTGGCAGGCTATGGAGCAGGAAAAAGTACGTCAGGAAGAGCACATCGAACTGATCGCCTCCGAAAACTACACCAGCCCGCGCGTCATGCAGGCGCAGGGCTCTCAGCTGACCAACAAATACGCTGAAGGTTACCCGGGCAAGCGCTACTACGGTGGCTGCGAATACGTTGATATCGTTGAGCAGCTGGCTATCGACCGTGCGAAAGAACTCTTCGGCGCTGACTACGCGAACGTCCAGCCGCACTCCGGCTCTCAGGCTAACTTCGCGGTCTACACCGCGCTGCTGCAGCCGGGCGATACCGTTCTGGGTATGAACCTGGCGCAGGGCGGCCACCTGACTCACGGCTCTCCGGTTAACTTCTCCGGCAAACTGTACAACATCATCCCTTACGGTATTGATGAGTCAGGTAAAATTGACTACGAAGACATGGCTAAGCAGGCCAAAGAGCACAAGCCGAAGATGATCATCGGTGGCTTCTCGGCTTACTCCGGTATCGTTGACTGGGCAAAAATGCGTGAAATCGCAGACAGCATCGGCGCATACCTGTTCGTTGACATGGCGCACGTGGCGGGTCTTATCGCCGCTGGCGTTTACCCGAACCCGGTTCCTCACGCTCACGTTGTGACCACCACCACCCACAAAACCCTGGCGGGCCCACGCGGTGGCCTGATCCTGGCGAAAGGCGGTGACGAAGAGCTGTATAAAAAACTGAACTCCGCTGTATTCCCAAGCGCGCAGGGCGGCCCGCTGATGCACGTTATCGCGGCAAAAGCGGTGGCGCTGAAAGAAGCGATGGAGCCAGAGTTCAAGGTGTATCAGCAGCAGGTTGCTAAGAACGCCAAAGCGATGGTGGAAGTGTTCCTGAACCGTGGCTACAAAGTGGTGTCTGGCGGTACTGAAAACCACCTGTTCCTGCTGGACCTGGTTGATAAGAACCTGACCGGTAAAGAAGCTGACGCAGCCCTCGGTCGCGCCAACATCACCGTGAACAAAAACAGCGTGCCAAACGATCCGAAGAGCCCGTTCGTGACCTCCGGTATCCGTATCGGTTCTCCGGCCGTTACTCGCCGCGGCTTCAAAGAAGCGGAAGTGAAAGAGCTGGCTGGCTGGATGTGTGACGTTCTGGACAACATCAATGACGACGCGGTTATCGAGCGCGTCAAAGGTAAAGTACTGGACATCTGCGCCCGCTTCCCGGTATACGCATAATTCCTCTGCGTTGCAGAAATAAAAAGGCCGCGCTTGCGGCCTTTTTTTATGGGCTAACGTCGGTCGAGGGAGATGGCCCCCGGCCCGGTAATTGCCAGCAAAATAAACGCGCCAGCGATACTCACGTTCTTATAGAAGTTAATCATATTGGGCACGACGGCATCACCCGTCATATCCCAGTAATGGTGACCAATCACCGCCGTTCCCAGCGTATAGAAAACAAAGATCACCGCGAGGGGGCGGGTGAAAAAGCCGAGCACGATCAGGATCGCGGCAGGGACCTCCATCACCACCGCAATAATCGCCGCCAGCATCGGCATGGGAGCACCGAGCGACGTCATATACTGAACGGTGCCGCTAAACCCCGTCAGCTTGGGATAACCAAAAATAATAAACAGGACAACAATAGCGATACGGGCAATCAATAACAGGAAGGAGCGTGAGGAGCCGAAATCGAAATAACGTAAGCTGTTCATGGCAAACGACCTCTTCAGGCGATGTCTTTTAAACGTAATACAATTTTGCCGCTCTCGCCATACGCCGACCGGCTGTCCATGATGTTAATTTATCGTTAATTTATAGCGCGCTAACGACTTGCTAAAGTGCAGGATAAACGCCAGACTATCGCCTCCATTTCGGGAGGGATTCATGGTCTTGCATTCCACACGCTGGCTGGCGCTCAGCTACTTTACCTACTTCTTTAGCTACGGTATTTTTCTGCCTTTCTGGAGCGTCTGGCTCAAGGGAATCGGCCTCACACCAGAGACCATCGGCGTCCTGCTTGGCGCGGGGCTGGTGGCACGTTTCCTCGGTAGCCTGCTGATTGCCCCCCGCGTCAGCGATCCCTCCCTACTGATAAAGGCGGTGCGTATTCTGGCGCTGCTGACGCTGGTCTTTGTTGCCTGCTTCTGGGTCAGCCACCAGTTTGCCTGGCTGATGGTGGTGATGGTCGGCTTTAACCTGTTCTTCTCGCCGCTGGTGCCCTTAACGGACGCGCTGGCAAACACCTGGCAGAAGCAGATCACCATGGACTATGGCCGCGTGCGTCTGTGGGGATCGATCGCCTTCGTGATTGGCTCGGCGCTGGTGGGGAAACTGGTTAGCCTCTACGACTACCGGGCGATTCTGGCGCTGCTGAGTATCGGTATTGCATCTATGCTGCTGGGGATGCTGCTGCGCCCGTCGGTGATGCCGCAAGGGGAGAGTCGCCATCAGGAGCGCGCGGGCTGGCCCGCCTGGCGGAGCCTGGTAGCGCAGAGCTGGCGTTTTCTGGCGTGCGTGTGCCTGCTTCAGGGGGCGCATGCGGCCTATTATGGATTCAGCGCTATCTACTGGCAGGGGGCGGGTTACTCAGCCTCAGCGGTGGGTTATCTCTGGTCGCTCGGCGTGGTTGCGGAAGTGATCATCTTTGCGCTCAGTAAAAAGCTGTTCCGCCGCTTCGGCGCGCGCGATCTGCTGCTGCTTTCCGCGGTCTGCGGCGTGGCGCGCTGGGGGATTATGGGCTGGACGACCGAACTGCCGTGGCTGATTGTGGCGCAGATCCTTCACTGCGGCACGTTCACCGTGTGCCACCTGGCGGCGATGCGCTATATCGCGGCGCGCGAGGGCGGGGATGTGATCCGTCTGCAGGCGGTCTACTCTGCGGTGGCGATGGGCGGCAGCATTGCGGTGATGACGGTCTTTGCGGGCTTCCTGTATCAGCACCTGGGGCATGGCGTATTCTGGGTCATGGCGCTGGTGGCGTTCCCGGCGATGTTTGTCCGACCGAAAGTGGCCGCGCGCGCGTAGCTACGATTCCAGCATCGCGCGAATATGTTCCTGCTGCTGCGCGTTCAGTGATTCAACCGCGTGGATGAGCGGCGGCGAGAACAGCGGCAGCGCGGTAGGATAGGGGGTGACAACCAGCGCGGCTTCGCGCGGTGCCCCCTCTTTCTGGAACGCCTGCAGCGTCAGATAGCGAATATTGAGCGGCAGCAGGGTTAATTCGCGCAGCTGCTGTTCAATCACCTCCTCACAGGATTTATCCTCCCCGGTCAGCAGCACCACCTGTTTTTCATGCAGATCGGTCTCCTGCATCAGCCAGGCACCAAAAATGACCGCCACCAGGGCCATCTCTTCATCGGAGAACCGCAGCCCAAATTCGGCTTCCAGCTCAAACAGTGCCTCTTTCGTGGTGCGTAACAGCCGCGGATAGAGACGGTGGATTTCCTCGGGCAGGCTATTGTCGATACTGATCTCAAACAGCGAGCGGTCCAGCGCCTGAGCCAGATGGATATACAGCTGATCGGTCAGCCCCTGCTCGTCGCTAAAATTCATCCCGGTCTGCGAGCGGAAACGGGCCACCATGCGTACGATGGCGCGGCGCAGGCGCTGGTCCTGCTGGTGCTTATCCAGCACAGGATCGGGCGTGCGGAGCATCATAAACAGCAGTGCCAGAAACAGTTGCTCATCCACGTGCGCGCCCTGGGGAACGCGCCGCTGCCAGTGGCGGACGATCTCCTGCGCCGTAAAATACTCTCCCCTCGACTGGGTCCAGCTGCGCTGGGCGTGGGAAAACTGCGGCGTATTTCCTAAGTGGTGCTGGATAAGACAGTATTGCAAATAGAGCTGTAAAAACTGCACATCGCGGCACTCAAACTGACGCTGCAGCTTGCGTGAGCAGAAGTTGATCAGCGCCCGCAGGTTCGCATCGTCATAAAGCGGCCGCGCGATGCCGTGCTGTTTAAGTGCGGTTTTTAAGGCAGGCGTAAACTGGTGCGAGACAAACTGCGGGCAAAGGCGGAGCGCCCTGCGCAGCCAGTGCAGCAGACATAAACGCTGATTCAGGGCAGAGCCTTCAATTCGATAGCAGCCGTCTGGGTGCGTGATGATATCCAGCCGGTGATAGCGCTGGATTTCATCGCGCGTCTCGGCTATATCTTGCCGTGCCATCGCGTCGTCCACGCCGTTGGCAGCAATTATGCTCTGTGCGGTGACGGCAGCATCGGGCAGGTAAAGCATTAAAAGCACCTGGCAGCGGCGCTGCGAACTGGAAAGCACAGATGGAATTTCAAGCGTCGTCATCATCTGTCGGGTATCCAGTGTGAATGTTTGATAAGAATAGCTAAAGGATGGGCGCTGAAAAGCGCGTCGGCAGCCCTTTCACTCAGGATTGCTGGGGAACATCACAGAATTTTTGACGTGAGGAATTGATGCAGACAGTTAAACAAAATGCGATGGCGTTATTTTTGGCGGTTATCACCTTTACTGCCAGCGCACATCCTCACAGTTTTATCAGCCTGAAAACAGAGCCGGTCACCGATGGTACGCAGCTGAGCGGCCTGAAAATGCGCTGGACGATGGATGAAATCACCTCGGCAGATCTGCTTTATGACGCGGGAAACGCGAAGCCGGGCGACGAGATCTGGAAAAAGCTGGCGGCGGAAGTGATGGCCAACGTACTCGGCCAGCACTATTTCACCGAGTTCTGGCATAACGGACAAAAGGTGAAGTTCCTCAATCGTCCGACAGAATACGGCCTGTCCCGCGACGGTCATCAGGCGGTGCTGACGTTCGTGCTCCCGCTGGCGCACCCGCAGCCGCTGGCTGGGCAAAAGTATACGTTTTCCACGTTTGACCCCTCCTACTATGTCGATATGAGCTACGCCGAGGATAGCGACGTGCAGCTTCCCGCATCGTTGCAAAAATCCTGCAACGTTACGGTTCACACGCCGACACCCAGTGAAGAGACGCTGAATTTTGCTGTCTCTCTTGATAAGGAAGATGCACCACCGGAGGACATGGAGCTGGGTAAACAGTTTGCGCAGGAGGTGACGTTACAATGTCAGTGATCTCCTCCTCGCACCAAAAACCGCGCCGCTGGCTTCATCTCTGGCCGCTGGCGCTCTTTTTACTGTTTGCCGTCGGCGGTTCGCTCTGGCTGTGGCAGGCCTGGCCGCAGGTGATGATGAAAAGCATCATCTGGCAGCGTGAGGTCAACCAGCA
This sequence comes from Enterobacter sp. UPMP701, assembly GCF_053709515.1. NCBI lineage: Bacteria > Pseudomonadati > Pseudomonadota > Gammaproteobacteria > Enterobacterales > Enterobacteriaceae > Enterobacter > Enterobacter sp. UPMP701. The sequence goes on along the minus strand of NZ_JBSKJN010000004.1, from coordinate 277,573 downwards.
GATGAGCGGGTTGCTGAAGGCGGTGGCGGAGAACCGGACCAAAGCGGGCGGTTCCCTGCTGGCGTTCAGCTTTATGTACGGCGTATTGCACGCGCTGGGACCGGGGCACGGCAAAATTGTCATCACCACCTGGCTTGCCACCCATCCTTCAAAGCTGAAATCGAGCATTTGCCTCACGCTCGCCTCCTCACTCCTTCAGGGCGGCGTGGCGATTGCGCTGGTGATCGTAGTGCTTTCACTGTTACAGCTTCCCGCGCGCCAGCTGCACATGAGCAGCTTCTGGCTGGAGAAGGGCAGCTATGCGCTGGTCGGCGTGCTGGGGCTCATCCTCTGCTGGCGGGCGCTGAAAAAACTGCGCGTGCTGCTGCAAAAACCAAAATTCAAGTCCTTTACGCCGCACCACGTTCATGATGAACACTGCGGTTGCGGGCACCAGCATCTGCCGACGCAGGAACAATTACAGAATGGTGACGACTGGCGTGCGCGCCTGATGATTGTTCTCTCAATGGGGATGCGTCCGTGCTCGGGCGCGATCATGGTGCTGCTGTTCAGTAAGGTGATAGGCGTGTTCGGCTGGGGCATGCTCTCGGCGCTGGCGATGGCGGCAGGAACGTCGCTCACCATTTCGTCTTTAGCGTTGCTGGTTCACAGCTTCCGTCAGCTGGCGGTAAAACTCAGCGGCAATAAAACGCCGGTGCTGTGGCGACAGGTGGGCTGGACGACACTGGCGCTGGCGGGCGGGGTGATTCTGCTGGCGGCGGCGGTCACGATGTGGATAAGCGCGGTGCCGGTGGGAAGGGGGTTGCGGCCGTTTTAGTTGGGATCCCCTCTCCCACAGGGAGAGGGAATGACCGGGATTAACGCTTCAGCGCATCGCTCAGTTCATCACGCATGTTTGCCAGCATGGCTTTAACAACGCGTGGGTTACCTGCAACGATATTGCCGGTAGACATATAGTTGTGGCCGCCGGTGAAATCACACACGATGGCGCCTGCTTCACGTGCGATCAGCTCGCCCGCAGCAAAGTCCCACGGCTTCAGTGACAGCTCAAAGTAACCGTCAACGCGGCCGGTCGCGACGTAGGCCAGATCCAGTGCAGCAGAGCCGGTGCGACGGAAGTCGGCGCATTCGGTAAACAGTTTGCCCAGGATATTCATATAGGTGGTCGCGTGCTGCTTCGCCTTGAACGGGAAACCGGTCGCCAGAATCGTGCCGTCCAGGTCGCGTGCATTGCTGCAGCGCAGACGGTAGCCGTTCAGCTGCGCGCCCTGACCGCGGGTCGCGGTGAACAGTTCATTACGCATTGGATCGTAAACAACGGCGACTTCAGTACGGCCTTTAATGCGTACTGCGATTGACACAGAGAAGTGTGGCAGGCGTTTAACGAAGTTGGTGGTGCCATCCAGTGGATCGATAACCCATTGAACATCCTGATCGGTACCTTCATGTTCACCGCTTTCTTCGGTGATGATGGTGTGCTGTGGGTAAGATTTGCGGATCGTTTCGATAATAATCGCTTCTGCGGCTTTATCGACGTTAGTCACGAAATCATTGCTGCCTTTCTGGCTGGTTTCTACGGAGTCTGGCGTTTCGTAGTGTTTGGCAATTACATTACCCGCCTTGCGCGCTGCGCGCACGGCGATGGTCAGCATCGGATGCATCGGTCTCTCTCACTGGATGTTAAAGAACAGGAAAATCGGCGCAGAGTATAGCAGCGGGATCGGATTATGTCTCCCGTTTATGATAATATGCCCGAATATTCTTCAGACACTGAATCCAGACATCTAAAAATTATGCTGCAAAACATTCGAATCGTGCTGGTCGAAACATCGCACACCGGCAACATGGGCTCCGTTGCCCGCGCTATGAAAACCATGGGCTTAACGAACCTGTGGCTGGTTAATCCGCTGGTGAAGCCCGACTCCCAGGCTATCGCCCTGGCGGCCGGTGCCAGCGACGTGATCGGCAACGCCCAGATCGTCGATACCCTCGACGAAGCGCTGGCCGGCTGCAGCCTTGTTGTCGGCACCAGCGCGCGCTCCCGTACGCTGCCGTGGCCGATGCTGGATCCGCGTGAATGCGGTCTGAAAAGCGTCTCAGAAGCAGAGCAGGCGCCGGTTGCGTTGGTGTTTGGCCGCGAGCGCGTTGGCCTGACCAACGACGAACTGCAGAAGTGCCACTACCACGTCGCGATTGCCGCCAACCCGGAATACAGTTCGCTGAACCTGGCGATGGCGGTGCAGGTTATCGCCTATGAAGTGCGTATGGCGTGGCTGGCGACGCAGGAGAAACCGGTCGAACCGAAAGAAGAGACGGCTTACCCGCTGGTGGACGACCTTGAGCGTTTCTATGGTCACCTGGAGCAGACGTTGCTCGCCACCGGCTTTATCCGCGAAGGCCATCCTGGTCAGGTGATGAACAAGCTGCGCCGTATGTTTACCCGCGCGCGCCCGGAAAGTCAGGAGCTGAACATCCTGCGCGGAATTCTGGCGTCGATTGAGCAGAAGAATAAAGCGTAGTGTCGATTTCCCCCTCTCCCCGTGGGAGAGGGCCGGGGTGAGGGCATCAGGCCGCACCCCGGCAATACGGCACGGAAGGTTAAATACCTGACTAAAACAGTCAAGTAAATAGTTGACCATTTTAGTCAGGAATGTCAGACTTGGCCCTGCTATGCAATACCCCCATTTTACAATAAAAAACCCCGGGCAGGGGCGAGTTTGAGGTTAAGTAAGACATGAGACTGACATCTAAAGGGCGTTATGCCGTGACCGCGATGCTGGACGTTGCGCTCAACTCTGAAGCGGGCCCGGTTCCGTTGGCTGATATTTCTGAACGACAAGGGATTTCCCTCTCTTACCTGGAACAGCTGTTCTCCAGACTGCGTAAAAATGGACTGGTGTCCAGCGTTCGTGGCCCGGGCGGCGGTTATCTGCTGGGGAAAGACGCGGGCAGTATTGCGGTTGGCGAAGTCATTAGCGCGGTTGACGAATCCGTTGACGCGACCCGTTGCCAGGGTAAAGGCGGCTGCCAGGGCGGCGATAAATGCCTGACTCACGCGCTGTGGCGCGATCTGAGCGACCGCCTCACAGGCTTCCTGAACAACATCACCCTGGGTGAACTGGTTAATAACCAGGAAGTTCTGGATGTCTCTGGTCGTCAGCACAGTCAGGATTCACAACGCAGCACCCGCGCGCAGGACGCTATCGACGTCAAATTACGCGCGTAATAAAACGATAAGTATTTCAGAATCAGGCCGGGGTGATAACACCCCGCGTACTCGGTCGTACATCCAGCCGGTTGCCTGATTCCTTGCATTGAAGCGATGTACGGAGTTTATAGAGCAATGAAATTACCGATTTATCTCGACTACTCCGCAACCACGCCGGTGGACCCGCGTGTTGCCGAGAAAATGATGCAGTGTCTGACCCTGGACGGAAACTTTGGTAACCCAGCTTCCCGTTCACACCGTTTTGGCTGGCATGCTGAAGAGGCGGTCGATATCGCCCGTAATCAGATTGCTGACCTGGTGGGTGCCGACCCGCGTGAGATTGTTTTCACCTCCGGTGCGACCGAATCCGACAACCTGGCGATCAAAGGTGCAGCCAACTTTTATCAGAAAAAAGGCAAGCACATCATCACCAGCAAAACCGAACACAAAGCCGTGCTGGACACCTGTCGCCAGCTGGAGCGTGAAGGGTTCGAGGTGACGTACCTGGCGCCACAGAGCAACGGGATCATCGACCTGAAAGAGCTCGAAGCGGCCATGCGTGATGACACCATCCTGGTTTCCATCATGCACGTTAACAACGAAATCGGCGTCGTTCAGGACATCGCAACCATCGGCGAAATGTGCCGTGCGCGCGGCATCATCTACCACGTGGATGCGACCCAGAGCGTGGGCAAACTGCCTATCGACCTGAGCCAGCTGAAAGTGGACCTGATGTCCTTCTCCGGCCACAAAATCTATGGCCCGAAAGGTATCGGCGCGCTGTACGTTCGTCGTAAGCCACGTATCCGCATCGAAGCACAGATGCACGGCGGTGGTCACGAGCGCGGCATGCGTTCCGGTACGCTGCCTGTTCACCAGATCGTGGGCATGGGCGAAGCGTATCGCATCGCGAAAGAAGAGATGGAAACCGAGATGGCACGCCTGCGTACGCTGCGTAACCGTCTGTGGGACGGCGTGAAAGATATGGAAGAAGTGTATCTGAACGGCGATCTCGAGCAGGGCGCGCCAAACATCCTCAACGTCAGCTTCAACTATGTTGAAGGCGAGTCGCTGATCATGGCGCTGAAAGACCTGGCCGTTTCTTCCGGTTCTGCCTGTACGTCTGCAAGCCTGGAGCCATCCTACGTGCTGCGCGCGCTGGGTATGACTGACGAGCTGGCACACAGCTCTATCCGTTTCTCTTTAGGTCGTTTTACTACCGAAGAAGAGATTGACTACACCATCAAACTGGTTCGTAACTCCATTGGCCGTCTGCGTGACCTTTCTCCACTGTGGGAAATGTTCAAGCAGGGCGTGGATCTGAACAGCATTGAATGGTCACATCACTAATCGGTACATAAGGAGAATTCAATCATGGCATACAGCGAAAAAGTCATCGATCATTACGAAAACCCGCGCAACGTTGGCTCTTTTGACAACAGCGATGAATCTGTCGGTAGCGGTATGGTTGGCGCGCCAGCGTGTGGCGACGTGATGAAGTTGCAGATTAAAGTCAACAATGAAGGTATCATTGAAGACGCGCGCTTCAAGACCTACGGCTGCGGTTCTGCTATCGCTTCCAGCTCCCTGGTCACCGAATGGGTGAAGGGCAAGTCTCTGGACGAAGCACAGGCAATCAAGAACACGGATATTGCTGAAGAACTCGAACTGCCGCCGGTGAAAATTCACTGCTCAATTCTGGCAGAAGACGCGATCAAAGCCGCCATTGCGGATTACAAAAGCAAACGTGAAGCAAAATAATTGAGGTTTGAGTATGTCGATTACCCTTAGCGACAGCGCTGCCGCGCGAGTAAGCTCTTTTCTGGCGAACCGTGGTAAAGGCTTTGGCCTGCGACTGGGCGTACGTACCTCCGGCTGTTCTGGTATGGCTTACGTACTGGAGTTTGTTGACGAGCCGGCGTCTGATGACACCGTGTTTGAAGACAAGGGCGTGAAGGTGGTGGTCGATGGCAAAAGCCTGCAATTCCTCAACGGCACTCAGCTGGACTTCGTTAAAGAAGGCCTGAACGAAGGGTTCAAATTCACGAACCCGAACGTCAAAGACGAGTGTGGTTGCGGCGAAAGCTTCCACGTTTAACCGCGCGTCATCCGAAACCCCACCGTGGCTTTGTCACGCGTGGGGTTTGTTCTAACAGGCTACCCCTGAGATTGTTATGGATTACTTCACTCTCTTCGGACTACCCGCTCAATACCCGATCGATCTCCAGGCGCTGACGGTCCGTTTTCAGGATCTCCAGCGTCAGTACCATCCGGATAAATTCGCCAGCGGGACGCAGGCAGAGCAGCTGGCTGCGGTATCACACTCCGCAACCATCAACCAGGCCTGGCAGACGCTGCGCCATCCGCTGAGCCGTGCCGAGTACCTGCTTTCACTGCACGGTTTCGACCTGGCGAGCGAACAGCACACCGTGCGCGACACCGCGTTTCTGATGGAACAGCTGGAGCTCCGCGAAGAGCTGGATGAAATTGAACAGGCTAAAGACGAAGCGCGCCTGGAAAGCTTTATCACGCGCGTAAAGGGCATGTTCGATACCCGCCATCAGCAGATGGTGGAGCAACTGAACAACGAGACCTGGGACGTGGCGGCAGACACTGTGCGCAAACTCCGTTTTCTCGATAAACTGCGAAGCAGTGCTGAACAACTCGAAGAAAAGCTGCTCGATTTTTAATTTCGGAAGCAATTATGGCCTTATTACAAATTAGTGAGCCAGGCTTAAGCGCCGCACCGCACCAGCGTCGTCTGGCGGTCGGTATTGATCTGGGCACCACCAATTCTCTCGTGGCGACCGTGCGTAGCGGCCAGGCGGAAACGCTGGCTGACGAGCAGGGGCGCCATCTGCTGCCTTCCGTGGTCCACTACCAGCAGCAGGGTCACGCGGTCGGGTTTGATGCCCGCGCTAATGCCGCACGCGATCCGGCCAATACCATCAGCTCGGTTAAGCGCATGATGGGCCGCTCGCTGGCTGATATCCAGACCCGTTACCCGCATCTGCCGTATCAGCTCCAGGCCAGCGAAAACGGCCTGCCGATGATCGCGACGTCTGCCGGTCTGCTGAACCCGATTCGCGTTTCCGCTGACATCCTCAAAGCGCTGGCGGCGCGCGCCACGGCGACGCTCGGCGGCGATCTCGACGGCGTGGTAATCACCGTTCCGGCCTACTTCGACGATGCACAGCGTCAGGGCACCAAAGACGCCGCGCGTCTGGCGGGCCTGCATGTGCTGCGCCTGCTGAACGAACCGACGGCGGCGGCGATTGCCTACGGCCTCGACTCCGGTCAGGAAGGGGTGATTGCGGTTTACGACCTCGGCGGCGGTACCTTTGATATCTCCATCCTGCGCTTAAGCCGCGGGGTGTTTGAAGTGCTGGCGACCGGCGGGGATTCCGCGCTGGGCGGCGATGACTTCGACCATCTGCTGGCGGACTACATTCGCGAGCAGGCGGGCATCAGCGATCGTAGCGATGCGCGCGTGCAGCGTGAACTGCTGGATGCCGCCATCGACGCCAAAATCGCCCTGAGCGATGCGCAGACGGTTACCGTAAATGTTGCGGGCTGGCAGGGTGACATCACCCGCGACCAGTTCAGCGAACTGATTGCGCCTCTGGTTAAACGCACCCTGATGGCCTGCCGTCGCGCGCTGAAAGATGCGGGCGTTGAGGCTAACGAGGTGCTGGAAGTGGTCATGGTGGGCGGTTCGACCCGCGTGCCGCTGGTGCGCGAGCGCGTGGGCGAATTCTTTGGCCGCACGCCGCTGACCTCCATCGACCCGGACAAAGTGGTTGCCGTGGGGGCCGCAATCCAGGCCGATATTCTGGTCGGCAACAAGCCGGACAGCGAAATGCTGCTGCTGGACGTCATTCCGCTGTCGCTGGGGTTAGAAACCATGGGCGGCCTGGTGGAGAAAGTGATCCCGCGTAACACCACCATTCCGGTGGCGCGCGCGCAGGAGTTCACCACATTTAAAGACGGCCAGACCGCAATGTCCATCCACGTGATGCAGGGCGAACGCGAGCTGGTGCAGGACTGCCGCTCTCTGGCGCGCTTTGCGCTGCGCGGTATTCCGGCGCTGCCTGCTGGCGGGGCGCATATTCGCGTCACTTTCCAGGTGGATGCGGACGGCCTGCTGAGCGTCACGGCGATGGAAAAATCGACCGGGGTGGAATCGTCCATTCAGGTGAAGCCGTCCTACGGCCTGACCGATGGCGAAATCGCCTCCATGATTCAGGACTCAATGAGCTACGCCGAGCAGGATGTGAAGGCGCGTATGCTGGCTGAACAAAAGGTTGAAGCCGCACGCGTGCTGGAGAGCCTGAACGGCGCGCTCGCTGCCGATGCCGCGCTGTTAAGCGCCGCTGAGCGTCAGGTCATTGACGAGGCTGCCGCGTGCTTAAGCGAGGTCGCCGAAGGCAATGACGCTGACGCAATAGAAGAAGCCATTAAAAACGTTGATAAACAAACCCAGGACTTCGCTGCTCGCCGCATGGACAAATCTGTCCGCGTCGCGCTGAAAGGCCAGTCCGTGGACGAGGTTTAATATGCCAAAGATTGTTATTTTGCCTCATGCGGACCTCTGTCCGGATGGCGCTGTTCTGGAAGCGAAGACCGGTGAAACCATTCTCGATGTAGCCCTGCGTGCTGGTATCGAAGTGGAACACGCCTGTGAAAAATCTTGTGCCTGCACCACCTGCCACTGCATCGTGCGTGAAGGTTTCGACTCTCTCGCCGAGAGCACCGAAGACGAAGACGACATGCTGGATAAAGCATGGGGACTGGAGCCAGACAGCCGCCTGAGCTGCCAGGCCGCGGTGACCGATGAAGATCTGGTTGTGGAATTCCCACGCTACACCATCAACCACGCACGCGAGCATTGATATGGGACTGAAGTGGACAGACAGCCGTGAAATCGGCGAAGCGCTCTACGACGCGAACCCGGATCTCGATCCGAAGACCGTACGATTCACCGACATGCATCAGTGGATCTGCGATTTAGAGGATTTCGACGACGATCCAAACGCATCCAATGAAAAAATTCTGGAGGCGATTCTGTTAGTCTGGTTAGATGAAGCAGAGTAAATCACTTAACGGGCTGCCTTCAGGCGGCCCGTTTGCTAATAAGGATAAATAAAATGACCGAAGCGATGAAGATTACGCTCTCCACGCAGCCTGCTGACGCGCGCTGGGGCGAGAAAGCCACGTACAGCATCAACAACGACGGTATTACCCTGCACCTGACGGGCAAAGATGATTTAGGTTTGATCCAGCGCGCCGCGCGTAAAATTGACGGCCTGGGCATTAAGCATGTGTCTCTGGAAGGCGAAGGCTGGGACACCGATCGCAGCTGGGCATTCTGGGCTGGCTACAAAGGCCCGAAAGGCACCCGCAAGATTGAGTGGGCGAACCTCGACGAAGCCGGTCAAAAAGAGCTGGAAAGCCGCCTGCAAATTATCGACTGGGTGCGCGACACCATCAACGCCCCGGCGGAAGAGTTAGGCCCGGAACAGCTGGCGCAGCGCGCGGTTGACCTGCTGTGCGGCGTGGCAGGCGATAAGATGTCTTACCGCATCACCAAAGGTGAAGACCTGCGCGAGCAGAACTACATGGGCATCCATACCGTAGGCCGTGGTTCTGAGCGTCCTCCGGTCCTGCTGGCGCTGGACTACAACCCAACCGGCGATAAAGAAGCACCTGTCTTTGCCTGTCTGGTGGGTAAAGGCATTACCTTCGATACCGGCGGCTACAGCCTGAAGCAGAGCGCGTTCATGGACTCCATGAAGTCCGACATGGGCGGCGCGGCAACCATCACCGGCGCGCTGGCGTTTGCCATTACGCGCGGTCTGAACAAGCGCGTGAAGCTCTACCTGTGCTGTGCGGATAACATGGTGAGCGGTAACGCCTTCAAGCTGGGCGACATCATTCGCTACCGCAACGGTAAAAACGTCGAAGTGATGAACACCGATGCCGAAGGCCGTCTGGTGCTGGCCGATGGCCTGATCGACGCCTCTGCCCAGAAGCCGGAGCTGATTATCGACATGGCGACCCTGACCGGCGCGGCGAAAACCGCCCTGGGTAATGACTACCACGCGCTGTTCAGCTTCGACGACAAGCTGGCCGCACGCCTGCTGGCAAGCGCCGCTGCGGAAAACGAACCGTTCTGGCGTCTGCCGCTGGCCGAGTTCCACCGCAGCCAGCTGCCGTCTAACTTCGCCGAGCTGAACAACACTGCGAGCGCGGCGTACCCGGCGGGGGCAAGCACCGCAGCAGGCTTCCTGTCTCACTTCGTTGAGAACTACCATGAAGGCTGGCTGCACATTGACTGCTCCGCAACCTACCGTAAAGCGGCGGTTGAACAGTGGTCTGCGGGTGCGACCGGTCTGGGCGTGCGTACCGTGGCGAACCTGCTGACGGCTGAGTAATCGTTGCCCCTCACCCCAGCCCTCTCCCCAAAGGGGAGAGGGTGTTCAAATTCCCTCTCCCCTTTGGGGAGAGGGTTAGGGTGAGGGGGAAATGCATCATCTGGAATTGTTATGTCAGAAACCAAAAACGAATTAGAAACCCTGCTGGAGCAGGCGGCGACCGAACCCGCCCACCGTCCGGCCTTTTTCCGCACGCTGCTGGAATCCACCGTCTGGGTGCCGGGCACCGCGGCGGAAGGGGAGCAGGTTGTCGAAGACAGCGCGCTGGATCTGCTGCACTGGGAGAAAGACGACGGCACCTCGGTGATCCCGTTCTTTACTTCGCTCGAGGCCTTGCAGGAAGCGGTAGAAGACGAACAGGCGTTCGTGGTGATGCCGGTGCGCACGTTGTTCGAAATGACCCTGGGGCAGACGCTGTTCCTCAACGCCAAACTGCCGACCGGGAAAGAGTTTACGCCGCGCGAAATCAGCCACCTGATTGGTGACGAGGGCAACCCGCTCAGCACTCAGGAGGTGCTGGAAGGGGGCGAAACGCTGCTGCTGTCTGAAGTGGCCGAGCCGCCCGCGCAGATGATTGACTCCCTGACCACGCTGTTTAAAACCATCAAGCCGGTAAAACGCGCGTTCCTCTGCTCCATCAAAGAGAGCGCTGACGAAAAGCCTGTTCTGCTGATTGGGATTGAGGCCGACGGCGATATTGATGAGATTATTCAGGCGGCGGGAAGCGTGGCGACCGACACGCTCCCGGGCGATGAGCCCATTGATATCTGCCAGGTGAAGAAAGGTGAGAAGGGCATCAGCCACTTTATTACCGAGCACATCACCCCGTTCTACGAGCGTCGCTGGGGCGGCTTCCTGCGCGATCTCAAGACCAACCGCATCATCTGATTACGGCGGGGTGAATGTCACCCCGTTGCTTCCAGCAGCAGTAAATCCATCAGCAGCACCAGATTCGACTCAAACGACGTCACGCCTGCGGCTTCGGCGGCGAAGTGCACCGCTTCGTCATACAGCGCAAAGTGCACGTCCGCCATTCCTGCCAGCGTATTGGCCGAGGCGCGGGTAAAGGCAACGATCGTCATACCGACGTTTTTGGCAATTCGCGCTTTATCCAGCACCTGCTCCGTTTCGCCGCTGCGCGAAACGGCGATAAATACCTGATAGCGCGCGGCGTTGCTGAGGAAAATATTCCGGCTGTCCCCCGGCCCGGAGATGAACGCTGTTTTACCCAGTACCTGCAATTTCTTGGTCAGGTACTCGGCAAAAAGATAAGAAAACCCGGCCCCGTAGAGAAAGAAGCTCTCTTTCTGGCGCAGCAGGTCGGCAAACTGCTGGCGCTTCTCCTGCGTGACCCACTGAAAGGTGTGCTGATAGTTAGCGATAAACTGGTTAAACAGCGCCGGGAGCTCAGGAAGGGACTGCCCCTGAGCGGCAATATGCGGCGTGTCGGAGAGCAACTGCTTGCAGTGCCAGATAAATTCGCTAAAGCCGCTGAACCCCAGCGTCTGACACAGACGGATGATGGTGGCGGTAGAAACGAACGTCGCCTGCGCCAGCTCGCGCACCGTGATGTTGCCCACCAGCAGCGGATGCTCCGTGAGGTGGGCGAGGACGCGATACTCCGCGCGGGTCAGCGACGCCCCGCGCGTTAACAGCGTGGCCAGGCGGTTATCCATTATTTCGCGGGTTCTACCGGCAGGTCGTCACGTGCACCCCATTCGCTCCAGGCGCCGTCGTAAAGCGTGACGTCGTTCGCGCCGAGCGTGGCGAGCGCCAGGATCACCACGCAGGCCGTCACGCCGGAGCCGCAGCTGGCAATAACCGGACGCTGTAAATCCACGCCTGCACGGTCAAAAATGGCGCGCAGCTCGTCGGTGGTTTTCAGCTCGCCCTCAAACACCAGGTCCCCCCACGGCACGTTCAGCGCCCCCGGGATATGTCCGCGTTTCAGCCCCGGACGCGGTTCATCCGCTTCGGCATTAAAGCGCGGGGCGGGGCGGGCATCGACGATTTGCGCCGTCTTTTCGTGACTCACGACCAGCACGTCGGTCAGGCGCTTCACCACGTTAGCGTCGAACGTGGCATCGAATTCCCCTTCCGGCAGCTTCACGTCGCCCTGCTGTAGCGGCAGCTCGTCACGCTTCCAGCCTGCAAGACCGCCCGCCAGAATCGAGACTTTTTCCACGCCAAACTGTTTCAGCATCCACCACGCGCGCGGCGCGGAGAAGAGGTTACCTTCATCGTAAACAACAAGGTGTTTATCTTTGCTGACGCCCAGCTCGCGCATCGCCACAGAAAACGCTTCCGGGCGCGGCAACATGTGCGGCAGGGGAGAGGTATGATCGGAGAGGGCTTCGATATCAAAAAATACCGCGCCAGGCAGATGTCCGGCACGGTATTCACCGGGTACGTCACGATGTTCTTGCCCCGGCGGGGCCATACGCGCGTCAATAATCTGGACTTCCGGATCGTCACCGTGCTCAATCAGCCAGTCGGCGGCGACAAAATATGAGGTGGACATGGGTTGCCTCCATTTTTTTCCGTAAAAAAGGATTGTCGGTGTTTTTTCTGACACCGACAAGCAAACCACGTTCAACTCGCGAGCAAGCCCCTATTTTTTCACCGTTTCGCCGTCCTGCCAGGCTTTTTGCAGCGCAGGCCAGTAGTCGCGGTTGGCCTCGATCATCTCATCCAGAATCGATTTCGCATGCTCCATAGTCGGCACGGTGCGGTTGAGGGTAAACGCCTGCAGGGCTTTCTCATAGCTCCCTTCAATGGTTGCTTCCACCAGCAGCTGTTCAGAGGCGAGCTGCTGTTGCAAAAGGGTCTGATGGAACAGCGGCACCTGACCGATGCGAACCGGCTCCGGCCCTTCGGAAGTGATATAGGCAGGCACTTCCACCACCGCATCGTATGGCAGATTAGTAATCGCCCCGCGGTTTTCCACCATCACCAGATGTCGTTGGCGCAGGTTAAAGGCCAGCGAGCAGGCGACGTCAACGATAAACTCGCCGTGAACGCCTACGTGGAAGGCATCCGGCAGGATCCCGGTGCGCTTATATTCTTCGGCTGCGGCGAACAGCTTTTTCTCACGCCCGTTCATCACTTCGTTGGCGCGGGTATAGTCCGGGTTCTGATGCTCCACAATCTGGTTCGGCATCAGGTAGTACTGCAGATACGGGTTCGGCAGATACTCCGGGAAGTTATCCATAATCGGCTTGATATTGCGCCAGGTTTTTACCCAGGATGGATCGGAATGCTGCGGGTCGGTTTTGGCCGCATCTTCCGTCAGCAGGCCAAACTTCGCGATATGCTTGCGCAGCTCCGGCAGCTTGTCCTCGCCGTCCACCAGCACGCGAGTAAACCAGCCGAAGTGGTTCAGGCCGAAGTAGTCCACCTCCAGTTTGCGGCGATCCACGCCCAGAATGGCGCCCATATTGCGCATCGCGGCGACTGGCATATCGCAGATGTTCAGCACCCGAGCGTCAGGACGCAGGCGGCGCACGCCCTCAGCGACGATCGCCGCCGGGTTGGAGTAGTTCACGATCCAGGCTTTATCATGCGCGTAGCGATCCACCAGATCGATAAGTTCGACCATCGGCAGGATCGTGCGCAGTCCGTACGCCAGCCCGCCGGGGCCGCAGGTCTCCTGGCCGACCACGCCGTGACGCAGCGGGATCTTCTCATCCTGCTCGCGCATTTTGTACTGGCCGACGCGCATCTGGGCGAAGACGAAGTGCGCGCCGCTGAAGGCCACTTCCGGGTCGCTGGTGACGGTAAATTTAATGCTCTGACTGTGGTCGCGAATGACCTTCTCGACAACGGGCGCAATGGTGTTCTGACGCGCCTCGTCGATGTCATAGAGGCGGATTTCGGCCAGCGGGAAATCCTGCAGGCGTACCATCAGGCTCTTAACAATACCCGGCGTGTAGGTGCTACCGCCGCCGGCAATCGACAAAATGAATAGGGGTGTAAACATCTTTAGCTCCTTTCAGAGAAACGTCTCAACGGCTTCTCGCATTTTTTTGACATGCAGCCCGTAGACCACCTGAACGTTATTACCTTGCTTGATAATCCCTTTCGCGCCGGTCGCCTTCAGGCGCGGTTCGTCGATGATGTCAACGTCCTTCACCGTGACGCGTAAGCGGGTGTAGCAGTTATCCACTACCTCTATATTTTCCCGACCGCCCAGACCGACGACGATGGATTCACCCAGCCCGTCGTTATTGCCCTTCGCCTGGTACTCCTGCTTGCTGTAAAGGCGCGTCTCCTGGTCCTCATCCTCACGCCCCGGCGTTTTCATGTTGAAGCGCAGGATCAGGAAGCGGAACACCACGAAGTAGAGGGCAAACATGATCAGTCCGACCACGATATACATCGGCCAGTTGGACTTCTCCGTGCCGAGCGGCAGGTTGTAGAGGATGAAATCGATAATCCCGTTGGCACCGATGGCATGAACGCCGAACAGGGAGAAAAGCATCATGCCGATCCCGGTCAGCGCCGCATGCACCACAAACAGCAGCGGAGCGACGAACAGGAAGGAGAACTCAATCGGCTCGGTCACGCCCACCAGCAGCGAGGTCAGCGCCGCCGGGATCAAAATCGCTTTCGCAATGGCTTTACGCTCCGGCTTTGCGGTCATGTACATCGCCAGCGCGGCGGCAGGCAGACCGAACATTTTGCTGATGCCACGCGCATCCCAGACTACGGTACTGCTGAGCTGCTTCACTTCCGGGCAGGCCATCTCGGCAAAGTAGATATTGCGGGCGCCCTGATAGGTTGCGCCGCACACCTCCTGCGTGCCGCCCAGCTCGGTATAGAGGAACGGCGTATAAACCAGATGGTGCAGTCCGGTTGGCACCAGAATGCGCTCAAGGAAACCGTAAATGGCTACGCCGAACGGGCCGGACCCTTTAATAGCCAGCGCCAGGGCGCTAATGCCGTGCTGAGCGTACGGCCAGAGTTCGCTCATTACTACGCCGAGCAGCATAGAGACGGGCAACATGACAATCGCGACAAAGCAGTGGCCGGAGTAAATCGCCATCGCGCCGTTAAACTGTACGCCGGAGTATTTGTTGTACAGGTATCCGGAAAGCGCGCCGGTCAGGATCCCGGCAAAGACTCCCATCTCCAGCACCTGAACACCCAGCACCATGCTTTGCCCGGCGGCTTTCATCTGGTCAGCCGGGGCCAGTTCACCCTGCAGTTGCAGCGTCACATTCATGGCGTTTATGAACACCACGAAGGTCACCAGACCAATCAGCGCCGCGTAGCCTTTATCGCGCGTCGCCAGACCTATCGGGATCCCGACGGCAAACACCAGCGCCAGGTTAACCAGCACCGACACGGCAGATTTCGCGATAAGCTGACCAATATGCTGAATCAGAGGATGTCCCAGAAACGGCAAGTATTCTGCGAGATTACCGTTACCCAGCACGTTACCAAAGGCAATAAACAGACCGACGATCGGTAAGATAAGTACCGGTCCGTACAATGATTTTCCGAAATTTTGTAGGGCGTTCACGGCTCGTTTCATGGCTTTCTCTCTTATTGAACCGCGCACTCGGGGTGCGTCATGGTCATAAAACTAGCAGTCCTCAGGCGAGTTTATCCAGCTATCTTCTTGTTTTAAAAACAAATGACGTGAAAGGTAACATGTGACGTTATGCGCTGTGATCGAGGTTCCATCCCGGTGTAACGGCGTGATGTCATTCTGCGAGGCGCTTTCCAGATCCTAAAATTAGACTTTTTGTATAAACGAAACTTGCGGATAATACTTATCCGGACGACGACCAACAGGCCCCCTCAGGCCAGGGACAAAGGATGAAACCGTTTCGCTTAGCCGCGATCTCTCTCGCGCTGCTCACCACGTTTACGCTTGTCGGCTGTGATAACAGCGACGATAAGACCCAGGCTGCGGCTCCTGCGGCATCCACCTCATCAACACCGAAGGCTGCGGAAAAGCCCGACGCTGAAAAGCTGGCTAAACTGGCCGCCCGGAGTCAGGGAAAAGCGCTGACCCTGCTGGATGCCTCTGAAGTGCAGCTCGACGGTGCCGCCACGCTGGTGCTCACCTTCTCTGTACCGCTGGATCCCGAACAGGATTTCGCGAAGACGGTGCATGTCGTGGATAAGAAAAGCGGTAAGGTTGACGGGGCGTGGGAACTTGCGCCTAACCTGAAAGAGCTGCGCCTGCGCCATCTGGAGCCAAACCGTAATCTGGTCGTCACCGTTGAACGCGGCCTGAAGGCGCTGAATAAGGCGACCTTTGGCATTGACTATGAAAAAGCCCTGACCACGCGAGATATTGAACCGACGGTCGGTTTTGCCAGCCGCGGCTCGCTGCTGCCGGGTAAGGTGGTGGAAGGTCTGCCGGTGATGGCGCTTAACGTTAACAATGTGGATGTTAACTTCTACCGCGTGAAGCCGGAATCGCTGGCCTCGTTTGTCAGCCAGTGGGAGTACCGTAACTCGCTGACTAACTGGGAATCTGACAATCTGCTGAAGATGGCGGAACTGGTTTATACCGGTCGTTTTGACCTCAATCCGGCGCGCAACACACGTGAGAAACTGCTGCTGCCGCTTAAAGATATCAAGCCGCTTCAGCAGTCCGGCGTTTATATCGCCGTCATGAATCAGGCCGGGCACTACAACTACAGCAATGCCGCAACGCTCTTTACCCTGAGCGATATCGGTTTGTCCGCTCACCGCTATCATAACCGGCTGGACATTTTCACCCAGAGTCTGGAAAACGGTGCGGCGCAGTCCGGTGTGACCGTGACGCTGCTGAATGACAAAGGTCAGACCCTCGCCGAAGCCAACAGCGACGCCGACGGCCATGCAAAGCTTGAAACCGACAAAGAAGCCGCGCTGATCCTGGCGAGCAAAGATGGCCAGACCACGCTGCTCGATCTCAAGCTGCCAGCGCTCGATCTGGCGGAGTTCGACATCGCCGGTAGCCCCGGCTTCAGCAAGCAATTCTTTATGTTTGGCCCGCGCGATCTCTATCGTCCGGGTGAAACAGTGATCCTCAACGGCCTGCTGCGCGACAGCGACGGGAAACCGCTTCCCGACCAGCCAGTCAAACTTGACGTGCTGCGCCCGGACGGTCAGGTCGCGCGCACGGTCGTTGTACAGCCTGAGAACGGCCTCTACCGCTTCAACTACCCGCTTGATAGCGGCGCGCAGACTGGCATGTGGCATATCCGCGCCAACACGGGCGATAACCAGCAGCGCATGTGGGACTTCCACGTTGAAGATTTCATGCCTGAACGCATGGCGCTGAATCTGACGGGAGAAAAAGCACCGGTTTCCCCGCAGGATGATGTGGATTTTAACGTCGTGGGCTACTACCTCTACGGCGCGCCTGCCAGCGGCAACTCGCTGCAGGGCCAGCTTTTCCTGCGTCCGTTACGTGAGGCGGTTGCTGCGCTACCTGGCTTCCAGTTTGGTGATATCGCCGAGGAAAACCTGAGCCGTAGCCTGGATGAAGTGCAGCTTACGCTGGACGAACAGGGACGTGGTCAGGTCACCACCGAAAGCCAGTGGAAAGAGGTGCACTCTCCATTGCAACTGATCCTGCAGGCCAGCCTGCTGGAGTCGGGCGGTCGTCCGGTAACGCGTCGCGCTGAGCAGGTTATCTGGCCTGCGGCTGAACTTCCGGGGATTCGTCCGCAATTCGCCAGCAAGGCCGTCTACGACTACCGCACCGATACCACCGTCAACCAGCCGATTGTCGACGAGAACGGCAACGCCAGCTTCGACATCGTCTATGCCGATGCCAGCGGCGCGAAAAAAGCGGTGTCCGGTTTGCAGGTTCGTCTGATCCGTGAGCGCCGCGACTACTTCTGGAACTGGTCTGAGAGCGAAGGCTGGCAGTCTCAGTTTGATCAAAAAGATCTGGTTGAGGGCGAGCAGGAGCTTAGCCTCAAGGCCGATGAAACCGGTAAAGTCACCTTCCCGGTGGAGTGGGGCTCATACCGTCTGGAAGTGAAAGCGCCTGATGAGATGGTCAGCAGCGTGCGCTTCTGGGCAGGTTACAGCTGGCAGGATAACAGCGACGGAACGGGTGCGGCGCGCCCTGACCGCGTGACGCTGAAACTGGATAAGTCAGCCTATCAGCCAGGCGATACCATCAACCTTCACATTGCAGCGCCAGCCGCAGGCAAAGGCTATGCAATGATCGAATCCAGCGAAGGGCCGCTGTGGTGGAAAGAGATCGATGTGCCGGCAAACGGTCTGGATCTCTCCATTCCTGTAGATAAAGCCTGGAAACGTCACGATCTCTACCTCAGCACGCTGGTGGTTCGTCCCGGCGATAAATCCAAATCCGCCACGCCAAAACGCGCGGTCGGCCTGCTGCATCTGCCGATGGGAGACGAAAATCGCCGTCTGAACATAGCGCTCGATAACCCGCAGAAAATGCGTCCGAATCAGACGCTTTCTGTGAAGGTCAAAGCCAGCGTGAAAGAGGGGGCGGTTCCGCAGAAAGTGAACGTCCTGGTCTCGGCGGTGGACAGCGGCGTGCTGAACATTACCGATTACGTCACGCCGGATCCGTGGCAGGCTTTCTTCGGTCAGAAGCGTTACGGCGCGGATATCTACGATATCTATGGCCAGGTCATTGAAGGGCAGGGCCGTATGGCCGCGCTGCGCTTCGGTGGTGACGGCGATGAACTCAAGCGCGGCGGCAAACCGCCGGTGAACCACGTGACCATTATTGCCCAGCAGGCTCAGCCGGTTACGCTGGATGCCAACGGTGAAGGCACGATTACGCTGCCGATTGGTGATTTCAACGGTGAGCTGCGTCTGATGGCGCAGGCCTGGACGGAAGATGATTTCGGCAGCAGTGAAAGCAAGGTAGTGGTGGCCGCGCCGGTCATTACCGAGCTGAATACCCCCCGCTTCCTGGCAAGTGGGGACACCTCACGGCTGACGCTGGACATCACCAACCTGACCGACAAGCCGCAAACGCTGAATATCTCACTGACCGCGACAGGCAAACTGGCGCTGGAAGGCGGGCAGCCGCAGCCGGTTAAGTTGTCGCCTGGCGCACGCAGCACCCTGTTTATTCCGGTGCGCGCGCTGGAGGGTTATGGTGACGGTGAGGTGACCGCTCAGGTGACCGGTCTGCAGCTTCCGGGCGAGACTTTCGCACCGCAGCAGAAGAGCTGGAAAATCGGCGTGCGTCCGGCGTTCCCGGCGCAGACGGTGAATACCGGTGCCATGCTGAATCCCGGCGAGTCCTGGACCGCACCGGCGCAGCATATCAACGGTTTCTCTCCTGCCACCCTGCAGGGGCAACTGCTGCTGAGCGGCAAACCACCGCTCAACCTGGCGCGCTATATTCGTGAACTGCAGGCGTATCCGTATGGTTGCCTGGAGCAGACCACCAGTGGCCTGTTCCCGTCACTTTATACCAACGCGGCGCAGTTAACGGCGCTTGGCATTAAAGGCGACACGGACGATAAACGCCGTGCTGCCATTGATATCGGGATCTCTCGCCTGCTGCAGATGCAGCGTGATGATGGAGGTTTTGCGCTGTGGGATAAAAACGGCCCGGAAGAGTACTGGCTGACCGCCTATGTGACTGACTTCCTGGTACGCGCGGGCGAGCAGGGCTACAGCGTACCCGCAGATGCGGTGAACAACGCCAATAGCCGTCTGCTGCGCTACCTGCAGGATCCGGGCATGATGTCTATTCGCTACAGCGACGACACCCAGGCCAGCAAATTTGCCGTACAGGCGTATGCCGCGCTGGTGCTGGCGCGTCAGCAAAAAGCGCCGCTTGGCGCGCTGCGTGAAATTTGGGACCGTCACGCTCAGGCTGCTTCCGGGCTGCCGCTGATGCAGCTGGGTATGGCGCTCAAACTGATGGGCGATGCGCCGCGCAGCCAGCAGGCGCTGGATCTGGCACTTAAAACGCCGCGCAACGACAGCAAAACCTGGATGGCCGATTATGGCAGCCCGCTTCGCGATAACGCGCTGATGCTCTCCCTTTTGGAGGAGTATAAATTGCTGCCGGATGCGCAAAATACGCTGCTGAATGCTCTTTCTGAACAGGCCTTTAGCCAGCGCTGGCTGTCCACCCAGGAGAGCAATGCGCTGTTCCTGGCCGGACGTTCGCTGCAAACCCTGTCAGGCGCATGGCAGGCGAAAACCTCTCTGTCTGATGCCGCATCCGGCGGGGATAAGGCGCAGGTACAAAACGTAAGTGGCGACCAGCTTGGCGCGTTGCAGGTAACCAATACCGGCACGGCACCGTTGTGGGTACGTCTGGACAGCACCGGATATCCGGAATATGCCCCTCAGCCGAGTTCTAACGTGCTGCAGGTTGAACGTCATATCCTGGCAACCGATGGCAGCAGCAAGTCGCTCTCTTCGCTGAAAAGCGGTGAGTTGGTGCTGGTCTGGCTTGAAGTGAAAGCCAGCCAGAACGTGCCGGACGCGCTGGTGGTGGATCTCCTCCCGGCAGGTCTGGAGCTTGAAAACCAGAACCTGGCGAGCAGCAGCGCCAGCCTGCAGGACAGCGGCAGCGAAGTGCAAAACCTGCTCAGCCAGATGCAGCAGGCGGACATTCAGCATATGGAATTCCGCGACGACCGCTTTGTGGCTGCCGTGCCGGTAAATGAAGGTCAGCCGGTTACGCTGGTTTATCTGGCCCGTGCCGTGACGCCGGGAACCTACCAGGTGCCGGTTCCGATGGTAGAGTCTATGTATGTTCCGCAGTGGCGGGCAACGGGGGCGGCCAGCGGCCCGCTGATTGTTGTTCCATAATATGCGAATGGCACGTCTGACACGCTCCCGCTGGCTTTGGCTGGCGGGAGCGCTTCTCGTTTTATGGGGGCTGATTGTCGTCGCCGACCGCCTGTGGCCGTTGCCTCTGAAAGAGGTTAACCCCGCACGAGTCGTGGTGGACGAGAAGGGCGCGCCGCTCTGGCGTTTTGCCGACAGCGAAGGTATCTGGCGCTACCCGGTGACCATTGAAGAGGTTTCTCCCCTTTATCTTGAGGCTTTGATCCAGTACGAAGATCGCTGGTTCTGGGATCATCCTGGCGTAAACCCGCTCTCTGTCCTGCGCGCTGCCTGGCAGGATCTCAGCTCCGGAAGAGTGGTTTCGGGAGGAAGTACGCTTACCATGCAGGTGGCGCGCCTGCTGGATCCGCACCCGCGCACCTTTGGCGGCAAAATTCGCCAGCTCTGGCGGGCGATGCAGCTTGAGTGGCACCTCTCTAAGCGCGACATTCTTACACTCTATCTCAACCGCGCCCCGTTTGGCGGTACGCTGCAGGGCGTGGGGGCGGCAAGCTGGACTTACCTTGGGAAACCCCCTTCACAGCTCAGCTATTCCGACGCGGCGCTGCTGGCCGTGCTGCCGCAGGCGCCAAGCCGTCTGCGCCCGGACCGCTGGCCGGAGCGGGCCGAAGCGGCACGCAACAAAGTGCTCGACCGCATGATGACCCAGGGTGTCTGGTCAGCAAAGCAGGTGAAGGAGTCCCGTGAAGAGCCGGTATGGCTGGCTCCCCGGCAGATGCCACAGCTGGCGCCGCTCTTTGCGCGCATGATGCTTGGCAAAAGCCGCGATACGAAAATTGTCACCACGCTGGATGCCGGATTGCAGCGGCAGATGGAAGAGCTGGCGTTGAACTGGAAATCCCGCCTGCCTGCGCGCAGTTCGCTGGCGATGATCGTCGTCGATCATACCGACATGAAAGTACGCGGCTGGGTAGGTTCGGTAGATATTAACGATGACAGTCGTTTTAGCCATGTGGATATGGTCAATGCGATCCGATCTCCGGGATCGGTATTAAAGCCCTTTATCTACGGCATGGCGCTGGACGATGGCCTGATCCACCCTGCCTCGCTGCTTCAGGACGTCCCCAGAAAAACCGGTGATTATCGTCCGGGAAATTTTGACAGCGGGTTCCACGGGCCGGTCAGCATGAGTGAAGCACTGGTGCGCTCTCTCAACCTGCCAGCGGTACAGGTGCTGGAAGCCTACGGACCAAAACGTTTTGCGGGGATGCTGAGCAACGCCGGGCTGCCGCTGATCCTGCCTGCGGGCGCGCAGCCCAATCTCTCCCTGATCCTCGGAGGCGCAGGCGCGCGGCTGGCGGATATCGCCGCTGCCTACAGCGCTTTTGCCCGACACGGTAAGGCGGGAAGATTACGTTTACAGCCTGGCGACCCGCTGACTGAACGTCCGCTGTTATCGCCAGGCTCGGCGTGGATTATTCGCCGTATTCTGGCGAATGAGGCACAGCCGCTGCCGGACAGCGCGCTGCCGCAAATTGCGCCGCTGGCGTGGAAAACGGGAACCAGCTACGGCTACCGGGATGCCTGGGCCATCGGTCTGAATGCCCGTTACGTGATTGGCATCTGGACCGGACGGCCGGACGGCACGCCCGTAGCGGGGCAATTTGGTTTTGCTAGTGCGGTTCCGCTTCTGAATCAGGTTAATAACCTGCTTCAGTCACGTTCTACGTTAGACGAAGCCCGTCTGCCGCGCGATCCGCGCCCGGAAAGTGTCGGGCGGGGCGTCATCTGCTGGCCGGGTGGGCAGTCGCTGCCGGAAGGTAGTGAAAACTGTCGACGCCGCCTCTCGACCTGGCTGCTGGAAGGGAGTGAGCCGCCCACGCTGCTATTGCCGGAACAGGAAGGCATTCGCGGCATTCGTTTCCCGATCTGGGTGGATAAAGAAGGCAAACGCGTTGCGGCAGATTGCCCTAACGCAAAAGAGAACGTTCTGGATGTCTGGCCGCTGCCGCTGGAGCCGTGGCTGCCCGCAGCGGAAAAAAGGGCGGCGCGTCTCCCTGCGAGATCAACGGTCTGTCCACCGCTGGATAATAATAATGTGGCACCGCTTATGATTTCGGGTATCAGAGAGGGGGCTGTTATTAAGCGACTCCCTGGGGAAGGCAATGTGACGCTTTCTGTTATTACGACAGGAGGAGAAGGTGGGCGCTGGTGGTTTTTAAATGGAGAGCCGTTAGAAGGCCGGAATTATAATTATTCATTAAAATTATATTCACCAGGTGAATACCAATTGCTTGTAATGGATGAAACAGGCCAGACGGCGACGGTAAATTTTGAATTAGACCGTTAAGTATTACCCTTAAAGAGTTAGCTTGATAATTATCAATATTCGTTCCTGAAAAAAAACGAGAATGCGTTTTTATTTGAAGGAACGAGCAATGAAGAAAAATAAAAATCAGGGAGAGGGGCTTATTCCCGCGCTATCCCGGCGTCATTTTATTCAGGCAGGGTCGGCGCTCGCCGCCCTTCCTTTTTTCGCGACAACCGGTAAAGCACAGGCAAAGAGTGCGGCGGCAACACACGCGACGCCTGAAGAAAAGGTGGTGCAAACCTGTAGTACGTTTGACTGCGGCGGTAAGTGTGATATTCGTGCTCATGTCAGTGAGGGCGTTGTCACCCGAATTTCAACGCGTCCGGATAATGCGTTGGATCCGCAAATGCCGGTTATGCGCGCCTGCGTGCGTGGCCGGGCTTACCGGAAATTTGTTTATCATCCCGATCGGCTTAAATATCCAATGAAACGCGTAGGAAAACGTGGCGAAGGAAAATTCGAGCGTATTACCTGGGATGAAGCCACCACGCTTATTGCGAACCAATTAATAACGATTACGCAAAAATACGGCGCGGCTTCGCGCTATGTTCATGTGGGTACGGCGGTTTCTGGCGGGACATTTTCCGGCGATAAGATGGTCCGTCGTCTGCTCAATTTAACCGGCGGCTACCTCGAAAGCTATCATTCGGTGAGTATGGGCAACACGGCGGCGGCAACGCCATATACCTATGGTACCGCCGCCAGTGGCAGCTCTCTGGATACGCTGCTGGATACAAAGCTTGTCATCCTCTGGGGGCATAACCCGACGGAAACGATCTTTGGTCACAGCAACTACTTCTTCCAGAAGATGAAGCAAAACGGCACCCGCTTTATCGTTGTCGATCCACGCTATTCAGACACGGTTTCATCCCTGGCCGATCAGTGGATCCCGCTGCTTCCTACAACGGACAACGCCCTGATGGACGCCATGATGTATGTGATCGTCACGGAGAACCTGCACGATCGCGACTTTATTGAGCGCTATACCCTGGGCTTTGACGAAGCATCCATGCCGGAAGGCGTTCCGGCCAATGAATCCCTGATGGCATACCTGAACGGCGCAAAAGATGGCGTGGCGAAAACGCCAGAGTGGGCTGAGAAAATCACCCACGTTCCTGCGCAGACCATTCGTCAGCTGGCGCGCGACTACGCATCTACCAAACCCGCCGCGCTGATCCAGGGCTGGGGGCCGCAGCGCCATAACTGCGGCGAGCGCACCGCGCGCGGCTCGACGTTGTTGGCCACGTTAACGGGGAATGTCGGGGTGAAAGGCGGTTGGGCAGCAGGCTATGGCGGCTGCGCAAACCGCAAATTTGCGGCCGGGCCAGAGATGCCGGATAACCCGGTAAAAGCCAAAATTTCGGTGATGAACTGGGTACAGGCCGCCGACGATGCCTCTAAGGTCACGCCAGTAGACGGCCTGAAAGATGCGGATAAGCTCGATAGCAATATCCGCATCCTGTTCTCGCTGGCGGGCAATTATCTGGCTAACCAGAACCCGGATCTACATCAGGCGACGCGCGTGCTGGAAGACGAGTCGAAAATCGAGTTTATCGTCGCAAGCGACCTGTTCATGACGCCGAGCGCCAGATACGCCGATCTTCTCCTGCCGGAAACCAGCTTTATGGAACGCTGGAATATCGGCGAAACCTGGGGCACGGCAAGCTATCTGATCCTGTCCGAAAAGCTAATTGAACCTGAATTCGAGCGCCGTTCGGATTACGACTGGCTGCGTGAGGTTGCCGCGAAGCTCGGCATTGAGCCAGCGTTCAGCGAGGGCCGTGATGAAAAAGCGTGGATTGAGCACATCTGGGAACAGACGCGGCTGTCCATGCCGGAGGAGAATCTGCCGGACTTCGCGACGCTACAGAAGACGCGTCAGCACCTTTTCAAAAGCGCGCCGTTCGTCGCTTTCGAGGACAATATCCGCGATCCGCAAAATCATCCGTTCCCGACGCCGTCCGGGAAAATCGAGATCTTCTCGAAGCGTCTGTACGACATGCAGCACCCGGAAATTCCGGCGCTGTCGCACTACGTGCCTGCCCATGAGGGGCCGGAAGACGAACTGGCGAAAACCTTCCCGCTTCAGCTGATCACCTGGAAAGGGAAAAACCGCGCTAACTCTACCCAGTATGCCAACCCGTGGCTGATTGAAGCTCAGCAGCAAAAGCTGTGGATTAACCCGCAGGACGCGCAAAAGCGCGGCATTGCGCAGGGAGATACCGTGCGTATCCATAACGCGCGCGGCATCTGTGAGATCCCGGCGGAGGTCACGCCGCGCATCATTCCGGGCGTGGTTGCCATGCAGGCAGGCGCCTGGTGGCAGCCGGACGAGCAGGGTATCGATAAAGGCGGCTGCGCGAATGTGCTCAGCTCAGCCCGCATTACCGCGCTTGCGAAAGGGAATTCTCATCAAACCATGCTGGTGGAGGTAGCGAAAGCATGAGTCAGTTTAAACACTACGCGCCGGTGAGCGATAAACAGCTGGGTTTCTACATCGACTCTTCCCGCTGCTCGGGCTGCAAGGCCTGCCAGGTGGCGTGCAAAGATAAAAATAATCTTGAGGTCGGACGTCGTTTCCGACGCGTGTACGAAGTCAACGGCGGGAATTTCATCCCAACCGGGCAGGGCGGCGTCAGCAACAACGTTTTTGCCTACACACTCTCCATTTCCTGTAACCACTGTGCGGACCCCATTTGCACCAAAAACTGCCCGACCACCGCAATGCACAAGCGTCCGGGCGACGGCATCGTACGTGTTGATACGGATAAATGCGTTGGCTGCGGCTACTGTGCGTGGTCATGCCCTTACGGCGCGCCACAGCTCAACGAGCTGACCGGGCAGATGTCCAAGTGCGATTTTTGCGTGGATTTGCAGGCGAAGGGCGAGCAGCCTGTCTGCGTGGCAACTTGTCCCCTTGAAGCGATTAAATTCGGGCCGATTGATGAACTCCGGGCGAAATACGGTGCGGTCTGTGACGTGAAGGGTTTGCCGGATTCCTCGATTACAAAACCGAACCTGGTGATCAAAGCGCATCAGGGCGCAGAGAAAGAGGGGAAACGTCATGCATGAGTTACCGCTGCTGATTTTTACGCTGTTCCTGCAAGGATCGGTTGGCGTTACGCTGTGGCTGGCGTTCGGAAGCACGCAACGCAGCGCGCTGCTGCCGGCTGCCGGGGCGTTTGTGCTGGCGAGCCTGGGGCTGCTAGCCTCAGCGCTGCATATGGGGTATCCGCTCAATGCCCTGAACGCGCTACGCCACGTCTCCAGCTCCTGGCTGAGCCGTGAAATCGTCTTTGCCAGCCTCTACCTGGCGGCGCTGGGCCTCGCGACGCTGCTGATGTTTGCCAAAAAGCCAGGCTGGAAGATGCTGTTAGCTGTGGCGGGTCTGGTCGGTCTGGTAGACGTGTTCTGCATGGCGCAGATCTACATGCATACGTCCGTAGCGACCTGGCAGCATATTAACACGCTGGTACTGTTTATCGGCTCGGTAGGGATTATTGGTTCAGCCTGCATGGCCGTTGGGATGCAATCCAAAACTACTTTGCGCGCGGCGGTGGTCATTATCACGCTGCTGGTGCTTGTGCGTCTGGTGATGCAGCCCGTCTGGCTGGCAGACATGAATGCCATGGACAACACCGCAGTGACGTTCCCTCACGCTCCGCTACAGATGCTGGAGCAACTGCGCATGGTAAATCTACTGAGCTGGTGCGTTTCCGTTGCGGGCATGCTCTGCTTTGCTGCTGGTGGCCTGAAAGCAGTGCGCGGCACGCTTCTGCTGGGTAGCGCCTTGCTGATCGCGGGCGAGCTGATGCTGCGCTTCGTTTTCTTCAGTATTGGCTGATGGGCGGATTACCGTTTGCCCCGGTGATGGACGTGACGCATGCGTGCGTCCGTCGCCGTTTTCGCCGCGCCTCCTGTTGCGCCTGTGCGGACGTTTGTCCTGCGCAGGCGTTTTCTTTTACGGAGACCGACGTCTCGGTTGATGAAAATCGCTGTATTGAATGCGGTGACTGTCTGTTTGTCTGCCCGACCGGTGCCATTACTGGCATCGCACCGCGAAAACGCTTTCTGCGTGGAGATACCCTTGTTGGGCCTTTTACAGAACGTGCGCCCACGGTAAATGAGCTGCTGCTGTGGCACGCGCAACACCAGGTTCGTTTTATCAGTATCGACGCAGATCAGTATCCTGACTGGTTGCTGGCGCTTGCCCGGCTTAATCTTGCGCTCCGTCGACGTGGTGAGGTGGAGTGGGGGTTTAAGCTCATACCGATCAACGAGGTGAATGTTGCTCGTCGCGCGCTTATGCACGTTCCCCACGAGGATGTGAAAACCTGTCGCGTTTCCCCGGGGCCGCGTGAGCTGCGCATGGCATTCTTAACGTTTAGCGAGTCAGATATCGCTCTCGACGTCGATCGGTGCGTGCTGTGCGGCGCGTGCTGGCGAAGCTGCACGGAAAACGCGATTCGTTTTGAGAACGCCGCGCTGGTGGTGGACACCGGGCG
This sequence comes from Enterobacter sp. UPMP701, assembly GCF_053709515.1. Taxonomy (NCBI): domain Bacteria; kingdom Pseudomonadati; phylum Pseudomonadota; class Gammaproteobacteria; order Enterobacterales; family Enterobacteriaceae; genus Enterobacter; species Enterobacter sp. UPMP701. The sequence continues at coordinate 250,300 of NZ_JBSKJN010000004.1, read as the reverse complement.
CTGTACCGGCTGCGGTGGCTGTGAAGCGGTATGTCAGCATGAAGCGATAAAAGTGTCAGAAGCAGACGGACCAGCGAAAATCGTGGCTACACCGGCATATGAAGCAGTTTGCCTGACGTGTCACCGCCATTTCTGGTCATTCAGGTCTGATGAAAAGCAATGTCCGCTCTGTTTACACCATCACTTCGGTATGCGAAATTCGGCCTGTTGCTAATCTTCGTCTCATTTTAAAAAAATGTTATGCAGAACCATAGGCAATGGCGCTATTGCTCTTTATAATCCGCGCCACACCATACTCAGGTATGCAAAACAACAGAACATTTTTCAGAGGTTATCATGGCTATTGAACGTACTTTTTCCATCATCAAACCAAACGCGGTGGCAAAAAACGTTATTGGCAGCATCTTCGCTCGCTTTGAATCAGCAGGGTTTAAGATCGTTGGCACCAAAATGCTGCACCTGACCGTTGAGCAGGCTCGCGGTTTCTACGCTGAGCACGAAGGCCGTCCATTCTTTGACGGTCTGGTTGAATTCATGACCTCCGGTCCGATCGTGGTTTCCGTACTGGAAGGCGAAAACGCGGTACAGCGTCACCGCGATCTGCTGGGTGCAACCAACCCGGACAACGCGCTGGCAGGTACTCTGCGCGCTGACTACGCGGACAGCTTCACCGAGAACGGCACCCACGGTTCCGACTCCGTTGAATCTGCTGCCCGCGAGATCGCGTTCTTCTTCGCTGAAGGCGAAGTGTGTCCACGTACCCGTTAATTTAACGGTTTCGTTTACACATTATTTTCGTAAATGCCACGTCCAGACGTGGCATCCCTGCGCCAGACTTTGTACAATGCAACGCCCCGGACGAGCAGACTGCTTTCCGGGGCGTTTCTATTCAACCCTCCATGGGCCACAACGTGTAACAACGAGGCCGGAAAAAATTATGTCTGAACTAGTGAATACCTCCGAAGTCGCCATTCCTGCGGTTCCCAATAAAAATGGAAAAATTAACCTGCTGGACCTGAACCGTCAGCAGATGCGCGAGTTCTTTAAAGAGATGGGTGAGAAGCCGTTTCGTGCCGATCAGGTAATGAAATGGATGTACCACTACTGCAGCGACAACTTTGATGAGATGACCGACATCAACAAAGTGCTGCGCAACAAGCTCAAAGAAGTGGCTGAAATCCGCGCGCCGGAAGTCGTGGAAGAGCAGCGCTCGGCAGACGGCACTATCAAATGGGCGATTGCGGTAGGCGATCAGCGCGTTGAAACCGTCTACATCCCGGAAGAAGATCGCGCCACGCTGTGCGTCTCCTCTCAGGTTGGCTGTGCTCTGGAGTGCAAATTCTGCTCTACGGCTCAGCAAGGGTTTAACCGTAACCTGCGCGTATCTGAAATTATCGGCCAGGTCTGGCGCGCCGCGAAAATCGTGGGTGCGGCAAAAGTCACCGGAACGCGTCCTATCACCAACGTGGTGATGATGGGCATGGGCGAGCCGCTGCTGAACCTGACCAACGTGGTGCCGGCGATGGAAATCATGCTGGATGACTTCGGTTTTGGCCTGTCCAAGCGTCGCGTGACGCTGTCTACCTCAGGCGTTGTGCCTGCGCTGGATAAGCTGGGCGACATGATTGACGTTGCGCTGGCCATCTCCCTGCACGCACCAAACGATGAAATTCGTGACGAAATTGTACCGATCAACAAAAAGTACAATATCGAAACCTTCCTCGCTGCCGTGCGTCGTTATCTTGAGAAATCCAACGCGAACCAGGGCCGCGTCACTATCGAATACGTGATGCTTGACCACGTTAACGATGGTACTGAGCATGCGCATCAGCTGGCTGAACTGCTGAAAGATACGCCATGCAAAATCAACCTGATCCCATGGAACCCGTTCCCGGGCGCGCCGTATGGCCGCAGCTCGAACAGCCGTATCGACCGTTTCTCCAAGGTACTTATGGAGTACGGTTTCACCACGATTGTGCGTAAAACCCGCGGTGATGATATTGATGCTGCATGCGGACAGCTGGCTGGTGACGTCATCGACCGTACCAAACGTACCCTGCGTAAACGCATGCAGGGCGAGACCATTGCGGTTAAAGCTGTTTGATTATTATGCATCACGGCGCATTATCTACGCTGTGATGCATATTCTGACTGAATAATCAGTCAGATTCGTGATGTTTGATTAATAATTACGGTGCGTTTCATATGAGTTTCGGGCAGTATGTAACGACGTAACAACAGTTTAGCCAGGCGGGCAGAGCTGCACTGTCATCTACCGGCTGACAGTCTTATACTGTCTGTTTAAGGTTAACTGACCAGAAGTTTCGCGGTGCGGGTGGCATTGTGACTCACCGGCACCTGAACCCTTATTTTTCACGTACCAGTAGTTGTAGCGAATGAATACTGAAGCCACTCACGACCAACATGAAGCACTCTCCACTGGCGTTCGTCTTCGCAACGCCCGTGAACAACTCGGACTTAGCCAGCAAGCCGTTGCGGAACGCTTGTGCCTGAAGGTTTCCACGGTTCGCGATATTGAAGAAGATAAGGCGCCTGCCGATCTGGCTTCAACCTTCCTGCGCGGCTATATCCGCTCTTATGCAAAACTGGTGCACATCCCTGAAGACGAATTACTGCCGATGATGGAGAAGCAGGCACCTGTTCGTGCAGCCAAAGTTGCGCCGATGCAGACCTTCTCCCTGGGAAAACGTCGTAAAAAACGTGATGGCTGGCTGATGAGCTTTACCTGGCTGGTACTGTTTGTTGTTGTCGGCCTGACCGGCGCATGGTGGTGGCAAAACCACAAGGCGCAGCAGGAAGAGATCACCACCATGGCCGATCAATCCTCCGCTGAACTCAATCAGGCTGGAAATGGTGGCGCACAGAGCGTGCCGCTGAATACTGACGGTGCAGATACCTCAAGCGAACCGCAGACTGCGGCTCCGGCATCCGATGCGGCGCAGGCTCCGGCAGCTACGGCGAACACCGCTGCATCTCAGGCTCAGGATCAAAACGCGGTTGTTGCGCCTTCTCAGGCAAACGTGGATACCGCAACGAACGCGCCTGCGGCCACTCAGCCTGCGGATAACACCGCAGCGTCTTTGCCGACCGACCCGGCGGCCACCGCTGCACCTGCAGCCGATCCTAACGCGCTGGTGATGAACTTTACTGCCGACTGCTGGCTGGAAGTCACTGACGCGACAGGCAAAAAACTGTTCAGCGGTCTGCAGCGGAAAGATGGCACGTTAAACCTAACGGGTCAGGCACCTTACAAACTTAAAATCGGCGCTCCGGCAGCGGTACAGATTCAGTATCAAGGAAAACCTGTCGACCTGAGCCGCTTTATCAGAACTAACCAGGTTGCACGTCTTACCGTTAATGCCGAACAATCAGCAGCACAGTAACAGACGGGCAACGCGGGAGATTTTTCATGCATAACCAGGCTCCGATTCAACGTAGAAAATCGAAACGGATTTACGTTGGGAATGTGCCAGTCGGCGATGGGGCACCTATCGCCGTTCAGTCGATGACCAACACGCGCACCACCGATGTGGAAGCGACGGTCAAGCAAATCAAAGCATTAGAACGTGTAGGCGCGGACATTGTTCGCGTCTCCGTGCCTACCATGGATGCCGCTGAGGCGTTCAAGCTGATCAAACAGCAGGTCAGCGTTCCGCTGGTTGCAGATATCCACTTCGACTACCGTATCGCGCTGAAAGTGGCCGAATACGGTGTTGATTGTCTGCGTATTAACCCGGGCAACATTGGTAACGAAGAGCGTATCCGCATGGTGGTGGACTGCGCACGTGACAAAAATATTCCTATCCGTATTGGCGTGAATGCCGGTTCCCTGGAAAAAGACCTGCAGGAAAAATACGGCGAGCCTACGCCGCAGGCGCTGCTCGAATCCGCGATGCGTCATGTCGATCATCTCGATCGTCTTAACTTTGATCAGTTTAAAGTCAGCGTAAAAGCGTCCGACGTGTTCCTTGCCGTAGAATCTTACCGCCTGCTGGCAAAAGAGATCGACCAGCCTCTGCACCTCGGGATCACCGAAGCGGGCGGCCTGCGCAGCGGCTCTGTAAAATCTGCGATCGGTCTGGGGCTGCTGCTCTCTGAAGGGATCGGTGACACCCTGCGCGTCTCGCTGGCGGCGGATCCGGTAGAAGAGATCAAGGTCGGTTTCGATATCCTGAAATCATTGCGTATCCGCTCGCGTGGGATCAACTTCATTGCCTGCCCAACCTGTTCGCGTCAGGAGTTTGATGTGATCGGTACGGTCAATGCCCTGGAGCAGCGTCTGGAAGACATCATCACTCCGATGGATGTTTCCATCATCGGCTGCGTGGTGAACGGTCCGGGTGAAGCGCTGGTGTCAACCCTGGGCGTCACCGGCGGTAACAAGAAAAGTGGTCTCTATGAAGATGGCGTTCGCAAAGATCGTCTGGATAATAGCGACATGATTGACCAGCTTGAAGCCCGCATCCGCGCCAAAGCCGCCATGATGGACGAGACACAGCGCATCAACGTTCAGCAGGTTGAAAAATAACGTGATGGGAAGCGTGCCGCTTCCCATGTATGATTGAACCCATTCTTTGGGTTTTTTTTGTATATAGAAAGAGAATAAACGTGGCAAAAAACATTCAAGCCATCCGCGGCATGAACGATTACCTGCCTGGCGAAACCGCCATCTGGCAGCGCATTGAAGGCACACTGAAGCAGGTGCTCGGCAGCTACGGTTACAGCGAAATCCGTTTGCCGATTGTAGAGCAGACCCCGTTATTCAAACGCGCGATCGGCGAAGTGACCGACGTGGTTGAAAAAGAGATGTATACCTTTGAGGACCGCAACGGCGACAGCCTGACCCTGCGTCCGGAAGGTACGGCGGGCTGTGTACGCGCCGGCATCGAACATGGTCTTCTGTACAATCAGGAGCAGCGCCTGTGGTATATCGGCCCGATGTTCCGCCACGAACGTCCGCAGAAAGGTCGTTATCGCCAGTTCAACCAGCTGGGCGTGGAAGTTTTTGGTCTGCAAGGGCCAGACATCGACGCCGAACTGATTATGCTGACGGCCCGCTGGTGGCGCGCCCTCGGCATCTCTGAGCATGTTTCGCTGGAGCTGAACTCAATCGGTTCTCTGGAAGCACGCGCGAACTATCGCGATGCGCTGGTGGCGTTCCTGGAACAGCATAAAGAGAAGCTCGACGAAGACTGCAAGCGCCGCATGTACAGCAACCCGCTGCGCGTGCTTGATTCCAAAAATCCTGACGTGCAGGCGCTGTTAAATGATGCCCCTGCGCTGGGTGACTACCTGGACGACGATTCTCGCGAACACTTCGCGGGTCTGTGCAAGCTGCTTGAAGCGGCAGGCATCGCCTACACCGTGAACCAGCGTCTGGTGCGCGGTCTGGACTATTACAACCGCACCGTGTTTGAGTGGGTGACCACCAGCCTCGGCTCGCAGGGCACCGTGTGTGCTGGCGGTCGTTATGACGGTCTGGTTGAGCAACTTGGCGGTCGTGCAGCACCTGCTGTTGGCTTCGCGATGGGTCTTGAGCGACTTGTTTTGCTGGTTCAGGCAGTTAATCCGGAATTTAAAGCAGATTCCGTTGTCGATATATACCTGGTGGCTTCAGGCGCGGAAACGCAGTCTGCGGCGATGCAGCTTGCCGAACGTGTGCGCGATGCGCTGCCGGGCGTTAAGCTGATGACCAACCATGGCGGCGGCAACTTCAAAAAACAGTTTGCTCGTGCCGATAAGTGGGGCGCAAATATCGCACTGGTGCTGGGTGAGTCCGAAGTGGCTAACGGCGAAGTTGTGGTGAAAGATCTGCGCTCTGGTGAGCAAACAACGGTAACGCAGGACGGCGTTGCGGCGCACTTGCGCACTCTATTGGGCTAAGGAGAAAGACGGCGTGGAAATGTACGAGAACGAACACGATCAGGTCGACGCGATTAAACGCTTCTTTGCTGAAAACGGCAAAGCGCTGGTTGTTGGGGTTATTTTAGGTGTGGGTGCGCTGGTGGGCTGGCGTTACTGGAACAACCATCAGGCGGATTCCGCGCGCGGCGCGTCCCTGTCCTATGAAAATACCGTTAGCGCGATTCGTGCCGACCAGCCGCAAACGCTGGCTGCGGCAGAGAAATTTGCGGCTGACAACAAAAACACCTACGGTGCACTGGCTGCGCTGGAAGTGGCTCAGCAGTACGTTGATAAAAACGAACTGGATAAAGCCGTTGCTCAGCTCTCTCAGGGCCTTGCTGCCGCAAGCGATGAAAACCTGAAAGCGGTGATCAATCTGCGCCTGGCACGTATTCAGGTTCAGCAGAAAAAAGCGGATGACGCGCTGAAAACGCTCGATACCATCAAAGGTGAAGGTTTTGCGGCCATCGTCGCCGATTTGCGCGGTGAAGCACTGCTGAGCAAAGGTGATAAAGCGGGCGCGCGTAAAGCGTGGCAAGCTGGCGTAGAGAGCAAAGCTTCACCTGCGCTGAGCGAAATGATGCAGATGAAAATAAATAATTTGTCCGTCTGAGAGGGACCCGATGCAATTGCGTAAATTACTTCTGCCAGGACTGCTTTCTGTTACGTTATTGAGTGGTTGTTCACTGTTCAGTGGCGAAGAAGACGTTGTGAAAATGTCCCCACTGCCGACGGTTGAAAACCAGTTTACCCCTTCCACCGCGTGGGATGTCTCCGTGGGCAGTGGGATTGGTGATTTCTATTCCAACCTTCATCCGGCGTATGCAGACAGCGTTGTCTATGCCGCTGACCGCAAAGGTACCGTGAAAGCGGTGAACGCCGATGACGGGAAAGAAGTCTGGTCCGTTAACCTGGCGGAAAAAGACGGCTGGTTCTCACGTAAACCTGCACTGCTGTCTGGCGGTTTGACCGTTTCTGGTGGTCACGTCTACGTGGGCAGCGAAAAAGCGCAGGTATATGCGCTGAACAGCAGCGACGGTTCCATTGCCTGGCAAACAACTGTGGCCGGTGAGTCTCTGTCTCGCCCGGTCGTAAGCGACGGCCTGGTGTTGATTCATACCAGCAACGGCCAGCTGCAGGCGCTGAACGAAGCGGACGGTCTGGTGAAATGGACCGTGAACCTGGATATGCCTGCACTCTCCCTGCGCGGTGAATCCGCACCTGCGACCGCATTTGGTGCTGCCATTGTCGGCGGTGACAACGGTCGCGTGAGCGCCGTGCTGATGCAGCAGGGCCAGATGATCTGGCAGCAGCGTATCTCTCAGGCTACTGGCTCCACGGAAATTGACCGTCTGAGCGACGTGGATACGACCCCGGTCATCGTTGACGGTGTGGTTTACGCGCTGGCGTATAACGGCAACCTGACCGCGCTGGATCTGCGCAGCGGCCAGATCATGTGGAAACGTGAGCTGGGCTCTGTAAATGACTTCATCGTCGACGGTAACCGCATCTATATGGTGGATCAGAACGACCGCCTGCTGGCGCTGAGCACCGAAGGTGGCGTGACGCTGTGGACGCAAAGCGATCTGCTGCACCGTCTGCTGACCGCACCGGTGCTGTATAACGGTAGCCTGGTGGTTGGCGACAGCGAAGGGTATATGCACTGGATCGATCCGGATAACGGCCGCTTTGTTGCACAGCAAAAAGTCGACAGCTCTGGTTTCCTGACCGACCCGGTTGTGGCTGACGGCAAACTGCTGATTCAGGCAAAAGACGGCACGCTGTACGCGATCACGCGTTAATTACCCGGCGGTTGTAGTATACTAAACGGCTCCTGTTCACTCAGGAGCCGTTTTGACATTTTTAAAAACGCCGCGAAAGCGACGTTTATTTGAATTTTATGAGGCTTCAAACATGGTACCTGTGGTCGCGCTTGTCGGGCGCCCTAACGTTGGAAAATCCACTCTTTTTAACCGTTTAACACGCACCCGTGATGCGCTGGTTGCGGATTTCCCGGGGCTGACGCGTGACCGTAAGTACGGTCGTGCAGAGGTGGAAGGACGCGAGTTCATCTGTATCGATACTGGCGGTATTGACGGCACAGAAGACGGCGTAGAAACCCGCATGGCGGAACAGTCGCTGCTGGCGATTGAAGAAGCGGACGTCGTGCTGTTCATGGTGGATGCGCGCGCTGGCCTGATGCCGGCGGACTCCGCAATCGCTAAACACCTGCGTTCACGCGAAAAGCCAACGTTCCTGGTGGCGAACAAAACTGACGGTATCGATGCCGATCAGGCCGTCGCGGATTTCTGGTCTCTGGGCCTCGGTGAAATCTACCCGATTGCGGCATCACATGGCCGCGGCGTGACCAGCCTGCTGGAAACCGTTCTGCTGCCGTGGGTTGATGAAGTGAACCCGCCGGAAGAAGTAGACGAAGACGCTGAATACTGGGCGCAGTTTGAAGATGGTGAAGAGGGCGAAGAAGAAGAGCCTGAAGACGACTTCAACCCGCAGGATCTGCCGATCAAGCTGGCCATCGTGGGTCGTCCAAACGTAGGTAAGTCTACGCTTACTAACCGTATTCTGGGTGAAGAGCGTGTGGTCGTTTACGACATGCCGGGCACCACCCGTGACAGCATCTACATCCCAATGCAGCGCGATGAGCGTGAGTATGTTCTCATTGACACCGCCGGGGTGCGTAAGCGCGGGAAAATCACCGATGTGGTGGAAAAATTCTCCGTTATCAAAACCCTGCAGGCGATTGAAGATGCCAACGTGGTGCTGCTGGTCATTGATGCGCGTGAAGGCATTTCCGATCAGGACCTCTCTCTGCTCGGCTTTATCCTCAATAGTGGGCGCTCACTGGTCATCGTGGTCAACAAATGGGATGGCCTGAGCAATGAGGTGCGTGAGCAGGTGAAAGAGACCCTCGACTTCCGCCTGGGCTTTATCGATTTCGCCCGCGTGCACTTTATCTCTGCACTGCACGGCAGCGGCGTCGGTAACCTGTTTGAATCCGTGCGCGAAGCATATGACAGCTCCACCCGTCGTCAGAGCACCGCCATGCTGACCCGCATCATGAATATGGCTGCGGAAGACCACCAGCCGCCGCTGGTGCGCGGTCGTCGCGTGAAGCTGAAATATGCCCACGCCGGTGGCTATAACCCGCCAATCGTGGTGATTCACGGCAACCAGGTGAAAGACCTGCCGGATTCCTACAAGCGGTATCTGATGAACTACTTCCGTAAATCACTGGACGTGATGGGCACGCCTATCCGTATCCAGTTTAAGGAAGGTGAAAACCCGTTTGCCAACAAGCGCAACACCCTGACGCCAAACCAGATGCGTAAGCGTAAGCGTTTGATTAAGCACATTAAGAAAAGCAAATAAGCTTTACCTGTTTCACGTAAGCCCGCGTTTATCGCGGGCTTTTTTTGCCTGGTCATACCGCCGGTTCTCTCTGTGTGATGTCAATCACTATTCACTTTCAACCACGTTTAAATCTAAGAAAGTAGACAATCGTCGAATTTTCATCTTAAAGTCCGTGGTCCGGTACTAGACAAAACTAGCGACTGGTTATCAAATGGTTAACTAACTTTTCGCCGCAAGTAAAAAATCGGTCAGATACGTAACTGGCCGGCGTACTTGCTGGTGTTTACAAGCACGACACATACCTTTCGGGAGAATTATGCAATCCTCTGTTAATCAAAAAGAGAGCCGAACCTTCTTCGGCCACCCTTATCCGCTCGGCTCGCTGTTCTTTACCGAGATGTGGGAGCGTTTCTCGTTCTACGGCATCCGTCCGCTGCTGATCCTGTTTATGGCCGCCACCGTCTATGACGGCGGGATGGGCCTGGCGCGCGAAAACGCCTCGGCGATTGTCGGTATCTTTGCTGGCACTATGTACCTGGCCGCGCTGCCGGGAGGCTGGCTGGCCGATAACTGGCTCGGCCAGCAGAGAGCGGTCTGGTACGGTTCGATCCTGATTGCGCTCGGTCACCTTTCGATCGCGCTGTCGGCCATCATGGGCAATAACCTGTTCTTTATCGGCCTGATGTTCATCGTGCTTGGTTCTGGTCTGTTCAAAACCTGTATCTCGGTGATGGTCGGCACCCTGTATAAAAAAGGCGACGCGCGTCGTGACGGCGGTTTCTCTCTGTTCTACATGGGTATCAACATAGGCTCGTTCATCGCCCCGCTGATTTCCGGCTGGCTGATTAAAACCCACGGCTGGCACTGGGGCTTTGGTATTGGCGGCATCGGGATGCTGGTGGCGCTGATTATCTTCCGCGTATTTGCCGTTCCGGCGATGAAGCGCTACGACAGCGAAGTCGGCCTCGATTCAACCTGGAACAGCCCGGTGGTGAAGCGCAACGGCGTGGGCGTCTGGCTGCTGGCGCTGGCGGCAGGCGTGGCAACGATCGTGACGCTGATCGCGCAGGGCGTAATTGTCATTAACCCGGTCGCGGTAGCCAGCGTACTGGTGTATGTGATTGCGGCCTCTGTTGCCCTCTACTTCATATACCTGTTCATCTTCGCGGGCCTGAACCGGAAAGAGCGCGCAAGGCTGCTGGTCTGCTTTATTCTGCTGGTCTCCGCCGCGTTCTTCTGGTCCGCGTTTGAGCAGAAGCCAACCTCGTTCAATCTGTTTGCCAACGACTACACTAACCGCATGATCGGTGATTTCGAGATCCCGGCGGTGTGGTTCCAGTCAATCAACGCCTTGTTCATCATCCTGCTGGCCCCGGTGTTCAGCTGGGCATGGCCGAAGCTGGCGAGCATGAACATTCGCCCGAGCAGCATCACCAAATTTGTCATCGGCATTCTGTGCGCGGCCGCGGGCTTTGGCCTGATGATGCTGGCAGCGCAGAACGTGCTGAGCAACGGTGGGGCGGGCGTGTCGCCGTTCTGGCTGGTGGGCAGTATCTTGATGCTGACGCTGGGTGAGCTGTGCCTGAGCCCGATCGGTCTGGCGACCATGACCCTGCTGGCACCGGAAAGAATGCGCGGCCAGATGATGGGGCTGTGGTTCTGCGCCAGCGCGCTGGGTAACCTGGCCGCGGGCCTGATTGGCGGCCACGTGAAGGCCGACCAGCTGGATATGCTGCCGGATCTCTTCGCGCGCTGCTCCATCGCGCTGCTGATTTGTGCTGCGGTACTGATCGTCCTCATTGTTCCGGTGCGCCGCATGTTGGAAAATGCACAAACTAAACCGGCAGCTAGCGCCTCATAAACCTCGAACTTGCCGGGGCGGCGTTATGCCCCGGCACTGTACTTCCTGAGGTGAAACCATGCAGTTAGGATTTATTGGTCTTGGCGCGGTAGTGGAAACAGCCTATCTGCCCGCATTGCGTAACCTGTTTGAATGCCCGGTTCGTTGTTTCGGGTTTGATGTTCTCCCCACAAAGCACCCAGAAGGCGTTACGCGCTGCGCCTCGCTTGCGGCGCTTTTAGCCACCCCGCTGGATACCCTGTTCATCACCACCGCATCACTTCACCATCTTGTGGTGCTTGAGCAGGCGATTGCCTCGCCGGTTCCGCGGATTGTGATTGAAAAACCGATCGTCGCCACGCTTCCACAAATCGAAAAGCTCAACATGCTGCTGGCAAACTCCGACGTCGCCTCCCGTGTGCTGGCGCTCGACCACTGGATGGCGCGCATCGAAACGGTGAAACAGTCGCTGGTCGGCCATTTTTCTGACATCGCCAGAATCGAGGGCTTTTTGCAGGAGCCGAGCGGATATAACGCCGCAGGGGAACCCATCGCGCTCAATTTCGCGACCGGAGAGCCGGATACGAGAACGCTTCGCCACCCTGATGGCGTGATTCTGGATATCGGTACGCACGTGCTGGCGATGCTGCGCGAAACGGTGCGCTATCTGGGCGGGAATGATGATATGACGTTGCAGGTCGTCACGGCTAAAGACCGTCTGGGCCGCGATATTGCAAAAGGCGATCTGACCACGGCGGAAGGCGAGGCGCATTTGCAGGGAAGCATCAGCGGCGTGCCGGTGGACATCTGGCTTAACAAATACGCGGGACCTGCGGGTGGGCAAAAGGGCTTACGCCTCTATTTGCGTGACGGGCGTATCGTCAGCCACGACCGACGCGGCGCAGAAGATGTGCTGGAGCTCATTGAGGGCAACGATATTCAGCGCTGGCATATTCCCGGTACGATCTACGAGCACTGTCTTGCAGAGCATATTCTGGGGGCAAAAAGTCTCTTTGAACGCGATCCGCACGAGGTGAGCCGCACGACGCGCCGCAGGATCGAGGAGGTGACGCTGCTGCTGACCTTGCAGCAACAGTTACGTGGCCCGCACTGAACGCGACGTGGTAAAATTATCGCAGACCTGAACGCTTTGAAGGAGTCACCATGACGATTACCTGCCCGGATTGCCAGGCGCCGCTGGAGCCCCTGAACGGGGTAGCGCACTGCGAAAACTGTAATAAAGATATTGCGCTCGAAGCCCGTTGCCCGGAGTGTCATCAGCCACTCCAGGTATTAAAAGCCTGCGGGGCGGTGGACTATTTCTGCCAGAACGGCCACGGTCTTATCTCTAAAAAACGCGTGGAGTTTGTTCGGGCCGAAGGTTAATCGCACACGCAGCCTTCGCCTTTTTTCCATAGCTCTACCAGCGACTCGGGCGCTTCCTGCTCGGGTACCAGCACGATGATATCGGCGTAGTGCGCCTGATTTTGGCCGGTCCAGATAATCTGGATGCGAAAATAGCGCTGGTCACCGCTACCGGGGGAAGAGGCTTGCCCGGGCGGCTGGCCGCGAGGGAAAGCCTGCTCCAGAATGCTCACCAGGCGCTGGCGCTGGGCCTCATTAAGCGAAGAGAGCGCGATGGTACGCTGGCCGCTCAGCTTAGGGATAAAAGCGACGCCGCCTTCCCGGGCCAGCTCAACCACGGCGTCATCCGTCAGTTCCGGAACCTGCATTTACAGCACTCCCACCTGTTCCCAGGCTTGTTTTATAGCCGCCCCAACGCCGCTGCCGGAGCGTTTCTCCCCGTGCGCGATCGTCAGTTTTGCGAAGGCATCAAAATCCGCATCCTGCGCCAGATTGCGATCGCAAACCGTGTCGTACCAGGCATAACCCGCTTTTTCCCAGGCGTAGCCGCCGATCGCCGTCGCAGCCAGATAAAATGCCCGGTTGGGGATGCCGGAGTTAAGATGCACGCCGCCGTTATCCTCACGCGTTTTAATGAAATCTTTCATGTGCGCAGGCTGCGGGTCTTTGCCGAGCAGCGGATCGTCATAGGCGGTGCCGGGTTCAGACATTGAGCGCAGCCCTTTGCCGTTGATCCCTTTCGCCAGCAGTCCTTCACCAATCAGCCAGTCTGCTTTATCGGCGGTTTGCTTCAGATGGTACTGTTTAACCAGCGAGCCAAACACGTCGGAAAGAGATTCGTTCAGCGCGCCCGACTGTTCAAAATAGATAAGCCCGGCTTCGGTCTCGGTCACGCCGTGGCTCAGCTCGTGCGCCACCACGTCGATGGCGATGGTAAAGCGGTTAAATATTTCCCCGTCACCGTCGCCGAATACCATCTGCTGACCGTTCCAGAAGGCGTTCTGATATTCCCGACCGTAATGCACGGTGCCGGTCAAAATAAGCCCTTTATTATCGAGCGAATCACGCTGATATTCTTTCCAGAAGAAATCATGAGTAATACCCAAATAATCGTAGGCTTCGTCCACCGCCACATCGCCGTTCGACGGCTGGCCTTCGTAACGCACCTGCGTACCCGGCAGCTCCTGGGTTTGCTTCGCGTCGTAAATATCGCGCTCCAGCTGTCCGGCTTTATTCACGTGGGGCGCGGCGGGTTTGCCGGGCATGTGGGCCATCAGCGTCTGGACGTGGGTTAAGGTCTGACGGGCGCAGCGCTGCTGCGGCTCGGAACCGCTTTCGATAATACGACGAAGAATATAAGGGGGAATAACGCTCTGAAGATGGGGCATGCTGCTCTCCTTATTAAAAAAGGGAATAGCAGCAGTATAGTAATTAACTGGCGAAGTATTATCCGGTTTTACGCTGACGCGTCTTTTTCACCGGTTTGATATCTTTCACTTCACTCTCCACCCAGCCGTCGGAGAGGCGGGTGGTAAGCACATCCCCGGCTTTCACCTGTTTGGTTTGCTTCAACACTTTGCCGTCCGTCGCCGTCGTCACGCTATAGCCGCGCGCCAGCGTGGAGAGGGGGCTGACCGCTTCAAGATGGGTCACCGCATTGCCAAAACGCTCGCGGGTGGTGCTCAGGCGCGCCCGGATTGTCTCCGCCAGACGATACTCCAGCTGCTGGATCCGCGTTTGCGCGCGATAAATTTTCGGCTGCGGGTTCTGCTGGTTCAGGCGCTGGGTCACGCGCTGCTGGCGCGATACCGCGCGCTTAAGCTGCGCGTCCACCGCAACGCTCATGCGCTGACGCAGGCGTTCCAGCACGGTCTGCTGACGCGCAAGGCGCAGCTGCGGATGCTGCTGCTGAAGGCGATGATGAAGCTGGGTGAAGCGGCGGGTACGGTTGGCAAGGAAGTAGTCCATCGCCATCTCAAGGCGCTGCTGGCCGTTCTGAATCTGACGCAGCAGCTCCAGCTGGTTGCGGCTGACCACTTCTGCCGCCGCGGACGGCGTAGGTGCACGCAGATCCGCGACAAAATCCGCGATCGTCACGTCCGTTTCGTGACCGACGGCGCTCACCACGGGGATCTGACTTGCAAAGATTGCCCGCGCTACCCGCTCGTCGTTAAAGCTCCATAAATCTTCCAGCGAGCCGCCGCCGCGCCCGACGATGAGCACGTCGCACTCCTGACGGGCGTTGGCCAGCTCAATGGCGCGCACAATCTGGCCTGGCGCATCGTCACCCTGAACGGCGGTCGGGTAGATGATGACGGGCAGGGAAGGGTCGCGACGCTTCAGTACGTGCAAAATATCGTGCAGGGCCGCACCGGTTTTCGAGGTAATGACCCCAACGCAGTGGGCGGGTGAGGGCAGCGGTTTTTTGAACTGCTGGTCGAACAGTCCCTCGGCAGAGAGCCTGGCTTTTAGCTGTTCATACTTCTGTTGCAGCAGGCCTTCGCCCGCAGGCTGCATGCTCTCAACGATGATCTGATAGTCGCCGCGCGGCTCATACAGGGTGATATTGGCGCGAACCAGAACCTGCTGGCCATGCTGAGGACGGAACGTCACGCGACGGTTGCTGTTGCGGAACATCGCGCAGCGCACCTGGGCGGTGTCGTCTTTTAAGGTAAAGTACCAGTGTCCGGAGGACGGCTGCGTGAAGTTAGAAATTTCGCCGCTGATCCAGACCTGCCCCATTTCCTGCTCAAGCAGCAAACGCACCGTCTGATTGAGGCGGCTGACAGTATAAATTGAGGGGGATTGAGAGGATAACATGTGAGCGGGATCAAATTCTAAATCAGCAAGTTATTCAGTCGATAGTAACCTGCTGAGAGGCAATCGCAAGCTTTTTTATAAAAAAGTGTAGATGCAATCGGTTACGCTCTGTATAATGCCACGGCAATATTTAACCACCCAGGTCAGAGATATTGCCCATGCTACGTATCGCTAAAGAAGCACTGACGTTTGACGACGTCCTCCTCGTTCCCGCTCATTCCACCGTTCTGCCGAATACTGCCGACCTCAGCACGCAGTTGACGAAAACCATTCGTCTGAACATTCCTATGCTCTCCGCGGCAATGGACACCGTGACGGAAGCGCGCCTGGCTATCGCCCTGGCACAGGAAGGCGGCATTGGCTTTATCCACAAAAACATGTCTATCGAGCGTCAGGCGGAAGAAGTTCGCCGCGTGAAGAAGCATGAATCCGGCATCGTGTCGGACCCACAGACCGTTCTGCCAACCACCACCCTGCACGAAGTGAAAGCCCTGACCGAGCGTAACGGCTTTGCTGGCTACCCGGTAGTGACTGAAGACAACGAACTGGTCGGCATCATCACCGGTCGTGACGTGCGTTTCGTGACTGACCTGAACCAGCCTGTCAGCGTCTACATGACGCCAAAAGAGCGTCTGGTGACGGTCCGCGAAGGTGAAACCCGCGACGTGGTGCTGGCGAAAATGCACGAAAAACGCGTTGAGAAAGCGCTGGTTGTGGATGCGAACTTCCACCTGCGCGGCATGATCACCGTTAAAGATTTCCAGAAAGCAGAACGTAAACCAAACGCCTGTAAAGACGAGCATGGCCGTCTGCGCGTTGGCGCTGCGGTTGGCGCAGGTGCCGGTAATGAAGAGCGCGTTGACGCGCTGGTTGCTGCGGGCGTTGACGTGCTGCTGATTGACTCCTCACACGGTCACTCCGAAGGCGTTCTGCAACGTATTCGCGACACCCGTGCGAAATACCCAGAGCTGCAGATCATTGGCGGCAACGTGGCCACTGGCGCAGGCGCTCGTGCCCTGGCTGACGCTGGCTGCAGCGCGGTGAAAGTGGGTATCGGCCCTGGCTCTATCTGTACCACCCGTATCGTGACCGGCGTGGGCGTGCCGCAGATCACCGCTGTTTCTGACGCGGTTGAAGCGCTGGAAGGCACCGGTATTCCGGTTATCGCTGACGGCGGTATCCGCTTCTCTGGTGACATCGCCAAAGCCATCGCCGCAGGCGCCGCTGCCGTGATGGTTGGCTCCATGCTGGCCGGTACCGAAGAATCCCCGGGTGAAATCGAACTCTACCAGGGCCGTTCTTACAAATCTTACCGCGGCATGGGCTCCCTGGGCGCGATGTCCAAAGGTTCCTCTGACCGTTACTTCCAGACCGATAACGCCGCAGACAAACTGGTACCGGAAGGTATCGAAGGTCGCGTTGCTTATAAAGGCCGTCTGAAAGAGATCATTCACCAGCAGATGGGCGGCCTGCGCTCCTGTATGGGTCTGACCGGCTGTGGTACCATTGACCTGCTGCGTACCAAAGCGGAATTCGTACGCATCAGCGGTGCGGGTATCCAGGAGAGCCACGTTCACGACGTGACGATCACCAAAGAGTCCCCGAACTACCGTCTGGGCTCCTGATAAGTTTCCGCGCCCGGCTTCTGCCGGGCGCTCTGTTTTTGTTTCACTTGCCTCGGAATTAGCGTCAATGACGGAAAACATTCATAAACATCGCATTCTCATCCTGGACTTTGGTTCTCAGTACACTCAACTGGTGGCGCGTCGCGTGCGTGAACTGGGCGTTTACTGTGAGCTGTGGGCGTGGGATGTCACGGAAGCACAGATTCGCGAATTCAATCCAAGCGGCATTATCCTCTCCGGCGGCCCGGAAAGTACCACCGAAGCGAACAGCCCGCGCGCACCGCAGTACGTGTTCGAAGCGGGTGTGCCGGTATTCGGCGTGTGCTACGGTATGCAGACCATGGCAATGCAGCTGGGCGGCCACGTAGAAGGCTCTAACGAGCGTGAGTTTGGCTACGCACAGGTAGAAGTGGTCACCGACAGCGCCCTGGTGCGCGGTATCGAAGACTCCCTGACCGCAGACGGCAAACCGCTGCTGGACGTGTGGATGAGCCACGGTGACAAAGTTACCGCCATCCCGTCTGACTTCGTGACCGTTGCCAGCACCGAAAGCTGCCCGTTCGCGATCATGGCGAACGAAGAAAAACGCTTCTACGGCGTGCAGTTCCACCCGGAAGTAACCCACACCCGTCAGGGTATGCGCATGCTGGAGCGCTTCGTGCGTGACATCTGCCAGTGTGAAGCCCTGTGGACTCCGGCAAAAATCATCGACGACGCCGTTGAGCGTATCCGTCAGCAGGTTGGCGATGACAAAGTGATCCTCGGCCTCTCCGGCGGCGTGGACTCCTCCGTGACCGCGATGCTGCTGCACCGCGCCATCGGCAAAAACCTGACCTGCGTCTTCGTGGATAACGGTCTGCTGCGTCTGAACGAAGCGAAGCAGGTCATGGACATGTTCGGCGACCACTTTGGTCTGAACATCGTTCACGTGGAAGGCGAGCAGCGCTTCCTGGACGCGCTGAAAGGCGAGAACGATCCGGAAGCCAAGCGTAAGATCATCGGCCGCGTGTTCGTTGAAGTGTTCGACGAAGAAGCGCTGAAGCTGGAAGACGTGAAGTGGCTGGCGCAGGGTACCATCTACCCTGACGTGATCGAATCCGCGGCCTCCGCGACCGGTAAAGCACACGTCATCAAATCTCACCACAACGTGGGCGGCCTGCCGAAAGAGATGAAGATGGGTCTGGTTGAACCGCTGCGCGAGTTGTTCAAAGATGAAGTGCGCAAGATTGGTCTGGAGCTGGGTCTGCCGTACGACATGCTCTACCGTCATCCGTTCCCGGGTCCGGGTCTGGGCGTGCGCGTGCTGGGCGAAGTGAAGAAAGAGTACTGCGACCTGCTGCGTCGCGCGGACGCTATCTTCATCGAAGAGCTGCACAAAGCTGACCTGTACAACAAAGTGAGCCAGGCGTTCACCGTGTTCCTGCCGGTTCGCTCCGTCGGCGTGATGGGCGATGGCCGTAAGTACGACTGGGTTGTTTCCCTGCGTGCGGTGGAAACCATCGACTTCATGACCGCGCACTGGGCGCACCTGCCGTATGACTTCTTAGGCCGCGTGTCTAACCGCATCATCAACGAAGTGAACGGTATTTCCCGCGTGGTGTATGACATCAGCGGTAAGCCACCGGCTACGATTGAGTGGGAATGATTTAACGTCTGGCAACAGCCTGCACGTAAAAGCAGTAAAGTACCTCTAAGCCCGCGTAACTGCGGGCTTTTTTGTTTTTGTGTCTGGCACTTTCTGGCAGCTGTTAGCAACGGGAAGCACGGTTTTTTCAATGGAATTTTTGATGGTACTCTCTGGTTTCGAATTCAGGTTTGAAAAAGTACCATGTGATAAATTTCGGTTGAGTTATGGTATTTATTTTTTATAACTCAATTAAAAACAGAGAGTTAAACAACTTTTCTGAATTTTTTACAACATGGTATTTTTGATAAAGGAAAACAATAAACCATGTTGACTGACACCAGGCTGCGTCACCTTAAGCCGAAGGAGAAACTCTATAAAGTTAATGACCGTGATGGTCTGTATGTTGCGGTCACTCCGGCTGGAACTATTTCATTTCGTTATAACTATTCAATAAACGGAAGACAGGAGACCGTTACTTTTGGCCGCTATGGTGTTGGAGGGATCACGCTTGCAGAAGCGCGTGAACGGCTCAATGAAGCCAAAAAAATGGTTGCCAGTGGAATATCGCCTGCGAGGGAAAAAGCCAGAGATAAAGCGCGTATTAAAGATGCGGAGACTTTTGGTGCGTGGACTGAGAAATGGTTACGCGGTTATCAAATGGCTGAATCGACGCGTGATATGCGGCGTTCGGTATATCAAAGGGAGTTGAAGTCAAAATTTTCCCAGCAGAAACTTAGTGAGATTACATATGAAGACTTACGCGCATTAACCGATAACATTGTCGAGAGAGGGGCACCGGCGACAGCTGTACACGCCAGAGAGATTGTATTGCAAGTCTATCGCTGGGCTATTGAGCGCGGTCAGAAGGTGGAGAATCCAGCTGATCTGGTACGGCCTGCAAGCATAGCGAAATTTGAGCCTCGAGACAGGGCATTGACGCCAATTGAAATTGGTCTGATGTATCGGTACATGGAACGGGTAGGAACGACGCCATCAATCAGAGCAGCGGTTAAACTTTTGCTGTTAACGATGGTACGTAAAAGTGAGCTTACTAACGCAACCTGGAACGAGATCAATTTTAGTGAGGCATTATGGACGATACCAAAGGAAAGGATGAAACGACGTAATCCACATTTGGTTTTTCTTTCCAGACAGGCAATGGATATTATGATTGCTCTCAAAACCTTTGCCGGTAGCTCTGATTTTATCCTTCCTTCGCGGTACGATTCCGATGCGCCAATGAGTAGCGCTACTTTAAACCGGGTTTTGACACTGACGTATCGCCTGGCTCAGAAAGAAGGGGAGTTGTTGCCTAAGTTTGGTCCCCATGACTTACGGCGTACAGCCAGCACCTTGCTACATGAGGCCGGGTACAATACTGACTGGATTGAGAAGAGCCTTGCCCATGAACAAAAAGGGGTACGAGCTGTTTATAACAAGGCAGAATATCGTGAGCAGAGGGCTGAGATGCTACAAGATTGGGCGAATATGATTGATGAATGGACTAGTAAGTAGTTAATAATCAGTAAGTTAAGTGGGTATGCTTCTTTTATCTACGCTAGGAGAGCAATTTTAGCCGCTAAAATTTACTGAATCTTTACTGGTTTTATCTGGATTGCATAAAAAGGAAAAATAAAAGTGCCTGAGTTGTCTGTAATTATACAATGGATGAATCAATACCCTAAGACCGGCTGGCTATTGCTGTGTATCTATATTGCACTCGGTGTAGTTCGTCACAGAGTAATTAATGCTGAATCTGGAAGTGTATTTCGTGGACTACTCAATCTTAGGAAGCGCCGGCTAGAGCAAATGCTGACACAGCCATATTTGAATAAAAATGCGGTCCGTCTGGCAAAGCGTGAGCTTCGTCAGCGCAGCCTTTATCGGCTCACAGGCTTGTATAATTATCGGCTGCAGGATTTGGCTGTAATAATGTGTGATCGTTATGGGTTGCGGGCTGGTTATCTCAAGCCGTGGCGTAACTGGCTCGAAGAACGGGATGGACGGATTGTGTTCAACAGGAAATGGCATTGTTTTCGCTGGCGTCTTTTTCTGGTAGGTCAGATTGTAAACACAGTTCTACTAATATTATTCATTATGTATATAGTTTCTCATTCTTCGGCCGAAATGATCGCACCGCTTATGTTACTCTTCATGCTTGTATGGTGGTTTCCTTGGCTAATGATCACCTCGGTACCTACCCCTAGGTGGACTCGCGAAATGGAAGTCTATCTTGAGAAATTTAACGCTGAACAGACCATGGTTTAAACTGTTCTTTGTTACCATGCATTCAGAGTGAATTGTCAGAGTTTTGGAAGATTCCATCCTACGAGTAATACTCACAAGGTAATTCACATAATCAATAGGTTAAGTCATAAGCTTCTTGACCCTACATGAGAAGACGAATTTTAGCTGCTAAAAGTTTGGGCATATTTGGACTTAAATGCCACCGACATGATTCTAATAATTAAGCCAGTACCTAATGAGCCAAGATAAGACAACTGTAAACGCCCTTTGGCTTAGACTTGCTTTCAGGAAAGCGAATGCTTTTTATGGTCAGGGACAAGTAAGGGGATGAGCCATTGCATAACCATAAAACCAATTCGTTCTATGTCATTACAGATCGGCTTCAGTGATTTACTGGTGAGGTAGTATCACTGTGATCCGTTTTGCATAACGCTTACAGCTGCGCTACAAACAATAAACTATAATACTGTATTTTCAAAATCATCAATTTGAAGCAGGGTAATCGCGAAAAACCCTCGTAAGTGGCTGGTTATAATTCAATAAAGTGGATGATATTAAGACTTAAACTGCCACCATAATAGCTCGTGGATATACTATTTTAAATATAAAATTCTTTCCTCACAGACGCTAAGGCCTTGGACACAGCCTGCTTCGTCATAGTTGTGTAGTGATTTTTTTCTAAAACCTGTGCGGTTTCAAACTGGTTAAAACCTTGGTGTTTTAATATGATTATTTTTTTCTTAGTATCAGTGAATTTGGAGTCAACCATTCGTCTGGCGATATTCCTAAGTTTATCTAGATCTGCTGGGGTTAAAGTTTGACCCTGCATCCACTCATGAAAATAGGTATCAATCAATATATCCCCTGTGTTTGCGTTAGCTTTATGCGGTTTAGCGCATTGCCGTCTAAGCCTTATTAATTCTTTATTGAACTGTTCGAGAGACCGCTTTCCTTGTCTGTATTTGGGATTCCATAGACCATTGGTGAGTTTGGGCCTATGGTCAGAACAATATCGATGACTAAGGACCTGTTTTTCATTTTCATGAACGGGGAACTCATTATCGTTAGCAACAAATTCTGATATCTCACTGATCAACTTGGAAAATTCGGTTAGATTACCGCAGAACTCGCAATAACCGAGCTTACGCTGTGAATTTATAGTTACTCCTTTTGCAGGAGAGGACTTCTTCGGCCGCTTGGATGCGCACTCACTGACTAATTCAATAAGAGACTCAATCGTAGCGGTAAAGCATTTATCAAGAGAAGTTTGTTGATCTAAAGTCAGAACGAAATTACGCAAAAGAAGTCTTTGTGCCTGTACTACGACGTTTAAGCCCACTTTTTTAAGTACATCACTAAATCCTAGATTTACTCCAGAAATGTAGTCTTTATGACTTGGTGGCAGGGAATTTACATAAGCAGCTACTGCTGGATCAATAACTTCCTGTATGAGACGCAGTATTGGATACCTCCGTGAAAATATGGAGTACGGATAACTACGCTCTACAAATAATTTAATTGCAGCTGCAACTGTGAGGTCACAGCCTTCCCAGATAGTAATTTTCATGTCAACCATTTTAGCCAATGAATAGGTTTTAGCAAGTGGTAATGCTTGGCATTGTATAGGCCTGATTGGAAACAGGAGGAAGGCAGATGCAAACAAAGGCACATAGCACGCTCATTAACAGAAAAACACTTCTGGAAATGATCCCATTGTCAGCCCGCACTATTTATAACCTTGAACAGCGAGGCGAGTTTCCTCGCCGTATAGCACTTACTAGCCGAAATGTTGCATGGCAGTTATCCGAAGTAGAACAGTGGATTGCGGATCGTAAATCAGCAATGTTTAAAGCGGCCAGACCCGGTGTTGTTTTAGGTAGGTAACAGCAATGTCATTGAACATAATGGAAGCATTTGAAGCTAAGCCACAACCAATTGATTACGTCTTGCCTAATTTGGCTATTGGTACTATCGGAGCGATTGTTTCTCCGGGAGGCGCTGGAAAGTCAATGCTGGCATTACAATTGGCTGTGCAGATTACTTGTGGTGTAGATCTTTTAAACTTTGGTGAATATCCGACTGGGTTGGTGGCATATTTACCTGTGGAGGACTCTGAAACCATCGTTCACCATCGTTTATATGCTTTGGGAAAATATCTAACAGCACGTCAGCAGCAGATTGTAGCTGATAAGCTACTGGTCGAACCTTTGGTAGGGAAGTGTCCAAATATTTTCTTGCCGGATTGGAGCAACTTGATCAATGAAGTTTCAAAAGGTAGACGTTTAATAATTTTGGATACTCTTCGCCGTTTCCACCAGGAGGATGAGAATAATAGCGCAGCAATGTCCAAAGTCATTGGAAAGCTAGAAGGTATTGCTGCTGATACTGGATGTTCGATTATATTTCTACACCATTCAAACAAAGGCGCTGCCACGATGGGGGTTGGTGATATACAGCAGGCAAGCAGGGGTAGTAGCGTCCTGGTTGATAATATACGGTGGCAATCTTATCTGGCGGGCATGACCGCCTTGGAAGCGAAGACGTATGGTATTTCTGATGATGTTCGAGGTCAATTTGTTAGATTTGGAATAAATAAAGTAAATTATGGAGAACGTGCGCCAGATCGTTGGTTACAGAGACATGAGGGGGGAGTATTAAAAATAACGGCGCTCAGCTCGAAGAATAATAAAAAGCTTACTAAAGAAAGAACATCTACCTGGAGTGGCGCTGACAATGACAACTGGTAATAAAGTGGCACCCACAAGTACAGCTTGGCAAGCCCGAGTAATTCTGTACCAGCCAAGCCAGCGTCCTAAGGAGGTGAAGGGACAATGGATGGAGACTAGTTTTGGTCGTTGTCGTGTTACCGGACGGCTCGGACAGCGTCATGCCGATATCGTAGAGACAATATTATATGTTGCCGAGCAACGTCGTGAAATTTCTGATGGTGGAATCGAATTATTAGTAGATCCAGCGAAAGTACGCCGAACGCTATCCGATGCACAATACAGTTATGGTCGTATACAGAAATTGCTTTTAGATCTGCGCGTCGCAACAGTTGAAATTATAACGCCAGAGCTGGAGAAAAGCGGCGACTGTATAATAGGGGGACTGATCGATCATGTAGTGCCATCACCTATGACGCGTCCAGATCCTTTGACTGGGGGAGAACGCCGTTTATGGCGTGTCCGTCTGGGTGTTGCATTAGCGATGTTACTCAAAAAAGATTTGCCATTTTATTATCATCCTGGCCCCATAGCTCGGCTACAACATGGTATTAGCCAGGCAGTCGCTCGTCATGTCTTAACCCATAGGAATAATCCTTTAGGAGGGTGGTATATGGATACGTTGATATTAGCAGTGTGCGGTGAAGGAACGAGTAATATGACTTTACGTAACTATCGTCGGAGATTGAAAGAAGATTCCGTGCAATTGCTGGAAATTGGAATTGATTTGAACGGTTCTAGGATAAAACGTGTCACAACGGCCCGATATTGTGTCACAACGGCCCGATAGCGTGTTATAGCGGCCCGGTAGCGTGCTACAGCGGCCCGATTTTTTACTATTCAGCAGTATTTACAGGATCGTTCAGGATCTACAGTCTTTGAAATCACCTGCCTGAGCAGGCGCTTTCAAATCTAGAATCGGCCAAAGGCCGATGGTTGTACGCCAGAAGAAGAGATTACTTACTCGTTTGGTATATTGACACTTGAGGTAGATTTTATGACATATGAGGTACGCCCCTAGCTTTAGGCATAGGGAGGAAGATTTTAGCCGCTAAAATCTGCAATGCACATGCTTTGACAATGTAAGTAAAAAAGTGCATGAGAAAATAAAAGATTTCTTACAATATATCGAAACATAAATACAGTTGGTGGACGCCCATTTATAACTACTAAAGGTCATTTTCAAAAGGGAGAAATATAGTTTCCTTGCAAAAAACACATTTGCTGCAGATCTTTACCCGAGTAATCCTATATTTATACGCTAAGAAAACACATCCTGTACACTGAAATACACATTGATGTGCACAGATATACTACGGCAACAGGAGGGCAGGACATGTAAAGTAGGCCCACCGCTACGGTGTTCCAACTTTACCACTCCCTATTCGCCGCATCGCGGCTCAAGGGCGTCCTGCTCTGCGAGGCTGCCAGGCTACCACCTGTATGGAGAGCTATATGAAAGTTACTCAGACTAGAAAAAATAGTACGCCAATAAAAGTTTATTGTTTACCCGAAGAAAAAATTCTCATCCAAGAAAATGCAGAAGCATCTGGATTAAGTGTTGCCTGTTTTGTTCGTAGAGTTGCAATGGGTTATCAGGTTGATTCTATCGTAGATATAAAACAGGTTAATGAACTTAGCCGAGTAAACGCTGATCTTGGAAGACTTGGCGGATTACTTAAATTATGGCTCGCAAATGATCCTCGAACAGTTGATTTTTCACCCACACTGATAAGAACCTTGCTTGCGAAAATAGAATCAACTCGGCAAGAACTAAGGAACATTATGGATAAAATCTTGGATAAATAAATGTGTGGTTTCCTATATACCTGCGTCTGTTAAAAAACAGTGTGTTAAATATTACTGAACTGATGAAAAAGAGGTGAGCAAATGAATTTAATGTTCCGAGTGGTTTCATTACAAAGAGGGATTTTAGCCGCTAAAAAAGCTTTAATAGTTCCTTTCGTGGCGTCCGTCATGGCATTACCGGTTAAGGCCGGAATTCCCGTTATTGATGGCACTAATGTGGTTCAGACCACAATCAGCGCAGTTAACAACGTTCAGGCTGTGACTAAACAGATCCAGCAGTACCAGACGCAGCTGCAGCAGTATGAAAACATGCTCAAAAATACCGTCGCACCTGCGGCCTATATCTGGGATCAGGCCAATTCAACCATCAACAAATTGTTGCAGGCGCAGGACACTCTTAATTACTACAAAAATCAGGCCGGGAGTCTTGATTCATATCTGAAACGTTATCAGGACGTGAATTACTACCGCTCATCACCGTGCTTTAACAGTAATGTTGAATGTACTGCAGATGAAATCAGCGCACTGCGTAAAGCAGAACAGAACAGCTCTGAGGCGCGTAAAAAGGCCAATGACGCCGTTTTTAAGGCTCTTGATGAACAGCAAGAAACACTGCAAAGCGATGCTGATAACCTGGCAGATTTGCAAACTCAGGCAACCGGCGCACAAGGGCAAATGGAAGCTATTCAGGCCGCTAACCAGCTTGCCAGTGCTCAAACGAACCAGCTGCTGCAAATCCGCTCGCTCCTGGTAGCCCAGCAAAACGCTGCAGCAACACTGGCACAGGCTCAGGCAGATAAAGAATCACAACAGATAGCCGCTGATGAAAAAGCGTTAGCTGGAGAGAATACACCAAGCCCGAAGCGAATTTGGTGAGGAAACGCAGAATGAAAGATAATCTTTTGATTGTATTTATTCTGATCAGTTTATTGGCTATATGTTCTTGCGATAAAAATGATAAAGATTGTTTATCGACGCCAGATAATAAATTTGATGAAAATAAATACGATAAATGTGCTCTACGGAGTAATAATAAACCAAGCCCTAAACGAGAATGGTAATCATGAAAATAGTAAGTAAGCTCACCTTTCTAGGTATCATAATTTTCTTTTCTATAAATGCCTATGCTGGTCAATTAGATAGTAGCGGGCTACTTGATTCTTTATTAGATAAGTTTCAACAAGTAGCCAGTACATGGACAACAGTAATTGCTGACTATGCAAATTGGCTCTTCTGGGGGCTGGTATTAATAAGTATGGTTTGGACATTTGGTATGATGGCAATGCAAGGGGAAGGGTTGACAGGCGTACTTGCTGAAATAGTTCGCTTTTTTGCCGTCATTGGTTTTTTTTATTATCTTTTAATCAACGGCCCATCCATATCGCAATCCATAATTAATTCAATGAGGCAACTTGCAGCAAACGCTTTAGGAATAAGTACTGGTATTTCGCCCTCAAGCATAGTTGATATGGCGTTTGCTATATTAACAAAGGTCAGTTCAGCCGCATCAATTTGGTCGCCAATGATATCCACCATTATGATAACAGTCGCGATAATCGTTTTGGTAGTGATGTCCCTTATAGCGATAAATATGCTAATCATGTTGGTTTCTGCATGGGTGTTATGTTATGCAGGAGTTATATTGCTTGGATTTGGTGGTTCGAAATGGACCTCTGATATAGCAATTAATTACTTACGAACTGTTTTATCGATTGGCATTCAATTATTCACGATGACATTAATTATTGGGATTGGACAATCATTTATAGATCAATATTTTTCTCTTATTAAAGATGATGTTCCTGATCTTAATAGTCTTATCGTTTTGCTTCTGGCGTCAATTATCCTGTTAGTATTAACGAATAAGCTACCACTGTTGTTATCAGGTGTTGTAGGAGGGGCTTCTTTACAAGGGATTGGTGGATTTGGGGCGGGTATGATTACTGGCGCTGCCGCTACTGCCATCAGCGGTGCTGGAGCAATGGCAATGGGGGCATCAGCTCAAGTCAGCGGCGGAGCCTCTGCATTAAAGGCAGCGTTCGAGTCTGCGCAAGCTGCCATGGCCGAGGAATCTGGTTCAGGCGGTGGAGGCGGTTCCGGTGGAGGATTTGGCGGCGGGGAAGATACCGGTTCTGTAGATACTTCTGGAGGCCAACCCTCAGGCAGTTCCGGTGGTTCGTCAGCATGGAGCAGTTCAGTTAGCGCCAGCGGAGGAAGTCAGGGGTTTGCTTCATTCTCACGAGCTGGCCGCATGGCAAGCCATATGGGAAGCATCATGGCCAACGGAGCTGCTGAGTACCAGA
Organism: Enterobacter sp. UPMP701; assembly: GCF_053709515.1. Classification (NCBI taxonomy): domain Bacteria; kingdom Pseudomonadati; phylum Pseudomonadota; class Gammaproteobacteria; order Enterobacterales; family Enterobacteriaceae; genus Enterobacter; species Enterobacter sp. UPMP701. The sequence goes on along the minus strand of NZ_JBSKJN010000004.1, from coordinate 222,641 downwards.
AAATGAAGCGAAGTAGCAATTCTTCTCGTGTCCAACAAACCATTGGAGGGGAGTTGGCGACTCAGATACGTAAGCAGACAGCTACTCATCGGGATAACCGCGAACATGATGATTTTGCCGATGATAGCTTATCGGGTAATAATAAATCTTGAATCACGTGCGTCAGTTAACGAGGTAGCGTGAGCTGACGCTTTCACTGTGCGAACTTTACTCCTGCAATTCAAAGGAAAAACATGTCCAGGACTCCCTATACACGGTTACGTATTGAGGGCTTCCGCAAAGCAGAGGCTTCCCTGAGACTTGAAGGAATGGACCCCAGTGGTACGCCACTGTACGAGTCCATTAAGGCACGTATTATTTCAGGTGAGCTTACGTATGAGCAGGGGCGTTCAGAGATTCTTGCATACTACACAAAATCAGATACCGCCGGGCCTGTGACAGTGGGAGAAATTCTGACAGAAGAATTTTTGAAACCGCTGAACATGTCTAATGATGAACTGGCGGAAGCTATGGGTAGCTGCAAGCAGTATATTGACGATATTCTCTGCGGCTTGCGTCGTCTTACAAATGACGATACTCGCATTCTTGCTGCAGTATTTGGTACTGATGAGGATTTTTGGAGCAATCTGCAGAAGTTGCAAGATCAACAGAAGGAACGACGGAAGTAATCCATCGGTGGCTACGCCATATGTCATGAACCAGTTGCCCCTCAAGTGTCATAAAAGCACTCCTTCCTGTTTGGGGGCTGTTCAGTAATAAATAACACAGGTCATAGGCTTGTGGAATTACTATACCCACCTAAGAAGCTATTGTTTTATAAAGGTATACAGGGCTTTGTACCTGTGTGTCTGGACGCATCAATTCGTGTTAGTATATCAGTCAATTTTTTCGGAGATATTAGTGAATCCCTGCATTTGATATCATCCGCATTTCTACCGTCGATTAGTTTTGGGATTTGTATCAAGCAAACCAAATGCAGTGTGAACTAGCTAAAACAGACGTAGGTCCGAGTGATATCAACTCGTGCACGTGGGCGGTCATTAGCTAAGAGCCAATGTTAGATGGCCGTAGGGTATGCGAGAACGAAGTTCTGCTTTGCTATCCAGATATTCTGGTGGCCAATCTAGCCAGATCCATGGCTCGCCCCGAACCACCCTTTACAAGTATGTCGGCGTTATAACGCCGCCCCAATGAGGACTTTGGATGACTCAACAACAAGACGCCGCTGATAGCGTGCGCAGCAAGGTCGCTCCTGGAGCTATAGCAGTACCTGTATGTCCCGTCACATCAGCGATAGAGTTATTGGCGACAGAGGGGGGGCTCGAAGCCAGGGGGGCCATTTTCACGCGCTCTGAGGTGGTGGATTTCATTCTCGACTTGGCTGGTTACACAGAGGATCAACCGCTTTATAAGAAGAGAATTTTAGAGCCATCATTTGGTGCTGGGGACTTCCTATTACCTATCATCGAGCGGTTATTGGCTGCATGGCGGATGGCGAGGCCAAACGGTTCAGCTTTAGGTGAATTGGCCGATGCAATCCGGGCTGTGGAATTGCACCACGAGACCTTTTATAGCACCCAGGCTGCAGTTGTCGAACTGCTGAAGCATCAAGGCATCTCTTCGAATGATGCTAATGCCTTGGCTTGTTGTTGGCTGTCGCAAGGCGATTTCCTGCTTACTCCTTTGGAGGGGGAATTCGATTTCGTCATTGGTAACCCACCATACGTCCGTCAGGAGTTAATCCCCGCACCATTACTTGCTGAATACCGCTGTCGTTACAAGACAATGTTTGATCGTGCAGATATTTACATTCCATTCATCGAGCGATCTCTGTCGGTTTTGTCGGATGGTGGCAGCCTAGGTTTCATTTGCGCGGATCGCTGGATGAAGAATCGCTATGGGGGACCGCTTCGCAGCCTTGTTGCTGAGAGGTTCCACCTAAAAGTTTATGTCGATATGGTGGATACTCAGGCCTTTCACTCCGATGTGATTGCCTACCCAGCAATTACTATCATCAGCCGTGAAATGCCGGGGCCAACTCGCATCGCTCATCGGCCAGCTATTGACCGGGTAACACTGACTGAATTGTCTGGCCTGCTCACAGCCCACTCTCTTCCTAAGGAAGTCGGACCGACGCGTGAGCTTGCTCAAGTGACCAATGGTTCGGAGCCGTGGTTGCTGGAATCATTCGATCAAATGGCGCTTATTCGCCGTTTGGAAAGAGACTTTCCCCTGCTTGAAGAGGTAGGGTGCAAGGTCGGGATTGGTGTTGCGACAGGTGCGGACAAAGCGTTTATCGGAGATTTTGAAGCACTCAATGTTGAGCAAGACCGGAAAGTGCCGCTGGTAACAACCAAAGACATCGTGAGCGGTGAAGTTGAGTGGCGTGGTCTGGGGGTCATCAACCCCTTTACTGAGCAAGGTGGGTTGGTCGAACTTGGTGAATATCCACTCTTGCGAAGCTATCTTGAAGCAAGACGTAGTGTGATTGCTGGACGTCATTGTGCGCAGAAAAACCCGCTCAAGTGGTATCGCACGATTGATCGCATTACTCCGAAATTAGCCGCGAGGCCAAAGCTTTTGATCCCAGATATCAAGGGACAGGCTCATATCGTTTATGAAGGTGGCGAACTATATCCTCATCACAACCTCTATTACGTCACCTCAGATGATTGGGACTTGCGTGCCCTGCAGGCAGTACTACTGTCTGCCGTCAGCCGCTTATTTGTGGCGACATATTCAACGAAAATGCGGGGGGGATTCATGCGTTTTCAGGCGCAGTACCTTCGCAGAATTCGTATTCCGTCTTGGGCTGACGTGCCTAAAATGCTACGCCACGAGTTGGCTGAGGCGGCTATCAAACGGGACATTCAGGCCTGTAATCGGGCGGTGTTTAAGCTTTATGGTCTGAATCAGGAAGAACAATCATCCCTTGGGGGAAATGGAGAATAAATGGCGCTCGATCTCGTTGATTATGAAAAGAAAGCCCGCGAAGCCGTGAAGGCATTTTGGGGCAACCGTGAAGCAGCAAGACAAAAGCAAATTGAGTCGGGTAAGGCCGACCAAGGCGAACGTGCGGGCGTCACTGCTGGAAAGAATATGGACGGGTTCTTGGCCTTGGTGCTAGACCTCATAAAGGCTAATGGACTAGCCCATGCTGAGATTTACCAGAACCGGGCGATGTTGACCCTTCCCGGATATTTCCGCCCAACTAAGCTGTGGGATCTATTAGTTATCTACAAAGGAGAATTGATTGCAGCAATTGAGCTGAAAAGCCAGGTAGGACCCTCGTTCGGCAATAACTTTAATAACCGAACTGAAGAAGCAATCGGGACGGCCCATGATTTATGGACAGCCTTCCGCGAAGAAGCTTTTGGGAAGCAACCGCGTCCATTTGTAGGGTGGATGATGATGGTTGAAGATGCACCGGAGTCTCGCAAGCCCGTTCGCGACTCGTCGCCACATTTTCCTGTGTTTGATGAATTCAAGGGAGCATCATATCTCAAGCGGTACGACCTGTTGTGTCAGAGGCTGGTTCAAGAGCAGCTTTACACGACCGCTGCTGTCATCGCAGCGGAGCGCGGCGCGGTAAATACTGGTGATTTCACTGAGCTATCGTCCATGACCAGTCTCAGGGCATTCGTATCTGCACTGGCTGGTCACATAGCGGCAGAGGCTGCTCGGTTGGGCTGAGAGAAGCATCTCTGTTGGAGCATAGCTGGTTTGAATGTCGAAAGTGGGAAAAGTTGTTCTTAAAGGGGTTGGAATATTCAATATTTACTGTTGAATTAAGGCTGCGAAGTAACAGCTTTTTACGGACCGCCCTTTAAGTGGTTAAACTTGCTTCTGTTTTTAGGACAAGGTACGTGCTTTAGCTGATGCCATAGAGGTTAAGGAGTTAACATGCCGGCAATAAAAAAAATCGTGATCAAAAATTTCAAAAGAATTGCCGACCTGACCCTTGAGTTCGACCCTGGCAAGAACATACTGATCGGCGACAACGAAACGGGTAAAAGCAGCGTGCTATTGGCATTAGATCTGGCACTTAGCGCAAGCCGCAGTCGAGTTGAAAACATAGGCTATGAAGCCCTGCTGAATCAGGGGGCGGTGCAGAATTTCTTGGCAGGGCCAGCAAGACTGGATTTGCTTCCAGAAGTCATCGTGGACGTTTTTCTGGAAGAGGGGGACGATCAAGGTTTTTACGGTACCCAAAACGTTCTTGGAATACAGACAGATGGCCTGCGCATGGCGATTGTCCCCTTGATCGAAGAGTTCGGCCAGACAATTGTCGATCTGCTCAAAGCAAACAAGGACAGCTTTCCTTTTGAATATTACAGTGTCAAGTTCTCAACGTTCGCCGGGGCACCTCACGTCAGCTACCGGCGTCCGGTCAAACACCTGATGATCGATAGTTCTCGTATCGACAGTGAATACGCCGCTCGTGAATACACCCGAACACTGTTCGGATTCCATGTCAATACGCCGGATCGCTACCGCCTCGAAAATCGCTATCGGCAAGGCAAAGAAGCTTTCAGTCGAGAGAGTCTGAAGGAATTGAACAATGCGCTCGGTGATTATCAGTTTTCCTTGAGAACAAGTTCTCGCGCCAACCTTGAAACCGACTTGGTGATCACTAAAGACGGCATCCCTATTGAGAATCGTGGCAAAGGTGAACAGTGTTTTATCAAGACTAATTTCGCCCTGAAGAAATATGAGGAAAAAGGGAGCTTGAACGCGCTCCTACTGGAGGAGCCCGAAAACCATCTAAGCCACACGAATATGAAACGCTTGGTTGAAAGACTGGCTGATACGACGGGCACTCAGTTGTTCATTACCACGCACAGTAGCCATATCTGTGCTAGGCTCGATCTACGCCACGCGTTACTGCTTGGAGCAGGGTGTGCGGGACGCTTGAAAGACCTGTCGGAGCCCACCGCAAACTTCTTTATGAAAGCGCCCGATAACAATGTCCTTGAGCTCGCTCTCTCCAAGAGAGTCATATTGGTCGAGGGGGATGCAGAATTTATCCTCATGGAGCACTTCTACAAGCAGCTGGCTGGCTCTCCTCCTCAGGCTGATAATGTGCACATCATCTCGATCGGTGGTACGAGCTTCAAACGCTACTTGGAGCTCGGAAAGCTCCTGAGCATCAGGATCGCCGCAATTCGGGATAACGACGGCGATTACCAACAGAACTGTGTAATGAACTACGAAGGTTACCTGTACGAGTCGGCCCAGATCTTTGCCGATACAAATCCTGACCGAAGCACCTTTGAAATAGGTCTCTACAGAGACAATCAGCATCTCTGCGACGACCTTTTTGCTGCAGGTCGAAAAAAACTGACCGTTCAAGATTACATGTTGAAAAATAAAGCGGATGCTGCTTTCGAGCTGCTAACTAAGAAGTCCGCTGAGCTGATCGTTCCGAAATATATACAGGATGCGATTGAGTGGATAAGAGCGTAATTTTTTCCGTCGCAGGATCTGGAAAAACCAGTCTGATCATTGAAGGGCTCAGCTTTGTTCAGCGGGCATTGATCGTCACTTACACGGAGAACAATTACCGGCACCTGCGCAACAGGATCATCCAGAAGTTCGGGATGCTCCCACCCAACATTACGCTCACTACGTACTTCTCATTCCTGCATGGATTCTGTTATAGGCCTTTGATGCAATTGAAACTAGGGACCAGAGGCTTAAATTTCAGGCGTCCGCCCAATAGACAGTTCCGCTTGGACGATTTCAATCGGTATCGCGATGGCAGCGGGAGACTCTATCACTGCCGCCTCGCCAAACTGCTACAGGTCGTAGAGGCTATACCGGACGTGCGTGCTCGCTTGGAGCGCTTTTACGACCACCTCTACGTTGACGAGGTACAGGATTTTGCGGGCCACGACTTCAACCTGCTGCTGGAGATTTCACAAGCGAATATTGGTATAACGTTCGTCGGTGACTTCCACCAACATACCTTTGATACCAGTAGAGACGGTGCGATAAACAACAACCTCCACGCCGATGTTGTCCGTTACGAGAAACGCTTTCGTGATGTCGGCATCACGGTAGACAAGGAAACTCTGAGCTGTAGCTGGCGATGCACAAAAATGGTCTGCGATTTCATTAGTGCAAAGTTACATATCCCGATGGGTGCTCATGAGGAAAGAGTCAGCCGGATCATTAAGGTTGATGACCAAGAGCAAGCGAACTTGTTGCACTCTGATCCAACCATTGTGAAGCTGTTTTTGAGCGAACACTACAAGTACGGCTGCTACTCGGAGAACTGGGGAGCGAGCAAGGGCATGGATCACTATAATGATGTTTGCGTTGTGATGGGGCCAGGTATCTGGAAAGACTATTTGGCAGAAAGGCTACACCAAGCAAATCCGCAAACGCGCAACAAGCTGTACGTTGCCTGCACAAGGGCGCGGGGTGACCTGTATTTCATGCCCGAGAAGCTATTGAAAGCGTTTAAACAGAGGAAATAGTCGGTTGCATCGTTGAATCGGTTCAATATCTGTTGCTAAGTGATAAAGGCTTTTGGCCGGTTTCTGTCAATCGTGACATATGGTGGCGGGCAGAAACGGGCGGACATGTAGTGGCCTGAGCAGGTTATTTTAGGCATGAGAGCATCTACGGGCGAGGGCGATTGATGAAGACTGTTGTCACGATGTGGCAATGGAAGAGCTTTTCAAGGCCGATTTTCTTATGCTGTGGAGCTGCTGGTTGAGATTGCTCGTCAGCTTATGTAGGTGAGTTGGTCATCTTGGAGAGGCAGCAATTGGCAGCCTTTGCCCTGATAGAGGTTAATCCGATATTCTTAAATGTTTTTACTGTGCATGGCACTTTTCATGGCTTTTCGATTGCGGTTTATATTAACTCACTGTTTAATAAGAACTTAATAAGTTTGTTTATAATAGAGTGGGAATAATCCCTCCGCATTAAAAACAAAAGCCCGCATGATGCGGGCTTTTTTGTCATTTACGTACGCAACCGACGCCCGGTTTTCTCCTCAAACAGGAAGACCCTCGAGAGATCCGCTTCCAGCAATACTCCATCGCCAGGGCTGACATCCAGTTTTTCATGCGACACGACAATCATCTCCTGGTCGCCGACGCGAACCAGAATCTCCTGGCCTTCGCCGGTCATCTCAACCAGTACAATTTCTGCTGCTACCCCGCTATTGCTGATGCGAAGATGATGCGGACGAATGGCGCAGACGATCTTCATTCCGTCGATATACGATGTCAGCGGGCAGGGGAAGCGGTAGCCGTTTGCCAGCACCACGCTGCCGTCATGGATGACCCCTTTAATGGTGTTGATCTCCGGGGTGCCGATAAACCCCGCGACAAAAAGGTTGTCCGGATTATGATAAAGCTCTTCCGGTGTCCCGACCTGTTCAATATTTCCGGCATTCAGCACCACGATGCGGTCCGCCATGGTCATGGCTTCGGTTTGATCGTGGGTGACATAAATTGTCGTGCGCCCGATTCGCTGGTGCAGCTTGCGAATTTCGCCGCGCATTTTATGGCGCAGTTTAGCGTCAAGGTTGGACAGGGGTTCATCGAACAAAAAGGCTTTGGGATCGCGGACAATGGCCCGGCCCATTGCCACGCGCTGGCGCTGGCCCCCGGAAAGCTCACGCGGCACCCGGTCAAGCAGATGCGTCAGCCCGAGAATTTCAGCCGCTTCTTCAACCCGCGCCATGCGCTCTGCTTTGGGCACGTTGGCGAGCTTTAACGCAAAGCTCATGTTGTCCCGCACTTTCATGTGCGGGTAAAGCGCGTAGCTCTGGAATACCATCGCGATATCGCGTTTTTTGGCGGGCAGGGTGGTCACCACTTCGCCCTGCATGAGCAGTTCGCCAGAGGTGATATCTTCAAGCCCGGCGATCATCCGCAAAAGCGTGGATTTACCGCACCCGGAAGGGCCGACCAGCACAATGAATTCACCTTCGTGGATATTCAACGAGATGTCTTTGATGATGCTGACGTTGCCGTAGGATTTACCCAGGTTGTTCAGTACGATTTGGCTCATGTTACTCTCCTTGCCCGGCGCGATGCACCGGCTGCAAAAACGGGGTGACGTGCTGGCGGTATTCCTCAGCGGCACAGAGATCCTGCTGAATAATGCACTGCGCTGTTCCTGTGAAGCGTCGCGCGGCGGCGCGGAGATCGAGACGGTTGGCGTGTTCAATCCCGGCAAGCACGTCCGGCTCGATAATCGTGTTACCGTGCAGGGCGCCGAGAATGGCTCCACTCATCACCCCGATTGAATCCGTGTCGCGCCCCGAGTTGATGGAATCCTCCACCGCGCCACGGAAGTCGCCTTCCCGCAGCAGGCAGAACGCCAGCGCCATGGGGAGTTCTTCGATCGACATCAGACGTGAAGGCTGGTACGCCATGGTCGGCACCCCGGCTTTTTCCGGTCCGTGCATCAGGTCATCACCCATTGGGGACCAGGGCAGAAGCGCCTCGTGGAGCGCATCGACAACCTGCAGGTAATCCCAGGGTTGTCCGCGATAGCAGCAGGCGACATCCAGCGTGGCGCTGATAGCCTCACGCGTGCCGTCTTTTGCCAGCTGCAGGGCGATATCAACGATGGCATCCAGGGTGATCCCCGGAATGAACGCCGCCGAGACGCAAGCGGCGAACACGCCGGCCGCTTCAAGTCCGTAACTCTGCTGGTGCCCCAGCGTGAAGTTGATGGCCTCCTGGTAGGCGGCGGTGGGGTTACAGGCATTAATCACCCCGATGGGCGCGGCATACATGGCGGCGCCGCAGTTGACCATGTTGCCAACGCCGCCCTGGCGAGGATCGCAGGCCGCCAGTTGCAGACGGTGAAATATCCATTTCTCCGGGTAAAACAGGCGCTCAATGACCAGCGCTTCCCTGTCCAGCTCCGGCACCCAACGGGGTTCCCAGGCAATTTTCCGGACAAACGGTCCCGCCATGTCCCAGGCGTCAATGTGGCGGCCCAGCTCGTCGTACACTTCCATCAGACAGAGCGTCATTAACGTGTCGTCGGTGATGATTCCGTTGCCGCGAATACGGTTATTGCGCCGTGAGGACGGTTCGTCCATCCGGTGCCAGCGCTGGTTGATAGAGGTCACTTTGCCATATTTTTCCTGAATCTGACGGGCAGACAGTTTCTCGACCGGGCCTCCCAGCGCATCACCAAATGCGACGCCGTAGAGCATGCCAAGAACCCGGGAGCTGAAAGATAAGTTCTCTGTCATTTTAATTTTTCCTGTGCGTATTGAGTCATGGCGTTACCCCCGGCAGATTTCCAGGCATTGACGTATTGATCCCACATATCAAACGAGGCCTTGCCTGAGACGAATTTGTAGGCCCATTCGTTGTAAATGCTGCTGGTGGAATCGAGTGCGGCCGCAAAGGTCGACGGGAAAATAAACGCGTTGTCGGCCGCAAAATAGCGTTGTGAATTGTCGATGTAGCGCAGCATGGCAGGCGAACGCCACTCCACCGGCGGTTTCCAGTTGGCGGCATAAATAAATCGCGGATACCAGGCATTAATCTTTGGCGTGACGGTAACCGCATCGTCTTTACGAACGTAGTGGGTGCCTTCAAACCCCATCTGCTCCATCATTTGCCCTTCCGGACTGGCCAGAAAATCGAGCAAAATCATCACCTCTTTCTTATGCTTCGACAGCGTCGACATCGCGAAACCGCGGGTCTCCATCGACACATCCACTGCCGCCAGACCTTGCCCGCCCGGACCTTTCGGCGGATCGAGCAGCGTCAGCGTGGCATCCGGGTGGACCTGGCGCATTTTCTCCTGATAGACCCCCACGTTCCCCGGTGATGAGACGGAAACGACGCCCACTTTACCGGTGTAAAACTGATCTTCTTTCAGCTCCCAGTTGGTGGTGATGTACTGCGAAGAGAGCAATCCTTTCTCGTAGAGGGCGTGGTAATACTGCAGTTTGTCGCGCTCCTGCGGGCTAATTTGCGCGTGGATCCACTGACCCTGCGCGTCCTTAAGCCACGTCGCGTGGATCCCAAACGCCGGATTTAAAAAGCCATCCAGATCGCGGAGATCTTTTTCAGAGGTGATCCCGGACGTGTCCGCTTTACCATCGCCGTTGAAATCACCGCTGTGAATGGCGCTAAACAGCGTCACGTACTCCTCCAGCGTTTTGGGTGACGCGCTGAAGCCACTCTTTTGCAGCCAGTCTTCACGGATCACCGGTTGGCGCGCCCGCAGCGGATAGACGTAAAGCAGCGTCGGATGGTTTTGCAGACGCAGCTTGTTGTGCGGCCACAGCGCCTCTTTCAGGTAATGAGTCTGGGCAATCCACGGACGCCAGTCCACAAGAATGCCTTGCTCAACCATTTTCTGATCGCTGCCGTTGAAATAGATCAGGTCCGGAATGGTGCCGGACAGCAGCATCACGTTCAGCACGTCGGAATAGCCGGAGGAGGAGAGGTTCACGATCTCAATTTTGATATCGTGGCCCTGTCGCGCCAGCGCCTGTTCTATCCGGTGGATGTGTTCCACGTCTTCCCGGTTGGTGGTGAGCAGATCTTTCTCAACCACCCGAATCGTCACCGGCTCTGCCTGCGCAACCTGACACAGCAGTACGCCGCCCAGCAGGACGCGGGTAAGAGCATTAAATACGTTCATCGTCATCGCTCCTTGTTAACCCTTCACCGCACCGGACATGGTGCCTTTGGTGAAGAAGCGCAAAATAATGGGGTAAATGGCGATAAGCGGGGCAATGGTCAGCGTGATCATGCCAGCCTTAAGTGCCTTAATGCTGATCTGGCTGGCATCGGTGTAGTTAGACATGCTTTCCACACCGACCATGGATAACTTATCTCCCTCAACGACAAACTGACGCAGCACAACCTGAAGCGGCCACTTGTCCGGATCGTTGAGGTACACCATGGCGCGGAAAAATTCGTTCCAGTGCAGCACCATATAAAACAGCGTGATCATGGCAATAGAGGATTTGGCAACCGGCAGAATGACGTGCCACAGCGTCTGGAAAGGATTCGCGCCATCCAGCTCGGCGGCTTCCAGCAGCTCCTCCGGGATCTCTTCGAACAGACGTACCAGAATGATCAGATACCACGCGAAAACAGCGCGATAGAGAATGACCGACCAGTAGCTGTTCAGCAGACCCAGCTTCTTCATCACCAGAAAGTCGGGAATGATGCCCGGTTCAAAAACGATAGTGAAAAGGACGAAGATGAACAGCAGGCGACGTCCCGGCAGCCGTTTTTGCGCCAGCGCCCAGGCCAGCAGCACGGTAAAGACCACGTTAATAACGGTGCCCACCACGGTGATGAGCATCGCGTTTCCAAACCCGCGAAGAACAGCCTTATTGCTCAGCAGCAGCTTCCAGACATCGAGCGAGAAACCGTCCGGGATAATCGCCAGGCCACTCATGCCCGCGACCTTCGCCGGGCTTGAGAAGGAGACGGCTACCAGATTCAGGATGGGCTGAAGCGTAACGATGACCAGCAACAGCAGAACGGAGAGAATGAGAACATACTCAATGCGTTCAAATGGGGTACTTCGAGATGACCAGCGCATTACCAGACTCCTTTACCCGTCAGGCGTTTAGAAACGTTGTGAGCCAGCACGATAAGGACCATGCCAATCACGCCTTTGAATAACCTTGCCGCCGTTGCCAGTGAGAATTCGCCGGTGCGCAGACCCATGCGGTACACATAGGTGTCGATGATATCAATCTGCCCGTTCACCACGTCGTTGCTCATGTTGAACACCTGATCAAAGCCCTGGCTCAGAAACAGTCCGACGTTAAGGATGAACAACGTCGCGATCGTGGGGGTAATGGCAGGCAGTGTGATATGCCAGATTTTTCGCCAGCGGCCTGCGCCGTCCATCTCCGCTGCTTCGTACAGCTGCGGGTCAATGGCCAGAATCGCCGCGATATAGAGCAGGGAATCCCACCCGGCGCTGCGCCACATTTCAGTGAAAACCAGCACCCAGCGAATCGAGCCGGTATCCGTCATAAACGGAATCGGGTCATATCCCATAGATTTGATGACGTCGTTAATCGCCCCGTCGACCGGGGACAGCGTGGCGATAGCGATACTGGCAATAACAACCCATGATAAATAGTGCGGTAAATAAATGACCGACTGGACGAATTTACGATAGCCGGATGAACGCACCTCATTAAGCAGCAGGGCGAGAATAATAGGTACCGGGAAAATAAAGACCAGTTTCATCGCGCCAATGATGACCGTATTCTGGATCACCTGCCAGAAAACGGGAGACGACATCAGCGTCGTGAAATATTGCATGCCGACCCAAATATTGGGCGGAATGATCCGGTATTGCTCAAAGGCGATTTTCGTTTCCCAGATGGGTAAATAGTGCCAGATAAAAAAATAGATCACACCCGGAAGCGCCATCACATAAAATGGCCACCATCTGCGCATCTTTTGACGAAAGCGCGCGGCGCGAGTGACGGTTCGTTGCTGTGATATATGGCTTGCAAGGGATATCCGCTCGCTGGGTTTTGTTTCAGTTAAAGCCTTCATCGAACTTACTCCCATTACTTTAATGGTTGCAGCGAATGCAATATAAAAACTGCATCGGACGTTAATAAAAAAACGATAAGCCGTGGTGTTAATTTTTCTCAACGTGAATGGCGATATTTTCATATTGCGTCAGACGGGTGAGCACATCTTTGTACTCAGGCATATTTGATGCCCCCTCTTTTTCGACGGCCAGGGAGGCAAACGCGCAGGCAAATTTTGCCGCCTGAACGAGAGACTCGCCTTTGGCCATACTGGCCGTAAATGCACCGTTAAAGGCGTCTCCGGCCCCTGTCGTATCCACGCATAACGCTTTTAGCGCCGGAATATGCGTGAACTGCTCGCCGTCATAAATAAGCGCGCCTTTTGCTCCCATCGTAATAATGACGTACCCCACGCCTTTGGCTTTTATCGCTTTTGCCGCCGCTTTCGCGCTGGCCATGTCCGTAACGGCAACACCCGAAAGCAATGACGCTTCTGTTTCATTGGGCGTAAGAAAATCAACGTTTTTCAGGCAGTTCTCCACCTCAGAGGAAAAGGGGGCAGGGTTTAAAACCACCTTAATGCCACAGCAACGAGCCAGTTCAATGGCGCGGAACGTGGCGGGCAGATTGTTTTCCAGCTGGGTTAAAAAGATATCCGAGTTTTTTAACTCCGGGATAATGGCTTCAACCTCATCTGCGGTAATCGATTGATTAGCACCCGGGCTAATGGCAATCATATTCTCACCGTCGCCCTGACAAACATAAATAAGCGCCGTGCCGGTCTTCTTTTCTTTATCCTGATAAAGCATAAAGCTGTTAATTGCCGACGAGGTAAGATGTTCATATGCCATCTGGCTAAACTGGTCGTTTCCGACTTTGCCGACAAAGTGCGTTTTCACATTACATTTGCTGACTGCCAGGGCCTGATTCGCCCCTTTTCCCCCCGGCCCGATAATGGTATTTTCTGAAAATATGGACTCACCGCTTTGCGGAAAACGATCCACATTCGCAATAATATCAACGTTGAACGACCCTAAAATACAAACTTTGCCTTTCATCTTTCGCCCTTTATGTCGAGATTTGGCTGTCTTTTTTGACTGAGCAGATTCAAAAAAATGAATGATATTGCTATCAAGATTATTTACGGACTGGGTGTGAAAAATACGGCGCTTAATAAGGGCGCCACCATGGCAGCGCTCAACGCCACCTTCTTTCGATAATATATTCAGGTCACTGCGAATAGTTTCTCGGGTGACGCCAAAAATTTTAGCAAGATGGCTTACCGTCGCGCGCTCATATCGGTTGAGGTAGGTCAGTATTGCGTAATGACGTTCTTTATTGAGCATGATGTCACCTCTGAAAGTTATATTATTGTTTCAGTGGTGTTAATTCCTTGAGGGTATTCACAGAATGGTGGGCAAAGCAAAAGGAATCGGAAATGAAATGGCAATTAACTTATTTAAATCAAATGATTAAATGTCATTACGGAGGGTGATTATTTTATTGTATTTCGTGACGGGAGAGGGCATTCGCAGAGTAAAGCCCGCGGCCCGGCATGCCGGGCCGGAAGCGTGAACTATTTTCCGCTGTTATCCTGGCGATACGCCAGCGCCACCACCAGCGACTGCACCAGGCACAGCGTCGCCGACTGAGACCGAAACGCATCAACCTGCGCCTCTTTCACCACAAAGCAGAGATCGCTGAACGTCGCCAGCGGGCTGATCTGGCTGTCCGTAATCACGATCTGCCGCGCGCCGACGCTGGCGGCGGTTTCGCTGACCATCACCGTCTCTTCCGCGTACGGCGAGAAGCTGATCGACACCACGATGTCGCGCGCCTTAATGCGGCTGATCTGCTCGCGCAGCATCCCGCCCATGCCATCGAGCAGGATAGGGCGACACTCGAGGTGACTCAGGGCGTAGGTCAGATACGCGGCGACGCTAAAGGAGCGGCGCAGTCCGGCGATGTAGATGGTGTCGGCGTCGGCCAGTAGCTGCACCGCGCGCTCCAGCATTTCCGGCTCGGCGCGGGCGGCCAGCTGCTGTAGCGCCTGCGCGTTTGAACGGGCGAACTCCTGCAGGATATCGAGCGGCGTTTCCGGCACGGCCTCGCTCTCCATTTCGCGAAACAGCCGGGCGCGATCGCTGTAGCTGGCGGTCTCCTCCACCAGGTTCATGCGAAACAGCTGTTTCATTTCGTTGAAGCCGGTGAAGTCAAAGGCGTTGGCAAAGCGGATCAGCGTCGAGGGCGGCACGTCGGCGCGCTCGGCAATGACGGCAACCGTATCAAAGGCCACGCTGTTGGTATTATCCAGCACGTAGCGGGAGACCTGCTGCAGCCTCTTGCTCAGGCTATCGTAGCGATCGCGGATTTGCTGCTGCAGTTCGTTCAGGCTGGTTGCTGTCGTCATGTTATCCCCCAAATACAGTCATATGATTCTAAACGCAAAACCGCGTCTTTTAAATGTCGGCCCTCCATCTGGCAGCAAAAATGAAACAGAAGCTTCAGTCATTTCCTCGCCCGAAATCCCTTAATAGCGCACGCTGTGTCAGTGCTGTTGGCTGTTAACATAAAAATCCATCCTTGATCACAATAATCATCATTTATTTTATTTCAACTTAAAATGGAATATTTGTTTCATATATAGTGTTCAGTACACAGTGTTCAGGTAACAGTCACGTATCGACAGCGAGAGGTTAAGGATGGAGACGGTAGCGAATTTTATTCACGGCGAATGTGTCACCGGTTCAGGCCAGCGCGTTCAGGCGATCTTCAACCCGGCCACCGGCGAGCAGATCCGCCAGGTGGTGATGAGTACGGCACGGGAAACCGAACAGGCCATTGCCGCCGCGCAGCAGGCGTTTCCGGCGTGGTCGCGCCAGGCTCCGCTTAAGCGCGCGCGCGTGATGTTCCGCTTCAAGGCGCTGCTGGAAGAGAACATGCCGCGACTGGCCCGCATCATCAGCGAAGAGCATGGCAAGGTCTTCTCCGACGCGGTGGGCGAACTGACACGTGGCCTGGAAGTGGTGGAGTTTGCCTGCGGCATCCCGCATCTGCAAAAGGGCGAACACTCGGCGAACGTCGGTACTGGCGTGGACAGCCACTCGCTGATGCAGCCGCTCGGGGTCTGCGTCGGGATCACGCCGTTTAACTTCCCGGCAATGGTGCCGATGTGGATGTTCCCGATTGCGCTGGCGACCGGCAACACCTTCGTGCTGAAACCGTCGGAAAAAGATCCTTCTCTGGCGCTCGCGCTGGCGCAGCTGCTGAAAGAGGCCGGCCTGCCGGACGGCGTCTTCAACGTGGTGCAGGGCGATAAGGAGTCCGTTGACGTGCTGCTGACCGACCCGCGCGTGCAGGCGGTAAGCTTTGTCGGCTCCACGCCGATTGCGGAATACATTTACCAGACCGCGTCCGCCCACGGTAAGCGCTGTCAGGCGCTGGGGGGCGCGAAAAACCACTGCATTCTGATGCCGGATGCCGACATGGAGATGGCGACTAACGCCATCATGGGCGCGGCCTACGGCGCGGCGGGGGAACGCTGCATGGCGCTCTCGGTGGTGCTGGCGGTGGGGGATAAAACCGCCGACGACCTCTGCGCCCGGCTGGAAAAACAGATTGAAACGCTGCGCGTCGGGCCGGGCCTGGATCAGTCGCCGGAAAACGAAATGGGGCCGCTCATCTCCTCCGCGCACCGCAGCAAGGTGCTGGGCTATATCGACAGCGGGGAAACGCAGGGGGCGAAACTGCGCGTGGATGGGCGCGGCTTCAGCGTGAAGGGCCACGAGCAGGGCTACTTCGTCGGGCCGACGCTGTTCGATAACGTCACCCCGGAGATGACCATCTATAAAGAAGAGATCTTCGGCCCGGTGCTTTCTGTGGTGCGCGTAGCAGATTACGCCAGCGCGGTGGACCTGATTAACCGCCATGAATATGGTAATGGCTCCGCCATATTCACCCGCGACGGCGGCTGCGCGCGCCGCTTCTGCGAAGAGGTGCAGGCGGGCATGGTGGGCGTCAACGTGCCGATCCCGGTGCCGATGGCATTCCATAGCTTCGGCGGCTGGAAGCGTTCCATCTTTGGTGCGCTCAACGTCCACGGCAACGACGGCGTGCGTTTCTACACCCGAATGAAAACCATCACCGCGCGCTGGCCGGAAATGCAGCAGGAGACAGGCGCTGCGTTCTCCATGCCGACGCTGGGCTGACAGGAGGTTTTATGCAAACCGAACGTATGACCATGGCCCAGGCGCTGGTCCGGTTCCTGAATCAACAGTACGTCAGCATTGACGGCAACGAAACGCCCTTCGTGGAGGGCGTGGCCACCATCTTTGGGCACGGCAACGTGCTCGGTATCGGCCAGGCGCTGGAGCAGGATCCGGGCCATCTGCAGGTGATGCAGGGCTGCAACGAGCAGGGCATTGCGCATATGGCGACGGGATTCGCCAAACAGCACCGCCGTCAGCGCATTTTTGCCGTCACCTCCTCCGTCGGGCCGGGTGCCGCCAATATGGTAACCGCCGCGGCCACCGCCACGGCGAACCGCATCCCGCTCCTGCTGCTGCCGGGCGATATCTATGCCAGCCGCCAGCCGGACCCGGTGCTGCAGCAGATTGAGCAGTATCACGACCTCAGCATCAGCACTAACGACTGCTTCCGTCCGGTCTCCCGCTACTGGGACCGGATTAACCGCCCCGAGCAACTGATGAGCGCGATGCTAAGCGCGATGCGAACGCTTACTGACCCCGCGAATACCGGCGCGGTGACCATTTGCCTGCCGCAGGACGTGCAGGGAGAAGCCTGGGATTACCCGCTGAGCTTCTTCGCGCGTCGCGTGCACCACATCGAGCGTCGTCCGCCCGATCCGCAGCGTCTGGCGCAGGCGCGGGCGCTGATTGCCCGCAAGCGTCGTCCGCTGGTGGTGTGCGGCGGCGGCGTGCGCTATTCCGGCGCGCATGAGGCATTTCGCGACTTTGTCGAGACGCTGCAGCTGCCGTTTGCCGAAACCCAGGCCGGAAAGGGGGCGCTGGTAAGTGACCACCCACTTAACCTGGGCGGCGTAGGGGTGACGGGCGGGATGGCCGCCAACCAGCTCGCGCCACAGGCTGACTTAGTGATCGGCGTCGGCACGCGCCTGACCGATTTTACCACCGGTTCCAAGGCGCTCTTTTCCCACCCGGACGTCGAATTCCTGCTGCTGAACGTGGCCGAGTTTGATGCCCTGAAGCTGGACGCGACCGCGCTGATTGCCGATGCCCAAACCGGGCTCCAGGCATTAACCCACGCGCTCGGGGATTATCGCAGCGGCTGGGGAGAGGCGATCGCTGAGGCGAAGTCCGCCTGGCGCGACGAGTGCCGTCGCCTGTGGGATCGCCAGTGGCGTCCTGACGACGCCCCCGAAGTGGCGGGGCACCTGGATGCGCAGCTGGCGGAGTACGGCGAGACGCTCAACACCCACCTGACCCAGACGCGGGTGCTGGGGCTGATCAACCAGCATATTGAAGATAACGCCGTCGTGGTGGGCGCGGCCGGTTCGCTGCCGGGCGATTTACAGCGCCTCTGGCAGGTCAAAACGCCGGACAGCTATCACCTGGAGTACGGCTACTCCTGCATGGGCTACGAGATTGCGGCGGCCCTCGGCGCGAAGCTCGCCAGACCCGAACTGCCGGTGTACGCCATGGTGGGGGATGGCTCCTACATGATGCTGCACTCCGAGCTGCAAACCGCCGTTCAGGAGGGCATTAAGATCACCGTTCTGCTGTTTGATAACGCCAGCTTCGGCTGCATTAACAACCTGCAGATGGGGCACGGCATGGGCAGCTTTGGCACGGAAAACCGCCATCGCAACCCGGAAACCGGGCGGCTTGACGGACCGCTGGTGAAGGTCGACTTTGCGCAAAACGCACAAAGCTACGGCTGCCGCGCGTGGCGGGTGAACGATGAGCAAAGCCTGCTGGCGGCGCTTGAGGCCTCACGGACGCATCCGGGCCCGACGCTGCTGGACATCAAGGTATTGCCGAAGACCATGACCCACGACTACGCCTCGTGGTGGCGAACCGGTGATGCGCAGGTGGCGGCGTCGTCTGCTGTGCGTGAAGCCGCCGAGCAAACGCAGGCGCAGGTGAAAAAAGCCCGTCAGTATTGAGTTTTCCTGCCGTAACGAAATTTTCATTTCATTTCCCCTCACCCTAACCCTCTCCCCAAAGGGGAGAGGGGATGGTTCTGTGTGGCCTTTTCTCCCTTGTCCACTTGGGGAGTGGGGACGGCTCGGGGCTGTCTTTTCTCCCTCGCCCCTTTGGGGAGAGGGCCGGGGTGAGGGGCGCTTCTGTATGTCCTTCCATGTTGTGAGATTGATAACAAAATTTATCTCATTCATCTCAAAACTGTTAACCCGCACTCAAAAATATAATTTTCACTATTTATAAAAATGAAATAAATGTTTTATTTATAGAGTCGTTAGTTCACAGCATTCACCAACACCGGGAGCCGTTATGTTTAACATTGCTTTACTGGGCGCTGGCCGAATTGGCCAGGTACATGCAGCTAACATCGCCAGCCACGGCGCGACCACGCTCTGGTCCGTGGTTGACCCGAATCAGGAATTTGCCACCCGTCTCGCCGCGCAGTATCAGGCCCGTCAGCAGAGTCTGGATGAAGCGATGACCGACCCTAACGTTCACGCCGTACTGATCGCCTCCGCCACCGATACCCACGCGGATCTGATTGAAATGGCCGCCCGCCACGGCAAGGCCATCTTCTGCGAAAAGCCGGTACACCTTGACCTCGCCCGCGTGCGCGACTGCCTGAAAGTGGTCAAAGAGTACGACGTGCCGCTGTTCATCGGCTTTAACCGCCGCTTTGACCCGCAGTTCCGCCGCGTGAAAACCGATGCCCAGGCCGGGCGCATCGGCAAACCGGAATCGCTGCTGATCATCTCCCGCGACCCGTCTCCGCCGCCTGCGGAGTACGTGCGCGTCTCCGGCGGCATGTTCCGCGATATGACCATTCACGACTTTGACATGGCCCGTTTCATCATGGGCGAAGAGCCGGTGTCGGTGTATGCCCAGGGCAGCAACCTGGTGGATCCGGCGATTGGCGAGGCGGGGGATATCGATACCGCGTTTATCGTTCTGAAATATGCCTCCGGCGCGATGGCGACCATCGTCAACAGCCGCCGCTCATCTTACGGCTACGACCAGCGCCTGGAGCTGCACGGCTCCGAAGGGCTGCTGTGCGCGGGCAATATTCTGGAAAACCAGGTGCAGCACTACGGCAAACAGGGCTGCACCAGCGCGCTGCCGGAACACTTCTTCCTGCAGCGCTACAAATCCGCTTACGCCGCGGAATGGGAACACTTTGTTGCGGTCCTGCGCGGCGAAGCGGTGCCTGACTGCAGCGGCGATGATGGTGAACGTGCGCTGTACCTTGCGGATAAAGCGCTGGAGTCGCTGCGTAGCCAGCGCGAGATCGTCCTCTAAACACAACAACCCTACACAGAGAGACATAATAATGAAAAAACTGATCGTAGCCGCCCTCATCGCCATGACGTCCGGGGCCGCCCTCGCCGAAAACGAGCAAATTGTTTTCAGTACGCCAAACCTGGCCATGCCGTTTGAAGTTCACATGCAGCGCACGGCGGTGAAAGCCGCAAAAGAGATGGGCGTAAAGCTTCAGGTGCTGGACGGACAGGGCAGCTCGCCGAAGCAGGTGGCCGACCTGGAAAATGCCATCACCCGCGGGGCGCAGGGTTTTATCGTCTCCCCGAACGACGTAAATGCGGTCTCCAGCGCGGTAGATGAAATTCAGGATGCGAAGCTGCCGGTGGTCACCCTTGACCGCTCCGTCGACAGCCAGAAGAAAGTGCCGCATTTTGGCGCCAACAACTACAAGGGCGGCCAGGCGATTGGCGATTTCGTCAAAACCAAATTCCCCAACGGCGCGGACATCATTCTCCTCACCGGTCAGCCGGGCTCCTCTTCCAATATTGAACGCACCAAAGGGATCCGCGACAGCCTGAAGGCGGGCGGGGA
This sequence comes from Enterobacter sp. UPMP701, assembly GCF_053709515.1. NCBI lineage: Bacteria > Pseudomonadati > Pseudomonadota > Gammaproteobacteria > Enterobacterales > Enterobacteriaceae > Enterobacter > Enterobacter sp. UPMP701. Next base: position 202,097 of record NZ_JBSKJN010000004.1, on the reverse strand, counting down.
TAAGTACAAGATCGTCGCCGATCAGACCGGCAACTGGATGCGTTCTGAAGGGATGCGCATCGTCGAAAGCGTGCTGCCATCGCTGCCGAAGCGCCCGCAGGTGATCCTCTCCGCCAACGACGATATGGCGCTGGGCGCGATTGAAGCGCTGCAGAGCCAGGGCGTGAAGCCGGGTGAAATCCTCGTGACCGGGTTTGATGCAGTGCCGGAAGCGCTGGCCCGCGTGCGCGACGGCTGGCTGGGGGTAACGGCGGATCAGCGTCCGGGCTTTGCGGTGCAGACAGCGATGAGCCAGCTGGTGGCCAACGTGCGCGAGAAGAAAGCCATCACCGGGGCCGACTATCCGCCGACGCTGATCACCAAAGAGAACCTGCAGCAGGCTGAGCGTATCGGTGAGGCCGGTAACTGATATGTCCCGAGCCGCCTCTGGCGGCTCATCATGAGGAGGAGCAGACCGATGTCGCAACCCTTACTGAAAGTGACCGACCTGGCAAAAAGCTTTTCCGGCGTCTGGGCGCTGAGCAGCGCCCAGCTGACCGTCGGCAGCGGAGAAATTCACGCCCTGCTGGGAGAAAACGGAGCGGGAAAATCCACGCTGCTGAAGGCGCTCGCGGGCGCGCAGCCGCAGACGCGCGGGGAAATCTGGTTCAACGGCGAAACGCTGCCGGTGGACGACTCCCCGGTGGAACGCCAGAACAAGGGCATTATCACCATCTATCAGGAGTTCAACCTGCTGCCCAACATGACCGTCGCGGAAAACATGTTTCTCGGGCGCGAGCCGCGTAAACGTAACCTGATTGTTGATGAAAAGGCGGTAAACCAGGAGGCGCAGGTCATTCTTGATTACCTGCAGCTGAACGTCGCCCCGACCACGCCGGTCGCCCGTCTGAGCGTCGCCCAGCAGCAGATGGTGGAGATCGCCCGGGCGCTGACCCTCAACGCCCGGTTAATCATTATGGACGAACCGTCCGCCGCGCTGAGCGACAGCGAGGTGGAAAGCCTGCACCGCGTGGTGCGCGAGCTTAAAAACCGCGGTGTGAGCATTATCTATGTTACCCACCGTCTGCACGAAGTTTTCCAGCTCTGCGATCGCTTTACCGTTTTCCAGGACGGCCGTTTCACCGGCACCGGCGCGGTGGCAGAGACCAACGTAGAGCAGCTGATCCGCCTGATGGTCGGGCGCGACGTGGCCTTTAACCGCCGTCCGGCCAGCGAAACCCATCATGAAGACAAACCTGTCCGCCTGGCGGTGAAGGGGCTGAGCCGCGAGAAGCCGCCGCTGGATCCGCACGGTATCGCCCTGCACGACATCAGCTTCCACGTCCACGCCGGGGAGGTGCTGGGCATTGCCGGGCTGGTGGGCGCGGGACGCACCGAGGTGGCGCGCTGCCTGTTTGGTGCAGATGCCTTTACCTCCGGCAGCTTTGAGCTGGACGGCGTGCCGTATCAGCCGCGCGACCCGCTGTATGCCCTCGACCAGGGCGTGGCGCTGGTGCCGGAAGATCGCAAAAAAGAGGGGGCGGTGCTGGGGCTGTCGATTCGCGACAACCTGTCGCTCTCCTGCCTCTCCTCGCTGCTGCAGTGGCGCTGGTTCGTGAATACCCGTAAAGAGGACGATCTGATTGAGTCCTACCGCCAGGCGCTGCAGATCAAAATGGTCAACAGCGCGCAGGAGGTGCGCAAGCTCTCCGGCGGCAACCAGCAAAAAGTGATTCTCGCGCGCTGCATGGCGCTCAACCCGCGGGTGCTGATCGTCGATGAGCCGACGCGCGGCATCGACGTGGGGACCAAATCGGAAGTGCACCAGGTGCTGTTTGACATGGCGAAAAAGGGCGTGGCGGTGATCGTGATCTCCTCCGATCTGCCTGAAGTGATGGCGGTGTCCGACCGGATCATCACCCTCAGCGAAGGCCGGGTGACCGGCGAGATCCACGGCGACGACGCTAACGAAGAACGGCTGATGACGATGATGGCCATCAACCACAACGCCCTGAACGCGGCATAACGGAGTAACTCATGACGCAGATGATTTCTAAAACGCAGGCCCCGGTCAAACGCGCCGGACGCATCGATCCCATCGCCTTCTTCGAGCGCTTCGGGGTGCTGATTTTCATGATCCTGCTGCTGATCTTCTTCCAGTCGCAGAACAGCAACTTTTTCTCTGAACGCAACATTTTCAACATCCTGACCGAAGTCTCCATCTACGGGATCATGGCCGTGGGGATGACCTTTGTCATTCTGACCGCCGGGATCGACCTCTCCGTGGGCTCCATTCTGGCGGTGTGCGCCATGACCGCGGCGTACGTGATCAAAGGCGACAACTTCACCACCGTCGACCCGAACGCCTGGGGCGGCATGAGCTGGCTGATTGGGCTGGGGATTTGTCTGGCCATGGGCACGGCGATTGGCTTCCTGCACGGTCTGGGCGTCACCCGCCTGCGCCTGCCGCCGTTCATCGTTACCCTCGGCGGCATGACCATCTGGCGCGGCCTGACGCTGGTGATTAACGACGGCGCGCCGATTGCCGGTTTTGACCCTGGCTACCGCTGGTGGGGGCGCGGGGAGCTGCTCGGCATCTCTATTCCGATCTGGATCTTCGCCATCGTCGCCGTCGGCGGCTATCTGGCACTGCATAAAACCCGCTGGGGCCGCTTCGTCTACGCCATCGGCGGTAACCCGGAGGCGGCGCGACTGGCGGGGGTGAACGTCAAGCGCGTGCTGGTCAGCGTCTACGTGCTGATCGGCTGTCTGGCGGGGCTGGCGGGCTTCATCCTGAGCGCGCGTCTGGGAAGCGCCGAGGCGGTGGCCGGGATCTCCTTTGAGCTGCGCGTCATCGCCTCGGTGGTGATCGGCGGCACCTCGCTGATGGGCGGCTACGGGCGCATCGGCGGCACCATAATCGGCTCCATCATCATGGGCATTCTGATTAACGGCCTGGTGCTGATGAACGTCTCGGCCTACTACCAGCAGATTATCACCGGATTAATTATCGTTCTGGCGGTGGCATTCGATACCTATGCCAAAAGCCGTCGCGGCGCACTGTGAGGATCACGATGAAAGAGGTTCGTATTGGATTGATTGGCACCGGGTATATCGGCAAGGCGCACGCTATCGCCTATGCCCAGGCCCCGACGGTGTTCAACCTGCGCGGCAGGCTGGTACGCGAGATGGTAGCGGAAGTCACGCCGGAGCTGGCGGCAGCGCGCGCGCAGGCGTTTGGCTTCAATCGCTCCACCGGGGACTGGCGGGCGCTGGTGGCCGACCCGGCCATTGACGTGGTGGATATTTGCTCACCCAACCACCTGCATAAGGAGATGGCGCTGGAGGCGATCCGCCACGGCAAGCACGTCTACTCGGAGAAGCCGCTGGCGCTGAACGCCCACGACGCGCGCGAGATGGTCGACGCCGCGAAGCGGGCCGGGGTGAAAACGCTGGTAGGGTTCAACTACATGAAGAACCCGACGGCGCAGCTGGCGAAGGAGATTATCGCGCGCGGCGAGATTGGCGAGGTGATCCACTTCTACGGCACCCACAACGAGGACTATATGGCCGACCCGCTGTCGCCCATTCACTGGCACTGCTTTAAAGAGACCGCCGGGCTGGGGGCGCTGGGCGACCTCGCGGCGCACATCGTCAATATGGCCCAGTACCTGGTGGGGGAGATCGAGCAGGTCTGTGGCGACCTGAAGATCGTGGTCCCGGCGCGCCCGGCGAAGGCCGGATCGTCAGAGATGATTGCGGTGGAAAACGAGGATCAGGCCCACGCGATGGTGCGCTTCGCGGGCGGGACGCAGGGCGTGATTGAAACCTCCCGCGTCGCCTGCGGCCGCAAGATGGGGCTGTCGTACGTGATCACCGGGACGAAGGGCGCCATCAGCTTCACCCAGGAGCGCATGGCGGAGCTAAAGCTCTATCTGCATGACGATCCGGTGAACCGTCAGGGGTTCCGCACGCTGCTCGTCGGCCCGGCACACCCTGACTACGCCGCGTTCTGCATGGGCGCAGGCCACGGAATTGGCTTTAACGATCAAAAAACGGTGGAGGTGCGCGACCTGGTGGACGGGATTGCCGCCGACGCGCCGATGTGGCCGGACTTCGAAGAGGGCTGGAAGGTGTCGCGCGTGCTGGACGCGATTGCGCTCTCACACCTGCAAGGCCGCTGGCTGAACGTGAACGACATTGTCTGATGAGGTATCAACGTGGAAAAGCAGTTTGATGTGATATGCATGGGCCGCGTGGCGGTAGACCTCTACAGTCAGCAGATTGGCGCACGGCTGGAGGATGTGTCGAGCTTCGCCAAATACCTTGGCGGATCCTCCGGCAACGTGGCGTACGGCACCGCGCGTCAGGGTTTACGTTCGTCGATGCTGGCGCGCGTCGGCGATGAACATATGGGCCGCTTCCTGCGGGAAGAGCTCAACCAGGTAGGCTGCGATACCAGCCATCTGATTACGGATAAACAACGCCTCACGGCGCTGGTGCTACTCGGCATTAAAGACCGGGACACCTTTCCTCTGATTTTTTATCGCGATAACTGCGCGGATATGGCGATTACCGCCAGCGATGTGGACGAAAGCTACATTGCCTCCGCACGTTGTCTTGCCATCACCGGGACTCATCTTTCTCATCCGCAGACCCGCGAGGCGGTGCTGACGGCGCTGGGATATGCCCGCCGTCACGGCGTGCGCACGGTGCTGGACATCGATTACCGTCCGGTGCTGTGGGGGCTGACCTCTTTAGGCGACGGTGAAACGCGCTTTATCGCTGCCGACCAGGTCACCCGCGAGCTGCAGGAGGTGCTGCACCTCTTCGACGTCATTGTCGGCACCGAAGAGGAGTTTCATATTGCGGGCGGCAGCACGGATACCCTGCAGGCGCTGGGGCAGGTGCGCGCCGTCAGTGACGCTGCGCTGGTCTGCAAGCGCGGAGCGCTCGGCTGCTCAGTCTACACCGACGCCATTCCGCCCCGTCTGGACGATGGCCTGACGGTAACCGGCGTGCGCGTGGAGGTGCTGAACGTGCTCGGCGCGGGGGACGCATTTATGTCCGGCCTGCTGCGCGGCTACCTGAACGACGAAGGCTGGGAGCAGGCGTGCCGCTACGCCAACGCCTGCGGTGCGCTGGTGGTCTCGCGCCACGGCTGCGCCCCGGCGATGCCGAGCAAAATCGAGCTGGATGACTATCTCTCCCGCGCAGCAAGGGTGCCGCGCCCGGATCTTGACCCGCGTCTTAACCATCTGCACCGCGTCACCACCCGCCGCCGCGAATGGCCGGAGCTGTGCGTGATGGCGTTCGATCACCGCAGCCAGCTTGAGGATATGGCGATGCAGTGCGGCGCGTCGCTTAAGCGCATTCCGGCGCTGAAGCAGCTGATCCTGCAGGCCAGCCGCGAGGCGGCAAGCCGCGCCGGGCTGGAGGGCAAAGCCGGTCTGCTGTGCGACGGCACCTTTGGGCAGGATGCGCTGAACGCGATCACCGGGGAAGGGTGGTGGATTGGTCGTCCCATTGAGCTGCCGGGCTCCCGGCCGCTGGAGATGGAGCACGGCAACATCGGCACCCAGCTTATCAGCTGGCCGCAGGAGCACGTGGTGAAGTGCCTGGTCTTCTTCCACCCGGAAGACGCCCACGGCCTGCGCCTGGAGCAGGAGCAGAAAATCGCCGAGGTGTACCACGCCTGCTGCCAGTCCGGGCACGAGCTGCTGCTGGAGGTGATTCTGCCCGCCAGCATGCCGCGCAGCGACGAGCTCTACCTGCGCGCCATCTCCCGCTTCTACAACCTGGGCATTTACCCGGACTGGTGGAAGCTGCCGCCGCTTTCCGCCGACGGCTGGACGGCGCTGAGCGAGATTATCGAACGCCGGGACCCGCACTGCCGTGGGGTGGTGATCCTCGGCCTGGATGCTCCGGCGGAACAGCTGCGCGCCGACTTCAGAGCCGCAGCGGGGCAGACGGTAGTCAAAGGCTTTGCCGTGGGGCGCACGCTGTTTGGCGAGGCTTCCCGCGCGTGGCTGAAACACGATATTGACGATGCGCAGTTGGTGGCGCGCATTCGGGACAACTACCTGCAGCTTATCGCCTGGTGGCGCGAGCGCGGACACGCATAATGGAGACGACAATGAGTGTACAACTGGGCATTAACCCGCTGACGTGGACGAACGACGATCTGCCTTCTCTCGGCGCGGAAACCTCGCTGGAGACCTGCCTGAGCGAAGGGAAAGAGGCCGGTTTTGCCGGTTTCGAGCTGGGCAATAAATTCCCGCGCGAAGCGCGCCTGCTCGGCCCCATCCTGCAGCGCCACGACCTGCAGCTGGTCTCCGGCTGGTACTCCGGCCGCCTGCTGGAGCGCAGCGTGGAGGAAGAGATCGCCGCCGTGCAGTCACACCTGACGCTGCTGCGCGAGCTGGGGGCGAAGGTACTGGTCTTTGCGGAAGTGAGCGGCTGCATTCACGGCGAGCAGCAAACCCCGGTTCACCTGCGCCCGCGCTTCCCACAGGCGCGCTGGAAGGAGTACGGCGAGAAGCTCACCGAATTTGCCCGCTACACCCAGCAGCAGGGGGTGCAGATTGCCTATCACCACCATATGGGGACGGTGATTGAGTCCGCTGACGACGTGGACAATCTGATGACCCATACCGGCGAGGAGGTCGGATTGCTGCTGGACACCGGTCATCTGACCTTTGCCGGGGCCGATCCGCTGGCGGTGGCGCAGCGCTGGGCGTCGCGCATCAACCACGTTCACTGTAAAGACGTGCGCGCTGACGTGCTGGCGGAGGTCAAAAACCGCAAAACCAGCTTCCTCGATGCGGTGCTGAGCGGCGTGTTTACCGTGCCGGGAGACGGCTGCGTCAATTACCCGCCGATCATGAGCCTGCTGAAAGCACAGGACTATCACGGCTGGCTGGTGGTTGAGGCAGAGCAGGATCCGGCGATAGCCCATCCGCTGACCTATGCCCGTCTGGGGTATAACAACCTGAGCCGTCTGGCCCGCGACGCCGGACTGATTTGAGGAGGCGACATGTCACGTCTGTTATCACGCTGGCAACAGCCGAACGCGGAGGGACGCACCCAGTCCGTCACGCCGGAAAGCGCAGGGTGGGGCTACGTCGGCTTTGAGGCGTATGAGCTACAGGAGGGGCAGACGCTGACGCTGCCCGCCGTCAGCGAAGAGCGCTGCCTGGTGCTGGTCGCCGGGCGCGCCTCCATCAGCACCTCTTCCGCGCAGTTTAACGATATCGGCGAGCGGATGAGCCCGTTCGAGCGCATAAAGCCGTGGGCGGTGTACGTCACCCCGCAGGAGACGGTGCAGGTGAAGGCGCTGACGAAACTGGAGCTGGCGGTCTGCGCCGCCCCCGGCAACGGCACGTACCCGACGCGGCTGATAGCCCCGCAGGACATCGACGCCGAGGCGCGCGGCAAAGGCCACAACCAGCGCTATGTGCACAACATTCTGCCGGAAGACAAGACCGCCGACAGCCTGCTGGTGGTGGAGGTGTGGACCAATGAGGGCTGCACCAGCTCGTACCCGAGCCACAAGCACGACACGGATAACCCGCCGCAGGAGACGTATCTGGAGGAGACCTACTACCATCGCCTCAACCCGGAGCAGGGGTTCTGCATGCAGCGGGTTTACACCGACGACAGAACGCTGGATGAGTGTATGGCAGTCTATAACCGTGACGTGGTGATGGTGCCGAAGGGCTACCATCCTGTGGCGACAATGGCCGGGTATGACAGCTACTATCTCAACGTGATGGCGGGACCGGTGCGCAAATGGATGTTCACCTGGGAAGAGGATCACGCGTGGATTAATCGCGATTATCCTGCAGAGAGGGGTGGCTGAGGCGGCCTTTCTTGTCGGATGGCGCTGCGCTTACCCGACCTGTGAAACCGTAGGCCCCCGCAAGCGCAGCGCCGCCGGGCGAATGGTCCTCAGTGCATCCGCCTCGCCTGCTCAATCGTCCGGGCAACGATCTGCGGCTGACTGACCATCGACACGTGGCTCGCGGACACCTCGGTGGTTTTCGCGTGGATCGCCTTCGCCATCGCCCGTTCCAGCTCAGGGTTGATCATCCGATCCTGTTTGCTGACCACAAACCAGCTCGGTTTGTCATGCCACGCCGCGTGGGTGACCTTTTCACCAAACGCCTCGGCCTTAATTGGCCCCTGCGTGGCCGCGATAGCGTTTTGTTCACCAGGCTTCACATCAGGCGCGAAGTCCTTCCTGACGGCATCCGTCGGCAGGTATAAATAGCCGTCCGCCGTTTTAGCAATGCCCGCGCTGCCCGGTGGCGGCGGGTAGCTTCCCGCCAGATCCGCCGTCGACTGGCCGGAGTCCGGCGCGAATGCCGCCACATACACCAGTGATTTTACCCGCGCATCGTTGCCCGCCTCGCTAATGACGGTGCCGCCCCAGGAGTGGCCCACCAGCACCACGTCGCCGTGCGCCCGGGAGATGGCCCGTTTTGTGGCTGCAACATCATCCTTAAGCGAGGTGAGCGGGAGCTGGACGGCAATGACCTCTGCGTGCTGTTTCTGCAGAAGGGTAATCACCTTATTCCAGCTGCTGCCGTCGGCAAACGCGCCGTGCACCAGCACGACGCTGGTTTTACTTTCCGCGAAGGCGCTGGCGGACAGCGCCAGCAGGCCCGCCGTCACTACAGACAGTGCTTTCATCTTCAGACTCCTTAAAAGTGGTGGACCGCCGCATGGGGCGGTACGGTGAATTCAATAGTTTTGTGGTCGAGCGGCTTGTGTGTCGGGTCGGCCAGGATGATCGTTACCTTGTGCTTACCGGCGGGCAGCCCCACCAGGATCACCGGCTCGCCGCTGGCGTCAGCCCAGTGCCACGGCGCACCGTCCACCACCACGTGAATGTGTCCGATGCGCGGGGTGATCTTGAGCGCCTCGGGGCCAAATACCGGCTCGATGCGCAGGTTTTCGGCACGGTACTGGATAAACACCGCGCCTTTGCTTAGCGGGCCTGCGAGCGGCGGATCGACGATCAGCTTTGCGGGCGGCTGCGGCTGCGCCAGCGGCGCAACGGCGGCGGGGCCGTTAACGTCTGCGGCGCTGAGGTTGTCCAGCGGTGTGGCCTGGGCATGTGCTACAGATGCCAGGACAAGCAGGGGGAAAAGCGCGTAACGACGAATCATGGTTCTCTCCTTATCGGTTCTGAATGGCGACAGGGAAAGAAAACCATTTTTATGTATCGGAGATATTTGCCGGAGGCGGCGTTTTGTACCCGTTTGTCAGCGCAGGGTTCTGGATACAGTGCGATACAGATTGCCTGCCGGGACGGCGCACTATCGCTATCGCCAGCCCGGCAATCACCAGCGTCAGGCCGAGGTAAATCTGCGGTGATGACCAGCCCCGGTCGGCTGAAATGGCCAGCGCAAAGGTGCCGGGCATATAAACGAGATCCCCCAGTTGATGAGCTGATTACATCCGGCTGTGAGGGCAAGGCGGCGAGGCAGGGCAGGTGTTTCCATTGTTTTTCATTCCGTCGGGCAGTTGTCCTGAGCATAGCGGGCGCGGTATGGTGCTGGCGGAGCAGCGACCTTATGCGCTGTATAAGAGAAACTTAGAATAACGACGCTTAATCTCGGCTATCTCGCGACGTTCCGTCTGGTGATTCAGCGCGGCAGTTTTTCCGCGGCGGCGGATCTGCTGGGCATTTCCCAGCCCGCCGTCAGCCTGCAAATACGCCAGCTGGAGCAGTTTCTGCAAACGCGGCTGGTGACGCTGCCGGTTAACGGGCGCGCGCTGGAGGTTATGCCGGTGATGGACGAGGAGTTTGTTTTTATCGCGTCGCGGGAGCAGCAGGACGCTTTCAGGGAGTTAACCCCAGAGGCGCTTCATGCTCAGCCGCTGATTGCCTTTGAGTCTGGCAGCGGTACCCGGGCGCTCATTGATGGCTGGTTTGCGGCCAATGAGTTAACGATCGCCACGGTAATGCAGCTTGGCAGCATTGAGGCGATCAAGCGTATGGTTCGGGTTGGGCTAGGCTACAGTATCGTTCCGCGAATGGCGGTAGAGCATGACGCTGACCGTGAAGGGCTCTGCGTCATGTCGCTCACGCCCATGCCGCAGCGCCAGCTCGCCATTGTGATGCGGCAGGATAAAATTCTCAGCAAAGGGATAGCAGGAATCATTCGGCTGGTGCAAAACCCTTCAGCGGGTTAGCGATCGGCGGCGTCGACGTTCAGGCTGGACTGCTGCGCCTGGGCCTTATCCTGGTGGTGATACCAGGCGCCGATAGAAGAGTAAACGAAGCGGCCAAAGAAAAACAGAAAGCTGATGAGCAGTATGATGCGGGTCATCCGGGTGTTAAAACGGTGTCGTTTGCGCATACGCGTGGCCTGACTCACTCTCTTTTTCCTGGGTATGCCCTTTTGGGCGACGGGGATATTAAGGCACAGCGGGATGTGAGGGTCAATTCCGTAATGTGTAAATAACCGTCAACGTTTACATTAATTATTGTTATTGAAATTAATATTTGCATTTACCATATTGATAATATGAAGAAAATTATTTCAAAAAAATCTCAAGTAAGGCTTATTTGCGTAAAATAGTTTGATTTAAGTCAACAGATTTCCGGCCCTGCTATTTAAAATCCCTCCTCCACACAGTTCGCCCCGCACGTCGCCGGGCGGCGCCAGGTCAGGTTGGATGCCTGTCTTTATTTTCCCTCTGGAGAAAAAGGGGTTTAACCGGGCATCTATGAACATTTTCGCTTTTTTGAAAAATAATAAACACCGCTGGTGGGCATTGCCGCTTATTTTACCCGTGGCTTTACTTCCCGTACTGAGCGTGGCGAATACGTTCACGCAGCTGGGGGACGGTATTGCGGCCCTCTATTATTTACCGCTCTCATTTTTGCTTTCACTGATGATGTTTTTTGGTCTGGAAGCGCTTCCCGGGATTATATTATCCCTGTTTATCCGCTATTACCCCTCGGTCGGGCTGTTTGAAACCGTCGCAGGGATCCTCCATTTTGTCGTTCCTTTAGTGCTCAGCTGGGGCGGCTACCGGGTGTTTGCCCCCAGACGTAATATGACGGCGTACGGCGACGTGCGGCTGATGGCGCAGCGCATCTTCTGGCAGGCTTTCTGCCCCGCGACGCTGTTTCTGCTGCTGTTCCAGTTCGCGGTGTATCTGGGCGTGTATGAGAGTCGTCAGAGCCTGGCAGGGCTAAACCCGCTCAATATTCGCACGCTGATCAACTATCAGGCGCTGCTGGTCAGCGGGCTGACGGGCGTGCCGCTGAGCTATCTGCTTATCCGCCTGATTCGCCATCCAAGGTATATCAAAAGCCTCATCTCGCAAATCCGTGTGCAAATAGACAAAAAGGTGACGGCAACAGAATTTCTGCTGTGGACGGTGGCACTTGGCGGGCTGCTTTCGCTGCTGCTGCTCCCGATGAATGAAAACAGTTCGATTTTCACCACCAACTATACCCTGTCGCTACTGATGCCGGTGATGCTCTGGGGCGCGATGCGTTTTGGCTATAAGCTGATTTCACTGATCTGGACGCCGGTGCTGCTGGTTTCTATTCACTATTTTTACCGCTATATCCCTGTGAACCAGGGGTACGATATCCAGCTGGCGATCACCTCTTCCAGTTATCTGGTCTTTTCGTTTGTCGTGATTTACATGTCGATGCTGGCGACACGGCAGCGCACGGTGAACAAACGTTCCCGCAGGCTGGCGCTGCTTGACCCGGTCGTGCATATGCCTAACCTGCGGGCGCTGTCGCGCGATTTGGCGAAAACCCCCTGGTCGGCGCTCTGTTTACTGCGCATTCCTGAGCTGGAGGTTCTGGGCCGTAACTATGGCGTGTTGCTGCGCATTCAGTACAAGCAGCAGCTGGCGCAGTGGATTAACGGTACGCTCCAGCCCAATGAGCAGGTCTATCACCTGACGGGCTGTGACATGGCGGTTCGTCTTAACGCCGAGTCGCATCAGCAGCGGATCGAGACCCTGGACGAGCACATCAAGCAGTTCCGCTTTGTCTGGGACGGGATGCCGCTGCAGCCGCAGGTGGGCGTGAGCTACTGCTATGTGCGTTCGCCGGTTAACCACCTCTATCTGGTACTGGGGGAACTCGGTGTCGTTGCCGATCTGTCGCTCTCTTCTAACCATCCGGAAAATCTTCAGCAGCGCGGTGCCGTCCATCTGCAGCGCAGCCTGAAGGATAAAGTCGCGGTGATGAGCCGCCTGCAGCACGCGCTGGATAATGACGAATTCACGCTGTTAGTGCAGCCCGTTCGCGGCCTGCGCGGTGATGGCTATCACGAAGTGTTGCTGCGCATGCCAGATGCAAACGGGTTGTTAATCTCGCCTGAACAGTTCCTGCCCGTCGCCCAGGAGTTTGGCCTCTCTTCGCGGGTGGATTTGTGGGTGCTGGACCACACGCTGCGCTTCCTCGCCGCGCATCGCGAAAGGCTGCCCGGCCAGCGCTTTGCCATTAATCTGGCCCCGTCGACCGTGTGCCGGGTGCAGTTCCCGATCGAGGTGAGCCGCCTGCTGGCGAAATACGCCATTGAGCCGTGGCAGCTGATTTTTGAGGTGACGGAGTGCAGCACCTTCGGCAGCGGGGAGCAGGCGCTACACATTCTCCAGCAGCTGCAGAAAATGGGGGTACGCATTGCGATTGATGATTTTGGTACCGGGTATGCGAGCTATGCGCGGCTGAAAAGCGTGGATGCCGACATTCTCAAGATTGACGGCAGCTTTATCCGCAATATGGTCAACAACAGCCTGGATTATCAGATCGTGGCGTCTATCTGTCATCTGGCGCGCATGAAGAAGATGCTGGTGGTGGCGGAATATGTCGAGACCGAAGAGATACGTTGCGCGGTTCACGCGCTGGGTATCGATTATGTCCAGGGCTGCCTGATTGGCAGCACTGTTGCGCTTGAGTCACTGCCGGAAGCAGAGGCGTCCACCGGGGACGCCTGAGCCCTCAGGCGGCGACGTCCGCGCTCTCTTCTTCGATTTTGAGCATCCAGCCGGTGACCGCTTCCCAGTACTGCTGCTCTTTTTCCAGGTCCAGCAGCACCAGCGCGTTCTGGCTGAACCAGTCGTGCGGGAAGCTCAGCGTCCAGTGATGGTCGTCGGTTTTGAGCTTCAGCGTCGGCGGGGTGGTGGTCGCCTGACGCTGGTTGTTCAGCAGCACGCCCAGGCGCAGCAGCTGAATTAACGGCAGGAACTGCTTTTTCTTGAACAGCGTGAAGCGCGGCAGGTCGTCGAGCTTGATGGCTTTGCGGTGATAACGCACCAGGGTCGCCATCATGGTTTGCTGCTCCTGGTTGAAGCCAGGCAGGTCGCTGTTTTGCAGAATATAGGCGGAATGGCGGTGCATGCCGCTGTGGTTGATGTTCAGCCCCACCTCGTGCAGCATTGCGGCCCATTTCAACAGCGCAGCAAGCTGCGGGTGCGCGAGCTTAGGATTCTGCTCCTCCCACTGCTCGTACATCTGCACCGTGGTTTCCAGCACGCGCTTCGCCTGTTCACGGTCGATGTTGTACTGGTTGGCCAGGCTCTGCGCGGTACGGCTGCGAATATCCTGATGGCGGAAGCGGCCTTCCATCTCATACAGTACACCCTCACGCAGCGCACCGTCAGAAAGGCGCAGCTCTTTAATTGCCAGCGCGTCAAACACGCCGCAGAGGATCGCCAGCCCCGGCACAAAGACCGCCTTACGCTCGTCGGAAAGCCCCGGCAGGCTTAAGGCGTCAAAACTTTTATGCTTCAGCACCTCTTCGGTCAGCAGGGTCAGGCGTTCGGGCGTGATAAAGCCGTCTTTTTCACCCATCGCCAGCAGCACTTCATGCGCCGCTTTGATGGTGCCCGACGCGCCCAGCGCCACGTTCCAGCCCTGAATACGGTACTGCCAGGCCAGATTTTCCAGCTTCTGGACAGCCGCCATTTTCGCCCGCTGGAAGTTCTCGCGGGTGATGGTACCGCCCGGGAAATACATCTGCGCGAAGCTGACGCAGCCCATACGGCGGCTTTCCACCAGCCGTGGCTCGAAGTCTTCGCCGATCACCAGTTCCGTTGAACCACCGCCGATGTCGATCACCAGCTTGCGCCCTTTTTCCGGCTGGGTGTGCTCCACGCCCATGAATATCAGACGCGCTTCTTCGTTACCGGAGATGATCTCAATCGGGTAGGGGATCACCTTTTCGGCCCGCTTGAGGAACTCCGGCGCGTTCAGCGCCTGGCGCAGCGTGTGGGTGCCCACGATGCATACGCTGGAGGGCGAGAAGCCCTGCAGGCGTTCAGCAAACAGCGACAGGCAGTTTAACCCGCGCTCCATCGCCTCTTCGCTGAGCATGCTGCGTTCATCAAGACCATCCGCCAGGTGGACGCGCTGCTTCAGACGACCGATGATCTGCAGCGCGCCATCCACCTCACGGGCGATGACCATGTGGAAACTGTTTGAGCCTAGATCGACCGCGGCGAATTCCTGCGGGCGTGGGGTCTTATCATTTATCGGCATAGGTTAATCGGGTTGCTCGAGTGATTTGATATAGTCGTAAATCGCCAGTTGCGACCGCACTTTACGGCGGTTGCCGCGCGGTACATAGCGGTTACTGAGTTCTTTGTCGATATAGCGTGCTTTCACCGTATCGCTGAACAGGATCTCGATAATGTCGAGGATACGCTGTTTCAGACGCGGATCCAGCAGCGGTGTCGCGACTTCAATTCGGTAGTCAATATTGCGCGTCATCCAGTCAGCCGAAGAGAGATAGACCTGTTTATCGCCCGCATTATCGAAAATATAGACCCGATCGTGTTCCAGGTAGCGGTCAACGATGCTGATGACGCGAATATTGTCGCTGATGCCTTCCAGCTCCGGGATGAGCGAGCACATGCCGCGGATCAGCAGGTTAACCGGCACGCCGGAGCTGGACGCCGCGTACAGCCTGTCCACCAGCCCTTTGTCAACCAGGTTGTTGAGCTTCAGCGTGATGCCGGACGACAAGCCTTTCTGGGCATTGGCGATCTCTTTGTCGATCATATCGTACAGCAGGCGGCGCGAGTTCTGCGGCGAGACCAGCAGATAGTCAAAGCTCACCGGACGGTACGGGTTTTCGATAAAGTTAAAGACCCGGCGCACCTCGTTGGTGATGCGGGCGTCAGCGGTTAAGAGCGAGTAATCGGTGTAAATCCGCGCGGTTTTTTCGTTAAAGTTCCCGGTACCAATGTGGGCGTAGCGCACCACGTCATCGCCCTCTTTACGGGAGATCAGGAACAGCTTGGCGTGAATTTTCAGCCCCGGCGCGGAGAAGATCACGTGCACGCCCGCTTCCGTCAGGCGGCGCGCCCAGTGAATGTTTGCCTCTTCGTCGAAGCGCGCCTGCAGCTCAACCACCACGGTGACTTTTTTGCCGTTGTGTGCGGCATGGATCATCGCATCGATGATGCGGGAATCTTTTGCCACGCGGTAGATGTTGATTTTGATCGCCAGCACGTTCGGGTCGAAGGAGGCCTGACGCAGCAGCTCCAGCACGTGTTCAAAGGTGTGGTACGGGTAGTAGAGCAGCACATCGCGCTCGCGGATGGCGTCGAATCCGTTACGGAACTTATCGAACCAGATATGGCGCAGGCGCGGCAGCGGCTTGTTCACCAGATTGGCTTTGCCGACATTTGGGAAGCCAATAAAATCTTTGAAGTTGTGATAACGGCCACCCGGCACGATGGAGTCATAGCGCGAAATGGTCAGCTTCTCACGCAGCATCTCCACCATGGCGTCCGGCATGTCGCGCTGATAGACAAAGCGCACCGGCTCGGCGGTCAGGCGCTGTTTCAGGCTGGAGGACATCAGCTCCATCAGGCTGGCTTCCATCTCGTGCACCAGGTCATATTCGGCGTCACGGGTCATCTTCATCGAGTAGGCGTTTAACGCATCGTAATCGAAGAAGCCTTTAAAAATGTCGTCCAGACAGTAGCGCAGGATGTTATCCAGCAGGATCATTGGCTTGCGTCTGCGCGGAGTTTCCGGCGGCAGGTTCACAAAGCGCGGCACCTTGTCGGACGGGATCTCCAGCAGGGCGTAACGGATGGATTCACCGCGAATAATTTCCACCGCCAGATAGGTGTAGTCATCCTTCAGGAACTGCACCAGATCGGTTTCGCGATTGATCAGTATTGGGGTAATGTGCTGGCGCAGATAGTGTTTAAAGTAGTGGCGCAGCCAGTTTTGTTGGTTAACGGAAAGCTGGCGTTCGTTAATCAGGAAGATTTGATTGCGCGCCATCTCCAGCAGCAGTTCGTTATACAGGCCGTCAAATTCCTGATCGGCTTTCAACACGCGGGACTGGATTTTGCCCAGCAGATGCCGCGAGTGCGAGTTTAAGCCCTGTTCTTCGCTGATGATGATCCGTCTTTTCAGCTCGGCAAAGCGAACCTTGTAGAACTCATCCAGGTTGTTGGAATAAATGCCTAAAAAACGCATGCGTTCGATCAGCGGGTTACTTTTGTCTGCCGCTTCCTGGAGTACACGTTCGTTAAATGCTAACCAGCTTAGCTCTTTCTCGATATATAACTTTTCCTGACCCATTACAGCTCACACTCCAGTTCAATCACAGGACGTGGTAAATCCGTCTCGTCCTTATTATGGCGAGCATTTCCACGATATGTCCAACAGTGCCAGAAAAGTATGACAGTTATTTTTTTTGTTGGGGATTTTAGAAGGTTGGAGAAGGGAATATCGGGTAATGCAATGTGTACGTCGGGTAAGCGCAGCGCCACCCGACATAACAAACTACTCTTCGGCTGCATAACCCTGCGGGGGTAACTTCACGCCGTCCAGCCAGGCTGCGCCGTCGCGCATCGCCAGACGCCCGTCAACAAACCAGCTTACCACCAGCGGGTAAATGGCATGTTCCTGGGTCTGCACGCGCTCGGTCACGTCGTCTTCGTTGTCGCCGTCAAAGACCGGCACTTTCGCCTGCAGGATCACCGGGCCACCGTCCAGCTCGTCGGTCACGAAATGGACAGAGGTACCGTGCTCCTCGTCGCCGTTTTCCAGCACCTGACGATGGGTGTGCAGGCCGGGATATTTCGGCAGCAGGGAAGGGTGAATATTCAGCAGTCGACCGGCGTAGTGTTCGACGAAGGCCGGGCTGAGGATACGCATATAGCCCGCCAGCACCACCACGTCAGGCGCGTAGGCGTCAATCTCCTGCACCAGCTCGCGGTCAAAGGCTTCACGCCCGGCAAACTGGCTGGCTTCCAGCGCGTGCGCGGGAATGTTCGCTTCCCGCGCGCGCTCAAGGCCGAACGCGTCGGCCTTGTTGCTGAAAACTGCCCGAATGGTGCCATTGATTTTCTTCTGTTTGCAGGCGTCTATGATGGCCTGCAAATTGCTTCCGTTGCCGGAAATGAGCACCACGATGTTTTTCATTCAATGACCACACGCTGTTCGGAGTCGGAAGCCTTAATCGTACCGATTTTCCACGCGTTTTCACCTTTTTCAGTCAGCAGCTTAACCGCTTTATCCGCTTCGCTTGCCGGCAGGGCGATAACCATGCCCACGCCGCAGTTAAAGGTGAGGTACATTTCGTGAGAGCTCACGTTGCCTGCGGTTTGCAGCCAGTTGAAGACGGCTGGCCACTGCCATGAGGATTCGTCGATCACCGCCTGGGTGTTGTCCGGCAGAACGCGCGGGATGTTTTCCCAGAAGCCGCCGCCGGTCAGGTGAGCGATAGCGTGAACGTCAACGTTTTCGATCAGCTCCAGCACGTTTTTCACGTAAATGCGGGTAGGGGCCAGCAGGTGGTCGGCCAGCGGTTTGCCGTCGAGCTCGGTGGTCAGCGGGTCACAGCCGCTCACTTCGAGGATTTTACGCACCAGAGAGTAGCCGTTAGAGTGCGGGCCGCTGGAGGCCAGCGCGATAAGCACATCGCCATCGGCCACTTTGCTGCCGTCGATAATTTCTGATTTTTCTACTACGCCGACGCAGAAGCCCGCGACGTCATAATCTTCGCCGTGGTACATGCCCGGCATTTCAGCGGTTTCGCCGCCCACCAGCGCACAGCCGGACTGCAGACAGCCTTCGGCGATACCGTTAATGACGCTGGCTGCGGTATCCACATCCAGTTTGCCGGTCGCGTAGTAATCGAGGAAGAACAGCGGCTCTGCGCCCTGAACCACCAGGTCATTCACACACATCGCGACCAGGTCGATACCGATCGTGTCGTGACGTTTTAAATCCATCGCCAGGCGCAGCTTGGTGCCTACACCGTCAGTACCCGAGACCAGAACAGGTTCACGATATTTTTGCGGCAGCGCGCACAGTGCGCCGAAGCCACCCAGACCACCCATCACTTCCGGGCGGCGGGTTTTCTTCACCACACCTTTGATTCGGTCAACCAGCGCATTACCTGCGTCAATATCAACACCGGCATCTTTGTAGCTGAGAGAAGTTTTGTTGGTCACGGCTTAAATCCCCACGCGATTGCATAGCTAGTAAGAAAAATCGGCGCAATTCTAACAGTCCAGGCAAACGTTTGCGAGCCTATTCTCGGCGCGGGGATCTTTTTTTCTTAGCGATCTGTTAATGCAGCCAAACTTGACTCCGTTCACGAAAATGAAACCGGTTTCGGCAATCTGCTTGCAACGAATATCGCCTTTGCACATCATCGGACTGAAACCGGTTTCTGTAATTGTTTTTGCAGAAAATAACGCAGAATGAGGGAAAGCGAATGTCAGGATTCAAAGCAGGTTTTCTGTGGGGGGGGGCCGTTGCGGCACATCAGCTTGAAGGCGGCTGGAAAGAGGGCGGCAAAGGCGTAAGCGTTGCCGACGTCATGACCGCGGGCGCGCACGGCGTGCCGCGTGAAATCACCAACGGCGTGCTGGAGGGGAAAAATTACCCTAACCATGAGGCCATCGATTTCTACCATCGCTATAAAGAAGACATCAAACTCTTTGCCGAGATGGGGTTCAAATGCTTCCGCACCTCCATCGCCTGGACGCGTATCTTCCCGAAAGGCGACGAGCTTGAACCGAACGAGGCCGGGCTGAAATTCTATGACGATTTGTTCGACGAATGCCTGAAGTACGGCATCGAACCGGTGATTACGCTTTCCCATTTTGAGATGCCGTTCCACCTGGTCACGGAATACGGCGGCTGGCGCAACCGTAAGCTGATCGACTTCTTCGTTCGTTTCGCAAAAGTGGTTTTCCAGCGCTATCAGCATAAAGTGAAGTACTGGATGACCTTCAACGAGATCAACAACCAGGCCAACTTCCACGAAGACTTTGCGCCGTTTACCAACTCCGGGCTGAAATATGCGCCGGGCGAAGACCGCGAGCCGGTGATGTTCCAGGCGGCGCACTACGAGCTGGTGGCCAGTGCCCTGGCGGTGAAGGCGGGACGCGAGATCAACCCGTCGCTGCAGATCGGCTGCATGATTGCCATGTGTCCTATCTACCCGCTGACCTGCGCGCCGGACGACATGATGATGGCGATGAACGCCATGCACCGCCGCTACTGGTTTACCGATGTTCACGTGCGCGGCACGTACCCGCAGCATCTGCTCAACTACTTTGCGCGTCGGGGCTTCGCGCTGGATATTACCGAAGAAGATAAAGCCGCGCTGAAGCAGGGCTGCGTGGATTACATCGGCTTTAGCTATTATATGTCCTTCGCCACCAAAGCGACGGCAGATAACCCGGCGCTGGACTACGACGAAAGCAAGAGCCTGGTCTCCAACCCGTACGTGCAGAAATCCGACTGGGGCTGGCAGATTGATCCGGTCGGGTTGCGCTACTCTCTGAACTGGTTCTGGGATCACTATCAGCTGCCGCTGTTCATTGTTGAAAACGGCTTTGGCGCGATCGACGTGCAGGAGAGCGACGGCACGGTGAACGACCAGTACCGCATCGATTACCTTTCCGCGCACATCCGCGAGATGAAAAAAGCGGTGGTGGAAGACGGCGTGGATCTGATGGGCTATACCCCATGGGGCTGTATCGACCTGGTGTCTGCCGGAACGGGCGAAATGAAAAAACGCTACGGCTTTATCTTTGTCGATAAAGACAATGAAGGCAACGGCACGCTGAACCGCAGCAAGAAGAAATCGTTCGACTGGTATAAGCAGGTGATTGCGAGCAACGGCGAGCAGCTATAATTGCCCGGTAAGCGTTAGCGCCACCCGGCAGAATCCCGCACCCAAGCCGGAGCCCAGCCTCCGGCATTTTTGTTTTTGATTGATGTACGTCAAGCAAGATGGGTATGGTCTAATCCGAAAAAAGCGGTATAATCCCGCGATTTTTTTGCGGATGCCACCTCAGAGGAGAAAGAGAATGAAGATTGTGGAAGTGAAACACCCACTCGTTAAACACAAGTTGGGCCTGATGCGTGAGCATGACATCAGCACGAAGCGTTTTCGCGAACTGGCTTCTGAAGTGGGCAGCCTGCTGACCTACGAAGCGACCTCTGATCTGGAAACAGAAAAAGTGACCATCGAAGGCTGGAACGGCCCGGTGCAGGTTGAGCAGATCAAAGGTAAGAAAATTACCGTGGTGCCAATCCTGCGCGCCGGTCTTGGCATGATGGAAGGCGTGCTGGAGCACGTCCCAAGCGCGCGCATCAGCGTGGTCGGTATCTACCGTAATGAAGAGACGCTGGAGCCGGTGCCTTACTTCCAGAAGCTGGTCTCTAACATCGACGAGCGCATGGCGCTGGTGGTTGACCCGATGCTGGCGACCGGCGGTTCTATGATCGCCACCATCGACCTGCTGAAAAAAGCGGGCTGCAGCAGCATTAAGGTGCTGGTTCTGGTGGCTGCACCGGAAGGTATCGCGGCGCTGGAAAAAGCGCACCCGGACGTTGAGCTTTACACCGCGTCTGTTGACCAGGGTCTGAACGAGCACGGGTACATTATTCCGGGGCTCGGCGATGCCGGCGATAAGATCTTTGGTACGAAATAATCGAATAACGATAACTAAGCCGACTTTGATAGTCGGCTTTTTTTTGAATAAAACACACATAACTAACCATCTCAGAGGAAAACACTATGACGCGCCGTGCTATCGGGGTGAGTGAAAGACCGCCGCTTTTACAGACTATCCCGCTTAGTTTGCAACATCTGTTCGCCATGTTTGGCGCAACCGTGCTGGTGCCAATCCTGTTTCACATTAACCCGGCTACCGTGCTGCTGTTCAACGGCATTGGTACGCTGCTTTATCTGTTCATCTGTAAAGGCAAAATCCCGGCGTATCTCGGGTCGAGCTTTGCCTTTATCTCGCCGGTGTTATTGTTGCTGCCGCTGGGTTATGAGGTCGCGCTGGGCGGCTTTATCATGTGTGGCGTGCTGTTCTGCCTCGTTTCCTTCATCGTGAAGAAAGCCGGTACCGGCTGGCTGGACGTGATGTTCCCGCCTGCGGCGATGGGTGCCATCGTTGCCGTCATTGGCCTGGAGCTGGCGGGCGTGGCGGCGAACATGGCTGGCCTGCTGCCTGCGGACGGTCAGTCACCGGATTCCAAAACCATCATCATCTCGCTGGTAACCCTGGGCGTGACGGTATTTGGCTCCGTGCTGTTCCGCGGTTTCATGGCGATTATCCCGATCCTGATCGGCGTGCTGGCGGGCTACACGCTCTCCTTCGTGATGGGCGTTGTGGATACCACGCCGATTGCCGAGGCGCACTGGTTCGCGCTGCCAACCTTTTACACCCCGCGCTTTGAATGGTTTGCTATCTTCACCATTCTGCCTGCGGCGCTGGTGGTAATTGCCGAGCACGTCGGGCACCTGGTTGTAACGGCGAACATCGTGAAGCGCGACCTGATCCGCGACCCGGGCCTGCACCGCTCCATGTTTGCCAACGGTTTCTCCACCATCATCTCCGGTTTCTTCGGCTCCACGCCAAACACCACCTACGGCGAGAACATCGGCGTAATGGCGATCACCCGCGTCTACAGCACCTGGGTTATCGGCGGCGCGGCGATCATCGCCATTCTGCTCTCCTGCGTCGGTAAACTGGCGGCGGCGATTCAGATCATCCCGGTGCCGGTGATGGGCGGCGTTTCCCTGCTGCTGTACGGGGTGATCGGTGCCTCCGGTATACGCGTGCTGATTGAATCCAAAGTGGATTACAGTAAGGCGCAGAACCTGATCCTGACCTCCGTTATCCTGATCATCGGCGTGAGCGGCGCGAAGGTGCACATTGGCGCGGCGGAGCTGAAAGGCATGGCGCTGGCGACCATCGTCGGTGTCGGCCTGAGCCTGATTTTCAAGCTGATCTCAGTGATCCGCCCGGAAGAGGTGGTGCTGGACGCGGACGAAAGCGAAAAAGCGTCACATTGATCGAAAAGCCGGGCGAAGGATCGCCCGGTTCTCTCCTCGCAGGTTCCGTGTTAAACTTCATTCCGATTTTATGCAAGATCTCTGGTTGAGGTATTTCTGAACGGACCGGCACAGCTCTCTCTGCCACTTTATCTCCCTGACGACGAAACTTTCGCGAGTTTCTGGCCGGGTGATAACCCCTCTTTACTGGCTGCACTGCAAAACGTGCTGCGCCAGGATCACAGCGGATACATCTATATCTGGTCACGCGAAGGCGCGGGGCGCAGTCACCTGCTGCATGCCGCCTGCGCGGAGCTTTCGGCGCGCGGTGACGCGGTAGGCTATGTGCCGCTGGATAAACGTACCTGGTTCGTGCCTGAAGTGCTTGAGGGAATGGAACATCTCTCGCTGGTCTGCATCGATAATATCGAATGCGTGGCGGGGGACGAGCCGTGGGAAATGGCGATCTTTAACCTCTACAACCGCATCCTGGAATCAGGTAAAACCCGGCTGCTGATCACCGGCGATCGCCCGCCGCGCCAGTTGAATCTGGGGCTGCCGGATCTGGCGTCTCGTCTGGACTGGGGGCAAATCTACAAGCTTCAGCCGTTATCTGATGAAGATAAGCTGCAGGCTTTACAGCTGCGCGCAAAGCAGCGTGGGTTTGAGCTGCCGGAGGACGTGGGGCGCTTCCTGCTCAAGCGTCTGGATCGCGAAATGCGCACGCTGTTTGATACCCTCGATCAGCTCGACCGCGCCTCCATTACCGCCCAGCGCAAGCTGACCATTCCGTTTGTGAAAGATATTCTTAAGCTTTGAGTTTTTGCCCGGTGGCGGCTAAAGATCCCCCATCAGGTGCTCAACCAAAAGCGGAATCGGTCTTCCCGACGCCACGCTTCTGCCGCTCTCTCGCCACAGCGCCGTACCGCTAATATCCAGATGCGCCCACGGGATTGTCGGCGGGCAAAAGTGGTGCAGCAGCCAGGCCGCCGACGCGCTGATCGCCGCGTTGTTGGTCGGCGTGTTGCACAGATCGGCGATGGCGCTGTCGGTCTGCTTTTTCAGTCGCGCATCCAGCGGCAGGGACCATACTTCGTCGCCGCTCCGTTTTCCTGCCATTGTCAGCGCCGCGCGCAGCGGCTCATCCTGGGTCATCAGCCCGCTCAACTCATATCCCAGCGCTTTCACGACCGCACCGGTTAAGGTCGCCATATCAATAATATAGCGCGCCTGCGGGTGCCGCTGGCTGGTCCAGGCGATGGCGTCGGCCAGCACCAACCGGCCTTCGGCATCGGTATTGTTGATTTCAACCGTCATGCCGTTGCAGGCCGTTGCCACCGTGCCGGGCTGCATGGCGTCCGGCCCGATGGCGTTTTCCGCCAGCGCCAGCACGCCCATGATGCGTACGGGGAGCGCCAGCTCTGCCACGGTCTGCATCAGCCCCAGCACGTTAGCTGCGCCGCACATGTCATATTTCATGGTGTACATGCCCGCGCCTTCCTTCAGCCACAGGCCTCCGGTATCGAAGGTAATTCCTTTTCCCACATAGCAGCGTACCGGGCCGTCGTTGACACCATCATAATGAATCGCCAGCAGACGAGGCGGGCAGGTCGCCCCTTTGCCGACGGCGTGCAGCAGTCCAAGCCCTCGCTCAACGATTTGTTTTTCATCCAACACGTCGCACCGCAGGGCAGGGAAGGCGGCACACATTTTTTGCGCCTCTTCCACCACAAACTGCGGCGTGCAGTGGTCGGAAGGAACATCCGCCAGGCGTCGCGCCGCGACCATGCCGTGGGCGATGGCATCCTGCTGGCGGAAGATTGTTTCCAGCTTTTCCTGCTGCTCCGGCAGGCAGAGGGCGGTGATGTGCGCAAGGCGTACCGACGATTCATCGGTTTTCTTCAGCTTCAGATCGCTCAGCCTGTGCGCCTGGTTAAAGAGAAAACGCAGCACCTGTGCCAGCACAACGTCGTCAATATTCGTGACGTCCAGTATCACATTCGGGCTAACGGGTGAGGCCAGCAGCGGCCGCAGCGCAGTGAGCAACCCTTCGGTCAGGTTGTCATGCCAGAGCGCATCGGGCAGCAGAGTGATACGGGCAAACGG
The DNA here is from genome assembly GCF_053709515.1 of Enterobacter sp. UPMP701. Lineage (NCBI taxonomy): Bacteria > Pseudomonadati > Pseudomonadota > Gammaproteobacteria > Enterobacterales > Enterobacteriaceae > Enterobacter > Enterobacter sp. UPMP701. Next base: position 177,690 of record NZ_JBSKJN010000004.1, on the reverse strand, counting down.
CGCGCAGCCAAAGCGCGTGTCTGCGATGTGGTCAGACTCGCGCATTTCGGCAAACAGCGCCGTATCAGGCAATAGCGTACAGGAGGCGGACGCGAGGAAATGGCTTTGCGGCTTCGCGTCAGAAAGCGCGGTGATAAACTGATACGTGATCATCATGACTCCTCAATCGGCGCGCGGATCCGTGCGGCATAGGCCTGCATCCACTCATCATCCACCGCGTGATAGTGCGTTTTCTCCCGCAGGCGTTCGGTACGATAAACAGTGAGAGGCTGACGATCCGTCGCTACCACAAACGAGAAGGTTTTGATGTTGGTCGCGGCCCCGAACTCGCCCCTGTTGTTCATGCACACCACGGAGAGATCGCCCACGCGGCCAAACCGCGACATCAGCTTGTCCTCCAGTTCGAACACCACGGAGTCTGCCGCCTGCTGCGGCGTCATCCCTTGCGCCATCCGGCGAACGATTTCATAGCTGGTACAGCCTTTCATCAGATCTTCGCCGACGCCCGTGGCGGTGGCCGCGCCGGTTTCGCTGTCGCAGTAAAAGCCGGAACCGATAATCGGCGAATCACCAATGCGGCCGCGCTTTTTCATAAACAGACCGCTGGTGGAGGTGGCAACGCTCATCGAGCCCTGCTTGTCGAGACCGATAATGCCGACGGTGTCGTGCCCGTCGTAGGGGCTTAAGCCCTTATCCAGCGTCTCGCGGCAGCGCTTGCGGTAGTGCTGCAACGCGCGGTCGGTGAGCATGGTTTTGTCGGCAAAGCCCTGGCTCAGAGCCCATTCCCGCGCGCCCTGGCCGACCAGCAGGCTGTTGTAGCGCTGACGGCTCAGTGCGTGCGCCACGCGCACCGGGTTGGCGATATCCACCAGATTACCCACCGCGCCAAAGGCCAGCGTGTCGCCATCCATATACGCCGCGTCCAGCTCCACCTCGCCGTTTTCGGTCGGCAGGCCACCGTAGCCGACGGATTTATAAAACGGAAAGTCTTCCACGGCCGCGACGGCATCGACTACTGCCGAAGCGACCGGTTTACCCGCCGCGAGGGCAGACGCAGACTCCGTGACGCCTTCAAGTGCCATTCGCCAGGTGGCGATAATTCCCCACATGCTTTACTCCTGTTTTGCAAGGGTTGCGTCGGTTTGCGATACGGTGGCAGTTTCCGCCGCGCGGTACTGTTTATCCACGATACGCATGAAAGGCAGGTACAGCATGGCGCCAATCAGCAGGTTGATAAGCTGCATCACGCTGCCGCTCAGGTGCCCGGTAACGATAAATCCGCTGATGACTGGCGGCAGCGTCCAGGGGATAAACACCCCGGTGGTGACGGCGACCGCGCCAACTTTCATCGCCGCGTATTGCACGGTGACCAGCACCAGCGGCACCAGGTTGAACGGGATGAGCATGATCGGGTTCATGATCACCGGCAGGCCAAACAGAATCGGCTCGTTGATGTTAAACACCGAAGCCCCGGCACCGAGGCGCGCCACTTCGCGCATGTTTTTGCTGCGGGCGAAGATCAGCATCGCTATCACCAGCGACAGCGTGGCGCCCGCGCCCCCCATCCAGATCATGTCAAAAAACTGTTCGGTAATGATGTGCGGCGGCGTTGTGCCGGCCTGAATCGCGGCGATGTTGTCGGTCTGGTTTTCCATCCACAGCGGACGAATAATGCCGTTAATCATCGAGCCGGAGTTAATGCCCACTGACCAGAGAATGGTGATGCTGAACACCGTCATCAGCGCGCCAAAGTATGAGGTGCCGTAATGACGCACCGGCGTGGCAACCACTTCATAAATAAACTGGTGGATGGTGTTGTAGTGGGTGTTTTCAAACACGATGCGGATACCCAGCACCAGAATCATCACCAGCAGGGCCGGGATCAGCGCGGCGAACGACTCCTGCACCGCCGGCGGCACTCCGTCCGGCATTTTTATGACCAGATTTTTGCGCTTCAGCCAGCAGAACAGTTCCGTCCAGAGCAGAGAGCCGATCATCGCCACGAACAATCCTTTGCTGCCAATCCACTCCACTGGAATGACGGTAATACCGCCGTTTTCCGCCACCTTAATAAACGGGGTCAGGATCAGAAACGCGACCAGCGCCAGAATGCCGCAGGAGATGCGGTCCTCGCCGTAGTGTTCCGCCAGGCGGAAGGCGACAAGGAAGCTAATGAACAGCGACATAGTGGAGAACACCGCGTTGAACGGAATTTCAATAATCGCGCTCCAGTTCTCACCAAAGGCCTGAGACATAAACTGCTGATAGGTTTGGTTCGGGAAAGAGGAGATCACCAGCAGAATGGAGCCGACGATGATAAACGGCATGAATGAAACATAGGCACCGCGGATGGCCCCGAGATGACGCTGCTGGGCCGTTTTCGCCGCCAGGGGCATCAGTTTTGCTTCAAGAAATCCCAGAACATTGTTCATTGTGAACTCCGTACAAGATTGAGTGGCATGGTTTATGTTATGTCTGTGGATTATCAGTGAAGCGCGGCGAGCGAAAGGTGAAATCGGTCACAAAGCAATCGCCTGTGTTATATAAATCTCATATGTTTAGTTAACGGAACTGTTGCGATGGAAATTAAACTGCACGCCAATGCGACCACCACGCCGCGCATCCGCCGCTACCTTCAACAGTCAGATAAAAGCGACAGGGAGCTGGCTACCGAGCTGGGGATCTCCGTTACCACCGTCAGGCGCTGGCGCAACCGTGAACAGGTTTCGGATAATCACACGACGCCAAAAGTGATACACAAAGCGTTGAGACAGGAGCAGGCTGCGCTGGTCAATGCCCTGCGCGACATCTCGGGGGCGCCGCTGGATGAACTGCTGCAGATGGTTAATGACGTGCTGGGGATCCCCGTTTCAAGGGCAACGCTGAACCGCTATCTCAAACCGGCCTCCGCGAAGTTAAAAGGGGGGCCGTTGCAGGGAATAAAAGCGCTCAAGGCTGGCATGCGGCCAAACACGCTGGTGCTCCATCATTTGCCTCTGTCCCTTCACATGGACGATGGCGGTGAGCAGCACCTGCTCTGGGCGCGCGAACCGGTGAGCGGCTGGTGTTATGCCCGGCTCTATGCGGGGCTGTCGCCTCAACTGCTCAATACCTGGACGCGGGCGCTGCTCGATGCCTGTCCGGCTGATATACAATCTATTGAGACTTTTGGCTTTGAGCCGACGGCGCTTGCACACGATGTGGTGGTAAAAATGCATCCCCAAAAACACAGCGTGCTTCAGGTGGCGGTGCCATTACGCGACGTTATTCCGCGCGTGAATGATGTGCCAGCAGGAGAGGTGTTAATCACGTTGTGTGAGTTTTATAACCGGGGAAAAACGCAGAAAAAGTTGGGAGAAAGGACGCCGCAGGCGTTTCTGGAAGCGCTGCGGCGTAAGGACTAGAGGATGTCGAGCACATCTTCCGGCGGACGGCCAATGCGCGCCTTGCCGTTCGCCACTACAATCGGGCGCTCAATCAGCTTTGGATTCTCGACCATCGCCTGAATCAGTTGCTCTTCGGTAAGATGCGCGTCGTCCAGATTCAGTGATTTATACAGATCTTCTTTCTGACGCATCAGTTCGCGCGCGCTGCCCATCCCCAGCATTTTTAGCAGATGGTGGATCGTCTGTGCGTCCGGCGGCGTCTCGAGATACAGCACCACGTCCGGGTCGATGCCGTTAGATTTCAGCAGGCTGAGCGTGTCGCGGCTCTTGGAGCAGCGGGGGTTATGGTAAATTTTTACCGCGTCTGTCATGACTTCTCCTTGATTACATCTTTTCGTACGGCTTAAAGCGCTGTTGCAGACCGCGCAGCTGGTCGATTCGCGCATCATAGCGGGCCTGCTGCAGGCTGCCGAGCTTCACCTGCGAGCTGGCGCTGCTGAGCAGGGAAATAGCCTGATCGAGACGACCCGCCAGGGCCAGGCCTTCCGCCCGCGCCGCCAGCTCCTGGTCGCGGTTACCCAGCTGTCCCTGGGCCTGGGCGAGCAACTCCCAGCCGTTCTGGTCGTCTTTATTGTTAAAGGTGTAGCGGTTCAGAATGGTCACGGCCTGCGCAGGCTGGCCGCCCTGTAAGTATGCGTTCGCCAGGTTGAGCTGCAGCACCGGGTTGGTTCGGATCTCTTTTGCCCCTTTCAGGCGGTTGATCGCATCGGTGGTTTTTTTCTGCCCCAGATCGATATCTGTCGAGAGATCGAGATACCACGGATTGTTCGGGTCGGCTGTCAGCAGCGGCTGGAGCGCTTTACGCGCCTCGTCATATTTGCTGGCTTCCATCGCCTGCAACGCCTGGCCATACTGCGCGGCGTTCTTCTCCCGCACGTTGCCTTTTGACAGAGTATCCAGCAGGTCACTCGTGAGCTGGTTACGTCCGGAATTGTACATGCCAAGCGTTCTCACTTTCGCCATGTAGAAATCCTGCGATGACTGCACGACCACCGGACGCATCTGGTTGGCACGGTTACGCGCGTCCGAGAGTCGGCTTTCCGGCAGCGGGTGGGTTAACAGAATTTCCGGGGGACGCGACGAGTAGCGCGCCTGGTCGAGCAGTTTTTCGAGGAAGCTCGGCATCGCCTGCGGGTCAAAGCCGGAGCGCTGTAAAACCTGAATGCCGATGCGGTCTGCTTCCTGCTCGTTTTGCTGGGTGAAGCTGATCATCCCCTGACGTGTTCCCGCCAGCGTACCGGTCAGCGCCGCCATCCCGGCCTGCGGGCTGGCCATCGCCAGCAGAATAGAGCCCAGCGCCCCTACCCAGGTCAGCGGGGCGTTACGCTTCTGATCTTCCATCGCACGCGCCAGATGGCGCTGGGTGACGTGCGAAATTTCGTGCGCCATCACCGAAGCCAGCTGGCTTTCGTTGTCTGAGTAGCGGAATAAGGCCGAGTGCAGCACCACGTTCCCGCCAAAGAAGGCGAAGGCGTTGATTTCGTCATTATTGATTAAATAGAAATGGAAGGGCGTTTTTACCGAGTCGGCATGCGCCACCAGACGCATCCCCAGCCCGTTAATGTACTGTACCAGCAGGGGGTCATTGATCAGCGGGGCACTGCCGCGCAGCTGACGCACATAGTAATCGCCCATTTGCATCTCCTGGCCGATAGAGAGCGTGCTTCCTGCCGTGGTGCCCATGTCCGGCAATGAATCGGACGAGTCAGCGAAAGCGGGCAACACCTGGCCGACCGTCAGTGCGGCAATCAGTGTCGCAACCAGTGTTTTTTTCAACTGCCTGAACATAACCACTGTCCTGTATGTTGGATGTGCTAATTTGACCGATGAACCGGCATATCGTTCATCTCTGCTGCTCTGGGAGTGTAGCCGTGTTAAGGCATGAAGAAAATCCCATTGATCAGGGTTTTGCGAAACGTGATGGAGATACAAAAAGGAAAGTCTTTTTTGTGACAGTTAGATACAATTCACCGTCTCACTCCCGCCATTCGATTCAGGGAAGGGTTGTATGCTCGAAATGTTAATGCAGTGGTACCGGCGTCGGTTTAGCGACCCGGAAGCCATTGCTTTGCTGGTTATTCTGGTCGCCGGGTTCGGTATTCTGTTTTTCTTTAGCGGCCTGCTCGCCCCGCTGCTGGTGGCGATTGTGCTGGCGTACCTGCTGGAGTGGCCGACGGCGCGCCTGGAACATATCGGCTGTTCCCGCCGCTGGGCGACCAGCATTGTGCTGGTGCTGTTTGTCGGCATTCTGCTGCTGATGTCCTTCGTGGTGATGCCCGTTGCCTGGCAGCAGGGGATCAACCTCATCCGTGATATGCCGGGCATGCTAAATAAGCTGTCCGATTTTGCCGCTACGCTGCCGCGCCGTTATCCTGCGCTGATGGATGCGGGGATCATCGATGCGATGGCCGAAAACATGCGCGCCCGTATCATGACCATGGGCGACTCGGTGGTGAAATACTCACTGGCCTCGCTGGTCGGCCTGCTGACGCTGGCGGTTTACCTTGTCCTCGTGCCGTTAATGGTGTTCTTCCTGGTTAAAGACAAAGAGCAGATGCTGAACGCGGTACGCCGCGTGCTGCCGCGTAATCGCGGCCTGGCCGGGCAGGTCTGGCAGGAGATGAACCAACAGATCACCAACTACATTCGCGGCAAAGTGCTGGAGATGATTGTGGTGGGCGTGGCGACCTGGATTGGCTTCGTGATCTTCGGGCTGAACTACTCGTTGCTGCTGGCGGTGCTGGTCGGATTCTCGGTACTGATCCCGTATATCGGCGCGTTTGTGGTGACCATTCCGGTAGTCGGCGTTGCGCTGTTCCAGTTTGGTCTGGGCACGGAGTTCTGGAGCTGCTTTGCGGTATACCTGATTATTCAGGGGCTGGACGGTAACCTGCTGGTACCGGTGCTGTTCTCCGAGGCGGTGAACCTGCATCCGCTGGTGATTATCCTGTCAGTGGTGATTTTCGGCGGGCTGTGGGGATTCTGGGGCGTGTTCTTTGCCATTCCGCTGGCGACGCTGATTAAAGCCGTGGTCCACGCGTGGCCGGATGTGCCGGCGGTGGAAGAGAAGTAGTTTTTGTGCGGCCTGATGCCCTCACCCCGACCCTCTCCCTGAGAGAGAGGGGGAAAACACTAAAAACGGCAACCTGGGTTGCCGTTTTGCTGTTTATCAGGCGCTTTGTTTCAGCCAGTTCAACACCACGTCGTGGTGGTTGCTGGTTTTAAAGTCGTCAAACACATGTTCAACTTTACCGTCAGCGTCGATCAGGAAGCTGATGCGGTGAATCCCGTCATAGGTTTTACCCATAAAGGTCTTTTCACCCCAGACGCCGAACTGCTCGCAAACCTGGTGGTCTTCGTCGGAAAGCAGCGTAAAGTTCAGCAGCTCTTTTTCAGCAAATCGTGACAGCTTTTCCGGTTTATCGGTGCTGATACCCAGCACTTCCACGCCGACTTTCTTCAACTCATCCATGTTGTCGCGTAAGCCGCAGGCCTGTACGGTGCAGCCGGGGGTCATGGCTTTCGGGTAGAAATAGACCAGAACACGCTGTCCCTGGAAGTCGGTCAAATTTACTTGCTCACCGTCTTGATCCGGTAAGCTAAATTTCGGTGCGATGTCACCGGCTTTCAGTGGATTCATTACTCAACTCCATCCTGTTCGTGCTGCGAATAATTGACGACGCTTATACTGCCCTGCGCGTTTAATTCTGTACAGAGGGCTTTGAACGCTTGCTCGATATTTGACGCATCCTGTGAGGCAGGGCTGTGCGCGGTAATTTGAATAAAGAGTGTGGGAACGGCGCTCTCATCGCCCGGCTGCGTGCGGGAGACGAGCTCGGCAATATTCATCTGATGGCTGTCGAACAGCGCGGTAAAGCGCTCAATCAGATGCGGGGAATCAGGGACTTCAACCTGCACCCAGACGGTCGCGGGCAGGGCCGGACGCGGGCGCGCGGTGGTGCGTTTCATCACGATCAGCAAATCCAGCTCCGCGCCTTTCAGCGGCAGGGTGGATTCGATAAGGGTAATGGCATTCCATGTTCCGGACAGCAGCATGATAAACGTGAACTCTTCGCCGAGCATCGCCAGGCGGCTGTCTTCGATATTACAGCCGCAGCTGCTCACGTGACGGGTGATGGTGTTCACGATACCCGGCCTGTCGGCACCCAGCGCAGTGATAACCAGGTAATGTTGTGATGAGGTTGTCAAACCTGTTCTTCCTTTGCATGGTTAAGTCTTCCTAAGGAAAGCATAAAAAAAACATGCATACAACCGCCTGAGCGCCTCAGGTCGCTTGCTTTTATTACAGTTCCAAACGTAACATTGAGGCTCTTGTTCGCACAGAGGATGGCTCATGTTCACGGGAAGTATTGTCGCGCTTGTTACACCGATGGATGAAAAAGGTAATGTCTGCCGGTCAAGCATGAAGAAGCTCATTGATTACCATGTCGCCAACGGAACCTCGGCGATCGTTTCGGTAGGGACTACCGGTGAATCCGCAACGCTGAGCCACGAAGAGCATGGCGATGTGGTTATGCTGACCCTGGAACTGGCGGACGGGCGTATCCCGGTCATCGCGGGAACAGGGGCAAACGCAACCGCAGAAGCTATCAGTCTGACCCAACGTTTTAACGACAGCGGTATCGTGGGCTGCCTGACGGTGACCCCTTACTACAACCGTCCTACTCAGGAAGGGTTGTTCCAGCACTTCAAAGCCATCGCTGAACATACTGACTTGCCACAAATTCTGTATAATGTGCCGTCCCGTACCGGCTGCGATATGCTGCCGGAAACCGTTGGTCGTCTCTCGGAAGTAAAAAATATTATCGGTATTAAAGAGGCGACAGGGAACTTAAGCCGCGTTCATCAGATCAAAGAGCTGGTTTCAGACGACTTTATCCTGTTGAGTGGTGATGATGCGACCGCGCTGGACTTTATGCAGCTCGGTGGTCATGGCGTGATCTCCGTAACGGCAAACGTTGCGGCGCGCGATATGGCTGATATGTGCAAACTGGCCGCAGCCGGTCACTTTGATGAAGCGCGCGTCGTTAATCAGCGTTTGATGCCGTTGCACAATAAATTATTTGTCGAACCCAATCCGATCCCAGTGAAATGGGCGTGTAAGGAGTTGGGGCTTGTAGCATCCGATACGCTGCGTTTGCCAATGACACCGATTACCGACCACGGTCGCGACATCGTCAGGGCAGCGCTGAAGCATGCCGGTTTGCTGTAAAGTTTAGGGAGATTTGATGGCTTATTCAGTACAGAAGTCGCGCCTGGCGAAGGTTGCGAGTGTTTCGCTTGTTATGCTGCTCGCTGCCTGTAGTTCAGACTCGCGCTACAAGCGCCAGGTGAGCGGTGATGAATCCTATCTGGATGCGACCCCGCTTGCTGAACTTCATGCACCGGCTGGTATGATCCTGCCGATTCAGAACGGCGATTATAATATCCCCGTGACCAACGGCAGCGGTCTGGTCGGTAAGGCGCTTGATATTCGTCCGCCAGCACAGCCGCTGGCGCTGGTGAGCGGGGCGCGTACCCAGTTCACCGGTGATACGGCGTCTCTGCTGGTCGAAAGCGCCCGTGGAAGTAATTTGTGGCCACAGGTCGTCAGCGTTATTCAGGCGAAGAACTACACCATCGATAAACGCGATGACGCCAGCCAGACATTAACCACCGACTGGATCGAGTGGAACCGTCTGGATGAAGACCAGCAGTACCGTGGACGCTATCAAGTCTCCGTGAAACCGCAGGGTTACCAGCAGGCCGTTAACGTTAAGCTGTTGAACCTGGAGCAGGCGGGTAAACTGGTTGCGGATGCCGCCTCTATGCAGCGCTACAGCACTGAAATGCTGAACGTGATTGCCGCAGGTCTGGATAAGACCGCTACCGATGCTGCCAACGCCGCGCAGAACCGCAACGGCGTTACTTACGACGTTCAGAGCGGCGCGGATGATACCGGCCTGCCAATGCTGGTGGTGCGTGCACCGTTTAACCAGACCTGGCAACGTCTGCCGGCGACGCTGGAAAAAGTGGGCATGAAAGTGACCGACAGCACCCGTTCAACCGGCAGCATGACGGCGACCTATAAGCCGCTGTCTGACAGCGCATGGCAGGAGCTGGGCGCCAAAGACCCTCAGCTTGCCTCCGGTGACTATAAGATTCAGGTAGGTGACCTCGATAACCGCAGCAGTCTGCAGTTTATCGATCCGAAAGGTCACACGCTGACCCAGGCGCAGAACGATGCGCTGGTCGCTGTCTTCCAGGCAGCATTCAGCAAATAAATACGAGGGCGGGTTAATCCCGCCCTTTTTATTTTCGTGCCACGCAAACGTGTGCGTGGCATAATATACCCCGTTTTGAACACAAATTATCACACCAGGAGTAATGAAGATGCAGAAGCAAGCTGAGTTGTATCGTGGCAAAGCGAAGACCGTATACAGCACGGAAAACCCGGATCTGTTGGTGCTCGAGTTCCGCAATGATACGTCAGCAGGGGATGGCGCGCGCATTGAGCAGTTCGATCGTAAAGGCATGGTGAACAATAAGTTCAACCACTTCATTATGACCAAACTGGCCGAAGCGGGTATCCCGACCCAGATGGAAGCGTTGCTGTCCGATACGGAATGTCTGGTGAAGAAACTGGATATGGTTCCGGTCGAATGCGTTATTCGTAACCGTGCAGCGGGCTCCCTGGTGAAGCGTCTGGGCATTGAAGAAGGTATCGAACTGAATCCACCGCTGTTCGACCTGTTCCTGAAAAACGATGCCATGCACGACCCGATGGTTAACGAATCCTACTGCGAAACCTTCGGCTGGGTGAGCAAAGAGAACCTGGCGCGTATGCAGGAGCTGACCTACAAAGCCAACGACGTGCTGAAAAAGCTGTTTGATGACGCGGGCCTGATCCTCGTCGACTTCAAGCTGGAGTTTGGTCTGTTCAAAGGCGAAGTGGTGCTGGGCGATGAGTTCTCCCCGGACGGTAGCCGCCTGTGGGATAAAGAAACCCTGGATAAAATGGACAAAGACCGTTTCCGTCAGAGCCTGGGTGGCCTGATTGAAGCATACGAAGCGGTTGCTCACCGTTTAGGCGTTAAGCTCGACTAAGTCCCTCAGTTGCCAAAGGATGTTCGCATCCTTTGGCGTCTTACCTTTGTTTCCTATGGTAATCTTGCCGTTAACCGCCTACGATCATAGCTATTATTAATGGAATAGTTCGAGGTAGATATGCGCTGGCAAGGGCGTCGTGAAAGTGACAATGTAGAAGACAGACGCAGTGATGGTGGCGGTGGTCCTTCAATGGGCGGGCCCGGCTTCCGCTTACCCAGCGGCAAGGGCGGTATCATCCTGCTGATTGTGGTGCTGGTCGCGGGCTATTATGGCGTCGATCTCACCGGTCTGATGACCGGTCAACCGCTGCAGCAGCAACAACATTCTCAGCGCTCCATCAGTCCGAATGAAGATGAAGCGGCCAAATTTACCTCCGTTATTCTCGCGACCACTGAAGACACCTGGGGTCAGCAGTTTGAGAAAATGGGGCGCACCTATCAGCAGCCGAAGCTGGTGATGTACCGGGGCGCAACCCGCACCGGATGCGGTACCGGCCAATCTGTGATGGGGCCGTTCTACTGTCCGGCGGACGGCACCGTCTATATCGATCTCTCTTTTTACGATGACATGAAACGCAAGCTTGGCGCTGACGGCGATTTTGCCCAGGGCTATGTGATCGCGCATGAAGTCGGCCATCACGTGCAAAAGCTGCTGGGGATTGAGCCTAAAGTGCGCCAGCTCCAGCAAAATGCGTCTCAGGCCGAAGTGAACCGCCTTTCCGTCAAAATGGAACTGCAGGCCGACTGCTTCGCGGGCGTCTGGGGGCATAGCATGCAGCAGCAGGGCGTGCTTGAGGCAGGCGATCTTGAAGAGGCACTGAACGCCGCGCAGGCAATTGGTGACGATCGTTTACAGCAGCAGAGCCAGGGGCGCGTCGTGCCGGACAGCTTCACGCACGGCACCTCAGAGCAGCGCTACAGCTGGTTTAAGCGTGGCTTCGACAGCGGTAACCCGTCACAGTGTAATACCTTCGGCAAAGCTATGTGATGCTGGGGTTTGAACAGCTGATTACGCAGCTTCAGCGTTCCGGGCATCGCCGTCTGGTGGTGCTCAGCGGCGATGAACAGTGGACGTTAAGCCGGGCGACCAGTCTGCGTGAGGCCTTATCAGGGGACTGGCTGTGGCTGGATGAGAATCCTTCTAAAGCCATCAGCGGACTGCTGGGACGCGAATACCTGCACGCCGTTTTTGACGCGCGTGCCGGGTTTGACGTCTCAGCCTTCGCCGCGCTCAGCGGAACGCTGCGCGCCGGAAGCCTGCTGGTGCTGCTGGTGCCGCCGCTCGCCGACTGGGCCGCGAAGCCCGACGGCGATTCGGTGCGCTGGAGCGACAGCGCGGAGCCGATCGCTACCCCGCACTTCGTTCACCATTTTTGCCGGACGCTTGCCGCCGATGCGGATGCGATCGTCTGGCAACAGCATCTTCCTCTCTCCCTTCCCGCAGCGCCGGATCCACCCGCCTGGCAGCCTGCCAGCGGCGAGCCGCAGCGCGAGCAGGCTGAGATCCTCGACGCGCTTCTGACCATGCCCGCGGGCGTCGCTGCCGTGACGGCACCGCGCGGACGCGGAAAGTCAGCCCTGGCGGGGATGCTGCTCAATAGCATTCAGGGGAAGGCTGTGGTCACTGCACCGGCTAAAGGGGCGGCTGATGTCATTGCGCGTTTCGCCGGTGATCGTTTCCACTTTATGGCCCCGGATGCGCTGCTGGCTTCCACGCTGCAGGCCGACTGGCTGATTGTTGATGAAGCCGCCGCCATCCCAGGACCGCTGCTGGAAAAGCTGGTGGCGCGCTTTCCCCGCGTGTTGTTAACCACCACGGTCCAGGGTTATGAAGGTACGGGCAGGGGGTTCCTGCTTAAGTTCTGCGCCCGGTTCAGCGGGTTGCAGCGCTATACCTTAACCACCCCCATTCGCTGGGCGGCCGGGTGTCCGCTTGAACGGATAGTGGCAAATACGCTGCTGTTTGACGATGCCCTTATTGACCGCAAACCGGAAGGCGACGTGCGTTTACGGTCGCTGGAGCCGCAGATGTGGGAGAGCGACCCGGCAGCTGTGGCAAGTGTGTATGAGCTGCTGTGTGCCGCGCACTACCGCACCTCCCCCCTCGATTTACGCCGGATGATGGACGCCCCCGGCCAGCACTTTGCGGTTGCACAGGCGGGCGCGGATATCGCAGGCGCACTCTGGCTGGTGGAGGAGGGCGGTCTGTCCTCTGAACTGAGCCGCGCGGTGTGGGCGGGCTTTCGTCGTCCACGCGGGAACCTTGTGGCGCAGTCGCTGGCGGCGCACGGCGGATCGCCACTCGCGGCGACGCTTAAGGGTCGACGGATCAGCCGCATTGCGGTGCATCCCCACCGTCAGCGGGAAGGCATCGGCCAGCGGCTTATTCGCAGCGCCAGCGGTGAAGATTATCTCTCGGTCAGCTTTGGCTATACCGATGAGCTGTGGCGTTTCTGGCAGCGGTGCGGTTTTGTGCTGGTGCGAATGGGTAGCCATCGGGAGGCCAGCAGCGGGTGCTACACGGCGATGGCCATACTCCCGCTGAGCGATGCCGGTCACCGGTTATGTGACCAGGAGCATCAGCGCCTGTGTCGGGATATGCGCGTTTTGTCGGCCTGGAATGGTGAAAAGATCCCGGTGACCGATGCCTGGGAAGCTACCCTTAATAGTGACGACTGGCTGGAGCTGGCGGGGTTTGCCTTTGCACACCGGGCGTTTTCAACCTCGGTTGCCGCCCTGACGCGGCTGGTGTTAACCACAGACATGCCGCTCCCGGCGCTTCGTGGGAAAATCGCGGGACGAACGGACGAGGGCGGACGAAAAGCGTTGCTGGCAAAGCTGCGTGATGAAACCGCACAGGCGTTGGAGCATCTCGACGCTGCCCGCTGTCAGCAGCTGAAGGCCGACATTTTGCAATGGCAATTTTTTCAATGACTTCTTCAGTAAAGTGGCATGGTCATTACCCCGCAGAGGCGTAAAATCCTGCTCATCAATTAAGGAGACCGCCATGAAACACGACCATTTTGTTGTTCAAAGCCCTGACAAACCGGCTAAACAGTTACTGCTGTTGTTTCATGGCGTTGGCGATAATGCCGTCAACATGGGACAGATTGGCAGCTGGTTTGCCCCCATTTTCCCGGAAGCGCTGATTGTCAGCATCGGTGGCGTTGAGCCGTGCGGCCCTGACGGACGGCAGTGGTTCTCTGTCCAGGGCGTGACGGAGGAGAACCGTCAGGCGCGCATTGATGCCATTATGCCCACCTTTATCGACATTGTGCGCTACTGGCAGCAGCAGAGCGGTGTGGGCGCGGACGCAACGGCGCTGATTGGCTTCTCTCAGGGGACAATCATGTCGCTGGAAAGTGTGAAAGCGCAGCCGGGTCTGGTTTCACGCGTCATCGCGTTTAACGGGCGTTATGCGACGCTGCCGACAAGCGCGACCACGCAGACCACCATCCATCTCATTCACGGTGGCGAAGACCGGGTGATTGAGCTTTCGCATGCGGTGGCGGCTCAGGAAGCGCTGATGCGCGAAGGCGGGGATGTCACGCTGGATATTGTGGACGATCTGGGCCACGCGATTGACGACCGCAGCATGCAGTTTGCGCTCGACCATCTGCGCTATACCGTGCCGAAGCACTACTTTGATGAAGCGCTCAGCGGCGGTAAGCCGAATGACGATGATATTGTTGAGTTTATGTGAGGTTTCCCCCTCTCCCGGGGAGAGGGGAAACTTAACGATTACTTTTTCTGGTCCTTCTTCGGCCAGTCGTCATCATCGTCCCACTTGTCGTTAAAATCACGGTGCGGCGGAAGATCCGGCTTATTCGCGAGAAACTTTTTGTGGTCAACGCGCTTAAGATCTTTAATCACGTTAAGCAGTACCCCGACCAGAAACACCAGCACCAGAATCCACCAGTACTTTGCAAGCCAATCCATTCGCTATTCCTCTCTGAGCGTTCGTCAGGCGACGAGTTGCTCCATAATACGTTGATACATGCGGGCCAGCAGTTGTAAATCAGCTGCGTTCACACACTCGTTGATTTTGTGAATCGTCGCGTTAACCGGACCCAGTTCGACAACCTGTGCACCCATGCGGGCGATAAAGCGCCCGTCTGAGGTGCCGCCGGTCGTCAGCAGCTGTGGCTTAATTTCATTATAGTGCTCAATGGCGTTCACCACCGCATCCACCAGCTTGCCGCGCTGCGTCAGGAAAGGCTGGCCGGAAAGCCACCAGTCCACGGTGTAGCGCAGGTTATATTTTTCCAGCAGAGCGACAACGCGCGCTTTGATCGTCTCATCAGTCAGCTCGGTGCTGAAGCGGAAATTGAACTGGACGAAGAAGTCTCCCGGGATGACATTGTTGCTGCCGGTCCCGGCCTTGACGTTCGCGATCTGCATGCTGGTCGGCGGGAAGAACTCGTTGCCTTTATCCCACTCAATGCCCACCAGTTCGTTCAGCATTGGCGCGGCGCGATGGACCGGGTTATCAGCCAGATGCGGGTAGGCCACGTGCCCCTGAACGCCGTGCAGGGTCAGGTTACAGGTCAGCGAGCCACGGCGGCCGTTTTTAACGACATCACCCACCACTTCGGTACTGGACGGTTCGCCGACCAGACAGTAGTCGAGACGCTCGTTGCGTGCCATCAGCGCTTCAACGACCTTCACGGTGCCGTTATGGGCGCTGGCTTCTTCGTCGGAGGTGATCAAAAACGCGAGACGGTTTTTGTGGTTCGGGTGCTGAGCCACAAAGCGCTCAGCCGCCACCACCATCGCCGCCAGCGAGCCTTTCATGTCTGCCGCGCCGCGACCAAAGAGCATGCCATCGCGGATGGTTGGTTCAAACGGCGGGTTAATCCAGCGATCCGCGTCACCCGCAGGAACGACGTCAGTGTGCCCGGCAAAGGCCAGCGTTTCGCCCTGGCCGCGCCACGCCCAGAAGTTCTGGGTATCGCCAAAATCCATACGCTCAACGGTAAAACCGATGGCACGCAGGCGCTCAATCATTAATGCCTGACAACCTGCGTCGTCCGGGCTAAGGGAGGGACGGCGAATAAGCTGTTGAGTCAGCTCAATGACCGGGCATGACATACACTACACCTCAACGAAAAAGTCAGAATAAAGGGTTTCACTGAAACCCAGCAGCATAGGCTGACCTGGCTTGCAGAGCAATGGGCGTTTGATAATTGCCGGCATGTCGAGCATCAGTTTTGCCGCGCTGTCGGCGTCGTTAATGCTGGCGCGAACGGATTCGTCCAGTTTACGCCAGGTCGTGCCGCGGGTGTTCAGCAGCGCTTCCCATCCCAGTTCGTTAATGGCGGTATGCAGAAATTCTGCATCAAGCCCGTCGACACGGTAATCGTGGAAGC
Organism: Enterobacter sp. UPMP701; assembly: GCF_053709515.1. NCBI lineage: Bacteria > Pseudomonadati > Pseudomonadota > Gammaproteobacteria > Enterobacterales > Enterobacteriaceae > Enterobacter > Enterobacter sp. UPMP701. Next base: position 161,766 of record NZ_JBSKJN010000004.1, on the reverse strand, counting down.
GGTACTCGACGTTATTGGTTTCCAGCCAGCGGCGCGCTTTTTTGATGGTGTCGCAATTTTTAATGCCGTACATCACAACCATGTTGAATCCTTTTGCTCTTGTAGCGATTAAATGTTCAGTAAATTCGAAGATATATCCTTAAGCGGAATATAACACATTCAGGAATGCTCTGGATTTACACTTCTTCTTAATTCAACTCACAGCTGTACGCTGAATATTCTTTCACCATTTAAGCATAGAAGTCCATCAGGGTTAAATTGCTCTTAAACTCAACGGGAAAAATAAAACTCACCCGTCCGTAGGGTTATTTCAAAATATTGCTGGCCGTCACACAAAATTTAAGGTTCTCCGTTCATATTTATCATAAATCTCCAGCGGTGGCGGGGTACAATCACAGCAATTGGTTAAATAGTCTTCACAATGATGATACGTTTTCGTAGAATGCGCATAATAATAAGAGAGGTTGTTATGATTGAACGTGAACTGGGGAACTGGAAAGATTTTATCGAAGGCATGCTTCGTAAATGACATTCAGTAAGAATTGCAAGAGCACTAAAATAAGTAAAATAACCATAGTGTGAATTAATCACACAATAAAAAGGCGGCCGATAAAGCCGCCTTTTTTATGGCTGCGGGTTATTCCTGTCGTTCCCGGAGCGGGAAGCGACGACGCACCAGCACAAAGAACAGCGGAACGAAATAAATCGCCAGAATGGTGGCCGAAATCATGCCCCCCATTACACCGGTACCCACCGCATGCTGGCTGCTGGAGCCTGCACCCGTGCTGGTTGCCATCGGCAGTACACCAAAAATGAACGCCAGCGAGGTCATCAGGATCGGACGTAAGCGCTGGCGGCAGGCGTGCAGCGTGGCGGCCATCAGCTCGTGGCCTTTGGCATTCATCTCGTTGGCAAATTCTACGATCAGAATGGCGTTTTTCGCCGACAACCCGATCACCGTGAGTAACCCCACCTGGAAGTAAACGTCGTTCTCCAGGCCGCGCATCCAGGTTGCCAGCAGCGCACCGATAACCCCAAGCGGCACTACCAGCATCACGGAGAACGGAACCGACCAGCTCTCATACAGCGCGGCAAGGCAAAGGAAGACCACCAGCAGAGAAAGCGCATACAGGGCAGGGGCCTGCGCCCCGGAGAGACGCTCCTGGTAAGACATGGCCGTCCATTCCAGACCAAAACCGGCGGGCAGCTGCTGCACCAGCTTTTCCATGGTGTCCATGGCGGTACCGGTGCTGACGCCCGGCGCGGCTTCCCCGACGATCTCAACCGCGGAATAGCCGTTATAGCGCTCCAGGCGCGGCGAACCGCTCTCCCAGCGTGACGTGGCAAAGGCCGAGAAGGGCACCATTCCGCCCGCATTATTGCGTACAAACCAGCGGTTAATATCCCCCGGCAACATGCGGAACGGCGCGGCAGACTGGACATACACTTTTTTCACGCGGCCGCGATCCATAAAATCATTGACGTAGCTTGAGCCCCACGCCGTTTGCAGGGTGTCGTTAATATCGTCGATCGACACGCCCAGCGCCTGCGCCTTACGCTGATCGATATCCACCTGCAGCTGCGGGCTGTCATCCAGACCGTTATGACGAACGCGGGTCAGGCCGGGATCTTTCCCTGCAAGCTCTAGCAGCTTATCGCGCGCGGCCATCAGCGCCGCGTGCCCCGCACCGGCGTGGTCCTGCAGTTCCATATCAAACCCGGCAGAACTGCCGAGACCGCTGATGGCCGGCGGGCTGCTGGCAAAGACGCGCGCTTCTTTAATATGCGCAAACGCTTTGGTTGCGCGTTCAATGATGGCAAACGAGGTTCCCGTTTTGGCGTCGCGTTCGTCCCAGTCTTTCAGGCGGACAAACATGCGGGCGACGTTCTGCCCGTTCCCGCCCGGACCGGAGCCGACGGTAGAGAAGACTGACACAACGTTATCTTTCTCTTTGGTGAAGAAGTACTGCTCTACGTTCTGAACCACCTTCAGCGTTTGCTGCTGCGTGGATCCGCTCGGGAGCTGCACCGAGGTGATGAACATTCCCCGGTCTTCCTGCGGCAGGAACGAAGTAGGCAGATGCAGGAACAGCCACACCATGCCGCCCAGCAGCACAACGTAAATCATCATCCAGCGCAGGCTGCGGTGCAGCACTTTACCGACGGCAGATTCATACCGCGCGGCGTTGCGGTTGAACATACGGTTAAACCAGCCGAAAAATCCTTTCTGACCGTGGTGCTCCCCTTTATGCAGCGGCTTAAGAATCGTGGCGCAAAGCGCAGGAGTGAGGATCAGCGCTACCAGCACAGAGAGCACCATCGCCGAGACGATGGTTATTGAGAACTGACGGTAAATCGCCCCGGTTGTACCGCCAAAGAAGGCCATCGGGATAAAGACTGCCGACAGCACCATCGCGATACCGACCAACGCCCCCTGGATTTGTCCCATCGATTTGCGCGTCGCCTGTCGCGGGGTGAGCCCCTCTTCGCTCATGATGCGCTCGACGTTTTCGACTACCACGATGGCATCATCCACCAGCAGGCCAATCGCCAGCACCATCGCAAACATCGTCAGGGTGTTAATGCTGTACCCGAACGCATAGAGCACCGCGAAGGTACCCAGCAGCACCACCGGGACGGCAATGGTAGGAATCAGCGTCGCGCGGAAGTTTTGCAGGAACAGGTACATCACCAGGAACACCAGGGCGATCGCTTCCAGCAGGGTCTTCACGACATCCTCAATCGACGCTTTAACGAAGGAGGTGGTTTCATAGGCGACTTTGTATTCCAGCCCGTGCGGGAAATACTGCGACAGCTCATCCAGACGGTCTAACACCAGTTTCGCCGTCGCCATTTCGTTCGCGCCGGAGGCCAGCTTGATCCCCAGACCGGAGGCCGGGTTGCCGTTAAAGCGGCTCAGGTAGTCGTATTTTTCAGCGCCCATTTCCACCGTGGCGACATCGCCCAGACGCACTTCTGAGCCATCCTGATTCACGCGCAGGGTGATGTTGCGGAACTGGTCCGGAGTCTGCAGCAGAGACTGTGAATTAATGGTGGCATTCAGCGCTTGTTTATCGACGGAAGGCGTTCCGCCCAGTTGCCCCACGGCAATTTGCGCGTTCTGGGCTTTGATGGCATCCGTTACGTCGGTTGCCGTCATCTGGAAGCTGTTCAGCTTGTTGGGATCGAGCCAGATGCGCATTGAGTATTGTGAGCCATAGGCGTCGATATCCCCGACGCCGTTAATGCGGCTGAGCGGGTCCTGAATATTACTGGCGACGTAGTCCGCAATATCCTGTTTATCCATCGAACCATCGGTGGAGACAAAGGCGATAGTCAGAATGTTGGTATCACCGGTTTTACGCACGGTGACGCCCTGGTTCTGCACGGCCTGGGGCAGCTTACGCATGGCCGACTGCAGCTGGTTTTGTACCTGCTGCACCGCTTCGTCCGGGTCAGTGCCTGCCTTAAAGCTCAGGGTGACCGTCGCCTGACCCGTCGCGCTGCTTTGCGACGACATGTACATCAGGTTATCCAGGCCCGTCATGTTCTGCTCGATAACCTGCGTCACGGTATTTTCCAGCGTCTGTGCGGAAGCGCCGGGGTAGTTTGCCGTGACCCGCACGTTAGGCGGCGCCAGATCGGGATATTGCTCAACAGGAAGTGAAGTAATGGCCAGGACACCCGTCAGACATAACAGAATGGCAAGTACCCAGGCAAAAATGGGGCGATCGATGAAAAAATTCGCCATGAAAAAGTGACCTCGTTTTGCTGCACGTCATTATTGTTTATTGCCCGCATCACTGTAGCGGCAAGACGAAGACCAAACGTGGAGAAATAAAGGAGATAGTGTAAATTATCATGCGCTTTTCTCTGCGCTTCCTCCTTTACCGTTATTTACCGGTTAACGGCGCGGACACCGGAAACGTCACGCTGACCTGCGTGCCGCCGTTTTGCGGCTGGGAGAAGTGCAGCATTCCGCCGAGCCGTTGCGCGCGTTCTCGCATAATGTTCAACCCGTAGTGTCCCGGCGGCTCGCTGGCCTCGCCAATCCCGATGCCGTTATCGCGAATGCTGACGCTGTGCGTACCGTCCACGGCGGTCACGCAACTGACGGTGATTTCGCTGGCCTGCGCGTGCTTGATCGCATTGAGCACGGCCTCACGCACGATCTGCAGCAAATGCACCTGCTTCTGCGCATCCAGCGCCAGCGAGGAGAGACGGCAGTCGAGATGCAGCTTCGCCTGCGTCTGGCTCTGCAGGGCATCGAGGGACTCCTGCAGCGCCGCGGGTAAATTCGCATGATTCAGCGTCAGGCGGAAGGTGGTCAGTAGCTCGCGTAGCTGCTGCCAGGCGTTGTTCAGCTCGCGGGAGAAGTCGGTAATGATCGCCTGCGCGGGGGCATTATCTTCCGGTACGGCGTGTTTAAGCAGCGTGAGCTGGATCCGCAGATAGGAGAGCACCTGCGCCAGCGAATCATGCAGCTCGCGGGCGATGGTGGCGCGCTCCTCCATCAGCAGCAGCTGCTGGTAATGCTTTTGCGCCTGGTTAAAGTAGAGCCCGCGCCCGAGCATGGTCGCTACGCTTCTCATCAGCGGAAGAGGAACGCTGCCCGTCTCGCTTTGCCAGCGCAGCTCGCCGTAGAGGGTGTCCTGCATCAGAACCGGCAGGTTTTGCAGAGGGAGAGCGTCCGACTCCGTGCCTTCACACAGCCGCCAGTCGTCGCTGGTGCGTAATTCCAGGTAATTCATCTGCGTGTATTCATGGACAATCTGCAAAATGTGCCGGAAGCACAGGCTGTCTATCTGCCCGGTATTAAGCGCCTGGGAGCATTTGAACAGCATGTCGAGCTGCTGGTGAGCCTCATGTAAATGCCGCGTCTTTTCCGCGACGGAGGCTTCAAGCGAACGATACAGAGTATGCAGCTCGCCCGACATATGGTTGAAGGCGCGGGAGAGCTGGCCCAGTTCGTTGGGCAGGGCGGTGTCCGGCGCTGGGGTGGTAAATTCGCCTCGCTCAATGCGTTCGCTGGCCGCCACCAGATTGTTCAGCGGCAACACCACCTGGCGACGAATGCGCCGCAGGGTAAACAGCGTCAGCAGCAGGATCCCGAGCGCGCCAGCCAGAGAGAGTAGGGTCACCGTCTGGATTTTATGTTCGGTATAGTGCTGGAGGGCGAGCACAAAGGCATCAATGCGGCCGACAAAATCCTCAATATGCGCGTCATACCAGGCGCTGTCGCCGCGGGCGATGTGCTTATCCATTTCCAGCCAGGCCACGTGCAGCTGCTGATAGCGCGCTTTAACGTTATCCGGGACGTACCAGCGGTTCAACTTCTGCAGGGAGGGGGCGCTTAACGTCCGCTGCCAGCTCTCGCGATGCGCGATGAGAGAGGGGCTGTTGCGCTGCATTTCATAGCCGAGACGGTAGCTCTGCATACGCAGTGAACCCGCAATATTGATGGCTTCAGCGTCACGCTGGCTGCTGGCAAGCGTCAGCAGCGCGACGGTGCTGGTCAGCACAGACAAGGCAATGATCGAAAAGAAAGCCCAGGCAAGGCTCCCTGAAACGGGTCGTTTAACGGTCACGGAACGGATCTCTGCATAAAATGGCTCAGCCACTGGTCACGGGCAGTTGTACATTGCCTGATAACGCGGTAGCGAGCAAATAGCTTATTCATACTAAAGATAAGGTTATTGATCCAAAAGCCGCTTTGGGCATTAACCTGAAATCTGGCGAGAAGAAACGCGCCGCTTGAGCCGACGGACGACAAAGCGGGCTTCACGGGGTAGTATAAACAGACTCATTTTGCCGTGGAGCCCGTATGTCCCTGAACATTACCGTTATCAAAGACAAAATCCTTTCTGAAAATTACTTTGTTCTGCGTAACATCACTTACGATTTAACCCGTAAGAACGGTGACGTGATTCGCCATAAACGCGAAGTCTACGACCGGGGCAATGGCGCAACCATTCTGCTGTATAACCGTGAAAAGCAGAGCGTGGTGCTGATTCGCCAGTTTCGGGTCGCGACCTGGGTCAACGGCAACGAGGACGGGCGTCTGATTGAAACCTGCGCCGGTCTGCTTGATGACGATGAGCCGGAAGTCTGCATCCGCAAGGAGGCCGTCGAGGAGACGGGTTTTGAAGTGGGAGAGGTGCAAAAAGTCTTTGAGCTTTTCATGTCCCCTGGCGGTGTCACCGAGCTGGTCCACTTCTTTATTGCGGAATATACCGATGCCCAGCGCACGCACCGCGGCGGCGGCGTCGAGGATGAAGACATTGAAGTGCTGGAAATGCCTTTCACTCAGGCCGTTGAGATGGTGAAACGCGGCGAAATCCGCGACGGTAAAGCGGTGATCCTGCTGCAATATCTGCAAACCAGCGGACTGATGAACGGCACTCAGGTATCGTGATAAGTTGTATTTCAGATAAATCTATCCGATAAATCCGATTGAGCCCGCCCGTCCTGGGCACGAAGATACGCCCCAGATTGACCTATTCGTTTCCGGGGCTGTGCCATTCATGCGCTACTGCGTTTTTCTTCTCTTCGTTTTTTGCGTGCTGCCTGCACCGCGGGTGTGGGCTGCGCCTGCGCAGCAGTCCTTCTCAGACTGGCAGGTTACCTGCAACAACCAGAATTTTTGCGTAGCGCGCAATACCGGCGAACATTACGGTCTGGTCATGACCCTGAGCCGTAGCGCCGGTGCGAAAACGGACGCCAGCCTGCGCATCGATCTCGGCGGACTTTCGACCCAGCCGGTAAAAGAGCCTGACATTGCCCCGCGCCTGCTGCTCGACAATGTTCCGTTAAAACTCACTGCACCGCACTGGCAGTTAACGCCCTGGCATCTCAAGACCGACGACACGGGCACCATTACCACGTTTCTGAAAACCATTCAGGAAGGGCAGGCTCTGACCCTGCGCGGAGGAAAGCAGACGATCTCTCTGGTCGGTCTGAAAGCGGCGCTGCTGTTTATCGACGCCCAGCAGAAGCGCGTTGGCAGCGAAACGGCATGGATTAAAAAAGGGGATGGCCCGCCGCTAAGCGTGCCGCCAGCACCCGCGTTAAAAAAGGTAGCCGTCGTGAACCCGACGCCGACGCCGCTGACGCATGGCGAACTGAACGATCTGCTGGATTACGGTAACTGGCGCATGAACCACAGCCAGTGCTCCCTCGACCCAAACCGTCGGGAAGTGCGCGTGACCGCGTTGACCGATGACAAAGCGCTGATGATCATCAGCTGTGAAGCGGGCGCGTACAATACCGTCGACCTGGCGTGGGTGGTGTCGCGTAAAACACCGTTTGCTGCAAGAAGCGTCAGGCTGCGTCTGCCGTTTACCCCCTCCAGCCAGAGCAGTGACATGGAGCTCATGAATACCCGCTTTGATGAGAAGACGCGCGAGCTGACGACGCTGGCGCTGGGACGCGGGATCGGAGACTGTGGGATCCAGACGCGCTGGCGTTATGACGGCCAGCGTTTCCGTCTGGTGCGCTACGCCGAAGAGCCGAGCTGTGATAACTGGAATGGGCCAGACGCCTGGCCCACGCTATGGATCACTCGCTAGTTTTGCCGGATGGCGCTGTCGCATTACAACACGCTCAGCGCTTTCTCCACCACGTTCTCAACGGTAAAGCCGAAATACGGGAACAGCTTGTCGGCAGGAGCGGATTCACCGTAACCCCGCATGCCAACAATCGCTCCTTTCAGTCCCACATATTTGTACCAGTAGTCGGCAATACCGGCCTCGACCGCCACGCGCGCCGCGACGCTGGACGGCAGCACCGATTCGCGGTACGCCTCATCCTGCGCGTCAAAAATATCCGTTGAAGGCAGAGATACCACGCGCACCGCGTGACCTTCGGCGGTCAGTTTCTCCGCCGCTTTCACCGTAATTTCCACCTCAGAGCCGGTGGCAATCAGGATCACGTCCGGCTTGCCGCCGCTGTCTTTCAGGATGTAACCGCCGCGGGCGATGTTTTTCACCTGCTCCGGCGTGCGCTCAATCTGCGCCAGGTTTTGACGCGACAGGATCAGCGCCGTGGGCCCGTTGTGGCGCTCAACCGCCAGCTTCCAGCCGACCGCAGCCTCAACCTGGTCGCACGGACGCCAGGTGCTGAAGTTCGGTGTCAGGCGCAGGCTCGCGAGCTGTTCCACTGCCTGGTGCGTTGGCCCGTCCTCACCCAGACCGATGGAGTCGTGGGTATAAACCATGATTTGCCGCGCCTTCATCAGCGCCGCCATGCGCGCCGCGTTACGGGCGTACTCGACGAACATCAGGAAGGTGGCAGTGTACGGCACGAAGCCGCCGTGGTGAGCGATGCCGTTGGCAATGGCGGTCATCCCGAACTCGCGCACGCCGTAGTGGATGTAGTTCCCGGCAATGTCCTCTTTCAGCGATTTCGAGCCCGACCAGATGGTCAGGTTACTCGGCGCCAGATCCGCCGAGCCGCCGAGCAGTTCGGGCAGGATAGGGCCAATCGCGTTCAGGGTATTTTGCGACGCCTTACGGGTGGCGATTTTCGCCGGGTTAGACTGCAGGTTTTCAATCAGCGCCTGGGTTTTATCGTCCCAGTCCTCTGGCAGGCCACCGCTCATGCGGCGGGAAAACTCGGCGGCCAGCTCCGGGTGCGCTTTTTTGTAGGCGGCAAATTTTTCGTTCCACGCGTGCTGCGCTTTCTCACCGTCCTCGCGCGCATCCCAGGCTCTGTAGATCTCTTTGGGGATCTCAAAGGGCGGGTATTTCCAGCCCAGCTTCTGCCGGGTTAACGCCACTTCCTCTTCGCCCAGCGCTGCGCCGTGCGCCTCTTCTTTGCCCGCTTTGTTCGGCGAGCCGAAGCCGATGGTGGTGCGGCAGATAATCAGGGACGGTTTGTCCTTCACGCTCTGCGCTTCCTGAATCGCTTTTTTTACCGCCTCAGGATCGTGGCCGTCGATCTCGTGTACCACGTGCCAGTGATAGGCTTCAAAGCGCTTCGCCGTATCGTCGGTAAACCAGCCCTCGGTTTCCCCGTCGATGGAGATGCCGTTGTGGTCGTAGAAGCCAATCAGCTTGCCGAGCCCCAGCGTGCCCGCCAGCGAACAGACCTCGTGGGAGATCCCCTCCATCAGACAGCCGTCACCCATAAAGACATAGGTGTAGTGATCGACAATCTCATGGTCCGGCTGGTTAAACTGCGCGGCCAGGGTGCGCTCGGCAATCGCCAGCCCGACGGCATTCGCCAGCCCCTGGCCCAGCGGTCCGGTGGTGGTTTCAACGCCCGGCGTATAGCCTATCTCCGGGTGGCCCGGCGTTTTAGAGTGCAGCTGGCGGAAGTTTTTCAGCTCTTCCAGCGGTAGATCGTAGCCGGAAAGGTGCAGCAGGCTGTAGAGCAGCATCGAGGCGTGACCGTTAGAGAGAATAAAGCGGTCGCGGTCGTACCAGGTCGGGTCGTTAGGGTTGTGCTTCAGGAAGTCATTCCACAGCACTTCAGCAATATCGGCCATCCCCATCGGGGCGCCAGGGTGGCCGGAATTGGCTTTTTGCACGGCATCCATGCTGAGGGCGCGAATGGCGTTGGCGAGCTCTTTACGGGACATAGTTCACTCCGTGGCAAGGTTAAAGTTTGGCGGCGAGAAGATCTTCAAGTTTGCGCTGGTCGACGGCGAACTGGCGGATGCCGTCCGCCAGTTTTTCCACGGCCATAGGGTCCTGATTGTGCTCCCAGCGGAACTCTGCTTCGGTCATGGCTTTTGGTTTTGGCAGTACGGTAGAGGTTGGTACCAGCTTGCGGATCACCGTTTCGTCGCTCTCCTGCAGCTTTTTCAGCAGATCAGGGGAGATGGTCAGGCGGTCGCAGCCCGCGAGCGCCAGGATCTGCTCGGTACGGCGGAAGCTGGCGCCCATCACGATGGTCTCGTAGCGGTGCTGTTTGTAATAATCGTAGATATTACGCACCGACTTCACGCCAGGGTCTTCCTCTACCACGTACGGATCCATCGGCTGTTTCGCCTGATACCAGTCGTAAATACGTCCGACAAACGGCGAGATCAGGAACACGCCCGCCTCGGCACAGGCGCGCGCCTGCGCAAAGGAGAACAGCAGCGTCAGGTTGCAGTGGATCCCCTCTTTTTCCAGCACCTCCGCCGCACGGATGCCCTCCCACGTCGACGCGAGCTTAATCAGAATGCGTGATTTATCGATCCCCTGCTCCAGGTAGAGTTCCACCAGGCGGCGCGCCTTGTTAATGCTCTTTTCCTGGTCGAAGGAGAGGCGGGCGTCCACTTCGGTCGATACGCGCCCCGGAATGCTTTTCAGAATTTCCGCACCAAAATTAACCGCCAGCTTGTCGCTGGCTTCAGCAACCTGCTGCTCCTGCGTTTTCCCGCGCTGTTTGCCGTAGGCAATGGCGTCATCAATCAGATGACTAAAATGGGCAAGCCCCGCCGCTTTGAGCAGCAGCGAAGGGTTGGTGGTTGCATCCTCCGGCTGATAGTGGCGAATCGACTCGATATCGCCGCTGTCTGCAACCACGGTGGTGAATTGTTTGATGCCGTCTAGCTGGTTCATAAATCATTACTCCTTGGAAATAAAAGAGTTAGATGAGTGCGTTAGTTCACACTTCTGAGAAAATCATGATGGACTTAACAAAAAAGCATAGCAGACGGGGGAGGCATTGCTTTTGAGACGGGTAACATGGCTGATATAAATTGATAACAATTTTTAATGTGTGATGGTGAGAGTTTGGCAGCCTTCAAAGTTTATGCGCTGTCCTGAGGCGATACTAGGCGACACACCAGGGTGTGCATCAGGATCGCTTACGTCACCCTTTTGATCGATACGTGAAAGGAAAAATAAGATGGATGAGCAGTTGAAACAGAGTGCCCTCGATTTTCACGAGTTCCCTGTCCCCGGTAAAATTCAGGTCTCCCCCACCAAGCCGCTGGCGACGCAGCGCGATCTGGCGCTGGCCTACTCGCCGGGCGTTGCTGCCCCGTGTCTGGAGATCGAAAAAGACCCGCTGGCGGCCTACAAATACACCGCGCGCGGCAACCTTGTCGCCGTTATCTCTAACGGGACGGCGGTGCTCGGCCTGGGCAATATCGGTGCGCTGGCCGGTAAGCCGGTGATGGAAGGGAAGGGCGTTCTGTTCAAGAAATTCGCCGGTATTGACGTGTTCGATATCGAAGTGGACGAACTCGATCCCGATAAATTCATCAATGTGGTGGCCGCGCTGGAGCCGACCTTCGGCGGCATCAACCTTGAAGACATCAAAGCGCCGGAATGTTTCTATATCGAACAGAAGCTGCGCGAGCGTATGAACATTCCCGTGTTCCATGACGACCAGCATGGTACGGCGATTATCAGCACCGCTGCCATTCTTAACGGCCTGCGCGTGGTAGAGAAAAATCTCTCCGACGTGCGCATGGTGGTCTCCGGAGCGGGGGCTGCGGCCATCGCCTGTATGAACCTGCTGGTGGCGCTGGGGATGCAGAAACACAACATTGTGGTCTGCGATTCCAAAGGCGTGATCTATAAGGGCCGCGAGCCGAACATGGCGGAAACCAAAGCGGCGTACGCGGTGGAAGATGACGGCAAGCGTACGCTTGAGGACGTGATTGACGGCGCGGACATTTTCCTCGGCTGTTCAGGCCCGAAAGTGCTGACCCAGGAGATGGTGCAGAAGATGGCGCGCGCGCCAATGATTCTGGCGCTGGCGAACCCTGAGCCGGAAATTCTGCCGCCGCTGGCGAAAGCGGTGCGCGAAGACGCCATTATCTGTACCGGCCGTTCGGACTACCCGAACCAGGTCAACAACGTGCTCTGCTTCCCGTTCATCTTCCGCGGTGCGCTGGACGTTGGCGCCACGGCAATCAACGAAGAGATGAAGCTGGCCGCCGTTCACGCCATCGCCGAGCTGGCGCACGCCGAGCAGAGCGAAGTGGTTGCGTCTGCCTATGGCGATCAGGATCTGAGCTTTGGCCCGGACTACATCATTCCTAAACCGTTCGACCCGCGCCTGATTGTCAAAATTGCGCCAGCCGTTGCCAAAGCGGCGATGGACTCCGGCGTGGCGACGCGTCCGATTCAGGATTTCGACGCGTACGTCGATAAGCTCACCGAGTTTGTCTACAAAACCAACCTGTTTATGAAGCCGATCTTCTCCCAGGCGCGCGCCGACGCGAAGCGCGTGGTGCTGGCGGAAGGGGAAGAGGCGCGCGTGCTCCATGCCACGCAGGAGCTGATCACCTTAGGGCTGGCGAAACCGATCCTGATTGGTCGTCCGAGCGTGATCGAGATGCGCATTCAGAAGCTGGGCCTGCAGATTAAGCCGGGCGTCGACTTCGAGATCGTCAACAACGAATCCGATCCGCGCTTCAAGGAGTACTGGAATGAATACTACGCGATCATGAAGCGTCGCGGGATCACCCAGGAGCAGGCGCAGCGGGCGGTGATCAGCAACACCACGGTGATTGGCGCGATCATGGTTCATCGCGGCGAAGCGGATGCGCTGATCTGCGGCACCATCGGCGATTATCACGAGCACTTCAGCGTGGTGCAGGAGATCTTCGGCTATCGTGACGGCGTTCACACCGCCGGGGCGATGAACGCGCTGCTGCTGCCGAGCGGCAACACCTTTATTGCGGATACCTACGTGAATGACGATCCGACCCCGGACGAGCTGGCGGAGATCACGGTGATGGCTGCGGAAACCGTACGTCGCTTTGGTATCGAGCCGAAGGTGGCGCTGCTGTCGCACTCTAACTTTGGTTCGTCTAAATCTGCGGCGGCGTGCAAAATGCGTCAGACGCTGGAGCTGGTGCGCGAGCGCGCGCCTGAGCTGATGATTGACGGCGAAATGCACGGCGATGCCGCGCTGGTGGAGAGTATCCGTAACGAACGCATGCCGGACAGCCCGCTGAAGGGATCGGCGAACATACTGATTATGCCGAACGTGGAAGCGGCGCGTATCAGCTATAACCTGCTGCGTGTCTCCAGTTCTGAAGGGGTGACCGTGGGGCCGGTGCTGATGGGCGTGGCGAAACCGGTGCATGTGTTAACGCCGATTGCCTCCGTGCGTCGTATCGTGAACATGGTGGCGCTGGCGGTGGTTGAGGCGCAGACGCAGCCGCTGTAATTAACCCCACCCCTCACCCTAACCCTCTCCCCTGAGGGGAGAGGGGACAGCTCCGAGCCGTCTTTTCACCCTCGCCCCTTTGGGGAGAGGGCCGGGGTGAGGGGTAAGGGTTACACCCAGTCCCGAACCTGAATAAACTCCTTCAAGGCAGCCTCCGGGCTGCCTTCTTTTGGTTCGTAGCAGTACTCCCAGCGCACCAGCGGCGGCATCGACATCAAAATTGACTCCGTGCGTCCGCCGGTCTGGAGGCCAAACAGCGTCCCGCGATCCCACACCAGGTTGAACTCCACGTAGCGCCCGCGACGATAAAGCTGGAACTCGCGCTCGCGCACGCCGTAGTCGGTGTTTTTACGGCGTTCGACAATCGGCAGGTACGCGTCGGTAAAGCCTTCACCCACCGCGCGCATAAAGCTGAACGCGGTGTCAAAATCCGGCGTGTTGAGATCGTCAAAGAACAATCCGCCGATGCCGCGCTGCTCGTCGCGGTGCTTCAGGTAAAAGTAGTCGTCGCACCACTTTTTGAATTTCGGGTATACGTCCTCGCCAAACGGCTGGCAGAGGTCGCGCGCGGTGGTGTGCCAGTGCACGGCATCTTCTTCGAAACCGTAGTAGGGCGTGAGGTCGAAACCGCCGCCAAACCACCAGACCGGATCGGCCCCCGGTTTTTCTGCAATGAAAAAGCGTACGTTGGCGTGGCTGGTCGGCACGAACGGGTTATGCGGGTGGATCACCAGCGAGACGCCCATCGCTTCGAAGCTGCGGCCCGCCAGCTCAGGACGGTGCGCCGTCGCAGACGCGGGCATGGCATCGCCGTAAACGTGGGAGAAATTCACGCCCGCCTGTTCAAAGATGCCCCCGTTACGCAGCACCCGGCTGCGTCCGCCTCCGCCCGCTTCGCGCTGCCAGCTATCCTCCTGGAATTCACTGCCGTCTGCGGCGGCCAGTTTCCGGCAAATCTCATCCTGCAGCTGCAGCAGGAACGTTTTGACCAGCTGTGCATTGGGTTTCATCAGCGTTTCCTGGAGTGCGCTTTCTGGTTATCGAACCAGTTGAAGTAACTGATAATGCCGGAGGCGATGGCGTTGGCGATCTTCTGGCGAAACGCCGTGGTGCCGAGCAGTCGCTCTTCTTCCGGGTTGGTAATGAAGGAGGTTTCCACCAGCACGGACGGGATGGACGGTGACTTCAGCACCACAAACGCCGCCTGTTCGGTGCTTTTACTGTGCAGGCGGTGCACCGGCTTAATCCGCTTGAGAATATGCGAGCCGAGCGTCAGGCTATTTTTAATGGTGTCCGTCTGCACGAGGTCAAACAGCACCTGCTGTAAGAGATGATCTTTATCGGTGGCCTTCTTCCCGGCCACTTCATCCGCCCGGTTTTCACGGTCGGAGAGGTACTTCGCCATGGCGCTACTGGCGCCGCGGTTGGAGAGGGCAAACACCGAGGCGCCCGCGGCTGACGGGTTGGTAAAACCGTCCGCGTGGATCGACATAAACAGATCCGCACCGTGCTGATGGGCAATCTCTACGCGGTCGTACAGCGGAATGAACGTGTCGCCGGAGCGCGTCAGGCGGGCGTCAATGCCGTTGCTGCGTAAAATCGATCGCACATTTTTTGCAATCGCCAGCACGACGTGTTTTTCTTTCGACCCGTTTTTGCCAATGGCGCCGGTATCAATCCCGCCGTGGCCCGGGTCGAGCATCACCAGACGCTTTGCGCCCGGCTTTTTGGTTTTCGGCTTGCTGTGCCCGTTGTTGGTTTTAAGCGTGCTTTCGTCTTTAGCCTGAGCCTGCTTTGCGATGCCCGTTAACGTTAAGGCCGCCAGCCCCGCTTTGAGAACCTGACGACGCGATGTGAGTGCTTTTAATGGTTTGAATGTGCTCATGCGGCCTGAATACTAAAAAATGGGGTCCTGGTGTTATATCGTATCGTGTTTCCCGTTACGACAGTCCTTATTGAGAATTGTTTTACTTTTCATTTCAATACGTGACAAAGTGACATTATGCCAAATTTTGGCGAGATTTTCCCCGGTTATTGGCTAAACGTCCCGTTCACGCCATAATCACTGTTTTTAAACCCGAAAAGGCAGTTAATACCATGGAGATACGCGTTTTTCGCCAGGAAGATTTCGAAGAGGTGATCACCCTTTGGGAGCGCTGCGATCTGCTGCGTCCGTGGAACGATCCGGAAATGGACATCGAGCGTAAGGTAAACCACGACGTCAGCCTGTTTCTGATCGCGGA
Source organism: Enterobacter sp. UPMP701 (assembly GCF_053709515.1). Lineage (NCBI taxonomy): Bacteria > Pseudomonadati > Pseudomonadota > Gammaproteobacteria > Enterobacterales > Enterobacteriaceae > Enterobacter > Enterobacter sp. UPMP701. Next base: position 146,404 of record NZ_JBSKJN010000004.1, on the reverse strand, counting down.
AGTGAACGGCGAGGTCGTCGGCACCGTAATGGGCGGCTACGATGGCCACCGAGGCTCGGCCTATTATCTGGGCGTGCACCCGGAATACCGGGCGCGCGGCATCGCCAATGCGCTGCTTAATCGTCTGGAAAAGAAACTCATCGCCCGCGGCTGCCCGAAAATCCAGATCATGGTGCGGGAAGATAACGACGTGGTGTTGGGCATGTATGAGCGTCTGGGCTACGAGCACGCCGACGTGCTGACGCTGGGTAAGCGCCTGATCGAAGATGAAGAGTACTGAGATCCACCCGGCTGACTATGACGCGCAGGGCCGCGTCAGGCTGCCTTTCTTATTCTGGTGCGTTTTGCTCCTCCAGGCCCGCACCTGGGTGCTGTTTGTGATGGCTGGCGCGTCGCGCGGGCAGGGCGATACGCTGCTGAATCTCTTCTATCCCGATCACGATGCCTTCTGGCTCGGCTTATTGCCGGGCGTACCGGCGGTGGTGGCTTTTTTGTGCAGCGGTCGACGGCATGTCATCCCGCGTCTGTGGCGTGCGCTTCGCTGGCTGCTGATCCTCGCCCAGATTGCGCTGCTGTTCTGGCAACCCGTGCTCTGGTGGCTGGGTGAACCGCTTTCCGGTATAGGCATCGCGCTGGTGGTGGCGGATATTGTGGCGCTGATGTGGCTGCTGACGAATCCCCGCTTACGCGCCTGTTTTACGCAAGAGTCAGATTAGCGCGGCACTTTTTGCCGATGCCGCACTCCAACAAGCGTTGATTTAATTAGAAAGGACGTTTCAATGAAATCGCTGCGTTTACTTTTATGCGCTCTCCCGCTGGCGTTGACCGGCTGTTCGACGCTCTCCTCCATTAACTGGTCTGCCGCCTATCCGTGGAACTGGTTTGGTTCGTCCACCGAAGTGACCGAGCAGGGCGTAGGAAAAATTACCGCGTCAACGGCGCTGGATCAGGACGCCATTCAGGATGCCCTGAGCAGTGACTACCGTCTGCGCAGCGGCATGAAAACCGAGAATGGTAACATTGTGCGTTACTTCGAAGCGCTGAAGGACGACAAGCTGGCGCTGGTGATCAACGGTGACAAAGGCACGGTAAACCGAATTGCCGTGATGGATGAAGATATTCCGACGGCCAGCGGCGTGAAGGTAGGCACCCCGTTTGGCGATCTCTATAAGCAGGCTTATGGCAACTGCACCAGCGTACCGTCTGACGACAAGGTCGCGGTGGAATGTAAGGCGCAAGGCAGCCAGCACATCAGCTATATCTTCACCGGAACCTGGAGCGGCCCGGAAGGATTGATGCCGTCTGACGACACGCTGAAGAGCTGGAAAGTGAGCAAAATACTCTGGAAGCAGTAATTTGCGCCTGAACAAACCGCCTCGCTGAAATCCGGGTATAATAGCCGCCATCAATGCCACGCTGACGTGGCATCTTTATTTCAGGAGGAGCGATGTCTCAGGTTCAGAGTGGCATTTTGCCAGAACATTGCCGCGCGGCGATTTGGATTGAAGCCAATGTCAAAGGGGACGTGGATGCCCTGCGTGCGGCCAGTAAAGCGTTTGTTGATAAACTGGCGACCTTCCAGGCCAAATTCCCGGAAGCCCACCTCGGCGCCGTTGTTGCCTTTGGGAATAACGTCTGGCGTCAGCTGAGCGCTGGCGAAGGGGCGGAAGAGCTGAAAGACTTTATCCCTTACGGCAAAGGCCTGGCTCCGGCGACGCAGTACGACGTGCTGATCCACATTCTCTCTTTGCGTCACGACGTGAACTTCTCCGTTGCTCAGGCGGCGGTTGAAGCGTTTGGCGACAGCATCGACGTGCAGGAAGAAGTTCACGGTTTCCGCTGGGTGGAAGAGCGCGATCTGAGCGGCTTCGTCGACGGGACGGAAAACCCGGCGGGTGAAGAGACGCGTCGCGATGTGGCGGTGATCAAAGACGGCGTGGACGCGGGCGGCAGCTATGTGTTCGTGCAGCGCTGGGAGCACAACCTCAAGCAGCTTAACCGCATGAGCGTGCACGACCAGGAGATGATGATTGGTCGTACTAAAGAGGCTAACGAAGAGATTGACGGCGACGACCGTCCGGTGACCTCTCACCTGACCCGCGTTGACCTTAAGGAAGACGGCAAGGGGCTCAAAATTGTTCGTCAGAGCCTGCCGTACGGCACCGCAAGCGGCACGCACGGCCTCTACTTCTGCGCCTACTGTGCGCGCCTGTATAACATTGAGCAGCAGCTGCTGAGCATGTTCGGTGACACCGACGGCAAGCGCGACGCGATGCTGCGCTTCACCAAACCGGTGACCGGCGGCTATTACTTTGCGCCGTCCGTTGAGCGTCTGCTGGCGCTGTAATGGCCTTTCTCCCTCTCCCTGTGGGAGAGGGTCGGGGTGAGGGCATCAGGCCGCACCCCTTATTCCCTTTTCTGCTTCTAAATCACCAAACGGTATATAAAACCGTTACTCCTTTCGACCTCGTTATAAATATTATGACTATAAGATAGTCATCACATTTATAAGGGTGCGCAATGGCCGTTACTGTACTGAAAAAAGGATCGCTGGCACTGGCAGGTTTACTGCTGGTGGCGCAGGCGCAGGCAACCGAGCTGCTTAACAGTTCGTATGATGTCTCCCGCGAGCTATTTGCCGCCCTTAACCCGCCGTTTGAACAGCAGTGGGCGAAAGACAATAACGGTGACAAGCTGACCATCAAGCAGTCTCACGCTGGTTCATCCAAGCAGGCGCTGGCGATCCTGCAGGGGTTGAAAGCGGACGTGGTGACCTATAACCAGGTGACCGACGTGCAGATCCTGCACGACAAGGGCAAGCTGATCCCGGCGGACTGGCAGAGCCGACTGCCGAACAACAGCTCGCCGTTCTATTCCACCATGGGCTTCCTGGTGCGTAAGGGCAACCCGAAGAACATCCACGACTGGAGCGATCTGGTGCGTTCCGACGTGAAGCTGATTTTCCCGAACCCGAAAACCTCCGGTAACGCGCGTTATACCTATCTGGCGGCGTGGGGCGCGGCGGACAAAGCTGACGGTAACGATAAAGCGAAGACCGAGCAGTTCATGACCCAGTTCCTGAAAAACGTCGAAGTTTTCGATACCGGTGGCCGCGGGGCGACCACGACCTTTGCCGAGCGTGGGCTGGGCGACGTGCTGATCAGCTTTGAATCCGAAGTGAACAACATTCGTAAACAGTACGAAGCGCAGGGCTTCGAAGTGGTTATCCCGAAAACCAACATCCTGGCCGAGTTCCCGGTGGCGTGGGTAGATAAAAACGTGCAGGCGAACGGCACCGAGAAAGCGGCAAAAGCTTATCTCAACTACCTGTACAGCCCGCAGGCGCAGACCATCATCACCGATTATTACTACCGCGTGAATAACCCGGACGTAATGAACAAACTGAAAGACAAATTCCCGCAGACCGCGCTGTTCCGCGTGGAAGATCATTTCGGCTCCTGGCCTGAGGTGATGAAAACGCATTTTGCCAGCGGCGGTGAGTTAGACAAATTGCTGGCGGCGGGGCGTAAGTAATGTTTGCAGTCTCGACAAAACGCGTGCTGCCGGGCTTTACCTTAAGCCTCGGGACCAGCCTGCTGTTCGTCTGCCTGATCCTGCTGTTGCCGCTCAGCGCGCTGGTGATGCAGCTCTCTGAGATGAGCTGGGCGCAATACTGGGACGTGGTCACCAACCCGCAGGTAGTGGCGGCCTATAAAGTTACGCTGCTGTCGGCGTTTGTCGCCTCGATTTTTAACGGCGTGTTTGGCCTGCTGATGGCATGGATCTTAACCCGCTATCGCTTCCCGGGCCGCACGCTGCTTGATGCCCTGATGGATCTGCCGTTTGCGCTGCCGACGGCGGTGGCGGGCTTAACTCTCGCGTCGCTCTTCTCCGTGAACGGGCTGTACGGTGAGTGGCTGGCGAAATTTGACATCAAAGTGACCTACACCTGGCTCGGTATCGCGGTAGCGATGGCCTTTACCAGCATCCCGTTTGTGGTGCGTACCGTGCAGCCGGTGCTGGAAGAGCTGGGTCCGGAATACGAAGAAGCGGCGGAAACGCTGGGTGCTACTCGCTGGCAGAGCTTCCGCAAGGTGGTGCTGCCGGAGCTCTCTCCGGCGCTGATGGCGGGCGTCGCGCTGTCGTTTACCCGCAGCCTCGGTGAGTTCGGCGCGGTGATTTTCATCGCCGGGAACATCGCCTGGAAGACGGAAGTGACCTCGCTGATGATTTTTATCCGTCTGCAGGAGTTTGATTATCCGGCGGCGAGCGCGATTGCCTCGGTGATCCTGGCGGCCTCGCTGCTGCTGCTGTACTCAATTAACACTCTGCAAAGTCGCTTTGGTCGACGTGTGGTAGGTCACTGATGGCGGAAGTTACGCAATTGAAGCGATACGATGCGCCCCGCATCAACTGGGGTAAATGGTTTCTGATTGGCATGGGCGTGCTGGTTTCCGCCCTCATCCTCGTTGTGCCGACGATTTATATCTTCGTCCAGGCGTTCAGCAAGGGGCTGATGCCCGCGCTGGAGAACCTGGCGAACCCGGACATGCTGCACGCCATCTGGCTGACGGTGCTGATTGCGTTAATCACCGTGCCGGTGAACCTCGTGTTCGGGACCCTGTTGGCCTGGCTGGTGACCCGCTTCAACTTCCCGGGACGTCAGCTGCTGCTGACCCTGCTGGATATCCCGTTTGCCGTGTCGCCTGTTGTTGCCGGTCTGGTTTACCTGCTCTTTTACGGCTCTAACGGCCCGCTGGGCGGCTGGCTGGATGAACATAACCTGCAGATCATGTTCGCCTGGCCGGGCATGGTGCTGGTGACCATCTTCGTGACCTGTCCGTTTGTGGTACGCGAACTGGTGCCGGTGATGTTAAGCCAGGGAAGCAATGAAGACGAAGCGGCCGTTCTGCTTGGCGCATCCGGCTGGCAGATGTTCCGCCGCGTCACGCTGCCGAACATTCGCTGGGCGCTGCTTTATGGCGTGGTGCTGACCAACGCCCGCGCCATCGGTGAATTCGGTGCCGTTTCCGTTGTCTCCGGCTCCATCCGTGGTGAGACCCTGTCGCTGCCGCTACAGATTGAACTGCTGCAGCAGGACTACAACACCATCGGCTCGTTTACTGCCGCAGCGTTGCTGACGCTGATGGCCATTTTGACCCTGTTTTTGAAGAGTGTGGTGCAGTGGCGTTTAGAAAATCAGGAAAAACGTCAGCATCAGGAGGGAAATCATGAGCATTGAGATTGCCAATATTAAGAAGTCTTTTGGTCGCACCCAGGTGCTGAATGATATCTCGCTGGATATCCCTTCCGGGCAAATGGTGGCGCTGCTGGGGCCGTCTGGCTCGGGTAAAACCACGCTGCTGCGTATTATCGCCGGGCTTGAACATCAGACCAGCGGGCATATCCGCTTCCACGGTACCGACGTGAGCCGCCTGCACGCCCGCGATCGTAAAGTAGGTTTTGTGTTTCAGCATTACGCGCTGTTCCGCCACATGACCGTGTTCGACAACATCGCGTTTGGCCTGACCGTGCTGCCGCGTCGTGAACGCCCGGATGCGGCAACCATTAAAGCGAAAGTGACCAAACTGCTGGAGATGGTACAGCTGGCTCACCTGGCGGACCGCTTCCCGGCCCAGCTTTCCGGCGGGCAGAAGCAGCGCGTGGCGCTGGCGCGCGCGCTGGCCGTTGAGCCACAAATTTTGCTGCTGGATGAGCCCTTCGGCGCGCTGGATGCGCAGGTGCGTAAAGAGCTGCGTCGCTGGCTGCGTCAGCTCCATGAGGAGCTGAAATTCACCAGCGTCTTCGTGACCCACGATCAGGAAGAGGCGATGGAAGTCGCGGATCGCGTGGTGGTCATGAGCCAGGGCAACATTGAGCAGGTTGACGAGCCGGAGCAGCTCTGGCGCGAGCCGGCGACCCGCTTCGTGCTGGAGTTTATGGGCGAGGTGAACCGTCTGCAGGGCACCATTCGCGGTGGGCAGTTCCACGTGGGCGCGCACCGCTGGCCGCTGGGCTACACTTCCGCTCATCAGGGGCCGGTCGATCTGTTCCTGCGTCCGTGGGAAGTGGACGTCAGTCGCCGAACCAGCCTGGATTCCCCGCTGCCGGTGCAGGTGCTGGAAGCTAGCCCTAAAGGTCACTACACCCAATTGGTGGTACAGCCGCTGGGCTGGTATACCGAGCCGCTGACGGTGGTCATGCGCGACGAGGTGCCGCCGCACCGGGGTGAGCGCCTGTTTGTCGGGCTGCAGCACGCCCGTATTTATCACGGGAAGGAGCGCATCGAGACGCGCGAGGATATTGCTCTGGCGGAGTCAGCCTGATAGGTTATTGAGTATGTTTTTCGCCCGGTGGCGTGATGCTTACCGGGCTTTTTATTGAGTAAAAATCGTGAATACACTCGAACACACCATCGGCAACACCCCTCTGGTCAAGCTTCAGCGCATGGGGTGTGCCAACGGCAGCGAAATATGGGTCAAACTCGAAGGCAATAACCCGGCGGGGTCGGTGAAAGACCGTGCGGCGCTGTCGATGATTGTCCAGGCCGAAAAACGTGGTGAAATTAAGCCCGGCGACGTGCTGATTGAGGCCACCAGCGGCAACACCGGTATCGCGCTGGCGATGATCGCGGCGCTGAAAGGCTACCGCATGAAGCTGCTGATGCCGGACAACATGAGCCAGGAGCGCCGCGCCGCGATGCGCGCCTACGGGGCCGAGCTGATTCTGGTAACCAAAGAGCAGGGAATGGAAGGCGCACGCGACTTAGCGTTAGAGATGGCCGAGCGCGGCGAAGGTAAGCTGCTCGATCAGTTCAACAACCCGGACAACCCGTACGCGCACTACACCACCACCGGCCCGGAGATCTGGCAGCAGACCGGCGGGCGCATCACCCATTTCGTCTCAAGCATGGGCACCACCGGCACCATTACGGGCGTGTCGCGTTTTCTGCGCGAGCAGGATAAAGCCGTCACCATCGTTGGCCTGCAGCCGGAAGAGGGGAGCAGCATTCCGGGCATTCGCCGCTGGCCTGCGGAGTATATGCCCGGCATCTTTAATGCGCAGCTGGTGGATCAGGTGCTGGATATTCATCAGCGCGAGGCGGAAAATACCATGCGTGAACTGGCCGTCCGTGAAGGCATCTTCTGCGGGGTCAGCTCGGGTGGCGCGGTAGCGGGTGCGTTGCGCGTGGCGCAGGCAAACCCCGGCGCGGTCGTGGTGGCGATTATCTGCGATCGCGGCGATCGCTATTTGTCTACCGGCGTCTTTGGTGAAGAGAGTTATTCGCAGGGGGCAGGGATTTAACCATCATGGAGATGATTCTATTCCGGGATAACACCCGGGCGCAGCAAACCGATATCGTCGCGGTGCAGTCGCAGGTGGTGTACGGCAGCGTGGGGAACAGCATTGCGGTACCGAATATTCGTACCCACAGGCTGAACGTGACCGCCGTGCCGACGGTACTGTTCAGCAATACGCCGCACTACGACACCTTCTACGGCGGGGTGATCCCCGACGAGTGGTTCAGCGGCTACCTGAAGGCGCTGGAAGAGCGCGAGATCCTGCGCGAGCTTAAAGCGGTCACTACCGGTTACATGGGCAGCGCCAGCCAGATCGCGCTGCTGGCACAGTGGCTGAAGGTGGTCAAAGCGCAGCATCCTGATCTGCTGGTGCTGGTCGACCCGGTCATCGGCGATATCGACAGCGGAATGTACGTGAAGCCGGATATCCCGGAAGCGTACCGGGAGCACCTGCTGCCGCTGGCGCAGGGGATTACGCCAAACGTCTATGAGCTGGAAGTGTTAAGCGGCAAACCGTGCCGGACGCCGGAAAGCGCTATTACGGCGGCACAGGGGTTGCTCTCTGACACCCTGAAATGGGTGGCAATCACCAGCGCGCCGGTGGCCGATGACCCGGAAAACATCCACGTAGTGCTGGTGACGCGTGAGGGGGTTACCGTCAGCGCGCATCCGCGCGTAGAAACCGATCTGAAAGGGACGGGCGATCTGTTCTGTTCAGAACTGGTGAGCGGAATTGTTGAGGGGAAAACCGTTGCCGATGCTATTCGCATGGCCGGCGATCGGGTGACTGACGTAATGCTGTATACCCAGTCGAAAGGTTACGACGAGCTTATCCTCCCGGCATAAACAAAAATGGCGCCCGAAGGCGCCATTTCTTTGTGCGGCAAGAATTACTTCTTGATGCGGATAACCGGGGTTTCACCCACGGTCACGCTGCCGGACAGTTTGATCAGTTCTTTGATTTCGTCCATGTTGGAGATAACAACCGGCGTCAGGGTAGACTTGGCTTTTTCTTCCAGCAGTGGCAGATCGAATTCAATCACCGGGTCGCCAACTTTAACACGCTGGCCTTCTTCCGCGATACGTTTGAAGCCTTCGCCTTTCAGTTCAACGGTGTCGATACCGAAGTGAACGAACAGTTCGATACCGCTATCAGATTCGATAGAGAACGCATGGTTGGTTTCAAAAATTTTACCGATGGTGCCGTCAACTGGAGCAACCATTTTGTTGCCAGTTGGTTTGATAGCAATGCCATCACCAACGATTTTCTCAGCAAACACTACATCCGGCACGTCTTCGATGTTGACGATCTCGCCGGAGAGCGGAGCAACAATCTCAATAGTTCCGGAGTCTTTCTTATCATCAGAAACCAGAGATTTCAGTTTATCGAACAAACCCATGATCTTCTCCTAAGCAGTAATTTGGGCCGCATCTCGTGGATTAGCAGATTGTTTTTTCTTCAATGAACTTGTTAACCAGCGTCATTAACTCGTCCGTTGTCGGTTGAGCAAGAGCCTGCTCTGCTAACACCTTCGCATCTTCGAAGTTCGTGTTACGGATAATCTTCTTAATGCGCGGGATGGAAATGGCGCTCATAGAGAATTCGTCCAGACCCATACCCAGCAACAGAAGTGTAGCACGTTCGTCGCCTGCAAGCTCACCACACATGCCAGTCCATTTACCTTCTGCATGAGAAGCATCAATAACTTGCTTGATCAAGTTCAGCACGGACGGTGACATTGGCTGGTAGAGATGTGAAATCATATCATTACCACGGTCAACTGCCAGGGTGTACTGCGTTAAATCATTGGTGCCGATACTAAAGAAATCAACTTCTTTGGCTAAATGACGCGCAATGGTCGCCGCTGCAGGTGTTTCCACCATCACGCCGATCTCAATTGACTCGTCAAATGCTTTACCTTCGTCGCGTAGTTCCTGCTTGTAGATTTCGATCTCTTTCTTCAGTGCACGCACTTCTTCTACAGAGATGATCATCGGGAACATGATGCGCAGCTTACCGAAAGCAGAGGCACGCAGGATAGCGCGAACCTGATCACGCAGGATCTCTTTACGATCCATCGCGATACGAATCGCACGCCAGCCCAGGAATGGGTTCTCTTCTTTCGGGAAGTTCATGTACGGCAGCTCTTTGTCGCCACCGATGTCCATGGTACGGACGATAACCGCCTGTGAGCCACACGCTTCTGCGACGGCTTTGTACGCAGCGAACTGTTCTTCTTCAGTTGGCAGCGCGTCACGGTCCATGAACAGGAATTCTGTACGGTAGAGACCAACACCTTCCGCACCGTTGCGCTCAGCGCCATCAACGTCGCGTACGGTACCGATGTTTGCGCACACTTCTACCTGATGGCCGTCCAGGGTGATGGCTGGCAGGTCTTTCAGCTTAGCGAGTTCCGCTTTTTCAGTCGCAACCTGCTCCTGAACCGCGCGCAGTTTTTCGATCTCTTCGTTAGTTGGGTTGACGTAAACCAGATTGTTTACGGCATCCAGAATCAGATAGTCGCCGTTTTTCACCTGAGAGGTGACGCTGCCGGTGCCCACGATCGCAGGCAGTTCCAGAGAACGCGCCATGATTGAGGTGTGGGAGGTACGGCCGCCCGCGTCGGTGATGAAACCGAGGACCTTTTTCAGGTTCAGCTGTGCGGTTTCTGACGGGGTCAGGTCAGCAGCAACCAGGATAACTTCATCCTGAATCGCGCTCAGGTCGATAATGGCCAGGCCCAGGATGTTGCGCAGCAGGCGCTTACCGATGTCACGTACGTCAGCCGCACGCTCTTTCAGGTATTCATCATCCAGTTCTTCCAGGGCAGTTGCCTGACCTTCGATAACTTCATGCGCAGCCGCGTCGGCCGTCATGCCTTTATCTTTAATCAGGGCTATGATTTCCTGCTCCAGCTCCTCATCTTCGAGCAGCATGATGTGCCCTTCGAAGATGGCTTCTTTTTCTTCACCGAAAGTTTCGCCAGCTTTAGTTTTGATCGCTTCCAGTTGCGCAGATGCCTTGGCACGACCGCTCAGAAAACGTTCAACTTCCTGATCAACCTTGTCGGCAGAAATTTTTTTCCGGTCGATGACGATCTCGTCTTCTTTCAGCAGCAGTGCTTTGCCGAAAGCGATACCCGGGGATGCTAAAATGCCTGAAATCATAACCCTACCTTACTTGTGACTGATATTTAAAAGAACCCGGAAACTTACTCGAGCTCAGCCATCAGTTTAACCAGATGCTCAACTGCTTTTTGCTCGTCTTCACCTTCAGCAGAGATGGTGACAACGGTGCCCTGAGTCAGGCCCAGAGTCTGCAGTTTGAACAGGCTTTTTGCGCTAGCGCTTTTGCCGTTGGAAGTTACAGTGATTTCAGAAGTGAAGCCTTTCGCTTCTTTAACAAACTGAGCAGCAGGGCGGGTGTGCAGACCGTTCGGAGCGGTAATGGTAACTTCTTGCTGGAACATTGTATTTCCCCAACTTATAGGTTTAGTGTTGTGGAACTAAAGTCTAGCCTGGCGGCTTAACTTTAGCCTGTATTGTTAGCGCTGACGTTTCAATCGTCATTAAACATTATGCAGCGAAAGGAAGACTTGAACCAAATCATAAAATCGATTCAGCAAGGCTATTTCGTTCACTGATTAATTTCACGCTTCAAAATAATTGCTGGTTTAAATACCAGACACAACGGGGTGAAGCAATGCCAGGAGGGGCAAAAGTTTGAAGCAGGCCACAAAAAAGCACCTGAAAAGGTGCTTTTTTACGCGTTATTAACATACTGGCACTACTGTTGCAGCTCTTTTTCTGTGAACAGATCGGCAAACAGTGCGGTGCTCAAGTAACGCTCACCCGAGGAAGGAAGGATAACCACAATATTCTTATTGGTAAAGGCTTCATCTTCCTGAAGTTTGAGCGCTGCCGCAACGGCCGCACCGGAAGAGATACCCGCCAGGATACCTTCTTCATCCATCAGACGACGCGCGGTAGAGATCGCTTCTTCGTTAGTGATGGCAACGACTTTATCGATCAGCTTCAGATCCAGGTTACCCGGAATGAAGCCCGCGCCGATGCCCTGAATTTTATGCGGGCCAGGTTTGAGCTCTTCCCCCGCCAGCGCCTGAGCGATAACCGGTGAGTCGGTAGGTTCAACGGCAACGGTAATCAGCTCTTTTTTACCTTTTGTGCCTTTTATATAGCGAGACACGCCCGTCAGCGTACCGCCGGTACCCACGCCAGAGATAAACACGTCAACCTGGCCGTCGGTATCTTCCCAGATTTCCGGGCCAGTGGTCTTCTCGTGAATTTCCGGGTTAGCCGGGTTGCTGAACTGCTGTAGCAGCAGATATTTCGCCGGATCGCTGGCCACAATCTCTTCCGCTTTCTGAATGGCACCTTTCATGCCCTTCGCGCCTTCGGTCAGCACCAGATTCGCGCCCAGCGCTTTGAGCAGTTTGCGACGTTCGATGCTCATGGTTTCCGGCATGGTCAGCGTCAGTTTATAGCCGCGTGCGGCAGCCACATAGGCCAGAGCGATACCGGTATTGCCGCTGGTCGGTTCTACCAGCTCAACGCCTGGCTTCAGTACGCCACGTTTTTCAGCATCCCAAATCATGTTTGCACCGATACGGCATTTTACGCTGAAGCTCGGGTTACGTGATTCGACCTTCGCCAGAATGCGTCCATTACCGATACGGTTCAGTCGAACCAGGGGCGTATGACCGATAGTCAGCGAGTTGTCTTCATAAATCTTACTCATGGCCTGTCCTTAACTGTATGAAATTGGGATACCGACCCAGCATACCTGTTGAGCAGGTAGGGGGAAGTAAGGAATTCGCATATCTATATACTGCAAGGAAATAATGGGGATCAGTATGGAATAAGGGGCGGCATAAGCCACCCCTGTTTTACACATTTTTGCATTACTTCCATAACGCGTGCTGAGCACGGTAGCAGTCAACCCACATCGCCGTCGCGCCGCAGACCGCGACGGGCATGATGAACAGGTTCAGGAAGGGAATCATCGTGAACAGGCTGGTTAGCGCGCCAAACTGCATATTGGCAACCTTCCGGGTCCGCAGGGCGGAGCGCATCGATTTAAACGGCACCTTGTGGTTATCGAACGGGTAGTCGCAGTACTGAATGGCCAGCATCCAGGCGCTGAACAGGAACCACAGCACCGGTGCGACCGTCTGCCCGATGCCGGGTACAAAGTAGAGAGCAAGCAGCACAACCGCGCGGGGGACGTACCAGGCAAACTTCTGCCATTCGCGCTTCATGATGCGCGGAAGATCTTTCATGATCCCCAGTACGCCCGTATCCGGCGGTGTTGCGCCAGTAAGCCGCGCTTCAAGCTGTTCCGCCAGCAGTCCATTAAACGGCGCGGCTATCCAGTTCGCAATTGTCGAAAAGAAGTACCCAAAGACCAGCAGCACGGAGATCACCGCCACCGGCCAGAGCAGGTAGTTAAGCCACTGCAGCCAGTCCGGCACGTAGCTCATCAGCGACGGGATCCAGCTTTCGAGCTTTGTGAACAGCCACCAGAACGCGCCGCCCATCAGAATAATGTTGATCAGCAGCGGAAGAATGACGAAGCGTCGGATACCCGGCAGTGAGGCCAGTTTCCAGCCCTGAGAAAAATACCAGACGCCGCTGCGCGAGGGAGAAGATGATGTTGAAACCATAACCAGGCTGTACTCCTTTTTTCACAACCAGTGGAATTGCCCGCCTATATTATCCACTTGCGGACCAATGACCAGTTCGGAAATGTTCGAAAAACCAGCAAAAAGCACAATTTACTTCATCTTTATGCTGTGAATGCTCTGCACACACTTGCACTTGACGTAAACGGCAAATACTCTTAGTGAGTAAATGTTTGCCGTGGTGGCAAGGTGTTAGAACAACAGAGAATATAATGATGCAGGATTTGCGTCTGATATTAATCATTGTTGGCGCGATCGCCATAATCGCTTTACTGGTACATGGTTTCTGGACCAGCCGTAAAGAGCGTTCCTCGATGTTTCGCGATCGCCCACTGAAGCGCATGAAGTCCAGTCGTGATGACGATGACAGTGAAGATGACATCGTAGATCGTGACGACGACGGCGTGGGTGAAGTTCGTGTTCATCGGGTCAATACTGCGCCCGGCGCGGCTCATGGGGAGCATGAAGCCCCCCGCGCTCCGCAGCACCAGTATCAACCGCCGTATGCCTCTGCCCAGCCGCGCCAGCCAGCGCCGCAGCCGGCGGAAGAACCGGTGCGTCAGCCGCCGCAACAGCCTGTGCACCAGCAACCCGTTGCGCCGCAACCGGTTCAACAGCAACCTGTGCAGCAGCCCGTACAGCAGCAGCCTGCTCAGCCTGTACCACAGCCACAGCAGCCTGTGCATGTACAGCCAGCGCCGCAGCCCGCTCCGGCTCCGCACGTTGAGCCAGAGCCGGTCGTCGAGCCTGAACCGGTGGTTGAAAAACCGCAGCGTAAAGAAGCGGTGATCATCATGAACGTGGCCGCGCATCATGGCAGCCATCTCAACGGTGACGTGCTGCTTAACAGTATTCAACAGGCAGGGTTTAAATTTGGCGATATGAATATTTTCCATCGCCACCTGAGCCCTGACGGTAGCGGCCCGGCGCTGTTCAGCCTGGCCAATATGGTCAACCCGGGAACCTTCGACCCGGAAATGACCGGTGATTTCGTGACACCGGGTGTCACTATCTTTATGCAGGTGCCGTCCTACGGCGACGAGCTGCAAAACTTCAAGCTGATGCTGCAGTCCGCTCAGCACATCGCTGACGAAGTGGGTGGCGTTGTACTTGACGATCAGCGTCGTATGATGACGCCGCAGAAGCTGCGCGAGTATCAGGACCGCATCCGCGAAGTTAAGGAAGTCAACGCGTAATCGTCGCGTTTACTTCAACTCCTCCTCAACCCCCGCCTGTCGGGGGTTTTTTCTCATTGATGGTGCGATATGGACTCAATCGAACAACAACTCACTGAACTGCGAACCACGCTTCGCCATCATGAATATCTCTATCATGTTATGGACGCGCCAGAAGTGCCGGACGCAGAGTACGACCGCCTGATGCGCGAGCTGCGTGAACTGGAGGCGCAGCACCCGGAATTGATTACGCCTGATTCCCCGACCCAGCGCGTTGGCGCTGAGCCGCTGGGGGCTTTCAGCCAGGTGCGTCACGAAGTGCCAATGCTGTCGCTGGACAACGTCTTTGATGAAGAGAGCTTCCTCGCGTTTAACAAGCGCGTGCAGGACCGTCTGAAGAGCAGCGATTCCCTCACCTGGTGCTGCGAGCTGAAGCTCGACGGCCTGGCGGTCAGCCTTCTCTATGAAAACGGCGTGCTGGTGCGTGCCGCCACGCGTGGCGACGGTACGACGGGGGAAGACATCACCACCAACGTGCGAACCATCCGTGCTATCCCGCTGAAGCTGCAGGGTGACAACATTCCTGCGCGTCTGGAAGTGCGCGGCGAGGTGTTTCTCCCGCAGGCGGGCTTTGAAAAAATCAATGAAGAAGCGCGTCGTACTGGCGGAAAAGTGTTTGCTAACCCGCGTAACGCGGCTGCAGGCTCTCTGCGCCAGCTTGACCCGCGTATCACCGCGAAGCGACCGCTTACTTTCTTCTGCTACGGCGTCGGTATTCTGGAGGGGGGCGAGCTGCCGGATACGCATCTCGGGCGTCTGCTGCAGTTTAAGGCATGGGGTCTGCCGGTAAGCAACCGCGTTCAGCTCTGCGACTCGCCGGAAGCGGTGCTGGCGTTCTACCATAAAGTAGAACAGGACCGCCCGACGCTCGGCTTTGATATTGATGGCGTTGTCATCAAGGTCAATTCGCTGGCGCTGCAGGAGCAACTGGGCTTTGTGGCGCGCGCGCCGCGCTGGGCGGTGGCGTTTAAGTTCCCTGCCCAGGAGCAGATGACCTTCGTTCGCGACGTGGAGTTCCAGGTGGGACGGACGGGAGCCATTACGCCGGTCGCACGTCTGGAGCCGGTACAGGTCGCGGGCGTGCTGGTGAGCAACGCTACGCTGCATAACGCCGATGAAATCGAACGCCTGGGCTTACGCATTGGTGACAAAGTGGTGATTCGCCGCGCGGGCGATGTTATCCCGCAGGTGGTTAACGTTGTTGAGTCAGAGCGTCCTGACGATACGCGCGAGGTTGTATTCCCGACCCACTGCCCGGTGTGCGGCTCTGACGTTGAGCGTGTTGAAGGCGAAGCGGTGGCCCGCTGTACGGGCGGCCTGATATGCGGCGCGCAGCGTAAAGAGTCACTCAAGCACTTCGTCTCCCGACGCGCAATGGACGTCGACGGGATGGGCGACAAGATTATCGATCAGCTGGTTGAGAAAGAGTATGTCCACACACCAGCGGATCTCTTCAGGCTGACGGCAGGTAAGCTGACCGGCCTGGACCGCATGGGGCCAAAGTCAGCCCAGAACGTGGTGAACGCGCTGGAGGCCGCCAAAGAGACCACCTTCGCCCGTTTCCTGTACGCGCTGGGCATTCGTGAAGTGGGCGAAGCGACGGCCGCGGGTCTGGCGGCGTACTTTGGTACGCTGGAGGCGCTGGAAAAGGCCAGCATCGACGAGCTGCAGAAAGTGCCGGATGTCGGCATCGTCGTTGCCACGCATGTCTTTAACTTCTTTGCCGAAGAGAGCAATCGTGACGTCATCGGCCAGCTTCTGGAGGTGGGCATCAAGTGGCCCGCGCCGGTAGTGGTTAATGCGGAAGAGATCGACAGCCCGTTCGCCGGAAAAACGGTGGTCCTGACCGGTAGCCTGAGCCAGCTCTCCCGCGATGATGCAAAAGCGCGTCTGGTGGCGCTGGGGGCCAAAGTGGCGGGCAGCGTGTCGAAGAAAACCGACCTGGTGATTGCCGGGGAAGCGGCGGGTTCTAAGCTGGCGAAAGCTCAGGAGCTCGGCATTGAGGTTATCGACGAAGCGGAAATGATGCGTCTGTTAGGAGAGTAGCGTGGAGAAAGAGCAGCTCGTTGAGATCGCCAATACGGAGATGCCGTTCGGTAAATATAAGGGCCGCAGGCTGATCGATTTGCCGGAGGAGTACCTGCTGTGGTTCGCCCGTAAGGACGAATTTCCTGCCGGACGACTGGGCGAGCTGATGGCTATCACGCTCCTGATTAAAACCGAGGGGCTGACCCAGCTGGTGCAGCCCCTGAAACGTCCTTAAGCCTTTGCGGCGCGGGTCTCTTCCTGCGCCAGCTTTTCCGTCTGGCGCTTGTAGCGACGCGCCAGTACCGCGCAGACCATCAGCTGGATCTGATGGAAAATCATCAGCGGCAGCACCATCATCCCAATCACCGAGGTGGGGAACAGAATGTTGGCCATCGGGATACCGTTCGCCAGGCTCTTCTTGGAACCGCAGAAGACAATGGTGATCTCATCGGCTTTGCTGAAGCCGCACTTGCGCGCCACAAAGACGTTGACCGTAATGACAATCGCCAGCAGGACGATGCTGACCACTACGATAAACAGCAGCGAGCCTGCACCCACCTTGTGCCAGATCCCGTTCACAACCGCTTCGCTGAAGGCGGAATAGACCACCAGCAGGATCGACGACTGGTCGGTTTTGGAGATCCATTTCTTGTGCTTCGCCACGAATGCCCCGGTCCACGGACGCGAGAGATGGCCCAGGACAAACGGCAGCAGCAGCTGCAGACAGATTTTGCCAACCTGCTCAAGGTTACCTTCCGCGCCGTGCATGTTCATCAGCAGGCCCACCAGCAGCGGGGAGACGAAAATCCCCAACAGGCTGGATGCCGACGCCGAACAGACCGCGGCCGCAACGTTCCCGCCCGCCAGAGAGGTAAAGGCGATGGCGGACTGCACGGTGGCTGGCAGAATACAGAGGTACAGGAAACCAGTGTAGAGCGCCGGATCGACGTTAACCGGCGCCCACCAGGCAAACAGCACCCCGAGGATCGGGAACAGGATGAAGGTGCTGCACATTACCCAGAGATGCAGTCGCCAGTGGCTACCGCCAGCAATAATTGCTTCGCGGGAGAGTTTTGCACCGTGCATAAAGAACAGCAGCGCGATGGCGGCCGTCGTCAGCCCCTCAAAAAACGGGACGAAACCACCGCGGGCGGGGAAGAACGAGGCCAGTAAAACGGTAGCGACCAGGGTGAGCGTAAACGGATCAAGAATACGAAATAGTTTCATAATGACTCCTGAAAACAGATGTCGCTATTGTGCTTTTTTCCATTTGAGAAATAAAATTGATTTATTGCATCCATTTATGAATTAAACAGATGAATTATTCCCTACGCCAGCTTCGCATTTTTGTCACCGTCGCCCAGGCCCGCAGCTTCAGTCGGGCAGGGGAGATGATTGGTCTGAGCCAGTCGGCGGTCAGCCACAGCGTGAAAGAACTGGAGAATCAGACCGGCGTCCGGTTGCTTGACCGCACCACGCGCGAAGTGGTCCTGACCGAAGCGGGGCAGCAGCTGGCTCTGCGCCTCGAACGCCTGCTGGATGAGCTCAACAGCACGCTCCGGGATGTGGGGCGGCTGGGACAACAGCTTTCAGGAACCGTACGGGTTGCGGCCAGCCAGACGATATCCGCACACCTTATCCCGCAGTGTATCGCCGAGGGAAATCATCGTTACCCTGACATTGATTTTGTCCTGCATGACAGGCCGCAGCAGTGGGTGCTGGAAAGCATCCGCCAGGGGGATGTGGATTTTGGTATTGTGATCGATCCCGGCCAGGTGAGCGATCTGGAGTGTGAAAGCGTCCTGTCTGAGCCGTTTTTACTGCTCTGCCGGGACGACGATCCGCTGGCATCGCTGCCGGAAGCCAGCTGGCAGTCTCTGCAGGGCGCTAACCTGGTTTTACAGGATTATGCCTCGGGCAGTCGACCGCTGATTGATTCCGCGCTGGTGAATCAGGGCGTTAAGGCAACGATCGTGCAGGAGATTGGTCATCCGGCAACGCTGTTTCCGATGGTGGAAGCCGGCATTGGCATCAGCGTGTTGCCCGCTCTGGCGCTTCCCCTGCCGCAGGGGAGTCGACTGGCGGTGAAGCGACTGACGCCCGTTGTCGAAAGAAAGCTGATGCTGGTGCGGCGAAAAAATCGTTCGCTCTCGGGTGCGGCGCAGGCTATCTGGGAAGTGGTGCGTATCCAGGCACAACGATTAACCGAAGCCCGCATACGCGACCCACTGTTTAACGCGTCAGAAGATTAGATGTAGATATCGATCTGATTATTGTCTGACGGGCTGTTCACCCCTTCCACTTTGCCCAGTTTTAGATCCTGCTTCTTCTGGGCCTCTTCAGCCTGCTGGCGCTGCAGCGCGGCGAGCTGCGCCTGCAGCACTTTGATCTGGGTCTGAATCAGTTCCTGCTGCTTCTTCTTCTCATCCGTGCTGACGGGACTGTTTGCCAGTTCTTTTAATTGCTGAGTCAGCTTTTTGATCTTGTCGAGAATGCGGGTGATTTGCGCAGAAATATCGTTACTGCTCGAAGTTCCACTCGCGCCGCTGGTTTGAATAGGTTGGGTTGAAGCCTGAATGGTCGTCATACTTTTTCCTCGCGTTATAAAACAGAGGTATCGGCACCGACGGGATTAGCTTGAGCAAAACTGCCATATCTGGCAGGGAGTTGCATCGATACACAATCAGTATTGATGGTGCAGGGAAAGTGTATTGGAAGCAGAGTACAGGCTCCGGATATAAGACTAAGGTCATGCGATCCGTGATATCGCAACCTTCATTCTCAAGGAGCCTCTATGACCCTCTCAAATAACCCGTGGTACTGTGCCGATATCATCCGTGCGGCTAAACCAAACTTCACCCCTCGCGTGGCGTTTATTCTCGGCTCCGGCCTTGGCGCGCTAGCCGACCAGATAGAGGACGCCGTTTCCCTGAGCTACGAAAAGCTGCCGGGCTTCCCGGTGAGCACCGTGCATGGACATGCTGGCGAGCTGGTGTTGGGGCATCTGGCCGGGGTGCCTGTGGCCTGCATGAAGGGGCGAGGGCACTTCTATGAAGGGCGCGGAATGACCATCATGACTGACGCGATCCGCACCTTTACGCTGCTGGGGTGTGAACTGCTGTTTAGCACCAATGCGGCGGGCTCACTGCGCCCGGAGGTTCAGCCTGGAAGCCTGGTTGCCCTGAGCGACCATATCAACACCATGCCAGGTACGCCGATGGTGGGGCTGAACGATGAGCGCTTCGGCGAGCGTTTCTTCTCGCTGGCTAATGCTTACGACGCGGATTACCGTGCCGTTCTGCAAACCGTGGCAAAGAAAGAAGGCTTCCCGCTGCATGAAGGGGTGTTTGTCTCTTATCCCGGCCCGAACTTCGAGACGGCGGCGGAGATCCGCATGATGCAAATTATCGGCGGCGATGTGGTCGGTATGTCCGTGGTCCCCGAAGTGATTTCCGCGCGTCACTGCGGCCTGAAGGTCGTGGCCGTTTCGGCGATAACCAATCTCGCTGAAGGCCTCGGTGAGGTCAAACTCTCGCATGAACAAACTCTTGCTGCAGCCGAACTTTCCCGCCAGAACTTCATCAATCTTATCTGTGGTTTCCTTCGCCATATTGCCTGAGTAAAACAATAAAGTGGCCCTCCGGGGCCACACTGCGATAAGGAATGGGTTATGAACATCACGACTCGCTTAAAGCTGATGTCCTTTATGCAATATTTTATCTGGGGGAGCTGGCTGGTTACCCTCGGCGCTTACATGATCAACACTCTACACTTTACCGGCTCTGACGTGGGCATGGTCTACAGCTCCAAAGGCCTTGCCGCGATCGTTATGCCTTCGCTGGTGGGGATTATTGCCGACAAGTGGCTACGGGCCGACCGCGCCTACGTTATTTGCCACCTCGTCTGCGCCATCGCGCTCTGCTATGCCGCGCAGGTAAATGAGCCGGGGCTGATGTTCTGGGTCATGCTGGTCAATGCGATGGCCTTCATGCCGACCATTGCGCTCTCGAATACGATTTCCTACTCCTGTCTTGAACGGGCTGGACTTGATACGGTGAGCCATTTTCCGCGCGTGCGGGTGTACGGTACCGTGGGCTTTATTGCGGCAATGTGGGCCATAAGCCTGATGGGGGCGGAGCTAAGTAACGTGCAGCTCTACATTGCGGCTGGCGCGTCTCTGCTGCTGGCGCTCTATTCTCTGACGCTGCCGGCCATTCCGGTTATGAAGTCGAAAACGTCTCCGTCGCTGGCAAGCAAGCTGGGCCTCAATGCGTTTATCCTGTTTAAGCAGCCCCGTATGGCGGTGTTCTTTTTATTCGCCATGCTGCTCGGCGCCGTGCTGCAGATAACCAATACTTTCGGTAGTCCGTTCCTGCATGATTTTGCGCGAAATCCGGTGTATGCCGACAGCTTTATCGTTAAATACCCGTCCATTTTGCTCTCCGTCTCGCAAATGTCTGAGGTGTTCTTCATTCTGACCATTCCGTACTTCCTCGGGCGCTTTGGCATTAAAGCCGTCATGCTGATGAGCATGGTGGCCTGGATGCTGCGGTTCGGTCTGTTTGCCTTTGGCGACCCGTCCGCGACGGGCTTTGCGCTGCTCATGCTCTCAATGATTGTTTACGGCTGCGCGTTCGACTTCTTCAACATTTCCGGCTCTGTATTTGTTGAACAGGAGGTCACCGCCGATATCCGCGCCAGCGCGCAGGGGCTGTTTATGACGACCGTTAATGGTATTGGGGCGTATTTCGGATCGGTGTTGAGCGGTGCGGCGGTCGATTATTTCTCGGTTGACGGGGTGAAGGACTGGCAGACGATCTGGCTGGTGTTTGCGGCCTATGCGCTGGCCCTTGCCGTGGTGTTTTATTTCAGCTTTAACTATCGCCACACCAGTAAAAACAGCGAGATGCGCACAGTTGCGCACTAAATTTCCCCTCCGAACGCTGAAAGGCTTTAAGGTAGGCGCATAAGTGTTATCGCCAGGATATGTTTTGATGGAACGCGTCTACCGAACCGATCTCAAGCTGCTGCGCTATTTTCTGGCCGTGGCTGAGGAACTGCATTTTGGACGGGCTGCGGCCCGTCTCAATATGTCCCAGCCGCCGTTAAGCCTGCATATTAAAGAGCTGGAAAGCCAGCTGGGCACCTTACTTTTTATTCGCCACTCGCGGAGTGTCGCCCTGACGCACGCCGGTAAAGTGCTGATGGAAGAGTCCCGTCGTTTGCTCGCCAGTGCAAACCAGGCGCTGGCTCGCGTCGAGCAAATTGGCCGGGGGGAAGCCGGGCGCATTGAGCTGGGGATTGTCGGTACCGCCATGTGGAGCGAGGTGCGTACGGTCATGCGCACTTTTTTGAAAGAGCATCCGAATGTTGATGTTGTTTTTCGCGAAAAATCGCCAGTAATGCAGATGGCGCTGCTTGAGCGCCGGGAGCTGGATGTCGGGATCTGGCGAATGGCAACGGAACCTGCCGCGGGGTTAACCAGCCTGCGGTTGCGTGAAGCGGCTTTTCTGGTGGCGATGCCGGAAGATCACCGGCTGGTCAGGGAGCCTGCCATTGCGCTTGCAGAACTGCAGGACGAGTATTTTGTCACGATGCCGTCGGCCCATTCTGACTGGGCATTTTTACATCGCGTCTGCCAGCAGGCCGGTTTTTCGCCGATGATTGTGCGCGAAGCCGTTGAACCGCAAACGGTGCTGGCGATGATTAGCATGGGGATGGGAATTACGCTGGCTGCCGACAGCTACGCGCAGATGCAGTGGCCGGGCGTGGTGTTTCGTCCGTTACGGGAGCGTATACCGGCAGATTTGTATGTGGTGTATGACGAGAAACAGGCGACACCGGCAGTGAAGACGTTGATTGCGACGTTGAAGATGTAAAGCGCAGAAAGCAAAAAAGCGCCTTTAGGGCGCTTTTTTACATTGGTGGGTCGTGCAGGATTCGAACCTGCGACCAATTGATTAAAAGTCAACTGCTCTACCAACTGAGCTAACGACCCGAAATGGTGGGCGATGACGGGCTCGAACCGCCGACCCCCTCCGTGTAAAGGAGATGCTCTACCAACTGAGCTAATCGCCCATTTCGGAACTGCTGCGATAAGGTGAGAATGGTGGGCGATGACGGGCTCGAACCGCCGACCCCCTCCGTGTAAAGGAGATGCTCTACCAACTGAGCTAATCGCCCAATCTCAATTCTTATCAACACTGCGAGTCTACCGAAGTAGATGGTGGGTGATGACGGGCTCGAACCGCCGACCCCCTCCGTGTAAAGGAGATGCTCTACCAACTGAGCTAATCACCCCCGCTGTGTGGAGTCGCATTATAGGGAGAGTTGAAAATGAGTCAACGCATTTTCTAAAGTTTTTATTCGTTCGTCGTAAAATTAAACAAAACGATCGCGAAACGGGCAGTGGCGCATGATTTCTAAACAAAAATCGCAAACTCCACCACGATAAAGGGATCAACATTGAGGAATCCCCCCACAGTGATAGAATATTGCCCATCGTTTTTTCCCCGGGATTTGCCGATTGCCGGCATCTTTATAACGTAAGGCCATTTCATGAAAATCAAAACTCGCTTCGCGCCGAGCCCGACAGGCTATCTGCACGTCGGTGGTGCTCGTACTGCTCTCTATTCCTGGCTCTTTGCACGCCACAACAAAGGTGAGTTCGTGCTGCGTATTGAAGACACCGATCTTGAGCGCTCCACGCCGGAAGCAATCGAAGCCATCATGGATGGTATGAACTGGCTGAACCTGGAGTGGGACGAAGGCCCGTATTTCCAGACCAAGCGTTTTGACCGTTATAACGCCGTCATCGATGAGATGCTGGTCGCGGGCACGGCCTATAAATGCTACTGCTCCAAAGAACGTCTGGATGCACTGCGTGAAGAGCAGATGGCGAATGGTGAAAAGCCGCGTTATGACGGCCGCTGCCGCCACGATCATAGCGAGCATGCCGCTGATGAACCGTGCGTGGTGCGTTTTGCTAACCCGCAGGATGGCTCGGTGATCTTTGACGACCAGATCCGTGGCCCGATCGAATTCAGCAACCAGGAGCTGGACGATCTGATCATCCGCCGTACCGACGGTTCTCCAACCTATAACTTCTGCGTTGTGGTTGACGACTGGGATATGGAAATTACCCACGTTGTTCGTGGTGAAGACCATATCAATAACACGCCACGTCAGATCAACATCCTGAAAGCGCTGAATGCGCCCGTTCCGGTCTACGCGCACGTCTCCATGATTAATGGCGACGACGGTAAAAAGCTGTCTAAACGCCATGGCGCGGTCAGCGTTATGCAGTACCGTGACGACGGCTATCTGCCGGAAGCGCTGCTGAACTATCTTGTGCGTCTGGGCTGGGCTCACGGCGACCAGGAGATCTTCAGCCGCGAAGAGATGATCGAACTGTTCTCTCTGAGCTCTGTAAGCAAATCTGCCAGCGCATTCAATACCGACAAGCTGCTGTGGCTGAACCATCACTACATCAATACCATGCCGCCGGAATATGTGGCGACTTACCTGCAGTGGCACATTGAACAGGCAAACATTGATACCCGCACTGGCCCTGAACTGGCGGACCTGGTGAAACTGCTCGGCGAGCGCTGCAAAACGCTGAAAGAAATTGCCGAAAGCTGCCGCTACTTCTATGAAGAGTTTGATGAGTTCGACGCAGACGCTGCGAAAAAACACCTCCGCCCGGTTGCGCGTCAGCCGCTGGAAGTGGTGCGCGACAAGCTGGCTGCGCTCACCGACTGGACCGCTGAGAATGTGCATCACGCCATTCAGGCGACGGCAGACGAGCTGGAAGTCGGTATGGGTAAAGTGGGTATGCCGCTGCGCGTTGCGGTGACCGGTGCGGGTCAGTCTCCGGCGCTGGATGTCACCGTTCATGCCATCGGTAAGTCACGCAGCGTGGCGCGCATTAACAAGGCGCTGGACTTTATTGCTGAACGCGAAAATCAGCAGTAATAACGCCTTACAGAAGAAAACGGCAGGGTAACCTGCCGTTTTTTTGCCTTTTATTCAGCAATATTCAGACGAATAAGAAAACCGCGTATGCCTTCACGTTTCAGTAAGGTATCCAGGCGCTGTTGTTCAAGCTCGGTCATACTCTCCAGCGTTTCAATAATGCCCGGGCGCAGGTGTGAAGGCTGTCCATTGTAGGTTGTGGTCACATCAGCCAGATGATAAACCGCCTGACGGTTACGGATGGCGGGCAGACTCATGATGTGTTCCTTCACCCGCGCATCAACGTGGATAAGCCGCGCCCGACCGCCTTTCACGCCGTTGAGCCCTTCGGTTTTCCACCCCTGCTGGCGTATCCAGCGATTCACCGTTTGTCTGGCAACGCCCAAACTTTCCGCCAGCTCTTCCGTGGTCATTTTGCTACGTAATCTTTTCATATTAGTTCTGGTCGCGAATCCCTAAACGTTGCAACAAACCGGTAATCCCTTCCCGCATTAACAGCGATGTCATCTGCTTCTGCTCTTCCGGCGTCATTTCATTTGCCAGCGTCAGGAGTAGGGTATGAAGCGAACCATCATGGCTGATGCCGTCAGGCATAGCGGATGTTTCCGTTGCCCGGCGTGCGCTGCGGATAAACTCACGCACCTTTTCGTTCACATGCACCAGGCGCGCTTTCCCGCCCTGGACTCCTGGTTTTGGTGATGTTATCCAACCCTCTTTGCGTACCCATTTATTGATGGTCTGTCGGCTATAGCCAGTGAGCAGGGCTAACTCTTCTGGCGTCATTCGTTCCTTGATCATGCAATTTCCTGAATATTCGTGGGGTTAATTAACGGCTCATTTTATAGCACCGTTTTACGTGAAAACGTGACAGGCTTAACTCATGACTGCGAGCAGGCTCGCAAAGTGATTCATTTGCATGATTTTTCGGCGATTGAACCGCAGTCATTGATTTTGCCGTTGACACTCCGCAGCGGAATTCATATTATGCCGCCCGTCAACATGACAGCTTTACGATGGGGCTATAGCTCAGCTGGGAGAGCGCCTGCATGGCATGCAGGAGGTCAGCGGTTCGATCCCGCTTAGCTCCACCAAACTCTGAACCCAACAGAGTGCGGTCAGTAAAGTCACATGTGGGGCTATAGCTCAGCTGGGAGAGCGCTTGCATGGCATGCAAGAGGTCAGCGGTTCGATCCCGCTTAGCTCCACCAAAATTTTAAACCCTCGTCAAAAGACGAGGGTTTTTTTTATGTGTTTGTAACACCACTAAATATATTTTGTTGCTAAAATGGTGTTTTCCCATATCTCACCTCAACCAAAATCAATAAATCAGTCTATAAATAGACTTCACCTTGATTCGTGTAATTAATAAACCTATTATCCATGCGGTCAATGATATGAACGGATAATACTCTCTCCAGCTTAATGAATAGAAAAACGTATAATAATGTAAAGATATTTATAATTGCTCTGGCGATCTGCCTGATTGCGGTTCCCGTTTCCCGTTATCTCTCCCCTCGTGCAATTGTTAATGAACATGACGTTTATTTAGCGTGGCTTCCGCTAAGCGTTATGCTGGCGGTTATGCTGTTATTGGGGCGCCGCGGTATTCTGCCTATTCTGATAAGTTTTACGGTTGCTAATATATTTAATCTTAATTTAGCGCCGCTACAATATTCAGTATTACTGTTCTGTCAGACGTTCTCCGTATTCGCTGCCTGCGGTGTTCTGCGCCTCCTTCTGGGCCGGCGCTGGCGCTACTGCATGCCCAACAGGCACATTGGCTTACGCATATTTTGGCTCGGCTTTATGGTGCCGATAGGCATTAAAATGTCGATGTATGTGGCTGGCTATTTCTTTGATTTCCCGGTCACAATCTCAAATTTCTTTGGCGAAGGAACGGTAATTTATAACGTCGTTGATATTCAAAGCCTGATATGCGCGGCCATGATTTTTACCATGATGTTCTATTATCCGTTAAGAATGATTATTAATCCTCGTTATGCCGTCAAATTCTGGCGGCGAAGTGTGAAACCCGTGTTTTTACACAAGAAATCATTATATATATTCGTCTGGTTGATGCTGTTAATCGCCATCATTGCAATTTTATGTGCGCCTTTTGAGTCGCCTGTTATTGCGGGCTATTTGATGCCGGTTATTTTCATTCTCTTTACGTTAGCGATTAGCCGTCTGAGCTACGCGCTTATCTCTCTGTTGTGGGCCACCTCCGCGCTTCTGCTGTTGACCTACAACTACAACTTTCTTAACGGAGTGGAGTCGGGCCATTCGCTCTCCTTTATCCTGTCGGTGCTGATCTCTTTTGCTATCTGCCTGCTTTATATGTCGCAGATCTATCAGCGTAGTGAATGGTTGAAGCAGGGCTGGCAGGACAGGGCGCTCACCGATCCTTTGACTGGATTACCCAACATTCGTGCGCTGGAAGATTTTCTTCTGGATCACCCGAATGCCAAAGTGTGTTGCCTGAGAATGGATAATCTGGAGTTTTTGAGCCGCCATTACGGCATTCTCATGCGGGTGCACTGCAAACGGATGGTCACGGCCTCTCTCCAGCCGCTGTTGCAGAAAGATGAGGCGCTGTTCCAGCTGCCGGGAAGCGAGTTGGTGCTGGTATTGCTTGGGGAAGGAACGGCCGAGCGCCTCCAGCATATGGTTGATCGGCTGAACAGCCGTAAGATTTTCTGGAACAATACCGGGCTGGATATCGAATTTGGCGCGTCCTGGGGAATGGTCGAAAACGGTGAGAAACTGCACCACACGCTGGGGCAACTGAGCTGGCTGGCCGAGCAATCCTGCGGAGCACATAACGTTCTTGCGCTGACGAATAGCCTGGAAGTTGCATCAGGACAAACAACGGAGCGTGTCCTGATGCTGGCGCGGATTAAGCACGCCCTGGAAGCGGACCAGTTCCATTTATACACACAGCCGATCCAGAAAGCTGACGGTAGCGGATACTACGAAATTCTGGCGCGTATGGAGAGCGAGGGCGAGATCATCACTCCTGACCGCTTTATTCCGCTGATTGCCCAGTTCAACCTCAGCCATCGGTTTGATATGTGCGTCATGGAAAAATTGCTGTTGTGGCTGCGCGATCACCCAGCGACGCAGGCTGGCGCCCGTTTCTCGGTCAATCTGATGCCGCTTACGCTGATGCAAAAAGAGGTGGCGACCGAGATTTGCGCGCTCTTTGAACGGTACGGCGTTGCGCCTCAGGCTGTCGTGATTGAGATCACCGAAGAGCAGGCCTTCTCCAACTCCGGCTGCAGCATTCACAATATTCAGCAGCTGCGTGATTACGGTTTCCGTATTGCCATCGATGATTTTGGAACCGGCTACGCCAACTACGAGCGTCTGAGACGCCTGCAGGCTGACATCATTAAAATTGATGGCTGCTTCGTTAAAGATATTTGTACTGATGATATGGACGCAATGATCGTCCAGTCGATATGTAATCTGGCGAAGACAAAATCACTGTGTGTGGTGGCAGAATATGTTGAGACGCCAGCGCAGCGGGAGATGCTGCTACGCTTCGGCGTGGACTACCTGCAGGGCTACCTGATAGGAAAACCCAAACCGCTGGAAGAATTACGGGCATAAAAAAACCGGGAGCGAGGCTCCCGGTTTTTTTTACGGTAAACGTTACAGAACCAGCGCAGCGATAGAAGCAGACAGGACGCTCACCAGGGTGGAGCCGTAAACCAGTTTCAGGCCAAAGCGAGAAACCACGTTACCCTGTTCTTCGTTCAGGCCTTTAATCGCACCGGCGATAATACCGATGGACGAGAAGTTCGCGAAGGAGACCAGGAATACGGACAGAATGCCTTCCGCACGTGGAGAGAGCGTGCTGGCGATTTTCTGCAGATCCATCATCGCAACGAATTCGTTAGAAACCAGCTTGGTCGCCATGATACTGCCTACCTGCAGCGCTTCATGAGCCGGAACACCCATCACCCATGCGACAGGGTAGAAGATGTAGCCCAGGATACCCTGGAAGGAGATGCCCAGTACAGCGGCGAACAGGGCGTTCAGTGCGGAGATCAGGGCGATAAAGCCGATCAGCATCGCGGCAACGATAATCGCCACTTTGAAACCTGCCAGAATGTACTCACCCAGCATTTCGAAGAAGCTCTGCCCTTCGTGCAGGTTTGACATCTGAATGTTCTCTTCGTTGGCGTCAACGCGGTACGGGTTGATCAGCGACAGAACGATAAAGGTGCTGAACATGTTCAGAACCAGCGCAGCAACGACATATTTTGGCTCCAGCATGGTCATATACGCGCCCACGATAGACATGGATACGGTAGACATTGCGGTTGCCGCCATGGTGTACATGCGGTTACGGGACATTTTGCCGAGAATGTCTTTATACGCGATGAAGTTCTCAGACTGACCAAGGATCAGGGAACTTACGGCGTTGAAAGATTCCAGCTTGCCCATGCCGTTCACTTTGGATAACAGGAAACCAATGCCACGAATAACGAACGGCAGAACGCGGATATGCTGCAGAATACCGATCAGCGCGGAGATGAAGACGATTGGGCACAGCACCTTCAGGAAGAAGAATGCCAGACCTTCGTCGTTCATTTTACCGAAGACAAAGTTGGTCCCTTCGTTGGCGAATCCGAGCAGTTTTTCGAACATTTCGGAGAAGCCTTTCACGAAGCCGAGGCCTACGTTGGAGTTCAGGAAGAACCACGCAAGTAAAACTTCAATGACCAGCAGTTGGACAACATAACGAATACGAATTTTTTTGCGGTCTGTGCTGACCAGCAATGCAAGTGCAGTAACGACAACAAGTGCCAGGACAAAATGAAGGACGCGGTCCATATTTGCTCCAAATATGAGGCAGGTTTAATTTTCGTGCACATTCTATGTAACAAGCGAAAAGAAAACGAGATCAAGGACACACTATAGTTACATCCTGTGACGAGTCTCAAAATTAGTGATCCACAATACATTTTTGTTATGTTAGGTAAATGAGTGAAAAGTTAAGTTTGTGTGCTACGCTTCACAAATGACCGCGCATTTTCACATTCTGTGAAGTCGCGCCACCTGCCCATCTATTGTTCTTAGCTATCAGAGAAATCATTTTAAACTTTACAAATGATCTTGATAATCATTCTCATTTTGATAGCATTAAACATAGCAAAGGCTATATTTCCAGAGGCAGATGATGACAAACAGTCGCGTAGAGGGTAGCAGTGGCAGAGCAGCGCGCAAGTTGCGGTTTGCATTAATGGGACCGGCGTTCATTGCTGCCATCGGCTATATCGATCCGGGTAATTTTGCGACCAATATTCAGGCCGGGGCCAGCTTCGGCTACAAGCTGCTGTGGGTCGTCGTCTGGGCAAATCTGATGGCGATGCTGATTCAGATGCTCTCTGCAAAGCTGGGGATTGCCACGGGAAAAAACCTGGCGGAGCAAATTCGCGACCATTATCCGCGTCCGGCGGTGTGGTTGTACTGGGTTCAGGCAGAAATCATCGCCATGGCAACCGATCTCGCTGAATTTATCGGCGCAGCGATCGGCTTTAAACTGATCCTGGGCGTGTCGCTGTTACAGGGGGCGGTGCTGACCGGGATTGCCACATTCCTGATCCTGATGTTACAGCGTCGGGGGCAAAAACCGCTGGAGAAGGTCATTGGCGGCCTCCTGTTGTTTGTCGCTGCGGCCTATATTGTCGAACTCGTTTTCTCGCAGCCGAACCTGGCGCAGCTTGGTAAAGGGATGGTCATCCCCAGCCTGCCAACGTCGGAAGCGGTATTCCTCGCAGCCGGGGTGCTTGGGGCGACCATCATGCCGCATGTTATTTATCTTCACTCTTCGCTGACCCAGCATCTGCACGGCGGAACGCGTAAAGAGCGCTACTCGGCAACCAAATGGGATGTCGCTATCGCCATGACCATTGCGGGTTTCGTGAATCTGGCGATGATGGCCACCGCAGCTGCCGCTTTCCACTTTAACGGTCATACTGGCGTCGCCGACCTCGACCAGGCGTACCTCACACTGGAGCCGTTACTGAGCCATGCTGCCGCCACGATATTTGGTCTGAGCCTGGTTGCCGCCGGTCTCTCCTCCACGGTGGTGGGGACGCTGGCAGGGCAGGTAGTGATGCAGGGATTTGTTCGCTTCCATATTCCGCTGTGGGTTCGTCGTTCTGTCACCATGCTCCCGTCGTTTATCGTGATTCTGATGGGGCTCGATCCAACGCGAATTCTGGTGATGAGCCAGGTGCTGCTAAGCTTTGGCATCGCGCTGGCGCTGGTACCGCTGTTGATTTTTACCAGCAACAAAACCCTGATGGGCGATCTGGTTAACACGACGCTGGTAAAACGGGCCGGGTGGGCCATCGTGGTGGTGGTCGTAGCGCTAAACCTGTGGTTGTTGATTGGCACAGCGCTGGGGTTATAAAAGAAAAAGGAGCCGGGTGGCTCCTTTTTGCATTAATGATGACCGTGGCCGTGACCGTGGCCACCTCGTCCTTTTCCGCCGTGACCCCAGCCGCCGCGGCGGTCGTCACGATCGTTCCAGCCTTCGCGGTAGCCGCGTTCATAGGCGTTGTTTTTATACCAGCCGCGATGCAGGCCGTTATCGTGCCTGCGCCAGCGGTCGCCACGCCATTCATAATGACGGTTCCAGTAGTCACGGTCGCGCCAGTAGCCACCGTCCCAGTATCTGCCGTAGTCGTCACGATCGCCAATTTGTAATTTTACTGATGGCAACAGGGTGATTTCGCCCGCAGTGGCGACGAGCGGGGCCGAAGCCAGTAATACCGCTGCAAGAATCAGTGACCTGAACATACTCTTTCTCCTTCACGATCGGGGCCCTTGTGGGGCCTGTTAACGCAATATTACGAGTTGGTAAAGGTTCGTTTCATCGCCTCAACTCCGAATTCCTGAAGGAGAGCACTTTTTGCTAAAAGTGGTTTTATTTTGAACTGCTCAGGCTCCCATCAATAAGAGAAAGTTCTTCCGCAGTAAACTGGCGGTTCTCCAGCATGCCCACGGCATCATCAATGTGAGCCGTTTTGCTGGCCCCGATCAGCACCGACGTGACTTCTTCATGGCGTAGCACCCAGGCTAGCGCCATCTGCGACAGCTTCTGACCGCGGCTTTCCGCCAGGGCATTTAGCTTACGTACCTTCTCCAGTTTCTCCTCGGTGATTTGATCCGGGTTAAGGAACTGACTGCCGCTTGCTGCGCGGGAGTCTGCGGGAATACCGTTCAGATAGCGGTTGGTCAACTGTCCCCCGGCCAGCGGCGAGAAGGGTATGCAGCCGACCCCTTTTTCCCGCAGAACATCCAGCAAACCCCCTTCCGGCGCACGTTCGAACATTGAGTATTTCGGCTGGTGAATCAGGCAGGGCGTACCCAGATCGTCCAGGATATCTATCGCTTTTCGCGCCAGTTCGGCAGGATAATTGGATAGCCCGACATACAGGGCTTTTCCCTGGCGCACCAGGTGGTCAAGCGCTTTCATGGTTTCCTGTAGTGGCGTTTCCGGGTCAGGACGGTGGTGATAGAAGATATCGACATACTCCAGACCCGTGCGTTTCAGGCTTTGATCGAGGCTCGCCAGCAGGTATTTACGTGACCCCCAGTCGCCGTAGGGGCCATCCCACATGGTATATCCCGCCTTCGTGGAGACGATCAGCTCGTCGCGCCAGGGCAGAAAATCCTCCTGCAAAATACGGCCGAAATTACGTTCGGCCGACCCTGGCGGGGGACCATAGTTATTGGCAAGGTCGAAATGCGTAATACCCAGGTCGAACGCGCGCTGTAAAAGTTGACGGCTATTTTCGATAAGCGTGGCGTCACCAAAATTATGCCACAACCCCAGCGAGACCACGGGCAACCTGAGCCCGCTTCGCCCGCAGCGGCGATACTGCATTGTCTGATAACGATTTTTGTCCGGCTGATAACCCATTCGTATGGCCTCTCGTGCTGAAGAGAAAAATCAGTGTATGCGTTTACATTAACGTGAAAAAAAGCAGCATAGCCCAGCATTTTTTGTAAAGCATTCTTTCCATACTCTTCTTGTCGCCAATTCTGGACAGTCATCACGCTTATTTAATACTCAAGATGAGGTCAACATTAGAAGGATACCTGTTTATGCGTACCCCATACTGCGTCGCCGATTACCTGCTGGACCGACTTACAGATTGTGGAGCCGATCATCTGTTTGGCGTGCCGGGCGACTATAACCTGCAGTTTCTCGACCACGTGATAGACAGCCCGGATATCTGCTGGGTGGGCTGTGCCAACGAGTTAAACGCCTCTTATGCCGCTGACGGATACGCCCGATGCAAGGGCTTTGCCGCGTTGCTGACAACATTCGGCGTCGGAGAGTTAAGTGCCATGAACGGCATTGCGGGCAGCTATGCTGAGCACGTTCCGGTGCTGCATATTGTTGGCGCGCCGGGGATGGCGTCACAGCAAAGAGGGGAATTGCTGCACCATACGCTGGGCGATGGGGAGTTTCGTCATTTCTACCATATGAGCGAGCCTATCACCGTCGCGCAGGCGATCCTGACCGAACAAAACGCCTGTTATGAAATCGACCGGGTACTGACCACCATGCTCCGGGAGCGCCGTCCTGGCTACCTGATGTTGCCTGCCGATGTGGCAAAAAAAGCGGCCACGCCGCCTGTAAACGCTCTCACGCTTCGGCATGCGCATGCTGACAGCGCCTGTCTGAAAGCATTCCGGGATGCTGCGGAGCATCAACTGGCAGCCAGTAGGCGTACCGCGCTGTTAGCGGATTTTCTTGTCCTGCGCCATGGGCTGAAGCACGCGCTGCAGAAGTGGGTGAAGGACGTGCCGATGGCGCATGCCACCATGCTGATGGGCAAAGGCATATTCGACGAACGTAACGCCGGTTTTTACGGCACCTACAGCGGTTCGGCCAGTGCCGGTCCGGTAAAAGAGGCAATAGAGGGGGCGGATACGGTGCTGTGCATCGGCACGCGTTTTACCGATACCCTGACGGCCGGGTTTACCCATCAGTTAACGCTGGCACAGACGATAGAAGTCCAGCCGCATGCCGCCCGCGTCGGCGATATCTGGTTTACCGGCATCCCGATGGCCCAGGCCATTGAAACGCTGCTGGAGCTGTGTAAACAGCATGTTCATGATAAGCCTGTTCCGGCATCGCACAGCGCGATGAATTTCCCTCAGCCGGACGGCTCGCTTACCCAGGAGAATTTCTGGCAAACGTTGCAAACGTTTATTCGCCCGGGAGACATCATCCTGGCCGATCAGGGCACCTCGGCTTTCGGCGCGATTGACCTGCGTTTGCCCGCAGACGTGAATTTTATCGTCCAGCCGCTGTGGGGCTCGATTGGCTACACCCTGGCCGCGGCGTTCGGTGCGCAAACGGCGTGCCCGAACCGGCGCGTGATTGTGCTGACGGGGGACGGTGCGGCGCAGTTGACCATTCAGGAGCTTGGCTCGATGCTGCGTGATAAACAGCACCCCGTCATTCTGGTGCTCAACAACGAGGGGTACACGGTGGAAAGGGCGATCCACGGGCCGGAACAGCGTTACAACGACATTGCGCTATGGAACTGGACGCAAATCCCGCAGGCCCTGAGCCTCGATCCTCAGGCCCAGTGCTGGCGGGTCAGTGAAGCGGAGCAGCTGGCGGACGTACTTGAAAAAGTGGCGCACCACGAGCGGCTCTCGCTGATAGAGGTGATGCTGCCAAAAGCCGATATCCCACCGCTGTTGGGGGCCATTACCAAAGCGCTGGAAGCGCGCAATAGCGCCTGATTACTTATCGTTTCGCCAGGCCATCATCATCGGTTTGCCCGCCAGCAGGAGCCAGGCGGGCAACATCACGATGCAGAGCAGCGGGAACAGCGTCGAATCCGGCACCACCACCGCCGCCATAAACAGGCTCAGCCAGGCATCGCGCGTCACCACCAGAACCAGCCCCAGAATCGAGCAGGAGACGGTAATTGCTGCCGGCACCGCGTCGACATGTTCGTGCAGCATCAGCCCCAGCGCCACGCCGACAAACACCGCCGGGAAAATACGCCCGCCGCGGAAACCGCACGCGGCAGCGACGACCAGCGCCGCCAGTTTGATGACGGCAAACAGCAGATAATCAGAGACGCTAAACACCTGGCTGAAGGCCAGCTGCTGCATCTCGTCCAGACCTTTGAACAGGGTCACCGTTCCGCCAATTGCCCCTAAAACACCGAGGATTAGCCCCCCCGTTCCCAGAATCAATACCGGATGTTTAAGTTTATGCACCAGTCGGTGCAGGCGCGGAAGACACCATACCGCCACCATTCCCAGCGCGATAGCGATCGCGACCACGATGGCGCCGCTGAATATATCTGCAATCTGCATCTCTCCGTAGTGCGGCAGAGAGAGGGAGAAATGGGGATGAAAAAACAGGCTTGTCGTCAGCGCGCCGGCAGCCGCAGCCATCAGCGGAGCAAACAGCTTATCCCAGAGCGGAACGTCGTTATCACTGGCCAGCGTCTGAGAAAAGATCAGGGCAGCAGCGACAGGCGTGCCGAAAAGCGCCCCGATGGTGCCAGCGGAGGCGAGAATGGTCCAGTCCAGCGCGCCGACGCGAGGCAGGATGCGTGAGCCGAGGAAAACCGCCAGGCCAATATTCACCGCCATAATCGGATGCTCAGGCCCCAGGCTAACGCCGCCGGCCAGACCGATAATCAACGCGATAATCAGCCCCGGCAGTGCCGAAGGGGAAACCGGGGCGCCAATCAATGGTTCCTGCGCCGGGTCCGGTCCGGCGTGGCCGGGACTGAAACGGATCACCAGGCCCACCGCAATACCGGTTAATGTCAGCATCAGGATGATCCACGCAGATGAATCCGCGGTGACCCCCAGTTTTGCCGGTAGCGCCGTCCATAACAGACTTTGCAGCACCGACGCAATTTTCATCACGACAATAAGGACCAGGCTTGAGGCCACGCCAATGAGTAGCGCCGGAATTGCCAGCAACAGCATGGTTCTGGCTCGCGGGTGGAGCATGATGATTTCCTTGTACAAAACGCAATGACGTTACTTTGCACATTAAGCTTTATGGCAATAGTGCAAAAGGTGCTGAAACGGTAAAGTTATTCTGTGACGAAGATCGATAATCCACGGGCATTCACCTTCCGGTCGTTGTTGTTATCACGCCTTGAATTTACAGTGTCCCAAAGATTTATTCTGACTTTAGCGGAGCAGTAGAAGAATGACAAAGTATGCTTTGGTAGGCGATGTGGGCGGCACGAACGCGCGCCTCGCATTATGCGATGTAAGTAGCGGTGAAATTTCCCGGGCGAAAACCTACTCAGGGCTGGATTATCCAAGCCTTGAAGCCGTTGTCCGCGTCTATCTGGACGAGCATCAGGTGAGCGTCGAAGACGGCTGCATCGCCATTGCCTGCCCGATCACTGGCGACTGGGTAGCCATGACCAACCATACCTGGGCATTCTCCATCGCAGAGATGAAAAAGAACCTCGGGTTCGCGCATCTGGAAATTATCAATGACTTCACCGCGGTGTCCATGGCGATCCCGATGCTCAAGCCGGAGCACCTGATTCAGTTTGGCGGCGCGGAGCCGGTCGAAGGTAAGCCGATTGCGGTCTACGGTGCCGGTACCGGTCTGGGCGTGTCGCACCTCGTGCATGTTGCTCAGCGCTGGGTGAGCCTGCCGGGTGAAGGCGGCCACGTGGATTTTGCGCCAAACAGTGAAGAAGAGGGCATTATTCTCGAAGAGTTACGCGCGGAGATCGGCCACGTTTCTGCCGAGCGCGTCCTGTCAGGGCCGGGGCTTGTGAACCTGTACCGCGCGATTGTAAAATCGGACGGTCGTCTGCCGGAAAACCTGCAGCCGAAAGACGTCACTGAACGCGCGCTGGCGGACAGCTGCATCGACTGCCGTCGTGCTCTGTCGCTATTCTGCGTGATCATGGGGCGTTTCGGCGGCAACCTGGCGCTAACGCTGGGCACCTTTGGTGGGGTCTATATTGCGGGCGGGATCGTACCGCGCTTCCTCGACTTCTTTAAAGCTTCGGGCTTCCGCGGCGGGTTTGAAGATAAAGGGCGTTTCAGAAGCTACGTGCAGGATATTCCTGTTTATTTGATCGTGCATGATAACCCAGGCCTGCTGGGGTCGGGTGCCCATCTGCGTCAGGTTCTCGGTCAAATCCTCTGATGCATCATAACCCTCTCCCACGGGAGAGGGCTCTTTCGTTACAGGTGCATCAGCTGGCGGAACTCTTTCACCTTGCTGCGACTCACCGGCACCTGAAAATCCAGATCCTTCAGACGCAAAATGTAGGTGTTGTTGAACCAGGGCTCGATCTCGCGGATCTTATTTAAATTGACGCAAAACGAACGGTGGCAGCGGAAAAAGTGTGCCGCCGGCAGCTTGCTGCAGAATTCGGTAATGTTCATCGCCATCACGTACGATTCACGCCGCGTATAGACAAACGTCATCTTCTCGTGCGCTTCAGCGTAGTAGATATCGTTGACCGGGGTCACGATGATACGTTCATCCTTGACCAGATTAATGGTGTCGTTTTCGCGCATCGTCGGGCTGGTGCTAACCGGGGCGCTCTGTTGCTGCCATGCGGCCTCCAGCTTTTGCAGCATGCTGACAATTCGCGACTCCTGGTAAGGCTTCAGAATATAGTCAAATGCCTCCAGCTCGAAGGCCTCGACGGCATGCTCTTTCCAGGCGGTAACGAACACAATAAACGGCTTATGGGCAAACTGATTGATGTTTTGCGCCAGCAATACGCCGTCCAGAGAGGGAATATTGATATCCAGAAAAATCGCGTCAACCCGGTTATGCTGCAGAAACTTCAGTACGTCCAGACCATCATCAAACGTACCCACAATCTCCATCTGGCTGTGGGTTTTGATAAGCCAGCTGAGCTCCTGTTGAGCCAGGAATTCATCTTCTACGATGATGACTTTCATATTACTCACCCTGAGGTAACAGTGATGTCGTCGTATGAACGGGGGAGCGTTCATTCGGGACGTAAAAAGCGATTTCAGTGCCCGGTTCAAGACGGTGAATATGCAGTCCGTCGCCGTAAAGAAGCTTGACCCGATGGTGCACGTTCAGCAGCCCGATTTTATTTCCCGGCATCTCGTTAGATTCCACGCGTTCAATCACTTTTGGATCAATCCCGTGGCCGGTATCGCGCACGGCAATACGCACCCGGTTGCCGCTTTCGGTGATGCTGATGGTGACCACCCCTTTGCCTTTACAGGGCTGAATACCGTGAACAATCGCGTTTTCGACCAGCGGCTGGATCAGCAGGCTCGGGATCACGCAGTTGACCTCTTCATCAATATCGTAAATCACCGTGAGCTTATCGCCAAAGCGCGCCTGCTCGATCGCGATGTAGTCTTTAATCTGATACAGCTCTTTTTTGATGTCGATCTGCTCGTCATCTTTCAGCTCGATGTTGTAGCGCAGATAGCGCGACAGGTTGAAAATCAGCTGGCGCGCGGTGTCCGGATTAAGACGAATGGAGGAAGAGATGGCATTCAGCGCGTTAAACAGGAAATGGGGATTGATTTTGCTCTGCAGCGCGCGTAGCTCTGCCTTATTTGCCATCTCGCGCAGTTGCTCGGCACGGGAGACCTCAAGCTGGGTGGAGATAATCTGCGACAGGCCAATGGCCATCTCCTGTAGCGTAGAGGTGATCTGATGCGCGTGACAGTAATAAATTTTCAGCGTGCCCGTCACCACGCCTTTTTCCCATAGCGGGATCACCAGCATCGAGTGAATTTCCGGCGTTCGGTGGGCTTCATCATTGTTTTTAATAATGATTTTACCGTAGTTAATCGCCTGTCGGGTGGTCGGGCTTATGGTGTCATCGTTGTCGCGATAGTTATGTTCCCCGACGCCAACGTAGGCCAGCACGTGGTCAGTATTGGTGATGGCGACGGCGTCAGCGTGGATGTCGTGGCGAATGATCTCGCAGACCTGACGCAGTGACTCCGCGTTAACGTGACGGAAAAGCGGCAGCGTTTTGTTGGCGATATCCAGCGCCAGCTTGGCCTGACGGGCGGCACTGGCCTCTTTTTCCCCTTCAACGCTCTGGACCAGCAGCACGATAAAACCGATGCAGACGCTGCCGAGGATCATAGGAATGCCGATTTTCGAGACGATATCCAGCCCCAGCGCGGTGGTGGGGGCCCAGACGACGACCAGAATCATGGTCAGCGTTTCGCACACCATGCCTGCGACGATCCCGGCACGCCAGCGCTGCTTTTTCGGGATCTTGCGGCTGATCCAGCCGGAAAGCACCCCGGCAACAATGCTGGTGATAAAGCACGGCACCGCCGTTACGCCACCAATATCAATCAGGTAGCGATGCGTTCCGGCAATTACGCCGGTGATAATACCCACCCACGGGCCAAACAAAATCCCGCCGGACATGACGGCGATAATACGCACGTTAACCAGCGAACCCTCTACCGGCACCCCGGACCAGGTGCTGAACAGGGCGAACAGCGAAAAGATGGCGGTTACGGCCAGCAGCTCTTTCGGCGAGTGTGCGGATTTATGCAACAGTTCGCGAAACAGGCGAATGCGAATAAGGAAGAACAGGCAAATCAGCATTAATGCCGCACGGTCAAAAACCGCCAGCAGCATAGTGAATATTTCGTGCACAAGCAGACCTGGGAAAACGGGAAAGAACCATGATAAAAAACCTGAGGCGTATTGACCAGCTATCCGTCGGGTTTATCAAATGAGGAAAAACCATAATTTACAAAGGGGATTATATGCCGAGGATTGATGTGCCCTGATTTTTTTCTCAGCGTTAGTTCGCCAGGTAACTGTTTTGATATCATTGTGTTAAATAACGGCTAACGGAATGGCGTTATCAGGACCCATGCTTCCGCTATCAGGCATGGCCGTGTTCCGGTTTTCGCGCGTGCGCTTTTTTTTCATTTCCCTCTCGACAGCGCGATTTTTTTCAGGTTATTTTCTAAGCATGCCACATCGGTGGCAGCGTCGCTCGGACGGTCCGGGCGCTAACGTTAATCTGAGGAATCTATGGCTGAATTCAGTCCTGAACGCCGTTTCACGCGTATCGATCGTCTCCCCCCTTATGTTTTCAATATCACTGCTGAACTAAAAATGGCTGCGCGTCGGCGCGGCGAAGATATCATTGATTTCAGCATGGGTAACCCTGACGGCCCAACGCCACCGCATATCGTCGAAAAGCTCTGCACGGTTGCCCAACGCCCGGATACGCACGGCTACTCAACCTCTCGCGGTATTCCCAGGTTACGTCGCGCGATCTCGCGCTGGTATCAGGATCGCTATCAGGTTGATATCGATCCGGAAAGTGAAGCCATTGTCACCATCGGCTCGAAAGAGGGGCTGGCGCATCTGATGCTGGCCACGCTGGATCATGGCGATACGGTGCTGGTACCCAATCCAAGCTACCCAATCCATATCTACGGCGCGGTGATTGCCGGGGCGCAGGTGCGTTCCGTGCCGCTGGTGGAAGGTGTCGATTTCTTTAACGAACTGGAACGTGCGATTCGCGAAAGCTATCCGAAACCCAAGATGATGATCCTCGGTTTCCCGTCGAACCCGACGGCGCAATGTGTGGAACTTGATTTCTTCGAGAAAGTGGTTGCCCTTGCCAGGCGCTATGACGTGCTGGTGGT
Organism: Enterobacter sp. UPMP701; assembly: GCF_053709515.1. Taxonomy (NCBI): domain Bacteria; kingdom Pseudomonadati; phylum Pseudomonadota; class Gammaproteobacteria; order Enterobacterales; family Enterobacteriaceae; genus Enterobacter; species Enterobacter sp. UPMP701. The sequence continues at coordinate 106,483 of NZ_JBSKJN010000004.1, read as the reverse complement.
TCATGATTTAGCCTATGCTGACATCGTCTATGACGGCTGGAAAGCTCCTTCAATAATGCAGGTTCCCGGGGCGCGTGACGTGGCGGTAGAGTTCTTTACCCTCTCGAAAAGCTACAACATGGCGGGCTGGCGTATTGGCTTTATGGTGGGTAACAAAACGCTGGTCAGTGCACTGGCGCGTATCAAGAGTTACCACGATTACGGCACATTCACCCCGCTGCAGGTTGCCGCTATCGCTGCCCTGGAGGGCGATCAGCAGTGCGTTCACGAGATTGCTGCCCAGTATAAGCGCCGCCGCGACGTGCTGGTGAAAGGGTTACATGAAGCGGGCTGGATGGTGGAGATGCCGAAAGCGTCCATGTACGTTTGGGCGAAAATCCCGGAGCCGTATGCAGCGATGGGGTCGCTCGAGTTTGCCAAAAAGCTGCTGCAGGACGCGAAGGTGTGTGTGTCGCCGGGCATCGGCTTTGGTGATTATGGAGACACCCATGTGCGCTTTGCTTTAATCGAAAACAGCGATCGTATTCGTCAGGCGGTGAGGGGCATCAAGAGTATGTTCCGGGCCGATGGCCTGCTCTCAACAAAGAGCGTTGCTGAAAACCCCGTGTCCTCATGACATAAAAAAAACAGGAGCCAAATGGCTCCTGTTTTTTTGACTGCATATTCTTCACTAGATCATCAGGGCAAAGGTTCCGGCCCAGACTAAAACGATCACCGAAATGCCCATAAAGAAATATTTCACGTTTCATCGCTCCGCGTATCTTGTGGTACGCATTTAAAAACAGAGTCCAACTGATTATAGAGAACCGAAATCCCGACTAAACAGAAATGAGAATTTTCCCGTTACGCCGTTGACTCCCGCTCAGAATTCTGTGCTTTCCTGGTGCCAGACGGCGCTAATGTACGCTTAAAAATGAGGGGTGACAAGAGGGTTTTTTTTAAATAATTTCCGATACTTACGAGTGTCGTGGAACGGCGACAGTTTGATTTCACAACGCAATAAATTCACTTTGGGCGACGCCATCAAGGACGGTTTTGCAGTGGGACGACAGGTGATTGAAAAGGCTAGTTTCTTAGCGAAACTAACCTCCATGCAGGGTTAAATATAGAGGGAAGCTTCACCAAGAGGGCGCGTTTTGAAACGGCGATGCATCCAGAGATATTGCTCCGGTGCGCGCATGATTTCAATTTCGATGACCTTATTGATAAACGCTGCCGCTTCACACTCGTTTTCCGGATAGTTAGCCATTTCTGGAGAGATGTGCAGACGATAGCCTGATTTATCCGCTTTTCTCACCATCGTTACGGTTAGCATGGAAGCACCCGACAAACGTGAAATGACGAAAGTACCATTGGTCGTCGCAACGTCTTTTACGGCAAAGAAAGGAGCAAAGCTGCTGCCTTTGCGTCCATAATCCTGATCGGGAGCAAACCAGACGGCCTCACCTTTCTTCAGGGCACCAACCATACCGCGCAGATTATTACGGCTGATCATCGCTTTATTGGAACGCATGCGGCCTCGCGTCTGAACCCACTCCATCAGCGCACTGTTGTGCGGTCTGTAGGTTGCCATCATTGGCTGACAAAGCCCCATCACGCGCCCGCCCAACTCCAGTGACATAAAGTGCACGCCAACAACCATCACGCCGCGTTTTTGCAACTGTGCGCGTTTAAGGTTGTCCAGCCCTTCTACATCAAACCACTTGCGGACGCGTTCATCCGGCCAGAACCAGGCCATGCCGGTTTCAAGCAGCGCCATGCCGATAGATTTAAAGTTTTCGGAGATGAGTTTCTCACGTTCTTCAGCATTGTACTGAGGAAAGCAAAGCTCGATGTTTTTGCGCGCGATGGATTCGCGACGTTTCAGGAAATAGCGGGATGCGCTGCCCAGTTTCGACCCCAGCAAACGTAGCACAGGATAGGGGAGTTGAACCAGTAGCCAGAGAACGCCAAGACCAAACCATGTAAACCAGTAACGCGGGTGTAAAAACGCACGTTCAAATTTGGATTGAGACAAAATAGTGAAACCTATGTGAAGCCTGTAAAGGTAGCGCAGCGAGTGCGATACGACGTGCCAATAAGACCGTTCTTCAAGGTGATGGTTGCAGGCTTTACCGAACTTTACGGCGTTGCCTGATCACTGCTGATTTGGGTGGTCGGCGTAATGTAGCACCGTTATACGTTATGTGCTATTACTCGTTTTTGATTAAAAAAGCGGCAATCAGGAAGGTGTTTGATTTTACAGTTTTTATATTCACCTGCTACGAATGCATCAGTCAGCATGCGGTGGCGATGGAAACAACTTTTGATCAGAGTGGGCATTGGGAAAACAAGCACGGCGGGTTAATTTGTGCCAGGTCACTCATCTAAGAAAATTATTTTCCGCTTCAGATGGTGAAATAAGGAAATTCTCTATGATATTTCTTATTTATTATTCATCCGATCAATGAAATTGAGGATTTTCATTATTTATTAATATCTCATTTTAATCGGCATGAAATAACGTGTTGCGCTCCTTTCTTTGTTTTTTGGCTTAATGTTATGATGCAAATCAATATGCGCTGTTTTCGTTGGCGTTTTTCTGCCTGCGATCGTTTATTCGAGATAAACCTTCGTTTTATGCGTAAGGAACAGCGTCTTTTTCTGGGTTGAACAATCTTTCCATAATAATATTTCAGTGTAAAATTCTTAAGAAATTTCCGATTTCGGATAAATGATCTGCGTATTTGATTTTGTTCCGATCATTATTCTATTATTGCGCATTAAGAACGACACCGTGAAGTTTGCTTAGCAAAACAAAGAGGGATGATTAGATGGCTGACAGTTTTCAGAATGAGGTGCCGAAGGCACGTATTAACCTGAAGCTTGACCTGCATACTGGCGGAGCAAGTAAAAAAATGGAATTACCGCTGAAATTGCTGGTTGCAGGCGATTTCAGCAATGGTCAGGATTCTGCGCCAATATCTGAGCGTGAAAAAGTTAACATTACTAAAAATAATTTTGACAGTGTCCTTTCCGAATATTCCCCAAAAGTGAATCTGACCGTTAAAAATACGCTGTCTGATGATGGGGGCGAGGACGCTATTCAGCTGACTTTCCAGAGCATGAAAGATTTCACGCCTGAGCAGGTGGCGGCCCAGATACCGCAGCTGAAGGCGATGCTGGCGATGCGCAACTTGCTCCGTGATTTGAAAGCCAACCTTTTGGATAACCAGACTTTCCGAAAAGAGCTGGAAAAAATCGTTCTTGACCAGTCGCTTAGCGCTGAGTTGCGAAATGAATTATCCGCACTGGCGTCAAAAAAATCGTAACCATCAGGCTGTTTTAACGGATTAATCAAGGAATGCTCATGTCTGTACAAAATAATTTTTCTGGCGGTGAAAGCGTGGTGCTGGAACGCCCAGTTGCGGGTGGGGTTTACGCTTCCCTGTTTGAGAAAATCAATCTGAGCCCTGTCTCTGAGCTGAGCGCGCTGGATATCTGGCAAGATGCGCAGGCGATGTCGGATGCCACTGCCGATGAACGTCTGACAGCCGGTATGCAGGTCTTTCTGGAATGTCTGACCAAAGCAGGCTCGAAAGTCGAAAAACTGGATAAAAGCCTGATTGATCACCATATCGCTGAGCTTGATTATCAGATCAGCCGTCAGCTTGACGCCGTGATGCACCATGAAGAGTTTCAGGCGGTTGAGAGCCTGTGGCGCGGCGTGAAGTCACTGGTGGATAAAACCGATTTTCGCCAGAACGTGAAAATTGAGTTGCTGAGCATGTCTAAAGAAGACCTGCGTCAGGACTTTGAAGACTGTCCAGAAGTCATTCAGAGTGGTCTCTATAAACACACCTACATTGATGAATATGACACCCCAGGCGGCGAGCCGATTGCGGCGCTGATTTCCGCTTACGAGTTCGACGCTTCAGCGCAGGATGTCGCTCTGCTGCGCAATATCTCCAAAGTCTCTGCTGCCGCACATATGCCATTTATCGGCTCGGCAGGCCCGAAATTCTTCCTCAAGGAGACAATGGAAGACGTCGCGGCGATTAAAGATATTGGTAACTATTTTGATCGCGCAGAGTACATCAAGTGGAAATCGTTCCGCGATACTGACGATGCCCGCTACATTGGCCTGGTCATGCCGCGCGTACTGGGACGTTTACCGTATGGCCCGGATACCGTTCCGGTTCGCAGCTTCAATTATGTCGAAGAAGTCAAAGGTCCGGATCACGACAAATACCTGTGGACTAATGCATCGTTTGCCTTCGCGTCCAACATGGTGCGCAGCTTTATCAATAATGGCTGGTGTGTACAAATCCGCGGCCCGCAGGCTGGCGGTGCGGTTCAGGACCTGCCGATCCATCTGTATGACCTTGGTACTGGCAATCAGGTAAAAATCCCGAGCGAAGTGATGATTCCTGAAACCCGTGAATTCGAATTCGCGAATCTGGGCTTCATTCCTTTGTCCTACTACAAAAACCGCGACTATGCCTGCTTCTTCTCGGCTAACTCCACGCAGAAACCGGCGCTGTATGACACCGCAGATGCAACGGCGAACAGCCGCATCAATGCGCGTCTGCCGTACATCTTCCTGCTGTCGCGTATCGCCCACTACCTGAAGCTGATTCAGCGCGAAAACATCGGTACCACCAAGGATCGCCGACTGCTGGAGCTGGAGCTGAATACCTGGGTCCGCAGCCTGGTGACCGAAATGACCGATCCGGGCGACGAACTGCAGGCCTCTCACCCACTGCGTGATGCAAAAGTGGTGGTGGAAGATATTGAGGATAACCCGGGCTTCTTCCGCGTGAAATTGTACGCTATCCCACACTTCCAGGTGGAAGGCATGGACGTCAATTTGTCGCTGGTTTCCCAGATGCCGAAAGCGAAATCGTAAGGCGAGAGGAAATCAGGGATGAAAATTTACCGCCCGCTTTGGGAGGATGGGGCTGTTCTCGCTCCACAACAGTTCCAACAGCAGGTTCGCTGGAGTGAGCACGTTGCCAACATGGTCGCCCGGATGGGTGTTTCTCATCCCTGGGGCGTGGTTGCGGCAGAGTTTGATGATGCCGCACTTGCGCTCTCGCGCCTGAACGCCAACCGTCTGGTGGTGCGCTTTCAGGACGGTACCCTTGTGGATACCGACCTGGCGGATACGCTTCCTCCGGTCTGTGATTTGTCTGTTGCAGACGGCAGTGAGGCTGTAGACGTGGTTGTCGCGCTGCCGCTGTTGAACGACAGTGGCGGCAATCTTGATAACGGCCAGGACAGTGAGCGCCCGCGTCGCTGGAAAGCTGAGCGTGTGGTGGTTCAGGAACTGGCCGGACATGAAAGCGGGGAGCTCGCGATTCTGCGTCATGCACTGACCCTGCGTCTGTCCAGCCAGGAAAATACAGCATACCTGACCTGTCCGGTCGCCCGTTTGGTACGAAATGCACAGGGGCAGTGGAGCCGTGATCCGGCCTTTATCCCGCCGATGCTTTCAGTTGCTGCCAGCCCGTGGCTTGCCACCGAGCTGGGTGACCTGCTGGTTCGTCTGCAGGCCCGCCGCCGTCGCCTGATGGCCATGCGTCGCGAGAGCAATGAACGGATGGCAGATTTTGCGGTCGCGGATGTCTCCCTGTTCTGGCTGCTCAATGCCCTGAACAGCGCCGAACCGGTGCTGACGGAACTGCTGAAGACACCGGAGCGTCACCCGGAACTGCTGTATCGCGAACTGACTCGTTTGGCCGGCAGCCTGCTGACCTTCTCTCTGGAACACGACGCCGGGAATATTCCTGCTTACCAGCACGATGCACCGGAGCGGGTATTCCCGCCGTTACTGACACTGCTCGATAAGCTGCTGGAGGCAAGCCTGCCATCGAGGGTGGTGAGTATCCACCTGGAGCATCAGGATCAGATCTGGAAAGGCGCCCTTCACGATGCTCGCCTGCGCGAAGGGGCGGATTTCTACCTTTCCGTACGTTCTTCCATGCCGAACCATGAACTTCAGACGAAATTCCCGCAGCTGTGTAAAGCGGGCAGCTTTGATGATGTTTCGGATGTGGTGAATGTGGCACTGAGCGGGATGGTTATCAAGCCGCTGACCCATGTGCCGGCCGCTATCCCGTTACGCCTTGAGAACCAGTATTTCTCGCTGGATCTGAGTAGTGAGGCGGCGCGGGCGATGCTGGAAGCGGGAAGCTGCACCTTCTATACCCCGCGCTCACTGGGGGATGTGAAACTTGAACTCTTTGCGGTGCTGCGCACATGAATACATCAGAAATGAGTCAAATTGAGCGTATTTTCTACCCGGGGTGGCTGATGGCCAGCCAGTTGCGGGGCGGACAGGAGGTCCGTGACGGGGAAGGTCTCTATCGTCGAGCCTGCCGTCTGGTGCAGGAGGCAAAAGCGGCGCTCACGGAGGCTGGTTACAGCGATATCAGCTGTGACCATATGGTGTATGCCCTGTGTGCACTGCTTGATGAGAGTGTGATGAACCGGGGTACCAGCGATGATGGTTATCTGACCTGGCGGCGTGACCCGCTGCAGGCACACTTCTTTGGTACCCTCAATGCCGGTGAGGAGTTGTGGGAAAGGATCCGAGACCTGCTGAAAGAAACAGCCCCTGACGCCGCCGTCCTGACCTGTATGTACCGGACTCTGCAGTTGGGGTTCGTGGGTCAGTATCGTGCCCAGGATGACGAGCGTCGGGAAGATACTGTTCGCGCGCTTGCGGAACGGGTGCCGACTTTTACGCTGGCACAGGACGCTCCCATTGTTGCCCGGGCATCACGCCTGCGTAGCGGCCGTCGCGGGTACTGGCTGAGCTGGGTTGTGGCCGCTGTCGCCCTGGTGGCGCTCTGGTTCTTCCTTTCGTCTTCGCTTACCGAACTGGTAAGCCAGACCGTCAGGCCGGGGTAAGCGATGCGGGATGCGTACCGAAGTCTGTTAACTGCCCTGGGTGCCGTACTGACGCTGTGGCTCATCCTGGGATTCTGGCCACTGTCCACGGGCAGCCGTGTGGCACTCAGTCTGCTGGTTGTTTTGGTCTCCGGGGTGATGTTCTGGCGTCAGCGTCGGGCTTCTCAGACACGGGCGACAGCTGTCCGGGATATTGTGGATGAAAATTTGCCGCCGGAAGATTTTCAGGGGGCAGTTATCCTCGTCTGTGGCGACAATGCCCCGCTGTTTGGGCCTGGCTCCCGTCACCGTGAAACCCGCCAGGGCTGGTATCTGTGGGTGAAGGATGCGGAACAGCTGCCACTCCTGGCACAGCATCTGAGCCTGGTTCGCCCGGCCCTGGTGTCGCAAATATCCGTCATGCTGGCGGTGGTACCTGAGCAGCACATCTCCGGTGATGATTTTACCCAGAATCTTCGGGGTTGGCAGCGGGCTGTCGTTCAGTGCCGTACGGCATTTGGCACACTCCCCCCTTTGTGGACCGTGACCTGGATATCGTCGCCTGCGGCCTGTGTCCAGGCTGAGCCCGTCTGGTTTACCACGGTAAGCCAGAGAAGCGGTATTCAGGTGTATCAGCCTGGTCAGGGCAATGTGTCGTTAACGGAGTGGACCCGGGAAACCGGAACGGAGGGGCGTCTTTCGCGTCTGAGTCATTGCCTGTGGCTGGACAGCTTACTTGCCTGGCAAAACAACGCGGTGAATGACCTGCTCTCGGTTCGCCAGGGTGAGTTGCCGGTGGTGAAACCCTGCGTGCAGGGCATGTGCATGGTGCCGGTGAGCGGTATCGTGGGCAATCTCTGGCAACAGCACATCACTTCCGTGACGACGCTGCCACCGGATGCCGCCGTAACCACCGAGCCACTACCGCTGCCTGAGCTGCTGCTGCCGGCGTTGCCACGTCGACGTGGTATCAGCCGCAGAATGGTGTTCTGGCGTTATGCCGGATTACTGGGCGGGATTTTTCTCGCGCTGGCCATGCTGGCGTCCTGGATGAACAACCAGCGCCTGATTCGTAATGTTGGCGATCACCTTGCGTTATATCACCAACTGACGGGGCAGCCTGTGGCACCGAAACTGCGGGCGCAGCAGCGCCTGCGGGCCGATGGCGCATTGCTGGACGACTGGCAGCGCCGCGGGGAGCCACTGCGTTATCGCCTGGGGTTGTATCAGGGGCTACGCCTGGTTCCGCCTGTTGAGGCTGCTGTCAGCGACTGGGCCCCTCCGCCACCGCCTCCACCGGTCATTAAGAAAATCATTCAGGGGCCGAAAACTATTCGGCTCGACAGTATGTCGCTGTTCGATTCGGGCAAATCGGCGCTGAAAGCCGGGTCCACCAGAATGCTGGTCAACTCACTGGTCGGTATCAAAGCGAAGCCAGGCTGGCTGATTGTGGTGTCAGGTCACACCGACAACACCGGCAATCCAAAACTGAACCAGACGCTTTCACTTAAGCGTGCCGAAGCGGTACGTGACTGGATGCGTGATACCGGTGATGTACCGGAAATCTGTTTTGCGGTGCAGGGCTATGGCGAGAGCCGCCCGGTCGCAACCAATGACACCCCGGAGGGCAGAGCGCTCAACCGCCGTGTCGAAATCAGTCTGGTACCGCAGGCAAATGCCTGTCAGATACCCGGCAAAACCTCAGCGTCATCGCAGGATGATGACGTTTCTCAAAATTAATGGAGTAAATCCGATGGCAATTCCTGTTTATCTTTGGCTGAAAGACGACGGCGGTGCGGACATCAAAGGTTCTGTGGACGTTCAGGATCGTGAAGGCAGCATCGAAGTGGTTGCACAGCAGCATAATCTGTACATCCCGACCGATAACAACACCGGCAAGCTGACCGGTACCCGTATCCACACTCCGTTCCTGTTCACCAAGGAAATCGACTCCTCCAGCCCGTACCTGTACAAGGCTGTGACCACGGGTCAGACCCTCAAGTCTGCGGAATTCAAGTGGTACAAAATCAACGATGCGGGCCAGGAAGTTGAATATTTCAACACCAAACTGGAAAACGTGAAAGTGGTGAAAGTGAAACCGGTGATGCACGACATCAAGGATCCTTCTTTCGAGAAGCACAACCACCTTGAGCAGATCGAACTGCGTTACGAAAAAATCACCTGGACCTACAAAGACGGCAACATCATTCATTCCGATTCCTGGAACGAGCGCGCCACTGCGTAAGTCGCAAGCGGGCAGAGCTTCTCTGTCCGCTTTTCTTTTTGCCGAGCGTCTGCCCCTGCGGGCGTTCAGCAAAAACATCATATCCCGGAAACAGACCTTATGGGCCTCGGTAACGGCCAGGGGCGGTAGCGTGCCTGAACGGTCCTCAACAGTGAGCAAGTAAACATGGAAAACCCGGCAATCCTCCTTCGACGTCTCAACCCTTACTGCGCCCGCGCGATGGAAGGGGCTGCCTCCCTGTGTCAGACCCGCGCCCATGCAGAAATCCTGCCGGAACACTGGCTGCTGAAACTGCTGGAGCAGGGCGAAGGTGACCTGACGGTGCTGACCCGCCGCTACGAGTGGGACATGGACGCCATCTGGCAGGATTTGCTGGGCTGGCTCGATAAACAGCCGCGCTCGGTACGACACCGTCCGCAGCTGTCTGATGCCATTCAGTCTCTTCTACAGGAAGCCTGGCTGATTGCTTCTCTTAACGGCGAGGAACAAATTCGCAGCATCCATCTGCTGATGGCGCTGGTTGACAAACAGAAACTGGTTCGCTGTGATGGGCTGTGGCCGCTGCTGACGCTGGGCCAGAGCCAGCTGGAGCGTCTGCGTCCTCTGCTCGACGCACAGTCGGATGAACGCCGGGACGTGCAGCAGGAAGCAGAGCTGGCGCAGAGCCACGGTGGCGAGGTGGAGTTTGTTGGCCGTCCGGTGGGTGCAGAACTGAAAGAGGGGGAGCTGACCCCGGCCCTGCAGAATGCGCTGGATAAATTCACGCTCGATGTTACCGCCAAAGCCAGAGAAGGCAAAATCGACCCGGTCTTTGGTCGTGATACTGAAATTCGTCAGATGGTGGACATTCTCTCGCGGCGTCGCAAGAACAACCCGATTCTGGTGGGTGAACCAGGCGTCGGCAAAACGGCGCTGGTGGAAGGTCTGGCACTGCGTATTGCCGAGGGTAACGTGCCGGAATCCCTCAAGCTTGTGATCCTGCGCACCCTTGACCTCGGCCTGTTGCAGGCGGGAGCGGGCGTGAAGGGCGAATTTGAGCAGCGCCTGAAAAACGTCATTGATGCGGTGCAACAGTCACCGACGCCAATCCTGCTGTTTATCGACGAAGCCCACACCATTATTGGTGCGGGCAACCAGGCCGGTGGCGCGGATGCGGCCAACCTGCTGAAACCGGCGCTGGCACGTGGCGAACTGCGCACCATCGCCGCGACCACATGGTCCGAATACAAGCAGTACTTCGAGCGCGATGCTGCACTGGAGCGCCGCTTCCAGATGGTGAAGGTCGACGAGCCGGACGACGACACCGCCTGCCTGATGCTGCGCGGCCTGAAATCGCGCTATGCCGAACACCATAACGTGCACATCACCGATGACGCCGTCCGTACGGCCGTTGCACTGTCCCGTCGCTACCTGACCGGTCGTCAGTTGCCGGACAAGGCCGTTGACCTGCTCGACACCGCTGCTGCCCGTGTTCGCATGAGCCTCGACACTGTGCCGCAACAGCTGACCTGCATTCGCTCGCAGATTACCTCTCTGGAAATGGAGAAGCAGGCGCTGCTGGAAGATATCGCCGTCGGCAATCAGAGCCACGGTGAACGCCTCACTACCATTGAGCAGGAAGAGAACGACCTTATCGTTCAACTCGATGAACTGGAAACCCAGTACGGACAGGAACTGAAACTCACCGAACAACTGCTGAAAAGCCGCCAGGACATCTCCCGTCAAAGTGAGACGCACGCGCTGCAACAGGAGCTTAATGGGATGCAGCACAACAACCCGCTGCTCTCCGTTGATGTGGACGTACGCACCGTTGCCACCGTGATTGCCGACTGGACAGGCGTGCCACTCTCCTCGCTGATGAAAGATGAACAGACCGAACTGTTGACCCTGGAAAATGAAATTGGTAAGCGTGTGGTTGGGCAGGATGTGGCGCTGACCGCCATCGCCCGGCGCCTGCGTGCGGCGAAAACCGGGCTGACGTCCGAGAACGGTCCGCAGGGCGTGTTCCTGCTGGTTGGCCCGAGTGGCGTCGGTAAGACTGAAACTGCGCTGGCGCTGGCGGATGTGCTGTACGGCGGTGAGAAATCCCTCATCACCATCAACCTGTCCGAGTATCAGGAGCCGCACACGGTGTCGCAGCTCAAAGGCTCGCCGCCGGGCTACGTGGGTTACGGTCAGGGCGGCATTCTCACCGAAGCGGTACGCAAGCGCCCGTACAGCGTGGTGCTGCTCGATGAAGTAGAAAAGGCGCACCGTGATGTCATGAACCTGTTCTACCAGGTATTCGATCGCGGCTTTATGCGCGATGGTGAAGGCCGAGAAATCGACTTCCGTAACACCGTGATCCTGATGACCTCGAACCTCGGCAGCGACCTTATCATGCAGATGCTGGATGAAAATCCGGACGCCACCGAAGGCGACCTGCACGAACTGCTGCGCCCGGTTTTACGTAACCACTTCCAGCCTGCGCTGCTGGCGCGCTTCCAGACGGTGATTTACCGTCCGCTGGCGCAGGCAGCCATGCGCACCATCGTGGAAATGAAGCTGGCGCAGGTCAGTAAACGCCTGCATCGCCACTACGGCCTGACCACGCACATTGATGAGAGCCTGTATGACGCGCTGACCGCTGCCTGTCTGCTGCCGGATACCGGCGCGCGCAACGTTGACAGCCTGCTGAATCAGCAGATTCTGCCGGTGCTGAGTCAGCAACTGCTGACCCACATGGCCGCGAAACAGAAACCACATACCCTGACGCTCGGCTGGAGTGATGAAGAGGGGATTGGGCTGGAGTGTAAACATGACTGAAGAAACTCAGGATCCGTCAAGAATTAAAGAAGGTGGTCTCAGACTACTTACGACGGGTGAGATACAGCTGGCACACTCAGTTTTTTTATCCACTATTGATTATTCGAAAGTATGGATCCACAGGGAAAGTTACCTCCCTTTCAATTTACAGGATAAGAATACGGCGATGACACCGGACGGGGAGATCTATTTTCGCGATCAATACTGCGATGATTTTTCCCAGACGACAGACGATCTTCAACATATGTTCATCCATGAAATGGGGCATGTTTGGCAACGTGAAAAAGGGATGAATGTAATCTTCAGAGGATTGGTTAGCTGGATGGTGAGCTATCACTATATACTTGATGGTCGTCTCTTAAGTGAATATTCGATGGAGCAGCAGGCGCAGATTATTGCAGATAATTTTACGTTGCAAACGCAGGGATATAAGATATGGCATCGATTATGGGGCAGTAAATATCCAACTATTACCCTGGATGGTGATACTACTGAATCAGTAATACGTGAACAATACAAAATTGCGTTACGAGGGTTCCCATGGTAAAAGTGTTTGTTTTTTGTAAGTGTTGGCCTGTTGTTTTTTCTGGTTTGTGTCTGGTGATTTTAACCGGATGCCCAGGCCCGGGAGATAGGTTTATCCCCCATGAAACCACTTCTGTTAGTAAACAGGGAAAAAACGTATGTTTTAACATTACAGATGCTCAGGATTATCAACCTGCTGACATAGGAATAAATCCGCGCGGAACTCCCTCGAAGGAAAAGGACTTTAATTTTTCCCCTGAACTTACGATCGTTGATGGAAAATTATGTATTCCTCCTTCTTTTTATCACTTCCCTGATAATGGGAGGTTTATTGTTGAATATATATTAATTTCAAAGAAACATGATGAGCCACGAAAATTTGTTGTCGGCGTGGGGATAAATCATGGGGTGGTTTACAATTTTCCGTTGACCGATCGTGAAATTGCAAGGCCGTATGGTTCAATTAAAGTTTCTGAATAGTGCTCCGGTTTAACGTCATGAAGCTTTTTATCTTTTTAGCTTTAGTGGTGGCGGGAGTACTGTTTCTTCCGGATACGTATTTTTACACAATCGTTAAGCGCTTTATCCCCATCACTGATGACGGCGAATACGGCATGAACAATTTTGAAATGACCGTTTTGCTGATGAAAATCCTCGCCTGCGCCCTCGGGGCTGGAACCGTAATCACCCTTTTTCGTACTCGCTGAGTACCCTGATTGAACCTGTTACTTACCCGTTGGCAATAAAGTCATGGACTGCAGGTTATCCCATGGAGTCAATATCATGAGTCTGACAGATACGCTTAAGAACACCCTGTCTGCGCTAACTGAAGGCGGGCTGAACCGCTATCGTCTGGATATTCCGTCCAGCACAGCCTTACTGGATGTGGAAACTTTCAGCGGTAAGGAGTTTATGAGTGAGCTTTATTACTACCAGGTTATCTTTACCAGCAGCGATCAAAATATCAGTTCAGCGCAACTACTGACTAAGCCTGCCACGCTGACCATGGGGACAGGGCCGCTGATGGGGCTGACCGGGCAGAAAGTGGTACATGGTGTGGTGACGCATTTTAAGCGTATCAGTGGTTCACGCGACCAGGCGACATACCAGATTATTATTGAGCCATTCCTGTCCCTGTTGCGCAAACAATTCCGTACCCACCGCTTTTTCGTCAATAAGTCGGTCCCGGAAGTTGTCACCGAAGTATTGCAGGAGCATGGCCTGAAAGGCTGGGAGTATGAGTTTACCCTCAAAGCCGACTATCCGAAGCGTGAGCAGATAAACCAGTACAAGGAAAGTGACCTCGCTTTCATAGAGCGCCTGCTGGCCGAAGTGGGGATTTTCTACTTCTTCACCCTGCAGCCGGACACGCAAACCGAAGTGGTGCACTTCGCGGACAAGCAGAGTGCATGGACCTTCGGTAAAACGCTGCCTCTGAACAGCCCGTCAGGGATGAATGACAATAAGGCCGATGCTGTATGGGGCATAAACGTCCGGCAAAACGTGGTTGAGCGCTCTGTCATCGCCAGTGATTATAACCACCGTGAAGCCCAGAATGTCCTGACCTCTGCACCGGCGGACATGACCCGTGGTGAAGGTGATGGTGTGACTTACGGCGAGGTTTATCATTACCTGCCGCGTTATCTTGAACGTGGCGATAAAATCACACCTTCCGCGGAAACCGGCAACTTCTGGGCCCGCCTCGAGCATGAGCGTTTTCTGTCAGGACAAACAACGATCAGCGGAAGCAGCAATGATGCCCTGCTTTCTCCGGCTCAGGTGCTGACCATCAGTGAACTGGCGATCCCGCCGACTTTACCCTCTGAAACGGATAACGGCATTATCATTACCCGCACAGGTTATACCGCCAGTCGTAAGAATGCTCTGTTAGTGACGTGGGAAGGTATGCCTTATTACGAAAACCGTTGCTGGCGTCCGGCTCCTAAAAAACGCCCGGTGGTCAGCGGTACCCTGATGGCGCGCGTGACCAGCGCCAAAGATAACGATATCTACGCCTGGCAGGATGCATCGGGTATGTACCGGGTGAAATTCGATGCGGACCGCGACGACAAACGCCAGGGCATGGAAAGTATGCCGGTGCGCTTCGCCAAACCTTACGGCGGTGATAAATACGGCTTCCACTTCCCGCTGATACAGGGTACGGAAGTCGCCATCGCGTTTCACGAAGGCGACCCGGATCGCCCCTATATCGCCCATGCACTTCACGATTCCCGTCATGTTGACCACGTCACGGAAGCCAACAGTACGCGCAATGTCATCCGTACCGCGGGCCTGAACAAGCTGCGGATGGAGGACAAGCGCGGCGAGGAGCATATCAAGCTCAGTACAGAGTACGGGGGAAAGACCCAACTCAATTTAGGCCACAACGTGGATACTTCCCGCGAACTGCGTGGGGAGGGTTTTGAACTACGCACGAATGACTGGGGAGCGCTCCGTGCAGGCAAAGGCATTTTAATTTGTGCTGACATAGCTGGCGTTGATGGTCAGATGCTAGATATGGAAGCTGCCATTGCTCAACTTGAAAACGCATTATCGCTTGCAAAAAGTTTATCGCAAGCGGCTGAAAGATCTAAGGCTGAAAAGGCAGAGATCACGAGCCATGAGACATTGAATCAGTCACTAGAACAACTTAAAGCTGCAGGTATTATCGCCAGCGCGCCAGATGGCATTGGAATAATTAGCCCAAAATCTGTACAGCTGGCCTCGGGAAATGAAAGCGTTGGGGTTGTGTCGGGAAGTAATACCGATATCAGTGCAGGAAATAATTTTACGGTCGCTGCAGGAGAGACGATAAGTTTGTTTGCTCAAGAGCAGGGGGTAAAACTAATTGCAGGAAAAGGAAAAATCGATATTCAAGCTCAAGGAGATGCATTATCTGCATTGGCTAGAGGGGGTATAGATATTACGAGTGTCGAAGGTAATGTGACAGTTGCGGCAACAAATGAATTAGTTTTAACTTGTGGTGGGGCTTATATCAAACTTAGTGGTGGGAAAATTGAATTTGGGGCACCAGATAATATTCTATTAAAAGCTCCAAATGTCCAGAAAATGGGGGCGGCTAGTTTTAATATGAAGATGCCACAACTACCCGCAGCATATAGCGGAAAATTTACTGCCATGTCTGATGCAGGTACCCCAGTGGCTCTGCAGAATTACTTGATTACACTGGGCAACGGACAACAAATATTCGGAAGCACTAATTCTAGTGGAGAAACAATTTCGGTAAATTCAGCACAGTCAGGAGACGGATTTTCAATAGAAATGCTTGATAGTGATTTTTGGTACGACAGCGAGCAGGTTGTAGAGCGGATTCATTATTTAAATATTGAAGATGCTTCACATCATGGTGGAGATTGTCAGTGTGATGAGTGCGAGGGTAGCTAAAATGGCTAATTTGCTTAAGAATAATGGAATATGTATTTTGCTTGTGTTGATGTCTCTAAATTGTTATGCAGATGAAAGATGGAATGCAAAAGAAGTCAATATGCAATGTGGTTCGGCAATAGTTATGGTTAGAGCTGAATGCAAAACTGATCCTGAAAACGCAGACTCCAGTATGTGTAAAGGTGTTACAATTAAAATATCTCAAGTGGACAAGATATTTACTGCAAAGCTTCCGTACATGCCGATTGAACAACGAAAAAAATTAGAAAATCAGAAATTTACATTTGATGATGTTATTGATACCACCGATTGGGCCCCGCAGGAAATGTATTGCATTGATGATAAGTATATTTTAGTTGGGTATTGGGATGGCATGAATGATGCTGAAACAATAGATGGTTCCTTGAGTTTCAACGTCACGGCTCCGATCTTTGATTTTGACGGTCATTTTGTTAATGAAAAAAATCTAAAGAGTTAAGACGATCAGTGCAAACCAATCTTGTTGATGTTACTGCTATTAATTTTGTCTTTGGAAATGAGTAACAGGTTGATATATGAGTGACTTATATTCAGAGCTATATGCCTCGAAGGGTAAGGCCTATTTTGATAGTCAAATAAGAGATTATTCTCTTTTGAAACTTTATCCTGACATTGAGAACACGAAAATAATAAGAGGAAATAGCAGGGTTAGTGGTGATATTGATGAATTAAGCCAGCAAAAAATTATTGATATGCTTATAACCATAGGGGTTCGATATAAGCTAACATACAAGGAAATTTCATATATTCTGCTATGTGCGCATGTTGAGTCTGGTTATAATCCTGATGCTGCAGCTGGCACAACAAGTGCCGCTGGTATTGGGCAGTTTACGAATGCATTTGTTAAATATACTCTCAGAAACTCTTCTAAATGGTTAGGATTCATTTTGGATATGAGTGGTAAAAAGATATTTGATGCGGAATCTGGATGCTATGCTCTTGTGTTTTCATATCTGAGGGTAAAAGATCTTGTTTCAGATCATTATAAAGATGTTGATAATGACTATTGGTGCTGGATATATTATCTCCACCATGATGGAATGAGCGCGTTGAGGCAGTATAATAAGAATGAACATACAATTTCGTCCGAGGCAATTGAATCTGCGAACTATATTGTTGGAAGAATGCCTGTGATTGAAAAGTTGTTAAAAACAACAGTTGTAGATACTTCATTTAAATTATCCTCTGGTGTAAATGAACCTGTAACAAATAAAGACTACGTCGCAACAATTTCTCAGTTGTATGATAATTCTCGCCCTAATATAGTATCTTCTTTGAATGGACCATTAATATTCTTTAAAGGGAAAACTGATGAAGAGGGAAAAACTGAGAAAATAAGTGCTTTAATTGGAGCTGAAATAGTATTCACGATTCTTAAAGATAACTACAAAAAATTAGCAATGTCAGGATATGCGCAAAATTCAAAAGAGAATATGAAGCATAATACAAGAAAAAATATTCTTACTCAACAAAAAAACAGGAACAATATACAAAGTAAAATCAGGTGATACGCTATCTGCAATAGCAAAGTCCCATAATACAACAGTTGATAATTTAGTTAATTTAAATGAATTAAAGAATGCTAATGTCCTCCATATAGGACAGGTTTTAAAACTTTCCCAATCAGAAAATGAAGATACAAGAGATAATCCACTAGTTGATTTCATAAGTCGTTATGTCCCTGTAAATGTTAAGCATTTGATTATGAAGTATCTGGGGATTGAAAATGGAAATGTTAAAGCAGCGATTGCATATTCAAGAAGTCATATTGTTCTTCCTCATGGAAGTACATCTGCTGATATTAATAAAGCTAATACAGTGCATATAAAAACCACAACAAATCCAGAATTAATTAAAAAGAGAAAGCAACCTCCTTCTAAACATAAAACGGATAAGACTGGCACTGCTAAACCTACCACAGTGACGAGTGATTTTGAACTTGTTATTGAATGGGATAGATCTGCAGTACAAAGTGTGGTAAGCGCCAAGACAATTGAAATATTGAAAGATATAATGAAAAAGTCAGGTGTTCACAAAATACATATAACGAGCACGATTAGACCATTGGAATCACAAGTTAGAGCTATGTTGAATGCCATTGAACATCCTCATACACCAGGAAAAGGGATAGAAGAACAACTTAAAACATATGGTCCTGTCGGTGATAAAATAATACTTGCTTATGCCGATGCAAATAAAATGAAACCTAATGATCATGGTCATGCATATGATTGCATGCTTGCAAAGGCAGAAGAGCTGAAAGCAAATGGAGAATTAATCTCTAGGCATAATGTTACTCTTGAAGAGTATGAAAAGATAAATACATTGGATATTTCCTATACTAGGATAGGTGGAAATGAAAATATGAAAAAATTTATAAAGGCAGTCCTCGAACATAAAAAAAACACTGACGATATAAAAACCTTCTTTTATCCAGGTAATTCTAGTGGTGAGCATGCTTTGCATCTGGAGATAATCCAATGATCAAAAGTATTATTGGTATTTTTCCTTTGCTATTTATTGGTGTTGCTCATGCAGAACCAAAGGCAGATGATTTGCAAAATGGAACTTATTATATTCAAGATGTCATCAACCCTAAAAAAAACAGTAATGGTGATTATATTTTGACTTACAGGTCAGAATCTGCAAACGAAATTTATTTTAACGTTCAAGGCAATAAAGTAAAATCTTATTATTATAAGTCAGATTACAATTGGATTGTTGGCCGAGCAGAGGCGAATTATAATGCCAAAGATCACTACATTCTTGTAAGTAAAATCGTGGAAGTTATCCATACGCCAAGTGATCATTCAATAATAAAAGTAGGAGATAATTTAAAAGGTAAAAAAATCACTCAAATTAAAAAAGAGATAATTCCTGTATCTGGTATCACTGCTAATGGATTCACGATAAAATGTGACCAGTACGTAATTGAGAATAAAATAAACGCCTTCGATTTTACTGATAATTATATTATTTCACCAGAGGGAGGGTATTGTAATCGTGCTTATGATGATGATGGTCGATTGATTCATCTTGAAATTAAAGTGGCGAAAGTTGAATAGCCGTTTTTTATTTTAAAAGTTAAATTTGAAATGGACATCTCAACGATTATAGTTAATGCTTTAATTTTTATAGTACCCCTCATGTCGAATGGATTTGTATTACTTGGCGATAAACAAAACATGGTGGTAAAGTTATTTCTGCTTCTCCCATCATGATCGTTAATGCAACAAAACTGGCAATTGTTGGCGACGAAATTAATTGCCTAGTGAAGGTCATGGCACTAACACCATTATCGGAGGAACACCATACCCAGCTTGAGAATGCACTGAGTATTGCCAGAAGTTTGTCTGATGCTGCTGAAACGGCACAAGCACTTCCTGCTGATATACAGAGCCAGGTGAAGTTGACTGATGCTCTTAAAGACCTTGCCCAGCCAGGAATGGTGCTAAATGCGCCTGAAGGAGTAAGCATCACCAGCCCGCAGGCGGTTCGTATGGCGTCGGGTAGTGCCAGCGTTGGGATCATGTCGCAACAGAATACAGACATTAGCGCACTTAAACGATTTACCGTAGCAGCAGGTGAAGCCGTGAGTATGCTGGCCCGTAAGGCCGGAATGAAACTCTTTGCGGCTAAGGGAAAAGTAGAAATTCAGGCTCAGGATGACGCACTGGATGCAATTGCCAAAAAAGATGTCACCGTGACCAGTACGGAAGGGAGGGTCGAAATCACAGCGGCGAAAGATGTTGTGCTGAAAAACCTGGATGGGTCGTTCATCCAGTTGCAGGGTAAGAATATTATTCTGGGCTGTGAAGGTAATATCCTGTGGAAATGTGCCAATGCGCAGAAAATGGGTAGTGTAAGCATGAGTAGTGTTATGCCCCAGTTTCCATCTGGATATAGTGGGAAATTTACTGCATCGTCTGATGCAGGAGTTCCAGTTGCCGCTGTGGCATACGTGTTGACATCGAGTAATGGGCAGAAATTATTTGGTAGAACAGACGAGAACGGTGAAACAGTTCCAGTTTACTCATCGAACCCGAATGAGACTTTTGAGCTTGAAATGATTCAAAGTGATTATTGGTACGATAGTGAAAATATTGTGGACAGAGTACATAGTTCATCATTCTCAGATATGTCGTTCCAGGACGATGGTTGCCAATGAAGTGATTGTGAGGAAAATAAAAGTGCGTAATATTACTTTTAAGTTTAAATTTTTGTTATGCATGTTGCTTGTTCCATTTTTTTCATTTGCAAGTGGCACATGGAATGCTAAATCAGCACAAATGCAATGTGGCTCAGCTTTGGTAAAGGTAAGTGCTGAATGCCAGCTGAATCAAAAAAGCCCAACGGAGAATATATGCAAAAATTACCATTTGGAAATAAAGAACGGCACGAATAATAAAGAGTTTTCTTTGCCATACATCCCGAACAGCCAAAAAGCTCTCCTGGAAAAACAGGGTTATTCCTTCAATAATGTAGTTAAGCCTGGTGATTGGGCTCCCTCCACAATGAAATGCTATGACAATGAAAATATTGTGATCGGATACCATCTTGGGCTGGATGAAGAGGAGAGCGTAAAGGGTTCATTGTTGTCCTATATTGATGCCCCATTTATTGATCTTTCAGGGAACTTTATTACAGGCAACAAACTTTCTGAGCTTAGATCTCGAGAAATGAAAAACCCCTACGAAAATACAAACATAGACTTTATTAGCAACCGCTGAGGTATAGTATGTCTAATTTATATGAGTATTTAAATGCTAAAAAGGGAAAGGCATATTTCGATGACCAGATTAAACCATTTTCTTTAATCTCACTCTATCCGGATATAGATACATCCCGAAAGCTAAGAGGTAACAGTCGTACAACAGGAGATGCTGATAAAGATGTCCAGAATGCTATTATAGATATGATAATTATCATAGCTGTCCGCTATGGATTAAGTTATAAAGAGATATCATATATATTATTAACCACTAAGGTTGAATCTGGATTTAACCCCGATGCGGCAGCGGCGACTACTAGTGCAGCTGGTTTAGCACAAGGAACGGTTGGTTTTATCGAAGATGCATTGACACAATCTGAAGACATTCTTGGTTTTCAGCTAGATCTTCGTAATGAAGAAGTTTTTGACGCTGAAAAAGGATGCTATGCGGTTATTTATTCTTTTTTACTTAACAAATCAAAGGTGATGGAAAGTTACACATCAGATCAAAGTGAATACTGGGAATGGCTTTATTTGTTGCACCATGATGGTGCCTATAGTTTAGGAAAGTATCTCGCTGGTACACGTAAGAAAAGTGCAGATGGAAAGAAGTGGGCGCTTTATATAAATAAGCATTTATCAGTTGTGGAAGGGTTACTAAAAAACACTGAAGTTAATACTAAATTTAAACTATCTACGGGAAATAATACAGCATTCAAAAACAAAAATTATATTGCTGCAATCTCTCCATTTCCAAGTTTAACATGCCCAAATTTAGTGTCAGACTATGAGAAAACTCTAGTTTTTATCAAAGGCGTGACTGATGCAAACGGGATGACTGAATCAGTCAATGCTATCGCAGGTTCAGAAATTGTGTTTACTATTCTTGCTGATAATTACAAAGAATTAGCTAAAGCAACTGTTGAAAAAAATACCAATGAAAAACATAAGACTCTAACTTATACCGTTAAGAAAGGTGACACCTTATCAGCAATAGCGAAGAAATATAGTGTATCGGTAGAGAAATTGGCAAGAATTAATAAGATCCATAACGTAAATATGTTGCGTATTGGTGCGAAATTAAAAATACCTGATAGTAATCAAAATCATGGATATGTTAGCCGCTATGTTTCTGAGCAGACCAAGAAAGAGATTCTCAAAAGCGTTGGGGTTGAAAATGCTAATACTAAAGCAGCCATAGAGTATTCAAGAAGTCATATTGTGTTACCTAAAGGAAGTAAATCTGCGGACTCAGAAAAGAAAAGCAATGTAATACATATTAAAACTACGACGACGGATAAGTCTGTTGCTGGTAGAAGTAAAAATGAACCAGAGAAGCATCAGACTACTTCCGAGGGGAAAACTAAAAATGTTTCTGTTGATAAAAATTTTGAGCCGGTGGTGTATTTTTCTAAAGATATCCCTCTCAACCTGAAGAATCTGGTAACCAATTATTCTCTTGAGATTATAAAAGGAATAATGAAATCGTCAGGGGTGCATAAAATTACGATAACTAGTACGTTACGTTCTGTTGAAAAACAAGTGAATGCTATGTACGGTAATATGCAAAGCAAGGGGATAGATTCACAGTTAGCATATTATGCAAAAGCTGGCAGAGAAGTCATTAAAGCGGCCATAGATGCCGGTGGGAATGATCGTAGCAAAACAGCTGCAGTTAAAGCAGCCATGACAGAAAAAGTAATTCAACTTCAAAGTGAGGGGCGATTAGTATCACGTCACTGTGTTTCAGAGGAAATGTATGCAGAGAGAAATGTGTTTGATATTAGTAAAAACCTATCAAGTAAACGAAGTGTGTTATTAGCCTTTGATAAAGCTCTTACGGAATATGCTGCTAATAATGATGGCTTTAAATACATTAGCCCTTTTTTGCATAGCGGTGAGCCGGCGTTCCATGTGGAGATTGTACAATGAAAATGTTTTTAGTAATTTTTCTGTTTCTTTTTCCTTTTTTTTTAAATGCAAGTGTTTTTTCTTTAGAACCTGGATTATACCATCTCGAATGGGCATATGGACCTAATGACAATTATAAAACTATAGCTGGCGTTGTTGGAGGGGTTGATGAGGTTGACGGGGTTTATTATTTAAAAAATAAAATTGATGACCAGTCTAACGATGAGGTATATATTGTAATCAATAAGGGCTCCGGTGCTTTTTTCTTCAAGCATGAAGAAATTGAAGGTGGGCCAACTATTGGGTGGGCAAACTTCCAATTGAATGATAAAGCAATATTAATTGATACTCCAACGACAAAGAATTTTTATGATAATACAGATGGTGATAGTGACCGCTACATAAAATATAAGGTGGGTGTTGAATTTCTTGGAAATAAGAAGGCTAAAAATACATCTGAAATTGCTCCTATAGAAATTTTAAAAAATGATGTTTTCAAGATCGACTGTTCTGAATATTTTAAATCAAACGAAGAGCACGGAAGTAAAGCGAAAAAAAATAATCCAATGGAAGACTATAGTAGTCGTGTTTTATTGAGTAATGATGGCTTGTGTAACTCCATTTTAAATAAGAATAATAAAGTTGAGGTGTTAAAAGGTTGGATGCTTTTCAAGAGAATTAGCTAAATTATCTATCTGGATAGTACGCACAGATCATTCTATATTGAAATAGCGTTATGTTTAAGTTAATGTCCTTCATTGTTTTGTTTTTACCTGCCATTGCATTCGGTAATGGCATCAAAATAAAAGATGGTTTGTATTATGGCTATTGGGTTTATAAAGATAAGGGAGTGTTAAAAGAATATGTGGTATTGGCTAACAATCCAAGAAAAGATGCTGGTGAATACATTTTAAGCCCCACCTCTGAACTTGCCGCCACTGATGAGATATACATTCAAATAAAAGATAATGTACCTACTATATTCTTTTATCATGAAAGTAGTGATGCCGATTTAAATGTTGTTGGTTGGGCGGGTGCTAAGTTTTCAGGGGGCGAAATGATTGTTTCAGCAAACACTATTCGTTTTTTAAAAGAAGATTCAAAAGAACGAATTTCTGTTGGTGATAAATTTAATGGTAAAGTTGTTCGCCTTGATAGTGGAGAGAAGGCACCGATAGAAGAAGTCAATGATAAAGGGTTTAGTATTGATTGTAATCAATATTTAAAAGCTAATAATTACGCAGAGACGGGGCTTCCTGATGTTGAGGAGCCAGACCCATCAGGCAGGAAAGGTATATTGGTTGGGTATCCTGCTACAGTTTTCGCTGTCGGTGAGCTCGGTATTTGTTCTGCATTCCTCAATGATGATGTTGTTCCACAAATCAAAAAAGGATGGATTCAGTTCCGTCGGCTCAATTAAAACATACAAACTAATTTGTTAGGTGTGATATGTCCAAAGGATTTGTATTGCTAGGAGATAAAACTACTCACGGCGGTGAGGTTATATCTGCATCTTCGACCATGACTGTGAACGGAAATAAAGTGGCTCTTGTCGGCGATGAAATTTTTTGCCCTGTCGAGGGGCATGGTGTCAATGCCATTATCGAAGGATCACCGGAATGGAGCTCTGATGGGAAACTTGTTGTTGTGGATGGCTGCGAATGTGAATGTGGCTGCCATGTTATCTCCAGTGCGCCGGATTGTTCAGTAGGATAAGTTATGAGCTGGGAGCGTCAGAAAGCCACAATTGCTGCAGAACCAGATGAGCCTTCACTGGTCATCTGGCTGATTGCAGGCCTTGTTGCTGTTATTGCTGGAGTGTTGCTCTTTGTACTCCACGCCAATCAGTTTCTGGGTGAATTGCAAAAATTTAACCTCTGGATTGTTGCCGGAAGCCCT
Organism: Enterobacter sp. UPMP701; assembly: GCF_053709515.1. NCBI lineage: Bacteria > Pseudomonadati > Pseudomonadota > Gammaproteobacteria > Enterobacterales > Enterobacteriaceae > Enterobacter > Enterobacter sp. UPMP701. The sequence goes on along the minus strand of NZ_JBSKJN010000004.1, from coordinate 82,070 downwards.
CTTTTTATCTGGTTCGTGACGATTTGTATTCGCGGCTGGATGTATAACCACGCAATGGATCGTCACCAGTTTGAATCTGATGAAGCAGATTATGCACAGCAGCAATGGATTTCTTGGGCCGGGCGTTATCTGGCGGTTCTGTATAGCCGGGTTATTCTGCCTGATCAATTGACACTATCTACATTTCTGCTGGCCCCCAAAGATCTCGAGCAGAGTAGCTCTCTTTCTCGGAGAATAACGTTACCTGCTGGCGAAGATACTTTTTCAGCATTGATTGGGGGACTGGACATATCAGAGTTACAGCGCTTATCAGACCTCCCTTTCCACGCAACCTTACTGACTGATTCACACGATCCTGATGAGACATTGCAGAGAAAATTTACAGCATGCTGGCTCCAGTTAGTTGGAATGGCCTATCCCGTACCGTTACTGACGATTCTTAAAGGCCGGGCCTTCGATTGGGTGGGCGAACGCCTTAAAGCCCCGATTCTAGATGTTGAGCTTTTGTTGGTTCACCAGACTCAGGGAGGTAATGAGTACAGTGATTCGCTCTCGGCTTTAATGTTGACCTCTGATGATGTAGCAACAAAGTATCAGCTAAACCATCACGCTCGCCTGCTTCGGCCTATGTCGATTGAATCAACCCAAATACTGAGTAAAGAGCTCGATACCTTTTTCTCGACCCAGTCACAGGCTATTGCTGCGCGTGCAATTGTGGGTGACAGCATGGAGTGGGGCGATGATTTTTCCGCTCTTCTGACCAGTGCAAAACAATATGAAGGCAGCTGGAAACCTCAGCAGTGCCACTGGCTGGAAAAATATGCCGGACTCAGTGGTCCCTTCTCACCGTGGATTATGGCCGCCGTCGTCAGTGATATAGCTCTGCTCACAAAAGAAGATTGCCTGATGCTTTCGGGTGACAAAGGGCAGCGATTTGTAAATACCGTAACTACAGGGAATCTGATGAATGGCGAAGGATAGTTCAGTGTGGCGTGGTAACTGGGGGCGCCTCAGCATTACCACACTAATTGCTGTTGCGATAGGATTGGTCATCTGGAAAAAGGGTGATGCGTTCGGACTGACAAGCAATGGACTAAAGTTGCTGGGATCTGTGGCAGCTATAATCCTTCTTTTGCTTGTCCGCCATGGCAAAATCATGAGTCTCGCGATTAAACAACAGTGGTCGCGTTTGCAGGGGAAGCGTAAAAGTGTCCTGCCGGCCGATGAAGGTCGTGTCAAGCAGACAGCACCACGCAATGTCACCGTTGATACAATCCGTGACGCCATGCGTAACCTCTACGGTCGTCGCTGGGCCCGTAAAACACGCATCCTGCTGATCACTGGCACCGTCTCTGAGGTAGAACTGCTGACCCCTGGTCTTACAGCCCACCTCTGGCAGGAAGACCGCGGCACATTGTTGCTGTGGGGCGGTGACCTTAATAACCCAGCCGATAGTGCCTGGCTGACCGCGCTGCGTAAACTGCGTCGTCGCCCGGTAGATGGGCTGGTGTGGGTCACCTCGGCCTTTGACCAGCTCTCAGCACCAGGGCTGGAGCCGCCTCTGCCGGTACCGTCTGAAAGCACCATGGATTCCCTGTCTCACGCCATCAGTGCACGTATGGAAGCGCTTGGCTGGACGCTCCCGATGTATGTCTGGTCCCTGCACCCGCGAGCTGGTAAGCCGGAAGGACGGATTGTACAGGCGACCGGCTGCCTGTTACCTGCCGGTTGTCGCACCGAAGGACTGGCAGAACAACTCTCCGCCATGACGCCAGATCTGACCTCACTGGGCCTGCAGCAGACCTGCGGTGAAGTGAAACATAACTTCCTGCTGACGCTTGCCGATCAGCTCATTCGTGAGCCACAGAGCCTGACCGCACCGCTGTCGGTAATGCTCAACCCGTACCGCCCGCTGCCGCTGGCTGGTGTGGTGTTCAGTCAGCCCTCTGCCGGTGCCGAACGTGCCGTGACGCACCACTGGGGCATGGATAAGCGCTGGGATGTTTTGCCTGAGACTGTCCGCGCGCTTCCTGCCGGATTGCGTCCACGCAAGCCGGGCATTCCATGGCGTAAAGTATTTGCGTCAGTTGCTGCTCTGGCGATGGTAGGCTGGGCTACGTGGATGGGCATCGCGTATGTCACCAACCGCAGCCAGATTGCAGGCGCAAATGCCCAGGCTTCGCTTGCCGCCCGACAGAATCAGCCGCTGGAGCAGCGCCTTCATGCGCTGTCTGAACTTCAGAAAACACTGGCCCGCCTGCAGTACCGTTCTGAACATGGTGTTCCGTGGTACGAAAAGGCCGGGCTGAGTCAGAATGACGCGCTGCTGGCCGCACTCTGGCCTCGTTACCAGGACAGCGCACTGCCGCTGTTGCGGAATGCAGCCGCAGACCATCTGCAGAAGCAGATCAGTGCCTTTAATGCACTGCCGCCGGAGAGCCCGCTGCGTGAGCAGAAAGCAAAAAACACCTGGGAGCAGCTCAAGCTCTACCTGATGTTGGCGCGTCCGGAACATATGGACGCGGCCTGGTTCAGCTCTGCATTGCTGAGCGACTGGCCGACGCGTGATGGCATCAAAGACAGCGTCTGGCAGGGGATGGCTCCTTCTCTGCTATCGTTTTATGGTGCGCAACTGGCTGCGCACCCTGAATGGAAACTGCGAGCTGATGAAAACCTGGTCAGCCAGGTGCGTTCCCTGCTGGTTCGTCTGATGGGCGTACGCAACAGCGAATCGATCCTGTACCAGAAGATGCTCTCTCAGGTGGCGCACCTGTATGTCGATATGCGACTTGAAGACATGACCGGGGATACTGATACATCAAGGCTTTTCAGCACCACGGAAATTGTTCCGGGGATGTTTACCCGCCAGGCCTGGGAGCAGGCCGTTCAGCCCGCCATCGAAAAGGTGGTGAAGGCGCGCCGGAACGAGCTTGACTGGGTTCTCACTGACGGTAAACGTCAGGTGAATAAACTGGACGAAACTTCTCCGGAAGCTCTGGAAAAGCGCCTGACGGAACGTTACTTTGCCGACTTTGGCGGCGCATGGCTTGAATTCCTCAACAGCCTGCGCTGGAACCAGGCGGCTACGTTGTCGGATTCCATTGACCAGTTAACCCTGATGGCCGACGTGCGCCAGTCACCTCTGGTGGCGCTGATGAACACCCTGAATGTGCAGGGGCGTACCGGACAGACTGGCGAAGCCATTTCGGATTCCCTGGTTAAATCAGCAAAGAATCTGCTCGGTGGTGATAACCAGGATGCTATTGACCAGAGTACCGGCGTTCACGGTCCGCTGGATGCAACCTTTGGTCCGGTACTGGCGCTGATGGACAAAAGCAATACTGGTGCGCAGGCGCTGAGTCTGCAGTCCTATCTGACCCGTGTGACACAGGTGCGTCTGCGCCTGCAACAGGTAACCAATGCTGCTGACCCGCAGGCGATGACCCAGACTATTGCCCAGACCGTATTCCAGGGTAAAGCCGTGGACCTCACCGAAACCCGCGACTACGGAAGCCTGATTGCCGCCGGTCTGGGTCAGGAGTGGAGCGGCTTTGGACGGACGGTGTTTGTTCAGCCGATGGAGCAGGCCTGGCAGCAGGTACTGACCCCGGCGGCGGAAAGCCTCAATGCCCAGTGGCAGCAGGCAGTGGTGGCTGAGTGGAACAGTGCCTTTGGTGGCCGTTATCCGTTTAACAATTCCAGCAGTGATGTCTCCCTGCCGCTGCTGGCCAAATACCTCAATGCCGATTCCGGACGTATCGCGCAGTTCCTGCAGACCCGTCTCAAGGGCGTGTTGCACAAAGAAGGTAATCATTGGGTACCGGACAGCATTAACTCGCAGGGGCTGACCTTTAACCCGGTGTTTCTCAATGCTATTAACACCCTGAGTCATATCTCGGATGTTGCCTTCACCGAGGGCAATGCTGGCATGAACTTCGAGCTGCGTCCGGGCACCGCAGATGGTGTGATGCAGACCGACATAATTATCGACAGTCAGAAACTGACCTACGTGAACCAGATGCCCGTCTGGAAGCGCTTCACCTGGCCTGCGGATACCGAAGCACCGGGCGCGAACCTGAGCTGGATTAGCACTCAGGCAGGAACCCGTCAGTACGCCGATATCCCTGGTGCCTGGGGCTGGATACGTCTGCTCGATAAAGCTGTGGCCAGTGCTTATCCGGGCGTTGACAGCAGTTACAGTCTGAACTGGAAAGCACAGGACGGGCGCACGCTCAATTACACCCTGCGTACCGAAGCGGGCGAGGGACCACTGGCGCTGCTGAAACTGCGCAATTTCCGTCTGCCGGAAACCATCTTCATCACCTCCGGTGCAACATCACCAGACCAGGTTGCCAGTGCAGGCAATGATACAGAGGACGTATATTGATGAGCACGCTCAATGCCTTACTTAGTGCCTGCCAGGCAGAGCAGGCACCTTTGATTGCTGCCACCCATGAACGCGTGGCGCAGTGGGATAGCTGGCTGCAGCCGCTGCCCGGTTCATCGTCCGTTGGTGAGGATCCTGGCTATGACGATGATTTCCAGCAAATTCGCGAGGAAATTAATAAGCTCTCTGGCGCAAACACAGAACTTATCTGCCAGCATGCAGAAAAGATTTTAACCACCACTGCGAAAGATATCCGTGTGGCCACCTGGTACTGCTGGGCGAAGCTGCACCGTGAAGGTGAGCAGGGGCTGGCAGAAGGACTCGAACTTCTGGCCGGACTGCTCAAGCGCTTTGGTACACAGTTGCACCCACAACGTGACCGTAGCCGTAAGGCGGCACTGGAATGGCTGGCAGGGTCGCGTATGACCGACTCGCTTTCCCTGTACCCGGAAGTGGTCAGGATCGATGCGATGCGAACCACTGGTGCGCTGCTGCTGATATCACAGCTTATTGAGAATGAGCCGGATGAAACCCGTCCCGAACTCAATGCGCTTTATAGCGCGCTGGAAAGTCGTCTGCAGAAAGCGGGAGGCGTGGATGCGGTGGTACCGCAGAATGCCAGTACCAGCGAAACCCCTTCGGCTGCCAGTCACAGCGATGCCCCGGCCATCGGGCGGATCACCTCCGGTCAGGATTTGCTGGCCCAGGCCCGCACTCTTACCGAATATCTGCGGGAGCAGCCGGACGGCTGGCTGTCTGCACACCATCTGATGAAGAGCCTGCGGCACGACACCCTGCGGGCCATCCCGGCCCCGGATGCGCAGGGGCGTACACGCATCGAGCCGCCAAGGGCGGATCAGCGCGCGTTACTCAAACGCCTCTACCTGCAACAGAACTGGGCTGAAATGCTGGAAACGGCCGACAGTACGTTTTCCCGCGGTGCCAATCACCTGTGGCTGGATTTGCAGTGGTATATCCATCAGGCGCTGACGAAATCCGGCCAGGAGACGCTGGCCGGTATTATCGCGGCTGATCTGAAAGGGCTGTTATCGCGCCTGTCCGGGCTTGAGACGCTGGCATTCAGCGACGGTACACCGTTTGCGGATGAAGTGACCCTGAACTGGATCCAGCAGGATGTGTTGGATACGGTCGGCGGTTGGGGCAACGACACCCCATCCGCTCCAGTCACTGCTGGTAACGATGACATTCTGGCGCTGGAGCCGGAAGCTGTGGCGCTGGCCGACAGTGAAGGCCCGGATGCTGCGCTGGTCTGGTTACAGACCCGGCCGGGCATGACCACCGATCGTCAGAAGTGGCTGTTGCGCCTGCTGATGGGGCGTATTGCTGAGCAGTACGGTAAAAATGACCTGGCCGTGTACCTGTGCGCTGAACTGGGTGAGCGCGCCCGTGAGCTCACCCTTATGAACTGGGAGCCAGAGCTGTTGTTTGAGGTTCAGGCCCGCCATCTGAAACTCCTGCGGCTGAAAGCCGGCCGCAGTGAAGCTGATAAGGGCCGTCTTACGCCGGTAATGGACCAGTTACTTGCCGGGCTGATCTCCGTCGATCCAGCCCGTGCCGCTGTGCTTTGCGGTTAAATCCACAGGAACAGAAATAAATGGAAGATTTGACACTGCGTTATTACGACGCAGAAATGCGCTACCTCCGTGAAGCGGCCAAAGAATTTGCTCAGACCCATCCCGATCGCGCAGCGATGCTCGACCTGGATAAGGCCGGCACACCCGATCCGTATGTTGAACGCCTGTTAGAAGGCTTCGCTTTTTCGATGGGACGGCTGCGGGAGAAGATTGACGACGACCTGCCGGAACTGACCGAAGGTCTGGTCAGCATGCTCTGGCCCCATTATCTGCGTACCATTCCGTCACTCTCGGTGGTAGCGTTCACGCCTGAGCTTCAGGCCGTTAAAATGGCTGAAGTGATGCCCGCGGGTCTGGAAGTGTACTCCCGACCAGTGGGACCAAAGAACACGGTCTGCCGATACCGCACAACCCGCGATGTGATGCTCAACCCGCTGAATATTTCAGGGGTAATCATGACCACTGAGCCGGATGGGCGCTCGTTGCTTCGGATGCGTTTTGCCTGCAGCACCCAGGCGGACTGGTCTCATGCGGACCTCTGCCACCTGAGCCTCTATCTCGGGGCGGACGCACCCGTCAGTAGCCAGCTGCACCTGATGCTGACCAAACGGCAGGCTGTTTTGTATATGCGCCTGCCCGGGCAGACTGACCGTATACGCCTTGACGGGTATTTCTCTCCGGGGGGATTTGCAGAGGAGGACGGACTGTGGCCGAAAGGCGATACCGCCTTCAGTGGTTACCAGCTGCTGCTGGAATATTTCACCTTCCGCGACAAGTTTATGTTTGTCCACCTCAACGGCCTTGATGGTATCACGCCGCCAGCAGGGGCCGAGTATTTTGATATTGAAGTGGTGTTCAGTACGCCATGGCCATCTGACCTGCCGGTCACCGATGACGCGGTTCGTCTGCACTGTGTACCGGTGATCAACTTGTTCACGCTGGAGGCTGATCCCCTCACCATTACGGGGCTTGAAAGCGAGTATCTGCTGCGCCCTAAAAGGCTGCAGGACGGGCATACCGAAATTTATTCGGTGGACTCGGTTACCGGCTCAAACCGGACCAGTGATGCAGAGTACGTACCGTTCAGCAGCTTTCGTCACAAGGGTGGGATGATGCGCCGTCATGCGCCGCCCAGGTATTACCACACCCGTGTAAAACGCGGCGTCACTGGGTTGTATGACACCTGGCTTATCCTCGGCGGGCACCAGTGGGAAGATGACCGTTTGTTTGAGCGTGAAGCCGTTTCTCTGCAAATCACCGGCACCAACGGCCAGCTGCCACGCCGGGCGCTACAGAGCACGCTGCTGGACCGCTGTGAACAGGTGGTCAGTACACCGCTTTCGGTACGCAACCTCTGCAAACCGACGCTGCCGGTCTATCCGCCAGCGGAAGATCGTTTCCACTGGCGGGTGCTGAGCCACCTCGGCTCCGGGTTCCTGAACATGATGAGTACCGCCGAAGTGCTACGCGGCACGCTGGCGCTTTATAACTGGCAGGAAGATGAACTGAACACCCGGCGTCTGGAGGCGATTCAGCAGGTGGAGCACCATCGCTTGCAGCGTTTTGAGCAGGGCTACCTGCTACGGGGGGTGGATATCGAAGTGACCCTCGACAGCAACGGCTTCACCGGTGAGGGCGATATTCACCTGTTCGGCGAAATGCTCAACCGCTTCTTTGCACTCTATGCCGACATGAATCAGTTCAACCAGCTCACTCTTATCGTTCAGCCAGAAGGAAAATGCATCCGGTGGAAAGAGAACCACAGTCCGCGTCTGCCCAGCTGATAGCGCAGCTGGGTGACCGGCTGCCATACATTAACTTTTACCGCTTCTGTCAGTTACTGGAACAGAGCCAGCCGGATAAACCGGTCACTGGCAGCACCTGGCAGATAAGACATGAGCCGGTGCGCTTCCGGCCCAATCCGGGCATGGGCTTTCCGGCATCTGAAATCAAAGGGATTGAGCCGTCTGAGCATTCGCATATGCCGCCGACGGTACGCATCACCTTTATGGGGCTCTACGGCGTGGAATCGCCGCTGCCGACGCACTATATCGATGACATTACGCAGCGGCGCGAAGGGTACGAAGCCACCGCCGATTTTCTCGATATCTTCAACCACCGGTTGATTGCCCAGTACTACCGTATCTGGCGTAAATACTCGTACCCTGCGACCTTTGAATATGGTGGAAAAGACAAAACCTCACAATATCTACTGGGGCTGGCCGGGCTTGGAATTGACGGCTGCACGGACCGTATCGCGACCCCGGCTTCACGCTTTCTGGCCCTGCTGCCGGTCATGTTGCTGCCCGGACGAACCGCAGAAGGTATGGCCTCGCTGGTGCGTCTGCTGGCACCCGGCACGCAGGCGAAAATCTGGCACCACGACAAACGCCGTGTGCCGCTGAAGAAGCCCCTGACCATGAGCGTGCGCCAGCCTGTCACCCTGATAAACCGTCCGGTGATGGGCAGCTATGCCACCGACGTGAACAGCCAGGTGCTGATGCGCCTGACGACCTCTGACCCGGATGAAGTACAGGGCTGGTTACCGGGCGGGGAGCTCCACACGGACCTGATGGCGCTCCTGCACGTGTACCTTGGGTCTCGCCTGGATGTCCGGCTGCAGTTGTGTGTCGACCGTAGCCTGCTCCCGGATGCGACAATGAGCGCTAAACCCAACGCCGGAGCAGTGCAGTTAGGCCGCACTGCTGTGATACGTCCATTGAATACGGCTAACACCGCTACGCACCCCAAAACAATAACCATCAATCTTGGCCGCTATGAGCGGGTACAGGAAAATACTCACCGCAGGGAGACCGATGAAGATGGCGATTACCGCTGGTAAATTTCCTCTGGCTACACTGGCTGTCGGTATCACATTGATACTGGCTGGCTGCGGGCTGACTCAAAAAGTGACAGACGGCACCGTTGCTATAACCAAATCGATTTTTTATAAACAGATAAAAACCCTTCACCTTGATATCCGCGCTCGCGAGGCCGTCAACAGCAATGCAGGCGGCGTGGCACTGTCGACGGTGGTGCGCATTTATCAGCTTAAAGACCGCAAAACCTTCGATAGCACGGACTACCCATCGCTGTTTAAATCCGACAGCCAGGCCATTAAAGCAGATCTGGTGGCGGAGAAAGATATCCGCCTGCAGCCGGGCGGGGCGGTCACGGTCGATATGCCAATGGAGGAAAGTGCGCAGTATGTGGCGGTGGTCGGGATGTTTATGTCACCGGACCAGGAGAACAATACCTGGCGTGTGGTACTAAGTCGCGATGATCTCGATCCGGATAAGGCTCGGGTGATTGAAGCGGGCAACAACCGGCTGATCTTGCAGGCGCTCAAAGATGAGTGAATCATCCCGTCCTTCATTGTATGAAACGCTTTACGGCAGCTTTACTGGCGGCCTCGACCTGCATCAGGTCAGCGAGCAGAACCAGGTCATTTTGTCCGTACTCGACAATATGCAGCGTATCCTCAACTGTCGCGCCGGCACGCTGGCGCATCTGCCTGATTACGGGTTGCCCGATATGACGAAAATACTGCAGGGCATGCCGGGAACGGCCCATGAGCTTATGGGCACATTGTCTGCCGTCCTGCTCAAATATGAGCCACGCCTGAAAAAGATTGATGTTGTCCTGCTGGACCAAAACGTCCCCGGCGAGTTGCGCTATGCCATTGACGCCGAACTCAAAGGTATCGGTCTGGTGCGGTACGGCACCGAGTTTATGCCCGAAGGACGGGTTCTGTTGCGGCATCTCAGGCAACAGCAGTATCTCGATACCACAACCCGTATTTAAGGTCAGTTAGCACCATGTCAATAAAATCACAGTTCCTGAAAAAATTGCAGGCCAGACAAGCCGCCCCGGCTTTGCCTGGCAGTAAGAGTCAGATGGACATAGCAGAGTTTCGCCTGCGAATGGAGCAGCTTCAGACACAGATGGATGAGTGGCTGACAGGTACCGGACTGAATGTAGAGCCGCTGACGGTATCCGTTCCGGACCTGCTGGTGGAAGGAGGGGCGTTCGATATTTCCGGTATCGTTCTGCGTTATGACAGCCGGGTGGTAAAGTTTATGCCGATATTTCTGTATGGTCAGGGAGTGGCCGGCTGTGTCGAGGTGTGTTTCTGCTCCGGAGAAAATGTAATATCCCAAGGGCGTCTGTTCATGCGTGTGGGGGGAGTGAGTAACTGGATTTATACTCCCCCTGATACGTCGCCTCAGGCAGGACAACCATTTGATGAAGGTTTTTTTTTCGGTCTGATTTTATCGCTGTTGCCATAGCGATAATATCTATCCCTTCTGTTAGTCACTGCAATTCTAAATCGTAAAACTGCCTCGCACATCAACTGACGACATTAACCGACACGGATATTCAGGCCCTCCAGGATGACCACACATAAAACGTTAAAAACCGGCGGCGACCCGCGCACGCTGCCGGAATATACATCCCTGCGTAATGAATTGAATAAACTAAGCCATCCGGCGCGCCCGGATGTGAACTGGCTATACGTTGAAAAGTGCTGCCTTTCATTATTCGAGCAAAACGGCGTTGAGTTGCAAACCGCAGCCTGGTACACCCTTGCCCGTACGCAGCGGTCTGGGTTAGCTGGTTTGAATGAAGGGCTCGCTATCCTGGAGGCTCTGATTAGCCGTCAGTGGGATGTTCTCTGGCCGCAGGCGTTACAGGTTCGTATGGAAATCCTTAGCAGCCTGAGCCAGCGCCTGCAGCAGCTGATGCGTATGCTTCCATTAAACGACAGTAATCTCCGCGAGCTTTATAGCGCTGAAGCGTTGCTTACCAGCCTGGGCGAGGTGCTCCAGCGCCTTGAACTCAAACACCTTAGCCAGTTCGATACGTTACGAATGCTGATACATTCTAGCGCTGCAAGGCTGGAAAACAGTAATGGCGTGACAGATTTGAATGAGAGCAGGCCCGGCAGTGAATCTCCTCCGGAGAGGGGCGAGCCGACCGAAGAGGTGAAATGGGTCTATGTTGTGCAGCAGGAAACTGAGCGGAATTGTGAAGACCGTATGACGTCTCCCTGCGCTGTCAGACCATGGAAACCCTTTGTCGCTGGGGCGTGTTCTGCGCTGGTGGTTTGCATCGCCGTGGCGTGGGGAGGGCAATTTCTGTCCAGACCCGATCCCTTAACGGCTCAGGCCGTCGCCTCTCTAACGCCATTACCTGAAACGCTCACGCCTGTTCAGCAAGACGCGTTAACGCAGCGAGGAACGCTACCGTCCACGTTTATCGCAGATACGCAGCAGCAGCTTGCGCGGCTGGATAAGCTGCCTCCTGACTGGAGTATTTCCTTCAGCCTACAGCTGTTAGAACAGCTTGAGGCATTGCGGCCCGAAGAATCTAAGGCGCTGATTATACAGTGGCAAAAAAAGTTTAATGCTGCAGCGTTGCCCGTCGACGCAATGAACAGCTGGTATCAGGGAATGATGAAGCTTCAGCAACTGAGTAATCGACTAAGTAGTCTGGATGAGCAAAAAGGAAAATATATCACGGTGAGCGAACTTAAATCTGTGGTTTTTTCGACAATTCAGTCATTTAACCATGCGATACCGGCTGAGGAGCAACTCAGACGCCTGTCTCAATATCCTGCCGCATATGCGCTTCCTGAAGCTGAAAAGACTCAACTGGAGCTGCATCTTAAACAACTGGCAACGCGATATGCACAAATTAAACAGAATATATCTGCGCAATGAGTTCTGGTGATTGTCAGGCTAATAAGAAGATCAAAGTGTCCCCTGCAGGAATCGAACCTGCAACTAGCCCTTAGGAGGGGCTCGTTATATCCATTTAACTAAGGGGACGAGGCGGCACGAGTATAGCGTTATTTACACTTTGCGTTAAGCGCATTGCCGCCTGACTGCTCAAAGAGTCACCATTCAGGTTGATTTTTTTGCTGCTTTATCTTTATCTGCCTGCGCCTTAAGCTCGGCTTTGCGTTTATTAGACATGTCGTTACGGATTTGGGCATGGCTTAACAGCGCAAAGATAAACGTTCCGCCGCAGATATTCCCCGCCAGTGTCGGAAGAGCGAACGGCCAGAAAAAATCGCTCCAGTGAAGCGTACCGTTAAAGACCAGGTAGAGTATCTCAACGGTACCGACCACGATATGCGTGGTATCTGCCAGCGCAATCAGCCAGGTCATCAGTATGATCACCACAATTTTAGCGCTACCTGCTGAAGGGAACATCCACACCATCGTGGCGATGATCCAGCCGGAGATGATGGCATTAGAGAACATTTCGACCGGCGTGTTTTTCATCACATCCATGCCGATCTTTACAAATGCGTCCCGGGTGGGTTCATCAAATATCGGCATATATTCGAACGCCCAGGCTGCAATGCCCGTGCCGATGATATTTCCCAGCAGAACCACGCTCCAGAGCCGCATCAGTAAACCAAAATTGCCGAGGGTAGGGTTTTGCATCACCGGCAGTACGGCGGTCACCGTATTCTCAGTAAACAGCTGCTGGCGGGCCATGATGACGATAATAAAGCCGAAGGTATAGCCGAGGTTCTCCAGTAAAAATCCGCCCGGTACGCCTTCCAGTTGAACATGGAAGATCCCTTTAGCGAGCAGTGAAGCCCCCATTGACAGTCCCGCGGCGATAGCTGACCAGAAGAGGGCCATCGCATCGCGCTCCATCTCTTTTTCACCATCCTGGCGAATATGTTCATGGATCGCCATCGCGCGGGAGGGAAGACGATCTTCATCAATTTCTATCTTCTCGCCGCGCGCTTTCTCCTCGCTTTCGATTTCATGTTCCTCATTGCTCTCGCCAATTTTTTCTTCACCTACATCTTTCATAACGTCTCCCGCAGGATAATCTTTCATTTAAGCGTAGCGGCTTTTATCAGGATGCCTGTGGGGATGCTCTTAATTTGGCGGGAATGACAACAAAGGTGATACATCTCGTTCAAAGACATTATAAAATTGCCAGCGAAACGAATTCTAAAAGTCAGGCTATGCTGAGATCAGAGTCACGGTGATTACTGCCCGTAATTGTACTCATAGACATCGGGAAGCGTGCTGTTACAATCACTTGCACGTTTTCAGACGGAGCGCCACCTGCTCCGTTACGGATGGCAATCAACGATAGCCATACTGAACAGGGAGATATTTATGAAACTTCGGCTGTCGGCGCTTGCGCTGGGCGCGACGATGCTTGTAGGCTGCGCCAGCTCCGGGGAGCAAACGGGACGCTCCGATCCTCTCGAAGGATTTAACCGCTCGATGTACAGCTTCAACTACAACGTGCTGGACCCGTATGTGGTTCGCCCGGTGGCTGTGGCATGGCGCGATTATGTTCCACAACCTGCGCGTAACGGATTAAGCAATTTCACCAGTAACCTGGAAGAGCCTGCGGTGATGGTCAACTATTTCCTGCAGGGCGATCCGTATCAGGGGATGGTGCACTTTACGCGCTTCTTCCTGAACTCCCTGCTGGGGATGGGCGGCTTCATTGACGTCGCTGGCATGGCTAACCCGAAACTGCAGCGTGAACAGCCGCACCGTTTCGGCAGTACGCTGGGGCATTATGGCGTGGGCTACGGTCCTTACGTACATCTACCATTCTATGGCAGCTTCACCGTGCGTGATGACGGTGGCGATATGGTCGATACGCTGTATCCGGTTCTGTCGTGGCTGACCTGGCCGCTGTCGGTTGGCAAATGGACGGTGGAAGGGATTGAAACGCGCGCGCAACTGCTTGATTCAGACGGCCTGCTGCGCCAGTCGTCCGATCCGTACATTATGGTGCGTGAAGCGTACTTCCAGAATCATGACTTTATTGCCAACGGTGGCAAGCTGAAGCCGGAAGATAATCCGAACGCGAAGGCTATTGAAAACGAACTCAAAGATATTGATTCGGAATAAATAAAAAAGGTGAGCAACGCTCACCTTTTTTGATCCCTGCGCGATTAGAACGCGTAGTTGAAGTTAGTACCGAACAGCCACGCCTTACCTTCAGAGGTAAATTCGTACGGGCCTTCCTTGAAGGTCACCTTCTGGCCATGCATATAAGAAACGCCCGCATCGACAGACGCATTCTCGTTGAACGCGTAGGTTGCGCCAGCACTCACCCAGAAGCGGTCCTGATCCGGAATGGAGATAGAGCGCTTATCAGCCGGTACCGGGCTGTCATCGAATGCAACACCGGTACGGAATGTCCAGTTGTCATCCATATAATAGGTGGTACCCAACGCAATGCGGTAAGCGTCGTGGAAGCTCTCATCCTTATAGAACAGCGTTTGACCATTATTGCCGGTCGCTTTCAGCTCCTGGAACTGGCTCCAGCTGGTATAGGCCAGGCTATAGTGAATAGCCCACTGTGGCGCAACGCGGTTGTAACCTGATACTTCCCACATTTCTGGCAGATGCAGTGACAGTGAGCCAGGGACAGTTTGACCGGAAGTCCCCCACGGGATGGTGGTGCCTGCGCCTGGAACCAGGTTGTTAACTGGCGTCAGGATGCCGCTCTTGTAATCGCCGTCGAAGTCAATTTTCACTTCGGAACGATAGGTCAGACCCCAACGGTTGTTTTTGTCCAGCTCGTAAAGAATACCGGCGTTCCAGCCATAACCCCACTCATCGCCTTTCAGGCTGGCAATTTTGTTGCTGTTTTTCGGCAGGCGAGCCGTTTGTTCACCGGAGTAACGCTCAATTTTTGCATCAGCGTAGACGGCATCAAAGCCCAGACCGAAGCTCCAGTTATCGTTCAGACGATAAGCACCGCTCAGGTTCAGGTTCAGCGTTGTCAGGTCTGTTTTACCGCCGTATTCGCCAGCCGGGTAGTTGTTGTTGAACTCGGTAGCAAGGCCATAGTTAGACGTAACGGATGCGCCCCAGCCAAATTGCTCATTGATTGGTGCAACGAAGTGCAGGTTAGGTACCCACGCCGTTGGCGCGATATTGTCTGCCTTCAGGCTCGCACCGGAAGGTGACTTGCCGGAAATATTGACATCAGGATCGATATACACCGCACCAGCAGAGAAGGTCGGGCGATCAAACATCATGATCAATGCAGGGTTACGGCTTGCGTTACCTGCATCATCAGCAATTGCACCTTCCCCGGAATACGCGCGGCCAAGGCCAGAGGAAGAAAATTCGTTTAACTGAAAGCCCGCTGACCAGGCGGAAGTAGAGACGATTGCCACTGCGACTGCCAGCGCAGTCTTGTTGAACAGGGTTTTCTGGCTCATGACCATAACCTCATTGAGTTATTTTTATTCAATAATTGTTACATACCGTAACAGGAGCGCGAAGTGTAGGGTCTGAGGTATGACAGACAAATCAGACCAGTGGCCAGAGTATAGGTCCGACCAGCCGGAATGTTGCAAGTTTGTTTATTAATATTTTCAAACATGTTTCTTGAAACGAGATCTGGTTGGCAAAATTGTGACCATCGCGACTCACCCAAAAGGGTGGTTTTTGTTTTAGATCATTTTTTAGTGTGATATCGGTCACTTATCCGAGTTTGCGCCATTAACGGCTGGAGAGAGCCAGCGCCGGGGCGTAAAATAGCAGCATCGTGTTTATCTCGCGCCTTGCGCGAATACAGAGGAAATTGAGCTATGAGTAAATGCAGTGCTGATGAAACCCCGGTTTGCTGCTGTATGGATGTTGGAACCATTATGGACAACACCGATTGCACCGCGTCTTACAGCCGTGTATTCACCAGCCGTGCAGAAGCAGAAGAGACGCTGGCCGCGTTGAGCAAGCGTGCGCGCGATGTGGAATCCGATCCGTGTGAAATTAAATCTACCTTCACTGAAGTAGACGGTGGCGTGAAGCTGGACATCGACTTTGTCTTCGCCTGCGAAGCTGAAACGCTGATTTTCCAGCTGGGTCTGCGATAATTCCTGCGGCCTGGTGCCCTCAGCCCAACCCTCTCCCACGGGAGAGGGCGCAAACACTAAAAACGGTAACCTATGGGTTACCGTTTTGCTTTTACCTCGGGGCATTTTCTTTTTCTTCTCTGTGTTTTACCTCGCATTTTTATGCTTCCCTGATTGGCTGAATGTAAAAAAATGGTTAAGACTGTTATCAGGTCAGACCACTTTATTTTCATGTAAAATTTTTCACAGGGGAAGGTTATGAGTCAGGCATTACCGCTAATCACCCGACAAGGTGACCGCATTGCCATTGTCAGCGGACTGCGTACGCCGTTTGCGCGTCAGGCGACGGCGTTTCACGGTATACCGGCCGTCGATCTGGGAAAAATGGTAGTGGGGGAGATGCTGGCTCGCAGCGAAATTCCGCCTGAGGTCATCGAACAACTGGTCTTCGGCCAGGTCGTGCAGATGCCTGAAGCCCCCAACATTGCGCGGGAAATCGTCCTCGGTACCGACATGAACGTTCACACCGATGCCTACAGCGTCAGCCGCGCGTGCGCGACCAGCTTCCAGGCGGTCGCAAACGTGGCGGAAAGCCTGATGGCGGGTACCATTCGCGCCGGGATCGCAGGTGGGGCGGATTCTTCCTCCGTGCTGCCGATTGGCGTCAGTAAAAAGCTGGCGCGCATCCTGGTGGATGCCAACAAAGCCCGCACCACCGGTGCGAAGCTTAAACTCTTCTCGCGTTTACGTCTGCGTGACCTCATGCCCGTGCCACCTGCCGTAGCGGAATACTCCACCGGCCTGCGCATGGGCGACACCGCTGAGCAGATGGCGAAAACCTACGGTATTACCCGCGAGCAGCAGGACGCGCTGGCACATCGTTCGCATCAGCTGGCAGCGAAAGCCTGGTCTGACGGCAAACTGACCGACGAGGTTATGACCGCCTATATACCTCCTTATCGCGAACCTCTGGCAGAAGACAATAATATTCGTGGCACCTCAACGCTGGCGGATTACGCCAAACTGCGTCCGGCTTTTGACCGCAAGCACGGCACCGTGACGGCGGCCAACAGCACGCCGCTGACCGATGGTGCTGCTGCGGTGATCCTGATGACGGAGTCGCGTGCAAAAGAGCTGGGCATCACGCCGCTGGGCTATTTGCGCAGCTATGCCTTTACCGCCATTGATGTCTGGCAGGACATGCTGTTAGGTCCGGCGTGGTCCACGCCGCTGGCGCTGGATCGTGCGGGCCTGACGTTGGCCGATTTAACCCTGATTGATATGCACGAAGCCTTTGCCGCACAAACTCTGGCAAACGTCCAGCTGCTGGCAAGCGAGCGTTTTGCACGAGACGTGCTGGGCCGCGCCCATGCTACCGGCGAAGTGGATCAGAGCAAATTCAACGTGCTGGGTGGCTCGATCGCCTATGGTCATCCGTTTGCAGCCACGGGCGCGCGAATGATCACCCAAACATTACACGAACTCCGTCGCCGTGGCGGCGGGTTTGGCCTTGTCACCGCCTGTGCGGCGGGGGGCCTTGGCGCAGCAATGGTTCTGGAGGCTGAATAATGGATATGCCATCTGCATTTAATCTGACGGTTCGCCTCGATAACGTCGCGGTTATCGCTATTGATGTGCCTGATGAAAAGATGAATACCCTGAAGGCTGAATTCGGCACTCAGGTTCGCGCCATGCTCAAGCAGATCCGCGAAAATAAAGCGATCCGTGGCCTGGTCTTTATCTCGGCCAAGCCGGATAACTTTATTGCCGGGGCCGATATCAACATGATCGCCCGAGCGCAAAGCGCGCAGGAAGCTGAAGATCTGGCGCGTCAGGGACAGCAGGTGATGGCGGAGATCAACGCCCTGCCGATCCCGGTTATTGCCGCGATCCACGGTGCTTGTCTGGGCGGCGGGCTGGAGCTGGCGCTGGCCTGTCATAGCCGCATCTGTACCGACGATGCGAAAACTGTTTTAGGCTTGCCTGAAGTGCAGCTCGGCCTGCTGCCTGGCTCCGGCGGAACGCAACGTCTGCCGCGCCTGGTGGGCGTCAGCACGGCACTTGAGATGATCTTAACCGGCAAGCAGCTTCGCGCCCGTCAGGCGCTAAAGGCCGGTCTGGTCGATGACGTCGTACCGCATTCCATTTTGCTGGAGGCCGCCGTTGAGCTTGCGCTGAAAGGGCGTCAGGCAAGACGTCCTCTGCCGGTACGTGAGCGCGTGCTGGCCGGCCCGCTGGGGAGAACGCTCCTGTTCAACATGGTGGGCAAAAAGACCGAACAAAAAACCAAAGGCAATTACCCTGCGGCAAAACGGATCCTGGAGGTGATCGAAACCGGGCTGTCTCAGGGAAGCAGCAGCGGCTACGCCGCTGAAGCCAAAGCCTTTGGTGAACTGGCGATGACGTCGCAGTCTCAGGCATTGCGCAGCATCTTCTTCGCCAGCACGGATGTGAAAAAAGATCCCGGCAGTGACGCAGAGCCTGCACCGCTGCGCGCCGTTGGCGTGCTGGGCGGGGGGCTTATGGGGGGCGGTATTGCGTTTGTTACCGCCAGCAAAGGCAAATTACCCGTACGCATCAAAGACATCAACGCAAAGGGCATCAACCACGCGCTGCAGTACAGCTGGCAGAACCTTGATCAGAAGGTCAAACGCCGCCATATCAAGGCAAGCGAGCGTGATAAAACCCTGGCGATGATTTCCGGCACGACGGATTACAGCGGTTTTGCACACCGGGACCTGGTGATTGAAGCCGTGTTTGAAGATCTGGCGCTTAAGCAGCAGATGGTGGCTGAGGTGGAGCAACACTGCGCGGCGCACACCATTTTTGCCTCAAACACCTCGTCGTTACCGATTGGCGATATCGCGGCGAAAGCTGCTCGTCCGGAGCAGGTGGTAGGGCTGCACTTCTTTAGCCCGGTCGAAAAAATGCCGCTGGTGGAAGTTATTCCACACGCCACCACCAGCCCGCAAACCATCGCCACCGTGGTGAAGCTGGCGAAAAAACAGGGTAAAACCCCGATTGTGGTAGCGGACAAGGCTGGCTTCTACGTCAACCGTATTCTGGCACCGTATATCAACGAAGCCATGCGGCTGCTGACGGAAGGGGAGAAAATTGAGTACGTCGATGAGGCGTTAGTGAAGTTTGGCTTCCCCGTCGGCCCAATCCAACTTTTGGATGAGGTGGGAATCGACACCGGCACTAAAATTATACCTGTGCTGGAAGCGGCTTATGGCGAACGTTTTTCCCCGCCTGCAAATATTGTTTCCGCAATTTTGAAGGACGATCGCAAAGGCAGAAAAAATGAACGCGGTTTCTATCTTTACGGCGCGAAAGGGCGTAAAAGCAAGAAACAGGTCGACCCTTCGGTTTATGGGCTTATTTCGGCTACCGGCCAGGGGAAACTGTCTGCCGTTCAGTGCGCTGAACGCTGCGTCATGATGATGCTCAATGAAGCGGCGCG
This sequence comes from Enterobacter sp. UPMP701, assembly GCF_053709515.1. NCBI lineage: Bacteria > Pseudomonadati > Pseudomonadota > Gammaproteobacteria > Enterobacterales > Enterobacteriaceae > Enterobacter > Enterobacter sp. UPMP701. Next base: position 62,760 of record NZ_JBSKJN010000004.1, on the reverse strand, counting down.
CTGCTTTGGTGAGCAGGTGATCAAGAGCGCACGCGATGGCGACATCGGTGCGGTGTTTGGTATTGGTTTCCCGCCGTTCCTTGGCGGCCCGTTCCGTTACATGGATACACTCGGCGCGGGTGAAGTGGTTGCCATTTTGCAACGTCTTGCCTCGCAGTACGGTCCGCGGTTTACACCGTGTGACGAATTATTGCAGATGGCGGAGCGGGGCCAGACATTTTGGCCTGCAAGGGAAACTGTCCTCGTAAGCTGAGGTCAAAGAAGGGTAAATCCTGAGGTGAATGAACCTGTTCTGGCGATTTTGTAAACAGAGATTGACTATACTTACGCCATTGAGGTAAAAAACAGCGTTTCATTCACCGAATGGATCAGGCACAATGCCCGGCCATCGGGTTTTCTACCTCAGAGCATTAATCGCGGGTAGTTAACGCCGGTGATTCTGGTTAACAAAAGCGGTGCAATATGCAAGTTTTTATCATGCGTCACGGCGACGCGGCACTCGATGCCGCCAGTGACTCAGTACGTCCTTTAACCGTCTGTGGCTGTGACGAATCCCGTCAGATGGCGACATGGCTTAAAGGTCAAAAAGTGGACATTGAACGCGTTCTGGTGAGTCCGTTCCTGCGTGCAGAACAGACGCTGGACGTGGTAGGGGAGTGTATGAACCTGCCATCCAGTGTGGATGTTCTTCCTGAACTGACGCCATGCGGTGATGTCGGTCTTGTCAGCGCATATCTTCAGGCGCTGTGCAATGAAGGTGTCGCTTCCGCACTGGTCATTTCCCACCTGCCGCTGGTTGGTTATCTGGTATCTGAACTGTGCCCGGGCGAAACGCCGCCTATGTTCACCACTTCTGCCATTGCCAACGTCACCCTCGACGAAACCGGCAAAGGGGTCTTTAACTGGCAAATGAGTCCGTGCAACCTGAAGATGGCAAAAGCGATCTGACGTGACGTGCGATATGGCGGGGCGCGATGTGCTTCCCGCCGTTCTGTCAGGGCAACTCTGGCGGCTGCCACTCCTCAACTTCAATCAACACCAGCAATGCGGCATCGCCGCCGTACTCTTTGGGTGCCTGATGAAACGCCATCACGTGCGGGTGCTGAGCCAGCCACAGCGGTGTCTGTTGCTTAAGAATATGTTTGCCGTGGCCGTGCATCACGCAGGCGCAGAAAACATGCTCGCGACGACATGCGGCAATCAACGCCCCCAGCTCCTGTTTCGCCTGCATCTGCGTTAAACCGTGCAGATCGAGGAACAGCTCCGGCGAATAATCCCCGCGGCGTAACTTTTTCAGTTCAAAATGGCTGACGTCTTCGCGCACGTACTTCACAGCCCCTTGCGTGTTGAGTAGTGGCTGAAATTCATCTGAAAAATAGTGGCTGTTATCGGCCTGCTCCTGGAGCAGCCGTTTAACCGGAACTTCGCTGATTTTTTTACGCTGCGGACGGTGAACAATGGTGTCCTGCGTAATTTTACGCGTCCCGGTCATCAGCTGTCGGAAGAGAGCCTGATCCTCCTCGCTGAGCGATGTTTTCTTTTTCATTCGTCATTCTCATCTCGTATTTCCGATAGTGTACCCGACTAAACGCATTTTTTAACCTCAAGCGGTACGCGTCATTGCTGATTTATCGCCGTCTTCATGGCAAACTAGCCGCCGAAAATTATGCGAGCATGCCCTGGAGGAAAGAGTGGATAAAATATTTGTCGATGAAGCAGTAAACGAGCTGCATACCATACAGGACATGTTGCGCTGGTCGGTTAGCCGCTTCAGCGCCGCCAATATCTGGTACGGTCACGGTACCGACAACCCGTGGGATGAGGCTGTTCAGCTGGTGCTGCCGTCTCTTTACCTGCCGCTGGACATTCCGGAAGACATGCGCACCGCGCGCCTGACCTCCAGTGAAAAACACCGCATCGTTGAGCGCGTGATCCGCCGCGTGAATGAGCGCATTCCGGTTGCCTATCTGACCAACAAAGCCTGGTTTTGCGGTCACGAGTTTTACGTCGATGAACGCGTGCTGGTACCGCGCTCGCCGATTGGTGAGCTGATTAACAACCACTTTGAAGGCCTGATTAACCATCAGCCGCAGCACATTCTCGATATGTGTACCGGCAGCGGCTGTATCGCCATCGCCTGCGCGTACGCCTTCCCGGAAGCGGAAGTGGACGCGGTAGATATTTCCACCGACGCGCTCGCCGTGACCGAGCACAACATTGAAGAGCACGGCCTGATCCATCACGTTACGCCAATCCGCTCTGACCTGTTCCGCGACCTGCCGACGCTACAGTACGATCTGATCGTCACTAACCCGCCGTATGTCGATGCGGAAGACATGTCCGATCTGCCGAACGAATACCGTCACGAGCCGGAGCTGGGTCTGGCGTCAGGCTCAGACGGCCTGAAGCTGACCCGCCGTATTCTGGCCTGCGCGCCGGATTACCTGACCGACGATGGCGTTCTGATTTGTGAAGTGGGCAACAGCATGGTACATCTGATAGAGCAGTACCCGGATGTGCCGTTCACCTGGCTTGAGTTCGACAACGGCGGTGACGGCGTCTTTATGCTGACCAAAGCGCAGCTGCTCGACGCGCGCGAACACTTCAGCATCTATAAAGATTAATCCAGCGGGCTTCGGCCCGTTTCACAACGCTCAAACACAAACAACAACATCGGAGCCGTGATGGCAGGAAACAGTATTGGACAGTTATTCCGCGTGACCACTTTTGGCGAGTCGCACGGGCTGGCGCTGGGCTGTATCGTTGATGGCGTACCGCCAGGCATCGAACTGACCGAAGCCGATTTACAGCACGACCTCGACCGTCGTCGCCCGGGTACCTCTCGCTACACCACGCAGCGTCGCGAGCCGGACCAGGTTAAAATTCTCTCTGGCGTCTTTGAAGGCCGCACCACCGGGACCAGCATTGGTCTGCTGATCGAAAACACCGATCAGCGTTCTCAGGACTATGGTGCTATCAAGGACGTGTTCCGTCCTGGCCACGCTGATTACACCTACGAGCAAAAATATGGCTTTCGCGACTATCGCGGCGGCGGACGCTCTTCCGCGCGTGAAACTGCGATGCGCGTGGCGGCAGGGGCGATTGCTAAGAAATACCTGCAGCAGAAATTTGGCATCGTCATTCGCGGCTGTCTGACCCAGATGGGCGACATTCCGCTGGCGATCAAAGACTGGGACCAGGTCGAGCAAAACCCGTTCTTTTGCGCCGATGCGGACAAGCTTGAAGCGCTGGATGAACTGATGCGCGGCCTGAAAAAAGAAGGCGACTCCATTGGGGCGAAAGTCACCGTGGTGGCCGACGGCGTCCCGGCGGGCTGGGGCGAGCCGGTATTTGACCGTCTCGACGCTGACATCGCTCACGCGCTGATGAGCATCAATGCGGTGAAGGGCGTCGAAATTGGCGACGGTTTCGGCGTGGTGGCGCTTCGTGGCAGCCAGAATCGCGACGAAATCACGAAATCGGGCTTCCAGAGCAACCATGCGGGCGGCATTCTCGGCGGTATCAGCAGCGGACAGCAGATTATTGCCAACATCGCGCTGAAGCCGACCTCCAGCATTACCGTGCCGGGCCACACGATTAACCGCGATGGCGAAGAAGTTGAGATGATCACCAAAGGACGTCACGATCCGTGCGTGGGGATCCGCGCGGTGCCGATCGCAGAAGCGATGCTGGCGATCGTGCTGATGGATCACTTCCTGCGCCAGCGCGCGCAGAATGCGGATGTGACGACCACCATTCCACGCTGGTAAACATGAAAATAACCGCAATTGCTCTGCTGGCACTGCTTGCCAGTGGAGCCAGTCTGGCCGCCACGCCGTGGCAAAAAATCACCCATCCGGTGGCAGGGAGCGCGCAATCTATCGGCGCCTTCTCTAACGGCTGTATCGTCGGGGCACAGGAACTACCGCTGCAATCGGACACCTACCAGGTGATGCGCACTGACCAGCGTCGTTATTTCGGCCATCCGGATCTGGTGCTGTTCATCCAGCGTCTGGGAAATCAGGTGCATAACCTGGGGCTGGGCACGATGCTGATTGGCGACATGGGGATGCCTGCCGGCGGACGCTTCAACGGCGGGCACGCCAGCCACCAGACTGGACTGGATGTCGATATCTTCCTGCAGCTGCCGAAAACGCGCTGGACGTCTGCGCAACTGCTGAAACCGCAGGCGCTGGATCTGGTAGCGCGCGATGGCAAAAGCGTGGTGCCCTCGCTGTGGACGCGGGAGGTCTCCAGCATGATCAAGCTGGCGGCAGAAGATAACGACGTCACGCGGATTTTCGTTAACCCGGCCATCAAGCAGCAGCTCTGTCTGGATGCGGGAACCGACCGCGACTGGCTGCGCAAAGTGCGCCCGTGGTTCCAGCATCGTGCGCATATGCACGTTCGTCTGCGCTGCCCGGCGAACAGCCTGGAATGTGAAGATCAGCCGTTACCTCCGCCAGGCGATGGCTGTGGTTACGAACTGCAAAGCTGGTTTGAGCCGGCTAAACCTGGAACCTCTAAGCCTGAGAAGAAGACACCGCCTCCGTTGCCGCCTTCCTGCCAGGCGCTACTGGATGAGCATGTACTTTAATGGATAACTTCGTCGATCTGTTTATGGTGTCACCGCTGCTGCTGGTGGTGCTGTTCTTCGTGGCCATGCTGGCCGGTTTTATCGATGCGCTCGCGGGCGGCGGGGGGTTGTTAACCGTGCCCGCGCTGCTGGCGGCAGGCATGAGCCCGGCGCAGGCGCTCGCCACCAACAAGCTTCAGGCCTGCGGCGGCTCGCTCTCCGCGTCGCTCTACTTTATTCGTCGCAAGGTGGTAAGCCTTGCTGACCAGAAGCTTAATATTCTGATGACCTTTATCGGCTCGACGTCGGGTGCGCTGCTGGTTCAGCACGTGCAGTCTGATATTTTGCGCCAGATCCTGCCGATTCTGGTTATCTGCATTGGCCTGTACTTCTTGCTGATGCCCAGGCTCGGTGAAGAAGATCGCCAGCGTCGCCTGCACGGCCTGCCGTTTGCGCTGATTGCCGGTGGCTGCGTCGGCTTTTACGACGGTTTCTTCGGCCCGGGCGCAGGCTCATTTTACGCGCTGGCGTTCGTGACGCTGGCCGGGTTTAACCTCGCCAAATCCACCGCCCATGCCAAAGTACTGAACGCGACCTCAAACGTCGGCGGCCTGTTGCTGTTTATCATTGGCGGCAAGGTTATCTGGGCAACTGGCTTTGTGATGATGGCCGGGCAGTTTTTGGGCGCGCGTGCGGGCTCGCGCCTGGTATTAAGCAAAGGGCAAAAGCTGATCCGCCCGATGATTGTTGTCGTCTCGGCAGTGATGAGCGCCAAACTTCTTTATGACAGCCATGGACAGGAGATCCTCACCTGGTTGGGGATGAACTAATGAACAGTACGCATAAATACGAACAGCTGATTGAGATCTTTGACGGCTGTTTTGCTGATGATTTTAATACCCGTCTGATTAAAGGCGACGACGAACCGATCTATCTTCCTGCTGATGCCGAGGTTCCGTATAACCGCATTGTGTTTGCACACGGCTTTTACGCCAGCGGCTTGCACGAGATTTCACACTGGTGCATCGCGGGGAAAGCCCGGCGCGAGCTGGTGGACTTCGGCTACTGGTACTGCCCGGACGGGCGTGACGCCGCAACCCAGGGCCAGTTTGAGGATGTCGAAGTGAAGCCACAGGCGCTGGAATGGCTGTTCTGCGTGGCTGCAGGCTTCCCGTTCAACGTGAGCTGTGACAACCTCGAAGGCGACTTCGAGCCAGACCGTATCGTTTTCCAGCGCCGCGTGCATGCGCAGGTGATGGAATATCTTGAGAAAGGCATCCCGGAACGTCCGGCGCGCCTGATTGAGGCTTTACAGAATTATTACCACACGCCGGAGATCACGGCGGAATGCTTCCCTTGGCCGGAAGATCTTTAACAGAGGAAAGAAGATGATCGCAGAATTTGAATCACGCATTCTGGCGTTAATTGATGACATGGTGGAACACGCCAGTGATGATGAGCTGTTCGCCAGCGGTTATCTGCGTGGTCACCTGACGCTGGCAGTCGCTGAGCTTGAAGCAGGTGACGATCACTCTGCCGACGCCGTTCACGCTGAAGTCACTCGCAGCCTGGAAAAAGCCATTCTGGCCGGGGAGCTCTCTCCGCGCGACCAGTCTCTGGTGCTGGGCATGTGGGACAATTTGTTCCAGCAGGCTAAACGCTAAGCCGCCGCTTACTCTTCCCTCTTCCCTTTGGGGAGAGGGGATTTGACCGCACCCTACTTAACCCTTTTCCCCTTCAGCAGCTTCCGTACCCACAGCCGATTCGGGTTCAGTCCTGCAAGCGTGGTTCTGTCCAGCGGAACAGGCTCGCCGCTCATTTGCGCGGCTAACACCTCTGCCAGCAGCGGCGCGGAGCACAATCCTCGCGACCCTAATCCGCCCAGCATGAACAGTTCCGGATAAACCGGGGCACTCACCGCCGTTTCCTTGTTTTCAGCCAGTTCATGATAGGCTTGAAGCGTTGCCTCATAGTCCGGCACGTTTCCCGCCATCGGCAGATGATCGCGGGTCGCACAGCGCACGCCGCAGCGCGCGTCACCCTCGCTGACGTCAACCTCTTTCGCCCACGCCGCCTCCGGGAAACAGTCAATCAGGCGCTGACGGTTTTGCTGCTGATCCTCGTCGCTGTAGCGCATATCCGTTACGCCACGATGATAGCTGGCGCCGATGCAGTGATGGCCGTTAGATGGGTTTTGCGGCGTCAGATACCCGTCATAGCACAGCACCTGTCGCAGCTTGCTCAGCTCGGGCGCAGTCGGGATATGGCTTACCTGGCCGCCGACCGGATAAACCGGCAACGTCTCTGTCTGGATAAACTGGCTGATGTTATGTCCGTTTGCCAGCACAACGCTGGCATGCTGCGCTGCTTTGCCATCAGCAAAATGCAGAGTCCACCGTTCTGACCGGCTAAGCGATTCAACCTTGTGGGCATAATGCACCGTCAGCCCGCGTGACTGCGCCAGGCTAATCGCCGCTGCGGTCAGTTCAGCCGGGCACAGCCAGCCGCCGAGCGGATACTGAATGCCGCCACAGCCGGAGTTCACGCCAGCGGTGTTTGCCACCTCCTGCGCGCTTACCTCGTGAGCAATCTCCTCCGGCAGACCCAGCGACAGCATCTGGGTGATTTTTTGCTGGCTCTTCTCATCCCAGCCAAGCTGCGTCACGCCGCACCAGTCATGGTCGAACGCCACCGGAAGGGCATCATACAGGCGACGAGCAAAGGTAAACGCCGCAGGGAAAAACTGGAACAGTGCCGGATCGTGCGCGCTTAAAAGCGGGTAAAGCGCGCCCTGACGGTTGCCGGAGGCCCCGCCGGCGGGCATCTCGTCAGCACAATAGAGCGTTACCTCCCAGCCACGATGCACAAGCGCGAGCGAGAGCAGGGCGCTGGCGATCCCCCCACCAACCATTGCCACTTCGCGCGATGCGCTCGCGCTGCGCGCAAACCAGGGGGCCTGAGCGGGAATATCCAGCGTCTGCTCCATCCTGCCGATCAGCATGTCGCGCTTGCGGCCAAAGCCTTTCATTTTCTGCATGGTAAAGCCCGCCTCCTGCAGCCCGCGGCGGACAAAACCTGCCGAGGTAAAGGTGGCAAGCGTTGCGCCAGGACGCGCCAGACGCGCCATTGCGCTAAACAGATGCTGGCTCCACATATCCGGATTTTTGGCGGGGGCAAAGCCGTCAAGGAACCACGCGTCCACCGTCTGATTCATCGAATCATCGAGCGTATCGGTCAGGTCATTGATGTCACCCAGCCATAAATCCAGCGTCACCCGTCCGCCGTCCAGAATCAGACGGTGGCAGCCGCCGATATGAGGCGGCCACTGCGCCTGAAGCTGTTCGGCCCAGACTGCAAGTTCCGGCCAGCGCTGATGGGCGAGCCGCAGATCGTGTGCGGTCAGCGGAAATTTTTCAAAACTGATGAAATGTAATCTTTGGAGCGTAGCCTCAGGGTGGGCAGCGTGAAACTGGTCAAACGCCAGCCAGAGGGTCAGAAAATTGAGCCCGGTGCCGAATCCGCTTTCCGCGACAACGAACAGTCTGCGCGGGTGCGCAGGGAAGCGGGTGCTGAGCTGGTTTCCGTCGAGGAAAACATAGCGGGTTTCTTCGAGTCCGTTATCATTAGAAAAATAGACGTCATCAAAATCTCGGGAAACAGGTGTACCCTCAGCGTTGAATTCGAGGTTGGCGGGTTGTATAGCGTTTTGTTTCACGTAAGTTACTCGTCTGACAGGCAGTGGCACGATCTTAACGATGTGAGTCCATCGGTGCAAATTTCCGCAGAAAATGTCTGATCGGACTTGTTCGGCGTACAAGTGTACGCTATTGTGCGACTCGAAACTTTTATAGTGCGACTTACAGAGGTATTGAATGAAACGTGCAGTGATTACTGGCCTGGGCATCGTTTCCAGCATCGGTAATAACCAGCAGGAAGTCCTGGCATCTCTGCGTGAAGGACGCTCCGGGATCACTTTCTCTGAAGAGTTTAAAGATTCAGGTATGCGTAGCCACGTATGGGGTAACGTCAAACTGGACACCACCGGTTTGATTGACCGTAAAGTGGTTCGTTTCATGAACGATGCCTCTATTTATGCTTATCTCTCCATGCAGGAAGCGATCAAAGATTCTGGCCTGAGTGAAGAGGTTTATCAGAACAACCCGCGCGTGGGTCTGATTGCCGGTTCCGGCGGCTCATCAAAAGCGCAGGTATTCGGCGCTGACGCAATGCGTAGCCCTCGTGGCCTGAAAGCGGTTGGTCCGTACGTGGTCACTAAAGCCATGGGTTCTGCGGTTTCCGCGTGCCTGGCGACCCCGTTCAAAATCCACGGTGTGAACTACTCCATCAGCTCCGCGTGTGCAACTTCCGCACACTGTATCGGTAACGCGGTTGAGCAGATCCAGCTGGGTAAACAGGACATCGTATTTGCTGGCGGCGGCGAAGAGCTGGGCTGGGAAATGGCCTGTGAGTTCGACGCAATGGGCGCACTGTCCACCAAATATAACGAGACGCCAGACAAAGCCTCCCGTACCTATGACGCGCACCGCGACGGTTTCGTCATCGCAGGCGGCGGCGGTATGGTTGTGGTTGAAGAGCTGGAGCACGCGCTGGCACGCGGTGCGCACATCTACGCTGAAATCGTGGGCTACGGCGCCACGTCTGACGGCGCCGACATGGTTGCACCGTCCGGCGAAGGCGCAGTGCGCTGCATGAAGATGGCGATGCACGGCGTTGACACCCCAATCGACTACCTGAACTCCCACGGTACTTCTACTCCGGTAGGCGACGTGAAAGAGCTGGGTGCGATCCGTGAAGTGTTCGGCGACAACAGCCCGGCTATCTCTGCGACCAAAGCCATGACCGGCCACTCTCTGGGTGCGGCTGGCGTGCAGGAAGCGATCTACTCTCTGCTGATGCTGGAAAACGGCTTTATCGCGCCAAGCATCAACATCGAAGAGATGGACGAGCAGGCTGCTGGCCTGAACATCGTGACCAAACCAATGGACGCGACGCTGACCACGGTTATGTCCAACAGCTTCGGTTTCGGCGGCACCAACGCCACGCTGGTTATGCGCAAGCTGAAAGCATAAGCGTTTGAATGTATAATAGAAGGGAGCCGGAAGGCTCCCTTTTTTATGCCTGAACACGGAGTTATGCATGAAGGCTGTTATCCCCGAGAAGCGCACTCCTTCCGGGAACCTTTCCCTTTTCCGCATCGCCTTTGCGGTATTCCTGACCTACATGACCGTCGGGCTGCCGCTGCCGGTGATCCCGCTGTTCGTTCATCAGGAGCTGGGCTATGGCAACGCCATGGTCGGTATAGCGGTGGGCATTCAGTTTTTAGCCACGGTGTTAACCCGCGGTTACGCCGGTCGGCTGGCGGATCAGCACGGTGCAAAACGCTCGGCGTTGCAGGGCATGTTTGCCTGCGGGCTGGCAGGTGGCGCGTGGCTGCTGGCCGCTCTCCTGCCGGTCGATGCCGCGTATAAATTTGCGCTGCTGGTGCTGGGGCGTTTAATCCTTGGCTTTGGTGAAAGCCAGTTGCTGACCGGCACCCTGACCTGGGGAATGGGTCTGGTAGGGCCTGCGCGTTCCGGCAAAGTGATGTCCTGGAACGGCATGGCCATCTACGGCGCGCTGGCCGCAGGCGCACCGCTTGGGCTGCTCATCAATAGCCAGTTTGGATTTGCGGCGCTGGCCGCAACGACGATGGTGTTGCCGCTGCTGGCGTGGGCGTTTAACGGTTCGGTACGTAAGGTGCCCGCTCACAAAGGCGAGCGTCCTTCCCTGTGGAGCGTGGTGGGGCAAATCTGGCAGCCGGGACTCGGGCTGGCGCTGCAGGGCGTAGGCTTCGCGGTGATTGGCACCTTCGTCTCGCTCTATTTTATGAGCCGCGGCTGGGCGATGGCGGGCTTTACGCTCACCGCCTTTGGCGGCGCGTTTGTGCTGATGCGCGTCCTGTTCGGCTGGATGCCGGATCGCTTTGGCGGCGTGAAGGTGGCGGTAGCGTCACTGGTGATTGAAACCATTGGGCTGGTGCTGCTCTGGCAGGCACCGGTCGCCTCCGTTGCGCTGCTGGGTGCGGCGCTTACCGGCTGCGGCTGCTCGCTGATCTTCCCGGCGCTGGGCGTGGAGGTAGTGAAACGCGTGGCCCCGCAGGTGCGCGGTACGGCGCTGGGCGGCTATGCGGCGTTTCAGGATATCTCATACGGGGTCACCGGGCCGCTGGCCGGGATGTTAGCCACCTCGTTTGGCTACCCGTCCGTCTTCCTGGCTGGTGCGGTTTCTGCGGTGGTGGGGATTGTGGTGACGCTGGTGGCGTTTCGCAGGACTTGAGCCGTTGCAGGCCCGGTAAGCGTCGCGCCACCGGGCAAAACTCAGGCAACCAGCCAGAAAATTGCCAGTGCGATCAGTAGCGCAATAAACATCAACCCCGGACGCGCAGAGAGCGTTTTGAACGTCTCGACGACTGGCGCAAACAGCGGACTGTAGATCGGCTGAATGTTTCTTACCTCCGGCGCGCCGCCTTCCCGCTCGGCGCGGCGAACGAAGATCTGATTGAGCACATCCTGCACCTGCGCGGTGGTCAGCACCGTTTGCGGCGTAGCCTGCCAGTTCTGTTGGGCGTAATCCCGAATCATATCGAACTCGTGCGGTTCCAGCGGCTGTTTCAGCGCCGCCTGGATGCTGTGCAGGGTAGGGGCGATCTGAGTGCTGAGCGTCTGGCGCGCCTGGAGCCAGGTCGCCAGATGGGTAAACTGCTTCGCCGGAATCAGTTCGCCGTCCTTCACGCCGGACAGTTCCAGCATGGATTGCCAGATAAGCTTCGTCGACTCGCCGGTAGCGGCAGCCAGTTTCGTCACCATCTGATTCAGCGTGTTGTGTTCGGCAGGCAGCAGCGGACGCTCGGTTGACGGACGCTGCTGCGGCTGCGGGATGGTCAGCTGATTATTTTGCAGTAACGTCAGCACGGTTTTCAGCTGGTCTGGCGTCAGCTGACCCAGGGCGGTCTGGCCGTACTGCTGACGGATAAAATCACTGACCGCCTGGCGGTTATTCCCCTGGCCCAGCAGCTCGGTCAGCTGCGCGACAATCTGGCGCGTGGTGTGGTTCTGCTGCGCGGTAGTAATACGCTGGTTCAGGTTTTGCTCGGCGGCAGGGAAATGGCGCGACTGCAGCGGTGCGTCGTTTCTCACGCCTAAATCATGCTTTACCCCAGCCCAGACTTCCGCATTTTGCTGTGAAGTCAGCGCAATCAGGCGCGTGATCAGTCGCTCCAGCACGGTGCGCTGTTGCGTGGATAGCGGTTGTTCACCTGCAACGTTTGGCGTGACAGGGCCTTCACCCGGAGGGCGTGGCGGCGTACCTGAAATAGGCTGCATCGTCAAAAATCCTTAAAGTCAAAACTCAGCGTAAACCCGGCATACATATATGCCTGGCGGCCAGATTATGGCACACTTGGCAGGTTTTCTTCCTCTCAAACAGGTACTCAGACGTGAAAATCCTCGTTGATGAAAATATGCCTTATGCCCGTGAGCTGTTTAGCCGCCTGGGTAACGTTAAGGCTGTCCCTGGTCGCCCAATCCCGGTCAACGAACTGGATGACGCAGACGCGCTGATGGTGCGCTCGGTAACCAAAGTAAATGAGGCGTTGCTTGCCGGTAAAGCGATTAAGTTTGTCGGAACCGCAACGGCAGGGACCGATCATGTGGATGATAAATGGCTTAAGCAGGCGGGGATCGGGTTTTCCGCCGCGCCGGGCTGTAACGCCATTGCCGTAGTGGAATACGTTTTCTCCTCGTTACTGATGCTGGCCGAGCGCGACGGTTTTGCGCTGAAGGACCGCACCGTGGGGATTGTCGGCGTGGGTAACGTTGGTGGACGCCTGCAAAAGCGCCTTGAGGCGTTAGGGATCCGCACGCTGCTCTGTGACCCACCGCGCAAAGATAACGGTGAGGAAGGGGATTTCCGCGCGCTGGATGAGCTGGTTGAGCAGTGTGATGTGCTGACGTTCCACACGCCGCTGTTTAAAGAGGGGCCGTATAAGTCTCTGCATCTGGCCGATGAGGCGCTAATTCGCCGTCTGAAAGCTGGCACTATTCTGATAAATGCCTGCCGTGGCCCGGTGGTGGATAATGCCGCGCTGCTGAAATGTCTGAATGAAGGGCAAGATCTCAGCGTGGTGCTGGACGTCTGGGAGCCGGAGCCGGATCTCAACGTTGAGCTGCTGAACAAGGTGGATGTGGCTACCGCGCACATCGCGGGCTATACGCTTGAAGGCAAGGCGCGTGGCACGACGCAGGTGTTTGAAGCTTACAGCGCCTTTATCGGTCATCCGCAGCAGGTGGCGCTGGATACCTTACTCCCCGCGCCTGAATTTGGCCGTATCACCCTGCACGGCACGCTCGATCAGGCAACGCTGAAAAGGCTGGTGCATTTGGTGTATGATGTGCGCCGCGATGATGCGCTGCTGCGTAAGGTGGCGGGGATCCCGGGTGAGTTTGACAAGCTGCGCAAGAACTACGTTGAGCGTCGCGAGTGGTCTTCCCTGTATGTGATGTGCGATGACGCAGCGGCTGCGACGCTGCTGAAAAAACTGGGTTTTAACGCCGTCCATCACCCGGCGCATTAATGTCTTCTTAATGCTCCCTGTCGGATACTCCGACAGGGACGCTTTTTTATTTCTGGAGTAAACCACCATGTCTGAAGGCTGGAACATTGCCATTTTAGGTGCCACGGGTGCTGTGGGTGAAGCCCTGCTCGAAACCCTTGCCGAGCGTCAGTTCCCGGTGGGAGAAATTTATGCCCTGGCGCGCACCGACAGCGCGGGCGAGCATCTGCGTTTTAGCGGTAAATCTGTGATGGTTCAGGATGCGGCCGCGTTTGACTGGACCCAGGCGCAGCTGGCGTTTTTTGCCGCGGGTGCAGAGGCGACGGCGTCTTATATTGAAGAAGCGACCAATTCAGGCTGTCTGGTGATCGACCTGAGCGGTCTGTTCTCCCTTGAGCCGGACGTGCCGCTGGTGGTGCCGGACGTCAACCCGTTTGTGCTGGCTGACTACCGCAACCGCAACATCATTGCGGTACCGAACAGCCTGACCAGCCAGTTGCTGACCGCGCTGAAGCCACTGATCGACGACGGCGGCCTGTCGCGTATTACCGTGACCAGCCTGCTGTCCGCATCGGCGAACGGTAAAAAAGCGGTCGATGCGCTGGCAGGGCAGAGTGCGAAGCTGCTGAACGGCATCCCGATCGACGAAGATGATTTCTTTGGCCGCCAGCTGGCATTCAACATGCTGCCGCTGCTGCCGGACCGCGAGGGCTCCGTGCGCGAAGAGCGTCGTATCGTCGATGAAGTGCGTAAAATTCTGCAGGATGATGGCCTGATGATCTCCGCGAACGTCGTGCAGTCCCCGGTTTTCTACGGCCACGCGCAGATGGTCGGTTTTGAAGCCCTGCGCCCGCTGGCGGCTGAAGAAGCGCGCGACGCGTTTGGCCGCGGTGAGGACATTGTCCTTTCCGAAGAGAGCGAATTCCCGACCCAGGTGGGTGATGCCACCGGCAGCGCGCATCTCTCCGTTGGCTGCGTGCGTAACGATTACGGTATGCCGGAGCAGGTTCAGTTCTGGTCCGTTGCGGATAACGTTCGCTTTGGCGGCGCGCTGATGGCGGTCAAGATCGCTGAGAAGCTGGTGCAGGAGTATCTGTACTGATGTCCGAAGTGGAACAAAAGCCGGTTCATAAAATTGCCCTCGGTATTGAGTACGATGGCAGTAAATACTATGGCTGGCAGCGTCAGAATGAGGTGCGCAGCGTCCAGGAAAAACTGGAGAAAGCGCTCTCTCAGGTGGCAAACGAGCCGATTAACGTCCTGTGCGCAGGGCGTACGGACGCGGGGGTTCACGGTACGGGGCAGGTGGTTCACTTTGAAACCACCGCCGTGCGTAAGGATGCCGCCTGGACGCTGGGGGTAAATGCGAATTTACCTGGTGACATTGCGGTGCGTTGGGTGAAAGCTGTGCCGGATGATTTTCACGCGCGCTTCAGCGCGACGGCGCGTCGCTATCGCTATGTCATCTACAACCAGCGTCTGCGTCCGGCGGTGTTAAGCCAGGGCGTGACGCATTTTTATGAACCGCTCGATGCTGAATGCATGCATCGCGCGGCGCAGTGTCTGATTGGTGAAAATGACTTTACGTCGTTTCGTGCGGTGCAGTGTCAGTCCCGCACGCCGTGGCGTAACGTCATGCACATTAACGTCAGTCGTTTTGGCGCGTATGTGGTGGTGGATATCAAAGCCAATGCCTTTGTACATCATATGGTGCGGAATATTGTAGGCAGCCTGATGGAAGTGGGGGCCGGACACCAGCCGGAGAGCTGGATTGCAGACCTGCTGGCAGCGAAGGACAGAACGCTTGCGGCAGCCACGGCGAAAGCGGAAGGGTTGTATCTGGTTTCGGTAGACTATCCGGATCGGTTTGACCTGCCAAAGCCGCCAATGGGGCCGCTGTTTTTAGCGGACTAAACAAAGGTGCAATTAAGGTTTAGACAATATGGACGTAATACGTTTTCTGATTGATTTCATTCTGCATATTGATGTTCACCTGGCGGAACTGGTCGCGCAGTATGGCGTCTGGGTTTACGCCATTCTGTTCCTCATTCTGTTCTGTGAAACCGGTCTGGTCGTCACGCCGTTCCTGCCGGGAGACTCGTTGCTGTTCGTGGCCGGCGCGCTATCGGCGCTGCCAACCAATGACCTGAATGTCCATCTTATGGTCATGCTGATGATTGTGGCGGCGATTGTGGGTGACGCGGTTAACTATACGATTGGCCGCGTTTTTGGAGAACGATTATTCAGTAATCCTGATTCCAAAATTTTCCGTCGCAGCTATTTAGACAAGACCCATGCCTTCTATGAACGCCATGGCGGAAAAACCATTATCCTTGCGCGTTTTGTGCCTATTGTGCGTACATTTGCACCGTTTGTGGCGGGTATGGGCCATATGTCCTATCGTCATTTTGCGATGTATAACGTAGTAGGCGCGCTGCTGTGGGTGCTGCTGTTTACCTACGCAGGCTACCTGTTTGGCGATTTGCCGGTGGTTCAGGAAAATCTTAAGTTACTGATTGTAGCGATTATTGTGCTTTCCGTACTGCCTGGCGTCATCGAAATCATCCGTCACAAACGCGCGGCGGCAAAACAAGCGAAGTAAATGCACCCTGGCGGTTCGACCACTTTTTTATCCAAAGTTTCGGGCTGTTATGTTTTAATGTGCAACATTCATGGTCTGTTGGAGGCAAAAATGGCATTATTCGCCTCTTACAGCAAAACTGGCATACGACCAGGTTCAGGCAGAAAGGTTATCAATGAGCTGGATTGAACGAATTAAAAGCAACATTACCCCAACGCGCAAAGCGAGCATTCCTGAAGGGGTATGGACGAAGTGTGATAGCTGCGGCCAGGTTCTGTATCGCGCAGAGCTGGAGCGCAATCTTGAGGTGTGTCCGAAATGTGACCACCATATGCGTATGTCGGCGCGCAACCGCCTGCATAGCCTGCTGGACGAAGGTTCTCTGGTAGAGCTGGGCAGCGAGCTCGAGCCAAAAGATGTGCTCAAGTTCCGCGACTCCAAAAAATACAAAGATCGTCTGGCCTCTGCACAGAAAGAGACCGGCGAGAAAGACGCGCTGATCGTCATGAAAGGCACCCTGCACGAGATGCCGGTGGTTGCCGCCGCGTTTGAGTTCTCCTTCATGGGGGGCTCAATGGGTTCTGTCGTGGGTGCGCGCTTCGTGCGTGCCGTTGAGCAGGCGCTTGAAGACAACTGCCCGCTGATCTGCTTCTCCGCCTCTGGTGGTGCACGTATGCAGGAAGCGCTGATGTCCCTGATGCAGATGGCGAAAACCTCTGCGGCGCTGGCGAAAATGCAGGAGCGCGGTCTGCCGTACATCTCCGTGCTGACCGACCCAACAATGGGCGGCGTCTCTGCAAGCTTCGCGATGCTGGGCGACCTGAACATCGCTGAGCCAAAGGCGCTGATCGGCTTTGCCGGTCCTCGCGTTATCGAGCAGACTGTACGTGAAAAACTGCCGCCGGGCTTCCAGCGCAGTGAGTTCCTCATAGAGAAAGGCGCCATCGATATGATCGTCCGCCGCCCGGAAATGCGCCTGAAACTGGCAAGCGTCCTGGCGAAGCTGATGAATCTGCCAGCGCCGAACCCGGATGAGCCGCGCGAAGGCGTGGTGGTACCGGATCAGGAACCCGAGGCCTGATAACTGAAAAGGGCAGGGCCGGTTGGCGCTGCCCTTTTGCTTTCTAATCTGTTAATGACAACCGGGCATTATGGAAAATAAAAGCATTCCCCAAGCCACGTCGCCCCTGGCCGCGTGGCTTTCTTATCTGGAAAACCTGCACAGTAAAACCATCGATATGGGCCTTGAGCGCGTAAGCCAGGTTGCCGCGCGTCTCGACGTGTTGAAACCGGCTCCGTTCGTGTTCACCGTTGCAGGTACCAATGGTAAAGGCACCACCTGCCGCACGCTGGAGGCAGTCCTGATGGCGGCAGGGTACAAGGTTGGCGTTTACAGCTCACCGCATCTGGTGCGCTATACCGAGCGCGTGCGGGTGCAGAATACCGAGCTGGCGGAATCTGCACATACGGCGTCGTTTGCAGCTATCGAAGCTGCGCGCGGGGAAACCTCATTAACCTATTTCGAATACGGCACTCTGTCGGCGCTGTGGCTGTTCAAACAGGCGCAGCTGGACGTGGTGATCCTGGAAGTGGGGCTGGGCGGGCGTCTCGATGCCACCAATATGGTGGATGCGGACGTGGCGGTGGTCACCAGCATCGCGCTGGATCATACCGATTGGCTGGGTCCGGATCGTGAAAGCATTGGCCGTGAGAAGGCCGGCATTTTCCGCGCGAATAAGCCTGCCGTGGTGGGTGAGCCGGACATGCCGCACACCATTGCTGACGTGGCGAAAGAGAAGGGCGCACATTTGTTGCGCTGCGGCGTTGACTGGCACTATGAGATGCAGGACAACGGCTGGCGCTTTAGCGACGCCCGCGGCGTGCTGGACAACCTGCCGCTGCCGCAGGTACCGCAGCCGAATGCGGCGACTGCGCTCGCGGCACTGCGCGCCAGCGGATTAGCGGTAAGCGAACAGGCGATCCGCGACGGCATTCAGAATGCGCTGCTGCCGGGGCGTTTCCAGATTGTCAGCGAGTCACCGCGTCTGATTCTGGATGTGGCGCACAATCCGCACGCGGCGGCGTATCTCGCAGGACGTCTCAAATCGTTACCAAAAACCGGGCGAGTGCTGGCGGTTATCGGTATGCTTCATGATAAAGATATCGGCGGCACGCTGGCCTGCATGGAGAGTGTGGTCGATAGCTGGTATTGTGCTCCTCTGGAGGGGCCGCGCGGCGCGACGGCTGAGCAGTTGATGGAACATCTCAGCAAAGGCGCAATCTACAGTAGCGTGGCGCAGGCCTGGCATGCCGCGATGGCGGATGCTAAACCAGAAGATACCGTGCTGGTGTGTGGTTCATTCCACACGGTGGCACATGTCATGGAAGTGATGGACGCGGGGAGAACCGGTGGCGAGTAAGTTTCAGAACCGTTTAACAGGAACCATTGTGCTGGTCGCGCTCGGGGTAATTATTCTTCCCGGGCTGCTCGACGGGCAGAAAAAGCATTATCAGGACGAGTTTGCAGCCATTCCGCTGGTGCCGAAGCCGGGCGATCGCGATGAGCCGGATATGCTGCCTGCGGCGACCCAGGCGCTGCCTGCTCAGCCGCCTGAAGGGGCGGCGGAAGAAGTTCGCGCGGGCGATGCCGCTGCACCGTCACTCGACCCGTCACGTCTGGCGGCGAATAACAACATCGAAATTGATCCGGTGCCGGTAGAGAAGCCTAAGCCTGTTGAAAAACCGAAGCCGGTCGAGAAGCCGCAGCCGAAGCCTCAGCAACAGCGAGATAAAGCAGCAGAGCAGCTGGCTGCAGCGTCTGAAACCCCGCCACCGGCGAAACAAGACGCAGCGCCGACCGGTAAAGCTTATGTTGTGCAGCTGGGCGCGCTGAAAAACGCCGATAAAGTTAACGAGGTTGTCGGTAAACTGCGCAGCGCGGGCTATCGCGTTTACACTTCACCTTCCACGCCGGTGCAGGGTAAAATCACCCGTATCCTCGTGGGGCCGGAAGCGTCGAAAGACAAGCTGAAAGGGTCGCTGGGCGAGCTGAAGCAGATCTCCGGGCTGAGTGGTGTGGTGATGAGCTACAGCGCGAACTAAGTACGACCTGCTCCTTTAGAGAGAGGCGATAAGCCAAGGCGTTGAACATTTTTTCAGCGCCTTTTTTATTTACGCGCGGGAAGGAAATCCCTACGCAAACGTTTTCTTTTTCTGTTAGAATTCGCCCCGAACTGGATGACAGGGCGTTTAATCGTGGGACACATATGGTCTGGATTGATTACGCCATCATTGCGGTGATTGGTTTTTCCTGTCTGGTTAGCCTGATCCGTGGCTTTGTTCGTGAAGCGTTATCGCTGGTAACCTGGGGTTGTGCTTTCTTTGTTGCCAGTCATTACTACACTTACCTGTCTGTCTGGTTCACGGGCTTTGAAGATGAACTGGTCCGAAACGGAATTGCCATCGCGGTGCTGTTTATCGCGACGCTGATTGTCGGCGCTATCGTGAATTACGTGATAGGTCAGCTGGTCGAGAAAACCGGTCTGTCAGGAACGGACAGGGTACTCGGCATCTGTTTCGGGGCGTTGCGAGGCGTGCTGATTGTGGCCGCGATCCTGTTCTTCCTGGATACCTTCACCGGGTTCTCCAAAAGCGAAGACTGGCAGAAATCGCAGCTCATTCCAGAGTTCAGCTTCATCATCAGATGGTTCTTTGACTATCTGCAAAGCTCGTCGAGTTTTTTGCCCAGGGCATAAACCCTGAGATGTGGCTTAACGAGGAAAAGACGAATGTGCGGTATTGTCGGTATCGCCGGTTTCATGCCGGTAAACCAGTCGATTTATGACGCGTTAACGGTGCTTCAGCACCGTGGGCAGGATGCTGCGGGTATCATCACCATTGATGCAAACAACTGCTTCCGTTTACGTAAGGCGAATGGCCTGGTAAACGATGTGTTTGAAGCCCGCCATATGCAGCGTCTGCAAGGTAATATGGGGATCGGTCACGTTCGTTATCCTACTGCTGGCAGTTCCAGCGCCTCTGAGGCACAGCCTTTCTACGTCAACTCACCGTATGGCATCACGCTTGCCCATAACGGCAACCTGACTAACGCCCATGAGCTGCGTAAAAAGCTGTTCGAAGAGAAACGTCGCCACATTAACACCACCTCTGATTCTGAAATCTTGCTCAATGTATTCGCCAGCGAGCTGGATAACTTCCGTCACTACCCGCTGGAAGCAGACAATATCTTCGCTGCCATTGCTGCGACCAACCGCCAGATCCGCGGCGCTTACGCCTGCGTGGCGATGATCATCGGTCACGGCATGGTGGCTTTCCGCGATCCAAACGGCATTCGTCCGCTGGTGCTGGGCAAGCGCGACCTCGGCGATGGCCGTACCGAATATATGGTTGCCTCTGAGAGCGTGGCGCTGGATACCCTGGGCTTCGAGTTCCTGCGCGACGTTGCGCCGGGCGAAGCGGTGTATATCACCGAGAAGGGCCAGCTGTTTACCCGTCAGTGTGCCGACGACCCGGTCAGCAACCCGTGCCTGTTTGAATATGTCTATTTCGCCCGTCCGGATTCCTTCATCGACAAGATCTCCGTCTACAGCGCGCGCGTCAACATGGGCACGAAGCTCGGCGAGAAGATTGCCCGCGAGTGGGACGATCTCGACATCGACGTGGTTATTCCTATCCCGGAAACCTCCTGCGATATCGCGCTGGAAATCGCTCGTATTCTGGACAAGCCGTACCGTCAGGGCTTCGTGAAGAACCGCTACGTTGGCCGCACCTTTATCATGCCGGGCCAGCACCTGCGCCGTAAGTCCGTGCGCCGTAAGCTGAACGCCAACCGTGCGGAATTCCGCGACAAGAACGTTCTGCTGGTGGATGACTCCATTGTTCGCGGCACCACCTCTGAACAGATTATCGAGATGGCGCGCGAAGCGGGTGCGAAGAAAGTCTACCTGGCGTCTGCCGCGCCGGAGATTCGCTTCCCGAACGTGTACGGCATTGATATGCCAACCGCCAACGAGCTGATCGCTCACGGACGTGAAGTGGATGAAATTCGCCAGATCATCGGTGCCGACGGCCTGATTTTCCAGGATCTGAACGATCTCATCGACGCGGTGCGCGCCGAGAACCCGGAAATTCAGCAGTTCGAATGCTCCGTGTTTAACGGCGTCTACGTGACGAAAGACGTTGACCAGCAGTACCTCGACTATCTTGATTCGCTGCGCAATGACGATGCGAAAGCCGTTCAGCTGCAAAACGATCTCGAAAGCTTAGAGATGCACAACGAAGGTTAATCTCTCTGCAAGTGAGGGCGCTCGCCCTCACTTGCAACTCCCTGCAAAATCCTGCACAGTCAGCCCAGAATTCAGCAAGGGCGAAATCATGAAACGACTCATCATAGGCATCAGCGGTGCCAGCGGCGCGATTTACGGCGTTCGTCTGCTACAGGTTTTACGGAACGTGGCAGAAGTGGAAACGCATCTGGTGATGAGCCAGGCGGCGCGGCAGACCCTCTCCCTTGAAACCGATCTCTCCCTGCGTGATGTTCAGGCGCTGGCGGACGTGGTCCACGATGCGCGCGATATCGCCGCCAGCATCTCCTCAGGCTCGTTCAAAACGGCCGGTATGGTTATCCTGCCCTGTTCCATTAAAACGCTCTCCGGCATTGTGAACAGCTATACCGACACTCTGGTGACGCGCGCGGCGGATGTGGTGCTAAAAGAACGCCGCCCGCTGGTGCTCTGCGTGCGGGAAACGCCGCTGCATCTGGGTCATCTTCGCCTGATGACCCAGGCCGCCGAGCTGGGCGCGGTGATCATGCCGCCGGTTCCGGCGTTCTATCATCGCCCGCAGTCGCTGGACGATGTCATTAACCAGACCGTTAACCGCGTGCTGGATCAGTTTGACATCGACCTGCCGGAAGATCTCTTCGCCCGCTGGCAGGGTGCCTGATACTGTGCACAAATGCTGTGCATGAAAAGAGACGTTGCCCTGTTTCAGGGCAATTATGCAACGGCGATCATATCCTCGACATTTAATTCGCTTTTTCCCTTTTTCTCTCTCCGGTTCGTTCGGCAGACCTGCTATCTTTCACCATTAAGGCAATATCGCAACGTTTTATTAACATATTTAACGTCGAAGTTTTGACCAGACGGCAATGTGGCATAAGACCTGCAAGATGAAGCCTGCAACACAACACACAACACAATACATAATAAAATCACGGTACTTGAGGGTAAATGTATGAAGAAGACGGTTCTGGCTCTGTCTTTGCTCGTGGGGTTAAGTGCGGCAGCAGGTAGCTACGCAGCGCTTCCACAGACGGTTCGTATCGGTACAGACGCAACCTACGCGCCATTCTCTTCCAAGGATGCGAAAGGCGATTTCGTGGGGTTTGATATCGATCTGGGAAATGAAATGTGCAAACGTATGGAAGTGAAATGCACATGGGTGGGCAGCGACTTCGACGCATTAATCCCGTCGCTGAAAGCCAAGAAAATCGACGCCATTATCTCTTCTCTCTCCATCACTGAAAAACGTCAGCAGGAGATTGCCTTCTCTGACAAGCTCTACGCTGCGGATTCACGTCTGATTGCCGCAAAAGGTTCCCCGATCCAGCCAACCATCGACTCGCTGAAAGGCAAGCATGTTGGCGTGCTTCAGGGCTCGACCCAGGAAGGTTACGCGAATGCCAACTGGCGCGAGAAGGGCGTCGACGTGGTGGCTTACCAGAACCAGGATCTGATCTACTCTGACCTGGCGGCAGGTCGTCTGGATGCCGCGTTCCAGGATGAAGTCGCGGCGAGCGAAGGCTTCCTGAAGCAGCCGGCCGGTAAAGATTACGCCTTTGCGGGCCCGTCCGTGAAAGACAAAAAATACTTCGGTGACGGCACCGGTATCGGCCTGCGCAAGGACGATAAAGAGCTGAAAGCCGCCTTTGACAAAGCATTCACGGAGCTGCGCAAAGACGGTACTTACGACAAACTGGCGAAGAAATACTTCGACTTCAACGTCTACGGTGACTAACGGACCGGCGTGGTGCGTCGCGGGTGTGGGTGATTCAATATGGTGCAATTTGTGCACCATATTGGGTCGCCACGTGCATACTTAAGCATTTATAATGCAAAAATTCCCGCCTGGAAGGCATTATTCTTTGCCTGACAGCGTGGATTAATGGCACATTAACGCCACCCCGTCGTCGTAAAAAACCGTATGAAGACAGTTTGTTGAGGACAAATATGAAAAAACTCGTGTTGTCACTATCTCTGGTACTGGCCTTTTCCAGCGCCACCGCGGCATTCGCAGCCATTCCGCAGAAAATCCGTATCGGTACCGATCCAACCTATGCCCCGTTTGAATCGAAGAATTCAAAGGGTGAACTGGTGGGTTTTGACATCGATCTGGCCAACGAGCTGTGCAAACGCATCAAAGCGCAGTGCACCTACGTCGAAAACCCACTGGATGCGCTGATCCCATCCCTGAAAGCCAAAAAAATCGACGTGATTATGTCCTCGCTTTCCATCACCGAGAAACGCCAGCAGGAGATTGCCTTCACCGACAAACTCTATGCGGCCGATTCACGTCTGGTGGTAGCTAAATCTTCTGATATTCAGCCAACGCTTGAGTCGCTGAAAGGGAAACGCGTGGGCGTGCTGCAGGGCACCACGCAGGAAACCTACGGTAACGAACACTGGGCACCGAAGGGGATTGAAATCGTCTCCTATCAGGGTCAGGAAAATATTTACGCAGACCTGACGGCAGGCCGTATTGATGCTGCCTTCCAGGATGAGGTTGCGGCAAGCGAAGGTTTCCTGAAGCAGCCGGTAGGCAAAGATTACAAGTTCGGCGGTCCGTCCATTAAGGACGAGAAGCTCTTTGGCGTGGGCACCGGTATGGGGCTGCGCAAAGAAGACAACGAACTGCGTGAAGCGCTGAACAAAGCGTTTGCTGAAATGCGCGCTGATGGCACCTACGACAAGCTGGCGAAAAAGTACTTCGATTTTAATGTGTACGGCGGCTAATCGCTCCGTCAAATAACGTGCGGCCCCTCCCGCAGTGGGAGGGGATAAGACACGGTTTACCACTCACGATACGACAGGGCTCGCGGTATGCTGTACGGATTTTCTGGCGTTATTTTACAGGGCGCGCTTGTCACCCTTGAGCTGGCTATCAGCTCCGTGGTACTGGCGGTGCTGATAGGTCTGGCGGGCGCAGGGGCGAAGCTTTCGGCTAACAAACCGCTGGCGCTCATTTTCGAAGGCTATACCACGCTTATTCGAGGCGTTCCCGATCTGGTGCTGATGCTGCTTATCTTTTACGGTCTGCAGATTGCGCTGAACAGCGTAACGGACGCGATGGGCATGGGACAAATTGATATCGACCCGATGGTGGCCGGTATTATTACCCTCGGTTTTATCTACGGTGCCTACTTCACGGAAACCTTCCGCGGTGCTTACATGGCCGTGCCGAAAGGCCACATTGAGGCGGCAACCGCATTTGGTTTTACCTCTTCACAAACGTTTCGTCGGATTATGTTCCCGGCCATGATGCGTTATGCGCTCCCGGGCATCGGTAACAACTGGCAGGTTATCCTCAAAGCGACGGCGCTGGTCTCGCTGCTCGGTCTGGAAGACGTCGTGAAAGCGACTCAGCTGGCGGGCAAGAGCACCTGGGAGCCGTTCTACTTTGCGGTGGTCTGCGGCGTGATTTATCTGGTCTTTACGACCGTCTCCAATGGTGTGCTGCTTCTGCTCGAACGGCGCTACTCCGTGGGTGTGAAGAGGGCTGACCTGTGATTGAGATTATTCAGGAATACTGGAAATCCCTGCTGTGGACGGATGGCTACCGCTTTACCGGCGTGGCTATTACGCTCTGGCTGCTGATTTCTTCCGTGGTGATGGGCGGCATTTTGGCGGTGTTTCTCGCCATTGGCCGCGTGTCGAACAACAAATTTATCCAGTTCCCGATCTGGCTGTTTACCTATGTGTTTCGCGGCACGCCGCTGTACGTGCAACTGCTGGTGTTCTATTCGGGGATGTATACGCTTGAGATCGTAAAAGGCACCGAGATGCTGAATGCGTTCTTCCGCAGCGGACTGAACTGTACGGTGCTGGCGCTGACGCTCAACACCTGCGCCTATACCACCGAGATTTTCGCGGGAGCAATTCGCTCCGTACCTTACGGTGAAATTGAAGCGGCGCGTGCGTACGGCTTCTCCTCCGTGAAGCTTTATCGCTGCATTATTCTGCCGTCGGCGCTGCGTATTGCGCTGCCTGCGTACAGTAACGAAGTGATTTTGATGCTGCACTCAACCGCGCTCGCCTTCACCGCGACGGTGCCGGACCTGCTCAAAATCGCGCGCGATATCAACTCCGCGACCTATCAGCCGTTTACCGCGTTTGGCATTGCGGCGGTGCTTTATTTAATTATCTCTTATGTTTTGATTAGCCTGTTCCGTAAGGCTGAAAAACGCTGGTTGCAGCATATAAAACCTTCTTCGACGCACTGAGAAAGATGATGGCTGAGAACAAATTAAACGTTATTGATTTGCACAAACGCTACGGCGAACATGAAGTGCTGAAAGGGGTGTCGCTGCAGGCGAATGCGGGCGACGTGATCAGTATCATCGGCTCGTCCGGTTCGGGTAAAAGTACCTTCCTGCGCTGTATTAACTTCCTCGAAAAACCGAGCGAAGGCTCGATTGTGGTGAGCGGGCAGAATATTAATCTGGTGCGTGACAAAGACGGGCAGTTGAAGGTGGCGGATAAAAATCAGCTGCGCCTGCTGCGTACGCGCCTGACGATGGTGTTCCAGCACTTCAACCTCTGGAGCCACATGACGGTGCTGGAGAACGTGATGGAAGCGCCGGTTCAGGTGCTCGGCTTAAGCAAGCAGGAAGCCCGCGAGCGTGCGGTCAAATACCTGGCGAAAGTGGGTATCGACGAGCGGCAGCAGATCAAATATCCGGTGCACCTGTCAGGGGGGCAGCAGCAGCGTGTTTCTATCGCCCGTGCGCTGGCGATGGAGCCGGAAGTGTTGCTGTTTGACGAACCGACTTCCGCGCTGGATCCTGAACTCGTTGGCGAAGTACTGCGCATCATGCAAAAGCTGGCGGAAGAGGGCAAAACGATGGTGGTGGTGACGCACGAGATGGGCTTCGCCCGTAACGTTTCTAACCACGTTATCTTCCTGCATCAGGGGAAAATTGAAGAGCAGGGGCACCCTGACGAGGTGTTAGCAAACCCGCAAAGCCCGCGTTTACAGCAGTTCCTCAAGGGATCGCTGAAGTAGTTTTTGCCTCACCCTCTCCCCGTGGGAGAGGGCCTCAGGCCGCACCGCACTCCAGCCGATACACCCAGTCGTCATACCGCACGCCGTCAATCTCATAGGCTTTTTCCAGCACCTGCGTGCGCACAAAACCCGCTTTCTCCAGCACGCGCACAGACCCGCCGTTGTCCGCCAGCACGTACGCATTAATCGCCTTCACGCCCGTCTGGCTAAATGCGTATTCGCACACCGCCCTTAACGCCTCGCTGGCAACCCCTTTTCCCTGAGCGGCAGGCACCACCGTATAGCCGATATCCGCCTCTTCACGGTTCTCTGGGCTGATTTGCAGGCCAATATCGCCAAGCGGCGTACCGTCATTTCGAAAACGAATCACGAAAACATGCTCTGCCATCAGGCGTGCGGCAAAGACACGTCGGGTCTCTTTTTCAGGCGCAATCGCGGCCATATAGCGCATGATGGCGGGATTTTCACGCAGGGTGCGGAAAAAGGCCCAGTCAGTAGGTTCGAAAGGGGTGAGATGAAGCCGGGGAGTGGTGATGGTTGCCATTGTTACGCCATTTCATCGAAACATGGCGTATTACTGTAACATATTCAGCGCACCACATCCCCCAGCGCCTCTTCTAAATCATACCAGCGGAAGGCAAACCCGGCCGCTTCCAGCCGTTTGGGCAGCGCCCGCTGGCCGCCCAGCACCAGCACAGACGCTTCCCCCATCAACAGGCGAATCGCCGTCGCAGGCACGCGTAAAATGGCCGGACGATGCAGGGCATGCCCCAGCGCATGGGCAAACTGTTCATTACGTACCGGATAGGGCGCAACCATGTTAAACGGCCCGCGCAGATCGTTATCCAGCAACCATATGATGCCGTTCACCATATCGTCGATATGGATCCAGGCCAGATACTGACGCCCGTTGCCGATCGGCCCGCCAAGCCCCAGCTTAAAGGGAGGAAGCATTTTACCCAAAATGCCGCCTTTCGGCGCAAGCACCACGCCGGTACGCAGCAGGCAGACGCGGGTACGATCGCTCTGCGCCGCGCAGGCGATACGCTCCCACTGGGCGCAGAGTTTATGGGTAAATTCATTGTGTGGCGGCTCCTCTTCGGTTACCACCACTTCACCAAGATCGCCGTAGTAACCCGTCGCAGAGCCTGAAATCAGCACTGACGGCGGGGTCTGGCTGTTGCGAATCAGCTCAACCAGCTTCTCGGTGATGTTCCAGCGGCTGCTGCACAATCGCTGTTTCTGCTCTTCGGTCCAGCGCTTGTCGGCGATGGGCTCGCCCGCAAGGTTGATGACGGCGTCGAAGCCGTCCAGATTCTGCTGTTCAGCCAGACCTTTCCAGATGTCGATACCCGAACCCAGCACCTGGCGCGCTTTCTCCGGGCTGCGGGTCACCACGGTAATGTCGTGATGCAGCGCCTGCAAACGTGCAATGAGGTGGCGCCCAATCAGGCCTGTACCGCCGGTCAGCAGAATCTTCATACAACCTCCAGGTTTATGCCTGGCGTCGCCAGCTTAACGTCATGGAGACGGAGTCGGCATAGCGCAGGGCGTGAAGTTTATCGATCTCTACTTCAGCATAAGTGACCCAGTGATGATCGCGTGCGATATCGAGCACATCCTGAGTTAATTTCTCCAGCAGAGAGAAGCGGTTGTTTTCCACGTACTGGATAATGTTTTTGGTGATCGTGCGATAGTTCAGCGCATCATTGATGTCTTCGCTGGCTCGTGCTTTGTCTGCCGGGTAGTGAATCACCACATTAATGATAATATCCTGACGGTTGGCAATCTCTTCCTCTTTGATACCAATGAACGTGCGCAAGCGTAAATTTTTTATACGAATAATAGCGTCGGGCTGTGACATTGCAGGTCTTCTCCGTGTCAGTATTTCCCGCCCATAATACATGAGAGCCTTGCAGGCACCCAGCCTCCTACAAGTTTAAATTTGCTGGATTTTTTGCATCGCGCGTTCGGTGGCCGGGCGGGTACGGATACGCTCAAACCAGTTATTGACCGCCGGGTAAGAGGCTAAGTCAATCCGGTGTTTTTCATGTGTGTTCACCCACGGCCAGCAGGCGATATCGGCAATGCTGTAATGGTCGCCACCGAGCCACGGCGTTTTCTCCAGCCGCTGATTCAGAACGCCGTAAAGGCGCTGGGTTTCGACCTGATAGCGTTCGATGGCGTAAGGAATGGTCTGCGGCGCAAAGGCGGTGAAGTGGTGGTTCTGCCCCAGCATCGGCCCCAGGCCGCTTGCCTGCCAGAAGAGCCACTGCAGGGTGTGGTGACGCTCGCGCAATTCACTGCTCAGCAGCTTGCCGGTTTTTTCCGCCAGATAAAGCAAAATTTCACCGGATTCAAACAGGCTCAACGGCCTGCCTCCGTCCGCTGGCTGGTTATCAATAATGGCCGGGATTTTATTGTTCGGCGAGATAGCCAGAAACACGGGGTTGAACTGTTCGCCTTTACTGATATCCACGCGAATGATTCTGTAATCCAGTTCGGCTTCTTCGAGAAAGAGGGTGATCTTATGGCCGTTTGGGGTAGGGGCGTAATAAAGGTCAATCATTCTCAACTCCTGTCCATGCGAATAGTGGTGCCATGACAAATGAGTATAGGTGCTTGTTGTAAATCGTGAGTTTTCATCAAGTGACAGCGAAGCAAAGAGATTATATGTTGAGTAAAAACCGATCAGCCAATGAGGATGTTATGAACCAGCCCGTAATTACGTTGTGGTCCGATGCGAATTTCTTTTCTCCCTATGTTATGAGCGTTTACGTTGCGCTGGCCGAAAAGGGGCTCTCTTTTACCCTGAAGACCGTCGATCTCGACGGTGGTGAACACCTCAAACCTCAGTGGCAGGGTTACGACCTGACGCGTCGCGTGCCCGTGCTGGAAATCGATGGTTTTGCGCTGAGCGAATCCTCGGCGATTGATGAATATCTGGAAGATCGTTTTGCGCCGCCGGAGTGGGAGCGCATCTATCCTCACGATCTGCAAAAGCGCGCCCGTGCGCGGCAGATCCAGGCATGGCTGCGTAGCGATCTGGTGCCGATTCGCGTCGAGCGCTCGACGGATGTGGTGTTTGCCGGGGTTAAAAAGCCAGCGCTCAGCGCAGAAGGCGCCGACAGCGCCCAAAAGCTGATTGAAACCGCTACCGCGCTGCTCGCTCACGGCAATCCGAATCTGTTTGGCGAGTGGTGTATTGCCGATACCGATCTGGCGCTGATGTTAAACCGTTTAATCCTCAACGGCGACGACGTTCCGCAACTGCTGGTGGATTATGCGGCGTTCCAGTGGCAGCGGGCCTCCGTACAGCGCTATGTGGCACTCTCCGCTAAGCGCGTGGGCTGATAAGCCCTGACGCTTCAGGTATGATAGGGGCAGTCTGTTTTCCCGAGGAGTGACTGATGAAACTGATGTTTGCGTCGGATATCCATGGATCGCTGCCCGCTACCGAGCGTGTTCTCTCCATTTTCGCGCAAAGCGGCGCGCAGTGGCTGATTATTCTGGGTGATGTATTGAATCATGGTCCGCGCAATGCGCTGCCGGAAGGCTATGCTCCGGCGCAGGTGGCGGAAAAGCTTAACCCGTTTGCCTCGCGCATTCTCGCCGTTCGCGGTAACTGCGACAGCGAAGTCGACCAGATGCTGCTGCATTTTTCCCTTACCGCGCCGTGGCAACAGGTGCTGCTGGAAAACAGCCGCCTGTTCCTGACCCACGGACACCTTTTCGGCCCGGATAATCTCCCGGCGCTCGCGGCTGGCGATGTCCTGGTTTACGGTCATACTCATATTCCGGTGGCGGAAAAACGCGGTGAGATCTATCACTTTAACCCGGGGTCGGTCAGCATCCCGAAAGGCGGATATCCTGCGAGCTACGGCCTGCTGGATGGAAATACCCTGAGCGTTATCGCACTTAATGATCAGCAAGTTATTGCGCAGGTAGCGATTAATCCGTAAGTTACACCACAACTGCAAACGCGCCGAAAGAGCGCTTAGACGAGAAGGTTTCCCGATGGTGGAGCAGAATCATTTGGCAAGTACTGAATGGGTTGACATTGTCAGCGAAGAAAATGAAGTGATCGCGCAGGCGAGCCGCGAACAAATGCGTGCAGAGCGTCTGCGTCACCGTGCAACGTACATCGTTGTGCATGACGGTATGGGCAAGATTCTGGTCCAGCGCCGCACGGACACCAAAGATTTTCTTCCCGGCATGCTGGATGCCACCGCCGGCGGCGTCGTGCAGGCCGATGAAGTGCTGCTGGATTCCGCGCGTCGTGAAGCGGAAGAAGAGTTAGGTATTGCGGGCGTGCCGTTTGCCGAGCACGGCCAGTTCTATTTCGAAGACGAAAACTGCCGCGTCTGGGGCGGATTGTTTAGCTGCGTGTCTCACGGGCCTTTCGCTCTGCAGGAAGAGGAAGTGAGCGAAGTCTGCTGGATGACGCCGGAAGAAATTACCGCGCGTTGTGACGAATTCACCCCGGATTCGTTAAAAGCGCTGGCGCTGTGGATGACCCGCAACGCCAAAAACGAATCTGCTAAGCCGGAAAATAAAGCGGAAAAAGAGGAAGAGGCTGAGTAAGCCTTAACAGCTTTCCCGCAAACAGAGGCTGGACGCGATGGGTTTATGGTCGCGCCAGTCTCCATCATTCAGACGTTCCAGCAGCGCTTTCCCGGCCTCAATCCCAATCTTACGATGCGGTACCGCCATCGTCGTCAGCGGCGGCTGGCAGACGCGGCTCACGTCGCTGTCGCCAAAGCCCACGACAGCCAGATCGTCCGGCACTTTAATGCGTCGACGCTGGCACTCATACAGCGCGCCACAGGCCAGCTCGTCTGATACGCACACCAGCGCATCCAGCTCCGGCCACGCCAGCAGGAACTCTGGCAGCTGTGACGCGCCGGTCGAGAAGCTCGGCGGCATCGCCGCGTTAATCACCCGGTTCGGCGACAGATGATGGCGCAGCATCGCCTTGTACCAGCCCTGCAAATGCTGCTGGAAAATCCATTGTTCCTGGTTGGCGCACAGCAGGCCAATATTCTGATAGCCACGCTGGATAACCATTTCCGTGAGCTCATACATGGCGGCGACGTTATCGATGCCGATATTCATATCAATCGGGTCGGCACGCATGGCACCCATCTCCATCACCGGAATCGAGGCGTTTTTCAGCCAGTGGCGAACGGTGTCGGTGTGCTCAACGCTGAGCAAAATCGCGGCGGCGATATTTGACGCCAGCAGGGTCTCAAGCAGTTTCTCTTCCTGCTCAAGCCGATGCTGGGACTCTGCCAGCATAATCTGGTATCCGGCAGGCTGAAGCACCTGCTGTAAGCCAGCAAACATTTCAGAGCAACCGGCTTCGGAAAGGTTGGGAACAACCATCGCAATCGTCCATGAGGACGCGGATGCCAGTGCGCTGGCGGCGAGATTGGGCATATAACCCAGCTCCTGCACCGCGGCTTCAATTTTTTCACGCAGTTTATCGGAGACCTGTTCGGGCGTGCGAAGGGCACGGGAGACGGTCATCGTGCCTACGCCGGCAAGCTGCGCGACATCGGCGAGCGTTACTTTTCCGGTACTGCGCCGTTTACGGGTTAAAGACATACACCTTCCTGCTGACCAGACGCGTTTTTCCTTCGTTTCACGTGACACGCAGTATACGCCTTAAATCCCTTTTTTTGCTGTGATTTCACACGATGATGATAATTTGATAGCGCTATCACACTTCTGCATGTTGATTGTTGGTAGCGCTATCTTTGTGATCGCGATCGCAGTCAATGTGTGATGGGTTGAATAAAGTTTGCCCATCTTGGTCGTGTCGCGGGAGTAAAAAATGCTCAAAAAGTGGATATATGATACAACCATCACGCTGCAGGATAGCGTCGAGAACTGGCCGCAGGCGCTGGAGCTGTGCGCAAAACCGCTGCTGGATTTGCAGGTGATTGCACCGGAATACATTACGGCGATTGTCGAACAACATCATGCGTTAGGACCCTATTACGTGCTGGCACCAGGGCTGGCGATGCCGCATGCGCGGCCGGAGGAGGGAGCCAAAGGACTGGGGTTGTCTTTATTAAAATTAAAACAGGGCGTCTCGTTTGGTGCCGGAGAGTTTGACCCTGTCGATGTGATTATTATGCTCGCGGCACCGGATAAACATAGCCATATCGAAATGATATCCGCGCTCGCTGAATTATTTTCCAGCGACGAAGATATGGAAAAATTACATCAGGCGAATACCCTGGAGGAAATTAAAGCCATTATTGACCGCTTCTGATTTAACTTTTTAATCCGGTTATTCACAACATTACGCGCCAGCGTGATGGGGCGTGCTCTACTCAAAATAAGGGGACAACAATGAAAATCATGGCTATTTGCGGTTCCGGCCTGGGCAGCAGTTTTATGGTCGAAATGAACATTAAAAAGGTGCTCAAAAAGCTGGACATTGACGCCGAGGTTGAACACTCCGATCTCTCCTCTGCCACGCCGGGCGCGGCTGACCTGTTCGTGATGGCGAAGGACATTGCGGCCAGCGCCAGCGTGCCGGAAAGCCAGCTGGTGGTGATCAATAACATCATTGATATCAACGAACTCGAAGCGCAGCTGCGCGCATGGTTCGAC
The DNA here is from genome assembly GCF_053709515.1 of Enterobacter sp. UPMP701. Classification (NCBI taxonomy): domain Bacteria; kingdom Pseudomonadati; phylum Pseudomonadota; class Gammaproteobacteria; order Enterobacterales; family Enterobacteriaceae; genus Enterobacter; species Enterobacter sp. UPMP701. The sequence goes on along the minus strand of NZ_JBSKJN010000004.1, from coordinate 30,066 downwards.
AGACAATAACCCTGATAAGGCGAGGTGGATATGTTTATCCTTGAAACGCTGAATTTCGTTGTCGATATTTTAAAAGTCCCGTCGGTTCTGGTGGGGTTAATTGCGTTAATTGGTCTGGTTGCACAGAAAAAAGCGTTTTCTGATGTCGTAAAAGGCACAATTAAAACGATTCTCGGTTTTATTGTGCTGGGCGGTGGCGCCACGGTGCTGGTGGGGTCGTTAAATCCGTTAGGCGGTATGTTTGAGCACGCCTTTACTATCCAGGGCATTATTCCAAACAATGAAGCGATTGTGTCAATTGCGCTGGAAAAATACGGTGCAGCGACCGCGCTGATTATGGCTTTCGGCATGGTGGCGAATATTATCGTCGCGCGCTTTACCCGACTGAAGTATATCTTCCTTACCGGGCACCACACCTTCTACATGGCGTGCATGATTGGCGTGATCCTGACGGTGGCGGGCTTTGAAGGGGTAGGGCTGGTGTTTACCGGCTCGCTAATCCTCGGCCTGATTATGGCCTTCTTCCCGGCGATTGCGCAGCGCTACATGAAGCGCATCACCGGCAACGATGAAATTGCTTTCGGCCACTTCGGCACGCTGGGCTACGTGCTGTCCGGCTGGATTGGCAGCAAGGTCGGCAAAGGCTCCCGTTCGACCGAAGAGATGAACCTGCCGAAGAACCTCAGCTTCTTGCGCGACAGCTCGATCTCCATCTCTCTGACCATGATGATTATCTACCTGATCATGGCGGTGAGCGCCGGACGCGAGTACGTCGAGGCGACCTTCAGCGGCGGCCAGAACTACCTGGTATACGCCATCATCATGGCGATCACCTTCGCGGCGGGCGTATTCATCATTCTGCAGGGCGTACGCCTGATTCTGGCGGAAATCGTCCCGGCCTTTACCGGCTTCTCAGAAAAACTGGTGCCGAACGCGCGTCCGGCGCTGGACTGCCCGGTGGTCTACCCGTATGCGCCAAACGCGGTGCTGATTGGCTTCCTGTTCAGCTTCCTCGGCGGGATTGTGGGGTTGGTCATCTGCGGACAGTTCAACTGGGTGCTGATCCTGCCGGGCGTGGTCCCTCACTTTTTCACCGGCGCAACGGCGGGCGTGTTCGGTAACGCCACCGGTGGACGCCGCGGGGCGATGATTGGTGCCTTCGCCAACGGCCTGCTGATTACCTTCCTGCCGGTCCTGCTGCTGCCGGTGCTGGGCGCCATTGGCTTTGCCAACACCACCTTCTCGGACGCCGACTTCGGCGCGGTCGGGATTGTGCTGGGCAACCTGGCGCGCTTCCTGTCACCGCTTGCCATTACCGGGCTGGTTGTGGCGCTGTTCGCGCTGCTGGTGGCCTACAACGTATTCGCGAAAAATAAGCCTGCGGGCGGTAACGCGCAGGAAAATACCGGAGCCAAATCATGAATGAGAACGAGATAACCGAACTGGCGCGTCAGATCCGTCTTGAGACGCTGAAATCCCTGACGCATCTGGGCTTTGGGCACTACGGCGGCAGCATGTCGGTCGTCGAAACCCTGGCGGTGCTGTACGGCGCGGTGATGAAGATCGACCCGGCGGATCCGGACTGGCCTGAGCGCGATTACTTTGTGCTTTCGAAAGGTCATGCAGGCCCGGCGCTCTACAGCACCCTGGCGATTAAGGGCTACTTCCCGATGGAGGAGCTGAGCACCCTGAACCAGAACGGCACGCGTCTGCCAAGCCACCCGGACCGCCTGAAAACGCGCGGCGTGGATGCCACCACCGGCTCGCTGGGGCAGGGGATCTCCATTGCGGGCGGCATGGCGCTGTCGCACAGGCTGGCAGGGAGACCGAACCGGGTTTTCTGCATCGTTGGCGACGGCGAGCTGAACGAAGGCCAGTGCTGGGAAGCGTTCCAGTTTATCGCCCACCACCGCCTGAACAACCTGACGGTGTTTGTGGACTGGAACAAACAGCAGCTCGACGGCGAGCTGGACGAGATTATCAGCGCGTTCGATCTGGAGGGAAAATTCCGCGCCTTTGGCTTTGACGTGGCGACGGTGAAGGGCGACGACGTTCCGGGTCTGCTGGCGGTGACGTCACGGATCCCGTCTGCTGATGCGCGTCCGTTAGTCGTTATCCTCGACAGCATCAAGGGGCAGGGGGTGCCGTACCTGGAGCAGCTCAGCAACTCGCACCACCTGCGGTTGACGGCGGAGAGCAAAGCGGCCCTCAACGAGACGATTTGCCAACTGGAGGCTTCACATGATTAAGGTTGCACCGACAGGACAGAAAGATTCCGTTGAGATGCGTAAGGTCTACGCGGGTTTTGTGGCTAAACAGATAGAAGCAGGAAGCGAGATTATCGCCCTGGAAGCGGATCTGATGAGCTCGATGGCGATGGACGGCGTGGCGCGCGATTATCCGCAGCACGTGATTAACTGCGGCATTATGGAGGCCAACGTCATCGGTACCGCGGCGGGGCTATCGCTTACCGGCCGTAAACCGTTCGTGCATACCTTCACCGCGTTTGCCAGCCGCCGCTGCTTCGACCAGCTGTTTATGTCCCTGGACTACCAGCGCAATAACGTGAAGGTGATTGCCTCGGATGCGGGCGTGACGGCCTGCCACAACGGCGGGACGCATATGTCGTTTGAGGATATGGGCATCGTGCGCGGCCTGGCGCACTCGGTGGTGCTGGAGGTGACCGACGCGGTGATGTTCGAAGATGTGCTGCGCCAGCTTATCGACCTCGAAGGCTTCTACTGGGTGCGGACCATCCGTAAGCAGGCACCGAGCGTGTATGCACCGGGCTCAACCTTCACCATTGGCAAAGGCAACGTGCTGCGCGAAGGAACCGATATTACCCTGATCGCCAACGGCATCATGGTGGCGGAAGCGCTGGAGGCGGCGCGCCAGCTGGAGCAGGAGGGGGTAAGCGCAGCGGTCATCGACATGTTTACCCTGAAGCCCATCGACCGGATGCTGGTGAAAAACTACGCCGAGAAAACCGGGCGCATCGTCACCTGCGAAAACCACAGCATTCACAACGGGCTGGGGTCGGCGGTGGCGGAAGTGCTGGTGGAGACCTGCCCGGTACCGATGCGTCGTGTGGGCGTTAAGGAGCGATACGGTCAGGTGGGAACGCAGGATTTCCTGCAGAAGGAGTATGGCCTGACGGCACATGACATTGTGTCGGCGGCAAGAGAGCTGATGTAAATAAAAAAGGCGACCCTTTGTGGTCGCCTTTTTGTTGCCCGGTGGCGCTCGCGCTTACCGGGCCTACGGTTCTAATTACTGCTGCTGCGAAGACTGAATCGCGGTCAGCGCGATGGTGTAGACGATATCGTCAACCAGCGCGCCACGGGACAGGTCGTTCACAGGTTTGCGCATGCCCTGCAGCATTGGCCCGATGGAGATCAGGTCTGCTGAACGCTGTACCGCTTTATAGGTGGTGTTACCGGTGTTCAGATCCGGGAAGATGAACACGGTCGCGCGACCTGCAACCGGCGAGTTCGGCGCTTTGGATTTCGCAACGTCAGCCATTACAGCGGCGTCGTACTGCAGCGGGCCGTCGATCATCAGGTCAGGACGTTTTTCCTGTGCAATGCGGGTCGCTTCACGCACTTTCTCTACGTCGCTACCTGCACCAGAAGTACCGGTGGAGTAGGAGAGCATCGCTACGCGCGGTTCGATACCAAAGGCAATCGCAGAGTCCGCGGACTGAATAGCGATTTCGGCCAGCTGTTCTGCGGTTGGATCCGGGTTGATCGCGCAGTCGCCGTAAACGTAAACCTGTTCAGGCAGCAGCATGAAGAATACGGAAGAAACCAGAGAGCTGCCTGGAGCGGTTTTGATCAGCTGCAGCGGTGGACGGATGGTGTTCGCTGTGGTGTGAACCGCACCGGAAACCAGACCGTCAACTTCGTCCTGCTCCAGCATCAGCGTACCCAGCACCACGTTGTCTTCCAGCTGTTCGCGCGCAACGGCTTCGGTCATGCCCTTGCTCTTACGCAGCTCAACCAGACGGGCAACGTAGCTTTCGCGAACCACCTCAGGGTCAACGATTTCGATACCAGCGCCCAGCTCAACGCCCTGAGACGCCGCAACGCGGGTGATCTCATCCGGGTTACCCAGCAGCACACAGGTTGCGATGCCGCGCTCTGCGCAGATAGCAGCCGCTTTAACGGTACGTGGTTCGTCGCCTTCTGGCAGAACAACGCGTTTGCCCGCTTTACGCGCCAGCTCGGTCAGCTGGTAACGGAATGCAGGAGGAGACAGACGACGGCTGCGCTCGGAGGTTGCCGTCAGGGATTCGATCCAGTCTGCGTTGATGTAGCCCGCAACGTATTCCTGAACTTTCTCGATACGCTCGTGGTCATCAACCGGCACTTCCAGGTTGAAACTCTGCAGGCTCAGGGAGGTCTGCCAGGTGTTGGTGTTCACCATGAAGACCGGCAGGCCGGTGGCGAACGCGCGTTCGCACAGCTTGCTGACGCGTGGGTCCATTTCGTAGGCACCGGTCAGCAGGATTGCACCGATTTCTACGCCGTTCATCGCCGCGAGGCAGGCTGCAACCAGCACGTCAGGACGGTCTGCGGAGGTCACCAGCAGGGAGCCTGCGCGGAAGTGTTCCAGCATGTGCGGAATGCTGCGCGCACAGAAGGTCACGGACTTCACGCGGCGGGTGTTGATGTCGCCTTCGTTAACGATGGTGGCGTTCAGGTGACGCGCCATATCGATTGCACGGGTGGCAATCAGATCGAAGCTCCATGGCACCGCGCCGAGTACAGGCAGCGGGCTGGATTCCTGCAGTTTAGCCGGGTCAACTTTGATGACTTTCGCTTTGGAAGAGTCGTCGAAGATTTCGGACAGGTCAGGGCGAGTACGGCCCTGCTCATCAACCGGTGCGTTCAGTTTGTTCACGATCACGCCGGTGATGCTGGTGTTTTTCGCCCCGCCGAAGCTGCTGCGCGTCAGTTCGATACGCTCGTTCAGCTGTTCCGGGGTGTCAGTGCCCTGAGACATCACGAAAACGATCTCTGCGTTCAGGGTTTTCGCGATTTCAAAGTTCAGAGACTGGGCAAACTGGTGTTTGCGGGTTGGGACCAGACCTTCAACCAGCACCACTTCCGCGTCCTGCGCGTTAGCGTGGTAGTTGGCGATGATCTCTTCCATCAGCACGTCTTTCTGGTTGCTGGAGAGCAGAGACTCAACGTGGCTCATCTTCAGCGGTTCAGCCGCTGGCAGATTGGAGTTCTTACGAACGATGGTGGTGGTCTGGTCTGGTGCATCGCCACCGGCACGTGGCTGGGCGATAGGCTTAAAGACGCTCAGACGAACGCCTTTGCGTTCCATAGCACGGATCACGCCAAGGCTGACGCTGGTCAGGCCGACGCTGGTTCCGGTAGGGATCAGCATAATAGTACGGGACACGGTTTATCCTCTTTCGTTACCGCCGCGATTGGGCGGGTTACAAAACAGCACCGCCAGCATTGCTGGCGGTGTGGAATCAGGCAGTCAGGCGGTGCGCATCTTGCGCGATGACCAGCTCTTCGTTAGTTGGGATAACGATAGCAGGGCGGGTACCTTCTTTGTTGATGAAGCCAGACTTGCCGAAACGGGCAGCCAGGTTACGCTCGTGATCAACATCGAAGCCCAGAACGCCCAGTTTGCCCAGGGACAGTTCACGGACCATTGCCGCGTTCTCACCGATACCACCGGTGAAGATAACCGCGTCCAGACGACCGTCCATCAGCGCAGTGTAAGAACCGATGTACTTCGCCAGACGGTGGCAGTAAACGTCCATTGCACGTTTAGCGTCTGCTTTCTCGGAGTAGTTGTCTTCAACATAGCGGCAGTCGCTGGTGACTTCGGTCAGACCCAGCAGGCCAGACTCTTTGGTCAGCATTTTGTTGATGTCGTCAACGCTCATGCCCAGGGTGTCGTGCAGGTGGAAGATAATCGCCGGGTCGATGTCACCGGAACGGGTACCCATCACCAGACCTTCCAGCGGGGTCAGACCCATGGAGGTATCAACACATTTACCGTTGCGGATAGCGGAAACAGAACCACCGTTGCCCAGATGGCAGGTGATGATGTTCACTTCTTCAACCGGCTTGTTCAGAACTTTTGCGGCTTCCTGAGTCACATAGAAGTGGCTGGTGCCGTGTGCGCCGTAACGACGAACGCCGTGCTCTTTGTACAGGCTGTATGGCAGGGCATAGAGGTAAGACTCTTCCGGCATGGTCTGATGGAACGCAGTGTCGAACACAGCCACGTTTTTGTCTTTCAGACTCGGGAAGGATTTCAGTGCTTCAGCGATACCGATCAGGTGCGCCGGGTTATGCAGCGGTGCGAAAGACGCAGAGTCTTTGATACCCTGGATCACGGAGTCGTCGATTACCACGGAACTGGTGTATTTTTCGCCGCCGTGGACGATACGGTGACCAATTGCGGTCAGCTGAGCAGACAGTTCTGGTTTTTGTGCCAGAATAGTGTTAACGATAAAGTTCAGCGCTTCACTGTGAGCGGCGCCTGCACCTAAAGCCGCTTCTTGTTTGCTGCCGTCCATCTTCCACTTGATACGTGCTTCAGGCAGATGGAAACATTCGGCCAAACCAGAGAGGTATTCGTCACCGTTAAGCGCATCGATGATGGCGAATTTCAGTGAAGAGCTACCGCAGTTCAGAACCAGTACTAACTTACTCGACATGGAAGTACCTATAATTGATACGTGGCTAAAAAAACGTCAGTGAGTCTAAAAGCGTAACGCATGCTGACCCAGACATTTATGATTAACATCATGCCAAACGAACATTCTGGCAGGATGGAAGAAATACCTATGATTTTAAGCCATTTTGAACATTTTTCAGACAATGGCATAATATGCGATAATTTGACGAGTTACCGCTTCTCGTCTACGGCCCTATCAGGCTGGCACAGAATACCCGATACGGGGTAGCGATGACAAAATATTTTGAACGTTGTCATAGCCTGTTGTGGTTTTGCACGAAAATTTTAATTTTTATATGTGAAGTTGAGGTACAGCCATGTCGACACCCGAAATCCCATCCGTGAACTTCTTCAGTCTGTTTCGCCGGGGGCAGCATTATTCAAAGACGTGGCCACTGGAAAAGCGCCTCGCGCCGATGTTTATTGAGAATCGCACGATCCGCGCCACGCGCTATGCGATTCGCTTTATGCCCCCTGTCGCTATCTTTACCCTGTGCTGGCAAATCGCCCTGGGTGGACAGCTTGGCCCCGCCGTTGCCACGGCGCTGTTTGCGTTAAGCCTGCCGATGCAGGGATTGTGGTGGTTAGGTAAACGATCCATCACGCCGCTTCCGCCTTCTATTTTACACTGGTTTTATGAAGTGCGAGGAAAACTGGAGGAGGCTGGACAGGCGCTGGCACCCGTTGAAGGCAAGCCGGATTATCAGGCGCTGGCCGACACGTTAAAGCGTGCTTTTAAGCAGCTGGATAAAACATTCCTCGATGACTTGTGATTGATCATCGAAACGACTAACAAAAGAAGGCACAGTAACAAACCGTTACCGTGTCTTTTTTTTACAGTGCAATGCGCTACAGGAGTCGAAAGATGGAAATGACCCATGCTCAACGTCTGATTTTGTCTAACCAGTACAAGATGATGACAATGCTTGATCCCGATAACGCTGCGCGCTACAGCCGCCTGCAGACCATCGTCGAACGTGGGTTTGGTTTGCAAATGCGCGAACTGGACCGCGAGTTTGGCGAGCTGAAAGAAGAAACCTGCCGCATCGTGATCGACATTATGGAGATGTACCACGCCCTGCATGTGTCCTGGACTAATCTCAAAGACCAGCAGACCATTGACGAACGTCGTGTGACCTTCTTAGGCTTTGATGCCGCGACGGAAGCGCGCTATCTGAGCTACGTTCGCTTTATGGTGAACACCGAAGGACGTTATACCCACTTTGATGCGGGCACTCACGGCTTCAACGCGCAGACCCCAATGTGGGATAAATACCAGCGCATGCTGAGCGCGTGGCACGCCTGCCCGCGTCAGTACCATTTAAGCAGCAACGAAATTCAACAAATCATTAATGCCTGACGGAGGTGCGTGTGCAGTGTAAAGGTTTTCTGTTTGATCTGGACGGTACGCTGGTGGATTCGCTGCCGGTTGTTGAGCGCTCGTGGTGCCATTGGGCCGACCGGCACGGCATCGACCATCAGGACGTATTGAATTTCATCCATGGCAAACAGGCCATTACCTCATTGCGGCACTTCTTAGCGGGGCGTTCTGAGGAAGAGATTCAGGCAGAGTTCAAATATCTTGAGCAAATTGAAGCCACCGATACCGATGGCATCGCCGCGCTGCCCGGCGCGCGCGAACTGCTTGAGCATCTGAACGAAGCACAGATCCCGTGGGCTATCGTCACGTCCGGTTCGATTCCTGTAGCCCATGCGCGCCATAAGGCTGCCGGTTTACCGACGCCGGAGGTGTTCATTACCGCAGAACGCGTTAAGCGCGGGAAACCCGAGCCCGATGCGTTCCTGCTCGGGGCTGAACAGCTGGGTTTTGCACCCGCAGACTGTGTGGTGGTGGAAGACGCGGCGGCGGGCGTATTGGCAGGGCTGAACGCCGGGAGCCACGTCATTGCCGTTAACGTTCCGGCGGGGTCCCACCGGCTGGATGAGGCGGATTTTGTGATTGATTCCCTGACGGCGCTGGTGGTGTCGAAAGCGCCAGACGGAGTTGTAACCGTCTCGCTAAAAATGTAATCCCATGATATAGCCCCACGCTGCTGGGGCTTTTTTATGGCAAAATTCATCATCTTCCACTGACAAGGATAGGTTGTGAACGGTGAACTGATTTGGGTCCTGAGCCTGCTGTTAATCGCCATTATTCTTTTCGCCACGGGCAAGGTGCGCATGGATGCCGTCGCCCTGTTTGTCATCGTCGCGTTTGTGCTGAGCGGCACGCTCACGCTTCCGGAAGCTTTCTCTGGGTTTAGCGACCCCAACGTTATCCTGATTGCTGCTCTGTTTATCATCGGCGATGGTCTTGTCCGCACTGGCGTAGCAACCATCATGGGCGCGTGGCTGGTCAAGGTGGCCGGCAACAGTGAAACCAAAATGTTGATCTACCTGATGCTGACTGTCGCGGGGCTGGGAGCGTTTATGAGCTCAACGGGCGTGGTCGCCATCTTTATTCCGGTGGTGCTGAGCGTCTCCATGCGGATGCAGAGCTCGCCGTCGCGCCTGATGATGCCCCTGAGCTTTGCCGGTTTGATCAGCGGGATGATGACGCTTGTCGCGACGCCGCCGAACCTGGTCGTCAACAGCGAGCTGATCCGGGAAGGATTTCAGGGCTTTAGTTTTTTCAGCGTCACCCCGCTTGGGCTGGTGATTCTTGCAATGGGCGTGGTTTACATGCTGCTGACCCGTTTTGCTCTGAAAGGCGACAAACAGGATAAAAGCAAAGAAGGGTGGAAACGACGCACCTTCCGCGATCTGATTAAAGAGTACCGTCTCACCGGGCGAGCGCGCCGCCTGGCTATTCGCCCCGGTTCGCCGATGGTCGGCCAGCGGCTTGACGACCTCAGACTGCGTGAACGCTACGGCGCGAACGTGATCGGGGTGGAGCGCTGGCGCCGTTTCCGCCGGGTGATCGTTAATGTTAACGGGGTGTCCGAATTCCGCGCGCGAGACGTCCTGCTGATTGATATGTCTACCGCCGAAGTGGATCTGCGTGAGTTTTGCAGTGAACAACTGCTGGAGCCGATGGTGCTGCGCGGGGAGTATTTTTCCGATCAGGCGCTGGATGTTGGCATGGCTGAGGTATCTCTGATCCCGGAATCGGAACTGCTGGGTAAAACCGTGCGTGAAATGGGGTTCCGTACCCGCTATGGCCTTAACGTCGTCGGGCTGAAGCGCGATGGCGTGGCGATGGAAGGGGCGGTAGTGGATGAGCCGATCCTGCTGGGCGATATCTTTCTGGTTGTCGGTAACTGGAAGCTGATTAGCCAGCTCGGGCAAAAAGGTCGCGATTTTGTGGTGCTCAACATGCCGGTAGAAGAGAGCGATGCTTCTCCGGCGCACAGCCAGGCGCCCCATGCGATTTTCTGTCTGGTGCTGATGGTCGCGCTGATGCTGACCGACGAGATCCCCAATCCGGTCGCGGCTATTATCGCCTGCCTGCTGATGGGGAAATTCCGCTGCATTGACGCCGAAAGCGCCTATAAAGCCATTCACTGGCCGAGCATTATTCTTATCGTCGGGATGATGCCCTTCGCTCTGGCGCTGCAAAAAACCGGCGGGGTAGATTTAATTGTCAAAGGCTTAATGGACGTTGGCGGCGGGTATGGGCCGTACATGATGATGGTCTGTCTGTTTATCATGTGCGCTTCAATTGGGTTGTTTATCTCCAATACCGCGACGGCGGTGCTGATGGCGCCTATCGCGCTGGCGATGGCGAAATCCATGGGCGTCTCACCTTATCCGTTTGCGATGATGGTTGCGATGGCGGCCTCCGCGGCGTTTATGACGCCGGTTTCATCGCCGGTGAATACGCTGGTGCTGGGTCCGGGGAATTATAAGTTCAGCGATTTCGTGAAGCTGGGCGTGCCGTTCACCGTGCTGGTGATGGTGGTGTGCGTGGTATTAATTCCGGTTTTATTCCCGTTCTGAGAACATCGCCCAGCGGCGCTGGGCGAATAGTTAAAGCGGCGAATCCTGGCTGATTTCATCCAGCGACAGATGAAAGCTCGGCACAAATACCTGCATGAAATAGTCCATCTCTTCGCTGCGGCGGGATTCCAGCGTTTTTTCCAGACGCGTTTTCGCCAGTAAAAACTCATTATTGCCCGCAGACAGCTCTTCCAGACACTTCAGATAGGCACACAGCGCGTCGGCCTGCTTGACCAGCGACTTTTCCTCTTCCGTATACTGATGCTCGTCGATGAGCGGCTCAAAGATATCGCGCAGCTCTTCGGGCACCATAGCAATCAGCTTCTGCTGGGCAATCTTCTCGATAGCCTTATATTCCTGCGCAATCTGCGAGTTGAAATATTTCACCGGCGTAGGCAGATCGCCGGTCAGCACTTCCGAGGCGTCGTGGTACATCGCCAGCAGGGCGATACGCTCGGCATTCACCTGCCCGTTAAATTTGCGATTCTTAATCGCAGCCAGCGCATGAGCGACCATAGCAACCTGCAAACTGTGCTCAGACACGTTCTCTGTACGCACGTTGCGCATCAGCGGCCAGCGGTTGATCAGTTTCAGGCGGGAGAGGTGGGCGAAGAAATGACTCTGACTCATAGGTTACCTTTTGTCTTCACTGCGACAGGACTTCATTGTGCGGGGAGGGGAGGGAAGATGCAAATCAGGCTACCGAAGTAGCCTGATTTTAAGATTACTGATGATATCCAGAGAGGAAGCGCCCAAAGCGGCTAATCGCCATTTCGAGATCGTCTTCGCGCGGCAGCGTCACGATACGCACGTGGTCCGGCCACGGCCAGTTAAATGCCGTCCCCTGAACCAGCAGCACTTTTTCCTGTAACAGGAAATCGAGCACCATTTTCTGGTCGTCGTGGATATTGAAGCGCTTAGCGTCAATTTTCGGGAACATATACAGCGCGCCGTTCGGCTTGACGCAGGACACGCCCGGGATATCGTTGATCAGTTCCCACGCACGGTTGCGCTGTTCGTACAGGCGACCGCCAGGAACGATAAACTCGCTAATGCTCTGATAGCCGCCGAGTGCCGTCTGGATCGCGTGCTGCGCCGGTACGTTGGCACAAAGCCGCATCGATGCCAGCATCTCAAGCCCTTCAATATAGCCTTTCGCGTGCTTTTTCGGGCCGTTCAGCACCATCCAGCCCTGACGGAAACCGGCCACGCGGTAGGTTTTAGACAGGCCGTTAAAGGTGACGGTCAGCAGATCCGGCGCCAGCGCGGCAATAGAGTGGTGCTGCGCCGCGTCATACAGGATCTTGTCGTAGATTTCGTCAGCGAAGATGATCAGGTTGTGCTGGCGGGCGATCTCTACGATCTCCATCAGCAGCTCCTTTGAGTAGACCGCGCCCGTCGGGTTGTTCGGGTTGATAATCACGATGCCGCGCGTGCGTGGCGTAATTTTCGCGCGAATGTCGTCCAGATCCGGGAACCAGTCAGAGGACTCGTCGCAAAGATAATGCACCGCTTTACCGCTGGACAGCGACACCGCCGCCGTCCACAGTGGATAATCTGGCGCGGGCACCAGCATTTCGTCGCCGCTGTTCAGCAGCGCCTGCATCGCCTGAACAATCAGTTCAGAGACACCGTTGCCAATATAGATATCTTCAACGGTGACATCACGCATACCGCGCGCCTGGTAGTGCTGCATGATGGCTTTTCGTGCGGAGTAAAGTCCTTTTGAATCGCAATAGCCTTGTGCAGTAGGCAGGTTGCGGATCACATCAACCAGAATCTCATCCGGCGCTTCAAAACCAAATGGCGCGGGGTTACCAATGTTGAGTTTAAGAACCTTATTGCCTTCTTCTTCAAGGCGTTTTGCCTCTTTCAGAACCGGGCCACGGATGTCATAACAGACGTTATCTAGCTTGCTGGATTTTTCGATAGGGGACATGAACCTTTAACCTTTTCGCTATTATCGCCACTCCCTGCCGTGGAAGTCAGCACGGAATAATGTACTCCCCCCACGCTTCGTTTTGAAGGGTGTGCAGGAGAAGATTTTGTGCATGGCGCGAAATTATGGCGAATCTTTTACGCTGTCTGTGCGCTATATTTGTGCATAAATGCAATGCGCAAATCAGATTTTAAGGTTTATTATGCTGTGAGTTTTTATAAATCTTGTATATTGTCCTGATGTAAAATGAATGACATGCAGATCGGCAACAGAAATCACGTTGCGTGACACTTCGTAAAACCTGAATGTTGCCGAGAACTTGCAGTAATAGCCTGGGGAGGCTAAAAGTTACTCATGTGAAATTAATGTTAAGTGTTATTAATGAATGACCTTAATCTAAATTAAAGTTTATTTATTATTAACGAACAAAATGCAACTTTAGTTAATTTTAATAAAATTAGTTTAGAAGCTTAACAAAGCCCTTTAATCCTTAATATTGCAATAAGACTTATAAATAAAGTGGATTTGGGTTAAGATGTCTTTAGGGAAAGCTGATGAAAGATGTACTGGGTTTGTATATCTGAAACTGATTTTCCGATTTAATTGATTGTTATTGTTGGAGTTATCTCTGGCCGGGATGTGTCAAACATCTCCTGCTACGTTGACAACGCTGCGATACAGATGGCAGAAAAGGTGTTACGCCTTTAATGTAATTTACATACACCTGCGAACATCTAAATATCCTGAACGTTTAAGAGAATAAAAATAACGTCATGAAACGTGCTTTCTGACTGTTGATATAAAGCAGCACAATAACTATCTGTCAGGCAGTCTGCCGGGCCGGGATGCGAGGGAAAATCTTCAGAGGGAATTGCTTAACTGTTACACACAGCTTCAACCCGGGCAGCTCCGCACGAGCAACCTGAAAGTGAATAGATATGATAAATGCAAATCGTCCGATAATGAATCTCGACCTCGATCTGCTGAGAACGTTTGTTGCGGTCGCCGATCTCAACACTTTTGCAGCTGCTGCTGCCGCCGTCTGCCGAACTCAGTCCGCCGTGAGCCAGCAAATGCAGCGGCTGGAGCAACTGGTTGGTAAAGAGCTTTTTGCCCGACACGGGCGTAATAAGCTCTTAACGGAACACGGTATTCAGCTTCTGGGTTATGCCAGGAAAATTCTTCGCTTTAATGATGAAGCATGTATGTCATTAATGTTTAGCAACCTTCAGGGAGTGTTAACTTTAGGGGCATCTGATGAGTCAGCGGATACTATATTGCCGTTTCTTCTCAATCGAATTAGTTCGGTTTATCCGAAGCTTGCGCTGGATGTTAGCGTTAAACGCAACGCCTTTATGGTTGAGATGTTAAATGAGAATAAGGTTGATCTGGTGGTCACCACGCATCGTCCCGGACAATTTGATTGTCTGACCTTGCGCACATCGCCAACGCACTGGTATTGCGCAGCTGAATATGTGCTGCAAAAAGGGGAACCCGTTCCGCTGGTATTACTGGACGATCCGAGCCCGTTCCGCGACATGGTGTTGACGGCGTTAAATGAAGCCAACATTCCATGGCGTCTGGCATATGTGGCGTCCACTCTGCCTGCGGTTCGTGCCGCCGTGAAAGCCGGTCTTGGCGTGACGGCCCGTCCGGTGGAGATGATGAGCCCGGATCTGCGCGTTCTCGGTAAATCAGACGGGCTACCTGCGCTGCCGGATACCGAGTACCTGCTTTGCCATAATGCATCCAGTCATAACGAGCTGGCGAAAGTGGTGTTCGAGGCGATGCAAAACTACCATAACCCGTGGCAGTTCGAGCATGTTACCTCCGAAGGAGGGGATGATTCCCTGATCGTTGAAGGTGACTTTGAGTGATCAATCGCTCAAAATTCTGGTAACAAATTGTAAGTGTAAAAAAAAGCCACTCGTGTCGTTTTCGCACGCAGTGGCTTTTTTTTAGCAATGATATCCCCTTGAGGCGAAGGGGATTAACAAATACATGCTATTTATCAATGCCATAAATGCTTTTGCTTAAATGTTGTTCGCTTTCCGTTCTAAGTTCATCCATAACCCATCAATGTTAAAAAAACAGCAAATATGTTGCCGTTTTTTTGGTTGAATTAACAAAAGCGTGTCTCAGATCAAGAAAATACTCCTATTTGGGGGGAGGAATCGTTGGCAAATCCTGTCAAAATAGGAGGGTTATTTTTTTTACTTCCAAAACGGACACGATTCAACAACATGCATTTGACGGAAAGTCATGTACCCACCAGGGTTAAAGGGCACCAAATGTTAATGAGAATCGCTCGATGTAATTTAATGTGAAGAAACCTTTGTTAAAGTTGACAATAGGTTATAGAAAGGAGTAAAAAACCCCATCATTTTGCTGTCTACGTCTCATTTCAGACAGTTAGTGTAAGGTTATTTGTTCCTCCCCATGAATCGATGTGATGCCTATCTGCCAGCAAGAGCAGTGTCATCGGTATCACTTTTGATGAGTAAGCAATGAGTATGTCAACATCCACAGAAGTCATCGCTCATCACTGGGCATTCGCAATCTTTCTTATTGTAGCCATTGGCCTGTGCTGCCTGATGTTAGTCGGCGGCTGGTTCCTGGGCGGTCGCGCCCGTGCAAGGCACAAAAACACACCTTTCGAATCAGGTATTGATTCAGTAGGTTCCGCTCGCTTACGCCTGTCTGCCA
The DNA here is from genome assembly GCF_053709515.1 of Enterobacter sp. UPMP701. Classification (NCBI taxonomy): domain Bacteria; kingdom Pseudomonadati; phylum Pseudomonadota; class Gammaproteobacteria; order Enterobacterales; family Enterobacteriaceae; genus Enterobacter; species Enterobacter sp. UPMP701. Next base: position 14,771 of record NZ_JBSKJN010000004.1, on the reverse strand, counting down.
AGTTCTATCTGGTAGCGATGTTCTTCGTCATCTTCGACGTGGAAGCGCTTTACCTGTTCGCATGGTCGACCTCCATCCGCGAAAGTGGTTGGGTGGGCTTTGTCGAGGCCGCAATTTTCATTTTAGTGTTACTGGCCGGTCTGGTTTATCTGGTGCGTATTGGCGCGCTTGACTGGACGCCTGCGCGTTCACGTCGTGAACACATCAACCCGGAAAACAGTATCTCTAATCGTCAGCAGTAACAGCGAGGCAATAAGATGGATTATACGCTCACCCGCATAGATCCTAACGGTGAGAATGACCGTTACCCCCTGCAAAAACAGGAGATCGTAACCGACCCCCTGGAGCAAGAAGTCAATAAAAGCGTGTACATGGGCAAGCTCGAACATGCCATGCACGATATGGTCAACTGGGGTCGTAAGAACTCCATCTGGCCATACAACTTTGGCCTTTCTTGCTGCTACGTTGAAATGGTGACGTCATTCACTGCGGTGCATGACGTTGCGCGTTTTGGGGCCGAGGTACTGCGTGCTTCCCCACGTCAGGCTGACCTGATGGTGGTCGCCGGTACCTGCTTTACCAAGATGGCACCTGTTATTCAGCGTCTGTATGACCAGATGCTGGAGCCAAAATGGGTTATTTCCATGGGCGCATGTGCAAACTCTGGCGGTATGTACGACATTTATTCCGTTGTGCAGGGCGTTGATAAGTTCATTCCGGTGGATGTTTACATCCCGGGCTGCCCGCCGCGTCCAGAAGCCTATATGCAGGCGCTGATGCTGCTGCAGGAATCTATCGGTAAAGAACGCCGCCCACTCTCATGGGTTGTTGGCGATCAGGGTGTTTATCGCGCGAACATGCAGTCTGAGCGCGAGCGTAAACGTGGTGAACGTATTGCCGTCACCAACCTGCGTACGCCTGACGAAATTTAATTTGCGCCTGTAGGCCTGGAGAACACCTTCGCATATCACTACTCAAATAGCGCGAAGCCAGGCTCAACAGTCACCACGGACCATTTGCAATGGTGAACAATATGACCGACTTAACCGCGCAAGAAGCCGCATGGCAGACCCGGGATCATCTCGATGACCCGGTCATTGGCGAACTGCGCAACCGTTTTGGGCCGGATGCCTTTACTGTTCAGGCGACCCGCACCGGGGTACCCGTTGTTTGGGTGAAGCGTGAGCAATTGCTGGAAGTTGTCGATTTCCTCAAGAAATTGCCAAAACCTTACGTCATGCTGTTTGACTTACACGGCATGGACGAACGTCTGAGAACGCACCGCCAGGGTCTCCCTGCTGCGGATTTTTCCGTTTTCTACCATCTGATCTCAATAGACCGCAACACGGATATCATGCTCAAGGTGGCATTGTCTGAAAACGACATGCATCTGCCGACGATCACCAAACTTTTCCCGAACGCCAACTGGTATGAGCGTGAAACCTGGGAAATGTTCGGCATGACCTTCGACGGCCACCCGCACCTGACGCGCATCATGATGCCGCAGACCTGGACCGGCCACCCGCTGCGTAAAGATTACCCGGCACGTGCAACCGAATTCGATCCGTTTGAGCTGACCAAAGCCAAGCAGGATCTGGAGATGGAAGCGCTGACCTTCAAGCCGGAAGACTGGGGCATGAAGCGCGGTACCGAAAATGAGGATTTCATGTTCCTCAACCTCGGTCCAAACCACCCGTCTGCGCACGGTGCATTCCGTATTATTCTTCAGCTTGATGGCGAAGAGATTGTCGACTGCGTCCCTGACATCGGCTACCACCACCGTGGTGCTGAGAAGATGGGCGAGCGTCAGTCCTGGCACAGCTACATTCCGTATACCGACCGTATCGAGTACCTCGGCGGCTGTGTAAACGAAATGCCATACGTGCTGGCCGTTGAGAAACTGGCAGGCATCACCGTCCCGGATCGCGTTAACGTGATTCGCGTGATGCTGTCAGAACTGTTCCGTATCAACAGCCACCTGCTGTACATCTCCACGTTCATTCAGGACGTCGGCGCGATGACGCCAGTGTTCTTCGCCTTTACCGACCGTCAGAAAATCTACGATCTGGTGGAAGCGATTACCGGTTTCCGTATGCACCCGGCCTGGTTCCGTATCGGCGGTGTGGCACACGATCTGCCGCGCGGCTGGGACCGTCTGCTGCGTGAATTCCTCGACTGGATGCCAAAACGTCTTGCGTCTTACGAGAAAGCCGCGCTGCGTAACTCCATCCTGAAAGGCCGTTCCCAGGGCGTTGCTGCCTACGGCGCGAAAGAAGCGCTGGAGTGGGGTACGACAGGTGCAGGTCTGCGTGCGACGGGTATTGATTTCGACGTGCGTAAAGCCCGTCCTTACTCTGGTTACGAGAACTTCGACTTTGAAGTCCCGGTTGGCGGCGGCGTGTCCGACTGCTACACCCGCGTGATGCTGAAAGTGGAAGAGCTGCGCCAGAGTCTGCGCATCCTTGAGCAGTGCCTCAACAACATGCCGGAAGGCCCGTTCAAGGCGGATCACCCGCTGACGACGCCGCCACCGAAAGAGCGCACGCTGCAACATATCGAAACCCTGATCACCCACTTCCTGCAGGTTTCCTGGGGTCCGGTCATGCCGGCGCAAGAATCCTTCCAGATGATTGAAGCGACCAAGGGTATTAACAGTTACTACCTGACCAGCGACGGCAGCACCATGAGCTACCGTACCCGCGTGCGTACGCCGAGCTTTGCGCACCTGCAGCAGATCCCGTCCGCCATCCGCGGCAGTCTGGTCTCCGACCTGATTGTGTATCTGGGTAGTATCGATTTTGTTATGTCAGATGTGGACCGCTAATTATGCACGAGAATCAACAACCACAAACCGAGGCTTTTGAGCTGAGTGAAGCAGAACGTGCCGCCATTGAGCATGAGATGCACCACTACGAAGACCCGCGTGCGGCGTCCATTGAAGCGCTGAAAATCGTACAGAAACAGCGTGGCTGGGTGCCGGATGGGGCGATCTACGAGATCGCAAAAGTGCTGGGTATTCCGGCAAGTGACGTAGAAGGCGTAGCCACGTTCTACAGCCAGATCTTCCGTCAGCCGGTTGGCCGCCATGTGATCCGCTACTGTGACAGCGTGGTCTGCCATATCACCGGTTACCAGGGTATTCAGGCTGCGATTGAGAAAAAACTCAATATCAAGCCGGGCCAGACCACGTTCGATGGACGCTTTACTCTGCTGCCAACCTGCTGCCTGGGTAACTGCGACAAGGGGCCGACCATGATGATTGATGAGGACACTCACAGCCATCTGACGCCGGAAGCGATTCCTGACCTGCTGGAGCAGTACAAATGAAAACTGTAATTCGTACTGCTGAGACGCATCCGCTGACCTGGCGTCTGCGCGATGACAAACAGCCGGTATGGCTCGACGAATACCAGAGCAAAAACGGCTATGCCGGTGCGCGTAAAGCCCTCGGCGGCATGGCGCCGGATGACATCGTTAATGCGGTGAAAGACTCCGGCCTGAAAGGGCGCGGCGGTGCGGGCTTCTCCACCGGTCTCAAGTGGAGCCTGATGCCGAAAGACGAATCCATGAACATCCGTTACCTGCTGTGTAACGCCGATGAAATGGAGCCGGGCACCTATAAAGACCGCCTGCTGATGGAGCAGCTGCCGCACCTGCTGGTGGAAGGCATGCTGATCTCCGCGTTTGCGCTGAAAGCCTACCGTGGCTACATCTTCCTGCGCGGTGAGTACATCGAAGCGGCAGAAAACCTGCGTCGCGCGATTGCGGAAGCCACCGAAGCGGGCTTGCTTGGGAAAAATATCCTGGGCACCGGGTTTGACTTCGAACTGTTCGTGCACACCGGTGCCGGGCGTTATATCTGCGGTGAAGAAACCGCGCTGATAAACTCCCTGGAAGGCCGCCGTGCGAACCCGCGCTCTAAGCCACCGTTCCCGGCAAGCTCCGGCGTATGGGGTAAACCGACCTGCGTAAACAACGTCGAAACCCTGTGTAACGTTCCGGCTATTCTCGCCAACGGCGTGGAGTGGTATCAGGGCATCTCCTCAAGCAAAGATGCCGGTACAAAGCTGATGGGCTTCTCTGGTCGCGTTAAAAATCCTGGCGTCTGGGAACTGCCGTTCGGTACCACCGCACGTGAAATTCTTGAAGACTACGCGGGCGGCATGCGCGATGGCCTGAAATTCAAAGCCTGGCAGCCGGGTGGGGCAGGGACTGACTTCCTGACCGAAGCCCACCTCGATCTGCCGATGGAATTCGAAAGCATTGGTAAAGCAGGCAGCCGTCTGGGTACGGCGCTGGCGATGGCCGTCGACCACGAGATCGGCATGGTCTCGCTGGTGCGTAACCTGGAAGAGTTCTTCGCCCGCGAGTCCTGCGGCTGGTGTACACCGTGCCGTGACGGTCTGCCGTGGAGCGTGAAGATCCTGCGTGCAATCGAACGTGGCGAAGGCCAGCCTGGCGATATCGAGACACTTGAGCAACTGTGTCGATTCTTAGGCCCAGGCAAAACCTTCTGTGCCCACGCACCGGGTGCCGTCGAGCCGCTGCAGAGCGCGATTAAATATTTCCGCGACGAATTCGAAGCAGGCATCAAGCAGCCGTTCAGCAATACCCATTCAATCAATGGTATTCAGCCGAACCTGCTGAAAGCGCGCTGGTAAAAACAGAATTTTGATTAACGCTCGGTTTCGGCCGAGCCAACTGGAAGCATGCTAATGGCTACGATTCATGTAGACGGCAAAGAATACGAAGTCAACGGGGCGGACAACCTGCTGGAAGCTTGTCTGTCTCTTGGCCTCGATATTCCGTACTTTTGCTGGCATCCGGCGCTGGGCAGCGTCGGTGCTTGCCGCCAGTGTGCGGTGAAGCAATATCAAAACGCGGAAGACACGCGTGGTCGCCTGGTGATGTCCTGTATGACGCCAGCCACCGAAGGCACCTTTATTTCGATTGATGACGAAGAAGCCAAACAGTTCCGTGAAAGCGTGGTGGAGTGGTTGATGACCAACCACCCGCACGACTGTCCGGTTTGTGAAGAGGGCGGTAACTGCCACCTCCAGGATATGACCGTTATGACCGGTCACAGCTTCCGTCGCTATCGCTTTACCAAGCGTACCCACCGTAACCAGGACCTGGGGCCGTTCATCTCTCACGAAATGAACCGCTGCATCGCCTGCTACCGCTGCGTGCGTTATTACAAAGATTATGCAGACGGACAGGATCTGGGCGTATATGGCGCGCATGACAACGTCTACTTTGGTCGTCCGGAAGACGGTACGCTGGAAAGCGAATTCTCCGGTAACCTGGTAGAAATCTGCCCGACCGGCGTATTCACCGATAAAACGCACTCCGAGCGTTACAACCGTAAATGGGATATGCAGTTTGCGCCAAGCATCTGCCAGCAGTGTTCCCTTGGCTGTAACACCAGCCCGGGTGAGCGTTACGGCGAACTGCGTCGTATCGAAAACCGATACAACGGTACTGTTAACCACTACTTCCTCTGCGACCGCGGTCGTTTCGGCTATGGCTATGTGAACCTGAAAGACCGTCCGCGTCAGCCAGTTCAGCGCCGTGGCGACGACTTCATTACCCTGAACGCTGAACAGGCGATGCAGGGCGCGGCAGATATTCTGCGCCAGTCGAAGAAAGTGATCGGTATCGGCTCCCCGCGCGCCAGCATCGAAAGCAACTTTGCGCTGCGCGAGCTGGTGGGTGCGGAAAACTTCTATACCGGTATCGCCCAGGGCGAGCAGGAACGTCTGCAGCTGGTACTGAAAGTGCTGCGTGAAGGCGGTATTCATACCCCTGCGCTGCGCGAAATCGAATCTTATGATGCGGTTCTGGTTCTGGGGGAAGACCTGACGCAAACCGGCGCACGCGCGGCTCTGGCGGTTCGCCAGGCAGTGAAGGGCAAAGCGCGTGAAATGGCAGCGGCGCAGAAAGTGGCTGACTGGCAGATTGCGGCCATCCTCAACATCGGCCAGCGCGCGAAGCATCCTCTGTTTGTGACCAACGTCGACAACACCCGTCTGGACGATATCGCCGCGTGGACCTACTGCGCGCCGGTTGAAGATCAGGCGCGCCTCGGCTTTGCCATTGCCCACGCGCTGGACAGCAACTCTCCGGCCGTCGAACTGGATCGCGACCTGCAAAACAAGGTCGACGTGATTGTTCAGGCGCTGGCGGGGGCGAAGAAACCACTGATTATTTCCGGTACCAACGCCGGCAGCGCCGAGATCATTCAGGCGGCAGCCAACGTTGCCAAAGCCCTGAAAGGCCGCGGTGCGGACGTCGGCGTCACCATGATTGCCCGTGCGGTGAACAGCATCGGTCTGGGTATGATTGGCGGCGGTTCGCTGGAAGAAGCGTTAAGCGAACTGGAATCCGGTTCTGCTGACGCCGTTGTGGTGCTGGAAAACGACCTGCATCGCCACGCGTCTGCCGCTCGCGTTGACGCCGCGCTCTCCAAAGCGCCGCTGGTAATGGTGATTGACCATCAGCGCACCGCGATCATGGACAAAGCGCACCTGGTGCTCTCTGCGGCAAGCTTCGCAGAAAGCGACGGTACCGTTATCAACAACGAAGGCCGCGCGCAGCGTTTCTTCCAGGTTTACGACCCGGCGTACTACGACAGCAACACCGTGATGCTGGAAAGCTGGCGCTGGCTGCACTCCCTGCACAGCACCGTGCAGAGCCGTGAAGTGGACTGGACGCAGCTTGACCACGTTATCGACGCGGTAGTCGAAAAACTGCCTCAGCTGGCAGGCATTAAAGATGCCGCACCTGAAGCAAGCTTCCGCATTCGCGGCCAGAAACTGGCGCGTGAACCGCACCGCTACAGCGGCCGTACCGCGATGCGCGCCAATATCAGCGTGCACGAACCGCGCCAGCCGCAGGATAAAGACACCATGTTCGCCTTCTCCATGGAAGGGAACAACCAGCCGTCTGCGCCGCGTTCGCAAATCCCATTCGCATGGGCGCCGGGCTGGAACTCCCCGCAGGCATGGAACAAGTTCCAGGCTGAAGTGGGTGGCTCCCTGCGGCACGGCGATCCGGGCGTGCGTCTGATTGAAGCCTCCGAAACCGGTCTGGACTTCTTCACTACCGTTCCAGCGAGTTTCCAGGCGCAGGACGGTAGCTGGCGTATTGCGCCGTACTATCATCTGTTTGGTAGCGACGAGCTGTCCCAGCGTTCACCGGTCTTCCAGACCCGCATGCCGCAGCCGTACATCAAGCTCAACCCGGCAGATGCCGCGAAGCTTGGCGTCAACGCGGGTGCGAACATCGCCTTTAGCTATGACGGCCAGACAATCAGCCTGCCGCTGATTATCTCTGAAGGTCTGACAGCAGGGCAGGTGGGTCTGCCGATGGGTATGCCTGGCATCGCGCCGGTACTGGCGGGTGCGCGTCTTGATAATCTGCAGGAGGCAAAAGCATGAGTTGGTTAACGCCGGATCTTATCGACATCCTGCTGAGCATTCTGAAAGCGATTGTTATCCTGCTGGTGGTGGTCACCTGCGGCGCGTTCATGAGCTTTGGTGAACGTCGTCTGCTCGGTCTGTTCCAGAACCGTTACGGACCGAACCGCGTAGGCTGGGGTGGTTCACTCCAGCTGGTCGCGGACATGATCAAGATGTTCTTTAAAGAGGACTGGATCCCGCGCTTCTCGGACCGCGTGATCTTTACTCTGGCACCGATGATCGCCTTCACCTCGCTGCTGCTGGCGTTTGCTATCGTTCCGGTCAGCCCGACCTGGGTGGTCGCTGACCTGAACATCGGCATTCTGTTCTTCCTGATGATGGCAGGCCTCGCGGTTTACGCGGTGCTGTTCGCAGGCTGGTCCAGTAACAACAAATACTCCCTGCTGGGTGCGATGCGTGCTTCCGCGCAGACGCTGAGCTACGAAGTGTTCCTGGGTCTCTCCCTGATGGGCGTGGTGGCGCAGGCCGGTTCGTTTAACATGACCGACATCGTCAACAACCAGGCCGACATCTGGAACGTTATCCCGCAGTTCTTTGGGTTTATTACCTTTGCTATCGCGGGCGTGGCGGTGTGTCACCGTCACCCGTTTGACCAGCCAGAAGCCGAACAGGAACTGGCCGACGGTTACCACATTGAATATTCCGGTATGAAGTTCGGTCTGTTCTTCGTGGGCGAGTACATCGGTATCGTCACCATTTCCGCGTTGATGGTAACGCTGTTCTTTGGTGGCTGGCATGGCCCGTTCTTACCGCCGTTCATCTGGTTCGCGCTGAAAACCGCGTTCTTCATGATGATGTTCATTTTGATTCGCGCAGCGTTACCGCGTCCGCGTTATGACCAGGTAATGTCCTTCGGCTGGAAAGTGTGCCTGCCGCTGACGCTCGTCAACTTGTTGGTAACGGCAGCTGTCATTCTCTGGCAGCAGCCATAAGGGGCTATAGACCATGACCTTAAAAGAATTACTGGTAGGCTTCGGTACCCAGGTACGCAGTATCTGGATGATCGGCCTGCATGCGTTTGCCAAACGCGAAACCCGGATGTACCCGGAAGAGCCGGTATATCTGCCGCCGCGCTACCGTGGACGTATCGTGCTGACGCGCGACCCGGACGGTTCCGAGCGCTGCGTTGCCTGTAACCTGTGTGCGGTAGCGTGTCCAGTGGGCTGTATCTCTCTGCAAAAAGCAGAGACGGTAGACGGCCGCTGGTACCCTGAGTTCTTCCGCATCAACTTCTCACGCTGCATTTTCTGCGGTCTGTGTGAAGAAGCGTGCCCAACCACGGCGATTCAGCTGACTCCAGACTTCGAGCTGGGTGAGTACAAGCGTCAGGACCTGGTGTACGAGAAAGAGGATCTGCTGATTTCCGGTCCGGGCAAATACCCGGAATATAACTTCTACCGGATGGCGGGTATGGCAATCGACGGCAAAGATAAGGGCGAAGCAGAGAACGAAGCTAAGCCTATCGACGTCAAGAGCCTGTTACCGTAAGGAGAGGGCAATGGAATTCGCTTTTTATATCTGTGGCCTTATCGCCATCCTGGCTACGCTGCGAGTGATCACGCACACCAATCCGGTGCATGCGCTGCTGTACTTAATTATCTCGCTGCTGGCCATTTCCGGGGTGTTCTTCGCACTGGGCGCGCACTTTGCCGGTGCGCTGGAAATCATTGTCTACGCCGGGGCCATCATGGTGCTGTTCGTGTTCGTGGTGATGATGCTGAACCTGGGCGGCTCTGAAATTGAGCAGGAACGTCAGTGGTTAAAACCGCAGGTGTGGATTGGTCCGGCAATTCTGTCGGCCATCATGCTGGTGGTGATCGTTTACGCCATTCTGGGTGTTAACGATCAGGGCATCGACGGCACGCCAATCGGCGCGAAAGAGGTAGGTATTACACTCTTTGGCCCATACGTTCTGGCGGTGGAACTGGCCTCAATGCTGCTGCTGGCAGGCCTGGTTGTGGCTTTCCACGTTGGCCGCGAAGAGCGTGCTGGCGAGGTGCTGAGCAACCGCACTGACGACCGCGCGAAAAGAAAAACGGAGGAGCGCGCATGATCCCCTTAACACATGGACTGATCCTCGCTGCGATTTTATTCGTTCTGGGTCTGACCGGTCTGGTTATCCGCCGCAATCTGCTGTTTATGCTGATCGGCCTGGAAATCATGATTAACGCCTCCGCGCTGGCCTTCGTGGTCGCCGGAAGCTACTGGGGCCAGACCGATGGTCAGGTGATGTACATTCTCGCCATCAGCCTCGCGGCTGCCGAAGCGAGTATTGGCCTGGCGCTGTTGCTGCAGCTCCATCGTCGCCGCCAGAATCTGAACATCGATTCAGTAAGTGAGTTGCGTGGATGAACATGCTTGCCTTAACCATTATTTTTCCGCTGATTGGCTTCGTGCTGCTGGCGTTTTCTCGGGGCCGCTGGTCTGAGAATCTGTCTGCGGCCGTTGGCATGGGCTCTGTCGGTCTGGCTGCGCTGGTCACAGCGTATGCGGGTATCGACTTCTTTAACAACGGACGTCAGCCTTTCAGCGTACCGCTGTGGACCTGGATGTCGGTCGGTGATTTCAACATCGGTTTCAACCTGGTGCTGGACGGCCTCTCGCTGACCATGCTTTCCGTGGTTACCGGCGTCGGCTTCCTGATCCACATGTTCGCCTCCTGGTATATGCGCGGTGAAGAGGGATACTCCCGCTTCTTCGCCTACACCAACCTGTTTATCGCCAGCATGGTGGTATTGGTTCTGGCCGATAACCTGCTGCTGATGTATCTGGGCTGGGAAGGCGTAGGTCTGTGTTCTTACCTGCTGATCGGTTTCTACTACACCGATCCGAAGAATGGCGCAGCGGCCATGAAAGCGTTCGTCGTGACCCGCGTGGGTGACGTGTTCCTCGCTTTCGCGCTGTTCATTCTCTACAACGAACTGGGCACGCTGAACTTCCGCGAAATGGTGGAACTGGCGCCAGCGCACTTCGCTGCAGGCAACAACATGCTGTGGTGGGCAACGCTGATGCTGCTGGGTGGTGCTGTGGGTAAATCCGCACAGTTGCCGTTGCAGACATGGCTGGCCGACGCGATGGCGGGTCCAACCCCTGTCTCCGCGCTGATCCACGCCGCGACCATGGTTACCGCCGGTGTGTACCTGATTGCGCGTACCCATGGCCTGTTCCTGATGACTCCGGAAATTCTGCACCTGGTGGGTATCGTCGGTGCGGTCACGCTGGTGCTGGCAGGCTTTGCCGCGCTGGTGCAGACCGACATCAAACGCGTTCTCGCGTACTCCACCATGAGCCAGATTGGTTATATGTTCCTCGCGCTGGGCGTTCAGGCGTGGGACGCAGCCATTTTCCACCTGATGACGCACGCGTTCTTTAAAGCGCTGCTGTTCCTCTCATCCGGTTCCGTGATTCTGGCCTGCCACCACGAGCAGAACATCTTCAAGATGGGCGGACTGCGTAAGTCCATTCCGCTGGTGTATGTCTGCTTCCTGGTGGGCGGCGCGGCGCTGGCGGCACTGCCGCTGATTACCGCGGGCTTCTTCAGTAAGGACGAAATCCTTGCCGGTGCCATGGCGAATGGTCATATCAATCTGATGGTTGCGGGTCTGGTCGGTGCGTTCATGACCTCCCTGTATACCTTCCGTATGATTTTCATCGTATTCCACGGTAAAGAACAAATTCACGCTCACGCAGGGAAGGGGATTACCCACCACCTGCCGCTGATTGTGCTGCTGGTACTCTCCACCTTCGTTGGCGCGATGATTGTGCCTCCGCTGCAGGGCGTACTGCCAGACACCACCGAGCTTGAGCACGGTCGCGTTCTGACGCTTGAAATCACCTCCGGTGTGGTCGCTATCGCGGGCATCCTGATTGCAGCATGGCTGTGGCTGGGCAAACGTACGCTGGTGACTGCCGTTGCCAACAGTGCGCCGGGCCGTCTGCTGGGCACCTGGTGGTACAACGCGTGGGGCTTCGACTGGCTGTACGACATGATCTTCGTTAAGCCGTTCCTGGGCATTGCGTGGCTGCTGAAACGCGACCCGCTGAACAGCCTGATGAACATCCCGGCGATCCTCTCCCGCTTTGCAGGTAAAGGCCTGCTGTACAGCGAGAACGGATACCTGCGCTGGTATGTGGCGTCCATGAGCATCGGTGCGGTTGTCGTGCTGGCGCTGCTGATGGTGTTGCGTTGATCGTTAAGTGAATTTTATTCGAATTCGTTGAAAATCAGGCCCCTGCTGGGGGCCTTAAAAAGGAATGTAAATCGCCATGTTACTACCCTGGCTAATATTAATTCCCTTCATCGGCGGCTTCCTGTGCTGGCAGACCGAACGCTTTGGCGTGAAGATGCCGCGCTGGATCGCGCTGATCACCATGGGATTGACGCTCGCGCTTGGCCTGCAACTGTGGTTGCAGGGCGGTTACTCACTGACCCAGTCTGCGGGCATTCCGCAGTGGCAGTCTGAGTTCATCCTGCCGTGGATCCCGCGTTTCGGCATTACGATCCACCTGGCGATTGACGGTCTGTCGCTGCTGATGGTGGTGCTGACCGGTCTGCTCGGCGTTCTGGCGGTACTCTGCTCCTGGCGAGAAATCGAAAAATACCAGGGCTTCTTCCACCTGAACCTGATGTGGATCCTGGGCGGCGTGATCGGCGTGTTCCTTGCCATCGACATGTTCCTGTTCTTCTTCTTCTGGGAGATGATGCTGGTGCCGATGTACTTCCTGATCGCGCTGTGGGGCCACAAGGCCTCCGACGGTAAAACGCGTATCACGGCGGCCACCAAGTTCTTCATCTATACCCAGGCGAGTGGTCTGGTGATGCTGATTGCCATTCTGGCGCTGGTGTTTGTTCACCATAACGCGACCGGCACCTGGACCTTCAACTACGAAGATCTGCTTAAAACGCCAATGTCCCACGGCGTTGAATACCTGCTGATGCTGGGCTTCTTCATTGCCTTCGCGGTGAAAATGCCGGTGGTTCCGCTGCACGGCTGGCTTCCAGACGCGCACTCTCAGGCACCAACGGCGGGTTCCGTTGACCTGGCGGGCATCTTGCTGAAAACGGCGGCCTACGGTCTGCTGCGTTTCGCACTGCCGCTGTTCCCGAACGCCTCCGCAGAGTTCGCACCGATTGCCATGTGGCTGGGTGTGATCGGTATCTTCTACGGCGCGTGGATGGCCTTCACGCAGTATGACATCAAGCGTCTGATTGCTTACACCTCCGTTTCCCACATGGGCTTCGTGCTGATTGCTATCTACACCGGCAGCCAGCTGGCGTACCAGGGCGCGGTGATCCAGATGATTGCGCACGGTCTGTCCGCAGCCGGTCTCTTCATCCTGTGTGGTCAGCTGTACGAACGTCTGCATACCCGCGACATGCGCATGATGGGCGGTCTGTGGAGCAAAATTAAGTGGCTGCCAGCGCTCTCCATGTTCTTCGCTGTTGCTACCCTGGGGATGCCGGGTACCGGTAACTTCGTCGGCGAATTTATGATTCTGTTCGGCAGCTTCAAAGTGGTACCGGTGATTACCGTGATCTCCACCTTTGGTCTGGTGTTCGCTTCCGTCTACTCGCTGGCGATGCTGCACCGCGCTTACTTCGGTAAAGCGAAGAGCGAAATTGCTGCACAAGAACTGCCGGGGATGTCGCTGCGTGAGCTGTTCATCATCCTGCTGCTGGTCGTACTGCTGGTGCTGCTGGGCTTCTTCCCGCAGCCGATTCTGGATACCTCGCATAGTGCGATGGGTAACATCCAGCAGTGGTTTGTTAATTCTGCTTCTACTACAAGGCCGTAATTCGCCATGACAATAACTCCACAACAACTGATCGCGCTGCTACCGCTGCTGATCGTCGGATTGACGGTGGTGGTTGTGATGCTCTCCATTGCGTGGCGACGCAATCACTTCCTGAATGCCACGCTGTCGGTCATCGGCCTGAACGCCGCGTTAGTCTCTCTCTGGTTTGTTGGCCAGGGCGGGGCGATGGACGTCACTCCGCTGATGCGCGTTGACGGTTACGCCATGCTGTATACCGGTCTGGTGCTGCTGGCGAGCCTGGCAACCTGTACCTTTGCGTACCCGTGGCTCGAAGGCTACAACGACAACAAAGAAGAGTTTTACCTGCTGGTTCTGATTGCCGCGCTGGGCGGCATTCTGCTGGCGAATGCCAACCACCTGGCCGCGCTGTTCCTCGGTATTGAGCTGATCTCTTTGCCGCTGTTCGGCCTGATTGGTTACGCCTTCCGTCAGAAGCGCTCTCTTGAAGCGAGCATCAAGTACACCATTCTGTCTGCTGCTGCGTCGTCCTTCCTGCTGTTTGGTATTGCGCTGCTGTACGCACAGTCCGGTAACCTCTCCTTCATGGCGCTCGGCAAGAGCCTCGGTGATGGCATGCTGCATGAGCCGCTGCTGCTGGCGGGTCTGGGCATGATGATCGTGGGCCTTGGCTTCAAGCTCTCTCTGGTTCCGTTCCACCTGTGGACGCCAGACGTCTACCAGGGTGCGCCGGCTCCGGTGTCGACCTTCCTGGCGACGGCGAGCAAAATCGCTATCTTCGGTGTGGTCATGCGTCTGTTCCTGTACGCCCCGGTGGGTGACAGTGAAGCGGTACGCGTGGTGCTGGGCATCATCGCGTTCGTCTCCATCATCTTCGGTAACCTGATGGCGCTGAGCCAGACCAACATCAAACGTCTGCTGGGCTACTCGTCTATCTCTCATCTGGGCTACCTGATGGTGGCGCTGATTGCGCTGCAGAGCGGTGAGATGTCGATGGAAACCGTGGGCGTCTATCTGGCCGGTTACCTGTTCAGCAGCCTCGGCGCCTTCGGCGTGGTGAGCCTGATGTCCAGCCCGTACCGTGGCCCGGATGCCGATTCACTGTTCTCCTACCGTGGTCTGTTCTGGCACCGTCCGATCCTGTCCGCGGTGATGACCGTGATGATGCTCTCTCTGGCAGGTATTCCGATGACGCTCGGCTTTATCGGTAAGTTCTACGTGCTGGCCGTCGGCGTGCAGGCGCACCTGTGGTGGCTGACTGCGGGCGTGGTTATTGGCTCCGCGATTGGTCTCTACTACTACCTGCGCGTGGCCGTGAGCCTGTACCTGAGCGCGCCTCAGCAGCTCAACCGCGATGCGCCATCCAACTGGCAGTACAGCGCCGGTGGTATCGTAGTGCTTATCTCTGCGCTGCTGGTGCTGATCTTCGGTATCTATCCGCAGCCGCTGATTGATATCGTGCAGCGAGCAATGCCGCTGATGTAAAAACAAAAAACCCGCCTCGGCGCAATGCCG
>NZ_JBSKJN010000003.1:0-565405 GCF_053709515.1 Enterobacter sp. UPMP701 | reverse complement strand
TTATTGTCACCGATTCGGGTGATTCATAATGTGGTCTTCCCAGTCCCGCACCTCGGACTCTTTCACCGCAATGTGGCGCACCGAGATACGCTCGCCGTGCATCGCCGCCTTTGAGCCCGTCAGCAGCGGATGCCACTTCGGCAGATCTTTCCCTTCCGCCAGAAGACGATACGCGCAGGTGTGCGGCAGCCATTCAAAGGTCGGCAGGTTTTCACGGGTTAATTTGATGCAGTCCGGTTCATATTCAAACCGGCGCTCATAGTTGCGGCACTGGCAGGTTTTGATGTTCAGCTGCTTGCAGGCGACGTTGGTGAAATAGATTTCGTCCGTCTCTTCATCCATCAGCTTGTGCAGGCAGCACTGGCCGCAGCCATCGCACAAGGATTCCCATTCCGCGTCGGTCATGTCGTCGAGAGTTTTGCTTTGCCAGAAAGGGATGTCGTTCATCAGGATGTCCACACGTCAAAAGAAAGCGCACCTTATAACGAGTCTGGCACGTTGTTGCAAGTTTTGCCGCCCTCTTCAGGCGGCAAGATGCGGTTACAGCACGCGGGTTTTTAGCGACAGGCCGTTAAAACCGACCTCCAGTTCATCGCCGCTGGCGAGCGGGCCCACACCTTCCGGCGTGCCGGTGAGGATCACATCGCCCGGTTTCAGGGTGAAGAAACGGCTCATGTAGGCGATCAGCGGGACGATCTTGTGTATCATATCAGCGGTAGTCCCCTGCTGGCGGATCTCGCCGTTAACCTTCAGACTGAGCGGCGTGTTCTGCGGATCGTTAGTAAATTCACTTACCGGAACGAAGCCAGAAATCGGACACGCGTTATCAAAGCCTTTGGCTTTTTCCCACGGCTGTCCCGCTTTCTTCATTTTGCCCTGCACGTCACGCAGGGTCAGATCCAGCGCCACGCCGTAGCCGGCAATCGCTTTCTCGACATGCTCTTCGGAAGCCTGGCGCAGCGTGGCGCCAATCAGCACGGCAAGCTCTACTTCGTGATGCACCGATCCCAGCCCCTGCGGCAGCGCCAGCGGCTGGCGAATGTCGCATAGCGCCGTCTCGGGTTTAATAAACAGGACCGGCTCTTCTGGCGTTGCGCTGCCCATCTCCTGAATATGCTTCGCATAGTTGCTGCCCACGCAGACCACTTTGCTGACGGGATAATCCAGTAATGCACCTTGCCAGTTATGATGTTGATACATGCTCGACCCCTAATCGGTTGATGTGTTACGCCCGAAAACAGCTGAGACTATTTTTTCCCGGTCGCCTCAAGATGCTGTTTTAATAAATTCTCAGGCGGCGGTGGAAGCTGTAAATAATAGCCCTGCTCGGCTAACGCCGTTTTCACTTTTTCCAGATCGGCGTTCACCAGTTTCTTACGGCCATCCAGCGGCAGCAGCATTGCCAGCTGTGGTCGGCCAAAGTTTTTCATTAATTCTTCCGGCACGCGTGAAAAATCGTCTTTCTTTTCGACATAAAGATAGGTCTGGTCACGGCTTGTACTTCTGTAGATCACACAAAACATGTTTTTACTCTGAATTAATGGGTGGTTGCTTGCCTCAATATACTCCTGACTATAACATGCCTGATACTCTTCGGAATATCGCAGCGAATGGTTGCGGTTAATAGCAAATTGAGTAAGGCCAGGATGTCAAACACGCCCATCGAGCTTAAAGGCAGTAGCTTCACCTTATCAGTGGTACATTTGCATGATGCAAAACCCGAGGTTATTCGTCAGGCGTTAGAAGACAAAATCGCCCAGGCTCCCGCCTTTTTGAAACACGCCCCTGTTGTCATCAACGTCAGCGGTCTCGAGGCGCCGGTTAACTGGAAACTTCTCCAGCAGGCGGTCTCTTCCACCGGGCTGCGTATTGTCGGCATCAGCGGCTGCAAAGATACCGGGCTAAAAGCAGAAATCGACCGTGCGGGGCTGCCGCTGCTTAATGAAGGCAAAGAAAAAGCCCCACGTGTAACACCCGCGGCCGTGCCAACGCCCCCTCCTGCGGCGCAAAACGTTACCGCTATCACAAAAACGCGAATGATTGATGTGCCGGTTCGTTCCGGTCAGCGCATTTATGCACCAAACTGTGATCTGATTGTTACAAGCCACGTCAGCGCTGGCGCAGAGCTTATTGCAGATGGCAATATTCACGTTTACGGTATGATGCGTGGACGTGCGCTTGCGGGCGCAAGTGGCGATCGGGACGCGCAAATATTTTGTACTCACCTGACGGCGGAGCTGGTGTCCATCGCAGGTGAATATTGGCTGAGCGACAAGATCCCAGCTGAATTTTATGGCAAAGCGGCTCGCCTGCTTCTGGCAGACGACGCGTTGACCGTTCAACCGTTGAATTGATCCCTTTTTAACAAGGAATTTCTATGGCACGCATTATTGTTGTTACTTCGGGTAAAGGAGGCGTTGGCAAGACCACCTCCAGCGCGGCCATCGCTACTGGTTTGGCCCAGAAGGGAAAGAAAACCGTCGTTATCGACTTCGATATCGGTCTGCGTAACCTCGACCTCATCATGGGATGTGAGCGTCGCGTCGTATATGACTTTGTGAACGTCATTCAGGGCGATGCCACGCTGAACCAGGCGCTGATTAAAGACAAGCGCACCGAGAACCTCTTCATTCTTCCGGCTTCGCAGACGCGTGATAAAGACGCCCTGACCCGTGAAGGCGTGGAAAAGGTGCTCGACGAGCTGAAAAAAATGGAGTTCGACTTCATCGTCTGTGACTCCCCTGCAGGCATCGAAACCGGTGCCCTGATGGCGCTCTACTTTGCTGATGAAGCGATCATCACCACCAACCCGGAAGTCTCGTCCGTGCGTGACTCCGACCGTATTCTCGGTATTCTGGCCTCGAAATCCCGCCGTGCGGAAAATGGTCAGGATCCGATCAAAGAGCACCTGCTGCTGACCCGCTATAACCCGGGTCGCGTAAACAAAGGTGACATGCTGAGCATGGAAGACGTGCTGGAGATCCTGCGCATTAAACTGGTTGGCGTTATCCCGGAAGATCAGTCCGTGTTACGCGCCTCTAACCAGGGCGAGCCCGTGATCCTTGATACAACGGCAGATGCAGGTAAAGCTTACGCCGATACCGTTGACCGTCTGCTGGGAGAAGAACGTCCTTTCCGCTTCATTGAAGAAGAGAAGAAAGGTTTCCTCAAACGCCTGTTCGGAGGATAAGTTATGGCATTACTGGACTTTTTTCTCTCGCGGAAAAAAAGCACCGCCAACATCGCAAAAGAACGCCTGCAAATCATCGTTGCGGAGCGTCGTCGTAGCGACGCCGAGCCTCACTACCTGCCGCAGCTGCGCAAGGACATTCTGGAAGTGATCTGTAAGTACGTGCAGATTGACCCGGAGATGGTCACCGTACAGCTGGAGCAAAAGGACGGGGATATTTCGATTCTGGAGCTGAACGTAACGCTCCCGGAAGCGGAAGAGTCGCGTCCGTAGATTCGTGGTGTCGTAGCCCCGGTAAGCGCAGCGCCGCCGGGGGAATATGCCGGGTATATCGCCCGGCATATTTTTTATCGCGGATAACCTTCCAGCAGCGTATTCAGGCGATCGGCCATCAATACCCCGCGCCAGCCCGCCATCAGTTCCGGCACGCCATTCTGCGGTTTCAGCTTCCAGTGCCAGTTCAGCAGCTGGTTAATCTGCCTGCGTGACGCCAGCAGCTCAGCGCTCAGCTTGCTTTCCGTGGCGACATCCTGCACCAGCGCTTTGATATCCTTAAACGCTTTGCGATAGCCCGGCATATCCATCAGGTTCAGCAGCGGCTCAGGCAGCGCATCCTCCGGCAGCGCCTGCGCTTTAGCGACCAGCGCCAGCAGGGTTTTACCGTGGAAACGGATCTCGCTGCCGGAAAGCCCGATGCTGTCCAGTTCGCCCAGGCTACCCGGCATATAGCGCGCGACCGCCCAGAGATGCTCTTCACGCACCACAAAGTTAACGGCCAGATCGCGCTCACGCGCTTTGCGCAGGCGCCAGTCCGCCAGCAGTTGCAGGCAGGCCAGCTGACGGGTACGCAGCTGCCAGGCGTTGGTGATATCACGCCAGGCGTCTTTCGGGTCGACCACTTCCTGACGACGCTGCTGCGTCATGCGACACTCGTCCAGCGCGGCAGACAGCCAGCCGGAGGCTTCCGCCTCTTTCATCAGCTGTCCGGCAATCGGCAGCAGGTAAAACACGTCTGCCGCCGCGTATTCCAGCTGACGCTCGGTAAGCGGGCGCGCCAGCCAGTCGGTACGGGATTCGCTTTTGTCCAGCGTCAGACCCGTATACTCCTCCACCATGGCGGCAAAGCCCCACGACAGCGGACGGCCGCTGAATGCCGCGAGGATCTGCGTATCAATCAGCGGCTGAGGCATAATGCCAAAGGTATTCAGAAAGACTTCCAGATCTTCACTGCCCGCGTGCAGGTATTTCGTTACCGCAGTATCGAGCAGCAGGTCACGCATCGGCGTCCAGTCGGTAATGCCGAGCGGGTCGATCAGCGAGACGTGCTTACCGTCGTACATCTGTATCAAACCCAGCTGCGGATAGTACGTCCGGGTACGGACAAACTCGGTATCCAGGGCAATGGCGGGAAAGTCGCGCGTCACTTCGCACAGCGAAGCCAGCTCGTCGTTGGTGGTGATCATCTGGTAATTCAAATCGGATTCTCTTTTGTTTGCGCCCATAAAAAACGCCGGCTTAACCGGCGTCTGGGCGATTAACGTGTAGCTCAGGCCTTATTGTCTACTTTGGCACGGGCTTCGTCACGTAATTCTCGTCGTAATATCTTCCCGACGTTGGATTTCGGCAGCTCATCGCGGAATTCCACCAGCTTCGGCACTTTATAGCCCGTCAGCTGACGGCGACAAAACGTTATCAGCGCTTCCTCGGTGAGAGAAGGATCTTTCTTGACCACAAATATCTTCACCGCTTCACCGCTGCTGCCGGAAGGAACCCCCACCGCCGCGACTTCGAGTACGCCGCTGTGCTGCATCACCACGTCTTCGATTTCGTTCGGATAGACGTTGAAGCCGGACACCAGGATCATATCTTTTTTGCGATCGACGATGCGCAGGAAGCCTTCGTCATCCATCGTCGCAATATCGCCGGTATGCAGCCAGCCGTCTTTGATGATTTCATCGGTCGCATCAGGCCGCTGCCAGTAACCCAGCATCACCTGCGGCCCTCTGACGCACAGCTCGCCCGGCTCGCCATGAGGCACTTCGTTATCCTCATCATCCACCAGTTTTGCTTCCGTCGACGGGACCGGCAGACCAATGCTACCGCTGTGGTAGTCGATGTCATGCGGGTTGACGCTGACCAGTGGGGCACATTCCGTCAGGCCATAGCCTTCCAGCAGATATTGCCCGGTAAGCTTCACCCAGCGCTCGGCCACCGCCTGCTGGACCGGCATACCGCCGCCCGCGGACAGGTGCAGCGTGGAGAAATCCAGTTGCTGGAACTCTTTGTTGTTGAGCAGGGCGTTAAACAGAGTATTCACCCCGGTCATGGCGGTGAACGGGTATTTTGCCAGCTCTTTCACCAGCCCCGGAATATCTCGCGGGTTTGTGATCAGTACGTTTTGACCACCCAGCTCGATAAACAGCAGGCAGTTCATGGTCAGCGCGAAAATGTGATACAGCGGCAGCGCAGTGATCACCAGCTCTTTACCCGGATGCAGCAGCGGCCCGTAGGTCGCATTTACCTGTTCGAGGTTCGCCAGCATGTTGCGGTGGGTCAGCATCGCCCCTTTCGCCACGCCGGTGGTGCCGCCCGTGTATTGCAGGAAGGCCAGGTCTTCTGAGACCACTTCCGGCTTGACGTACTGCATGCGATAGCCCGCGTGCAGCGCGCTGCGGAAGGAGATGGCATCCGGAAGATGGTATTTAGGTACCAGACGTTTGACGTATTTAACGACAAAGTTAACCAGCGTCCCTTTGGCGGTGGAAAGCTGATCGCCCATCCGCGTCAGGATGACGTGTTTCACCTGGGTCTTCTCTACCACTTTTTCCAGCGTGTGGGCAAAGTTGGAAACAATGACAATTGCCACCGCGCCGCTGTCGTTCAACTGGTGCTCCAGCTCGCGCGGCGTATACAGTGGGTTGACGTTAACAACAATCATTCCGGCACGCAGGATGCCGAACAGCGCCACCGGGTATTGCAGCAGGTTCGGCATCATCAGCGCAACGCGGTCCCCTTTTTGCAGCCCCAGCCCTTCCTGAAGATAAGCGGCAAATGCCCGGCTACGCTCCTCAAGCTTACGGAACGTCATCACCTCGCCCATGTTCACAAACGCGGGCTGGTCAGCGTAACGCCGTACCGAGTGTTCAAATAATTCCACCAGGGATTGATAACGGTCAGGATTGATCTCCGCAGGCACATCTGCGGGATAACGGTTAAGCCAAACCTTTTTCAATGCATCACCTCTGAAATGAGTGTTCGTCGTCATCACAACCCCGATAATAAACAGTTTGTTAACATTATATTAACTCAGCGTACCAGTTTATTAATTGTTCACATTTAAGGTTGCGAAGCGCGTCACTCTTTTTTTTCGTATTATCCGTAAAAAAACAGAGACAGCGGCTAAGCCGCTGTCTCTTTCCTATTAATAACAGTAAGTTACTCAGTTACAATCGTTTGAACCTGTGCAGGACCCGGGTTATACCAGCCCCATCCCGGGTAACCATAACGGTAAGGATGCGGACCCCACATCCACGGGTCGATTGGCTGAGGCGGCATAACGACCTGCTGGGCGATACGCCAGCGCTTATAGCCGTTCACCTGCATGGTCATAAATTTGTACGGCGTGTTGCCGATTTTGCCCTGCACCGAACCGGTAATCGGCCCGACGACGGTGACCAACTGCCCGCGAAAATCCACCGGGTCGAGGAAGCCATTCACGTCGGCATAGATACGCCCGCGAGAGGCTTCACCGAGTACGGGCCGCGCACCGCTGTCGAGCGGAACGGTGGCGATTTCCAGACGGGTTTTCCCCTGCTGGTTTTGCACTTCGATCACTTTCCCACCGAAGCGCGCTTCCTGGCCGACGTAAAGCTCAGGCGCATTCATTACCCGAACCAGATCCTGCTGTGGCGTCGGGCTGCTGCCCTTAATCGCATCAGGTACGGTTACGCAACCGCTCAGTGCTATGGCCACCGCGCCTGCCATAAAAAGGCGTACTACTTTAGTCTGAACC
Source organism: Enterobacter sp. UPMP701 (assembly GCF_053709515.1). Taxonomy (NCBI): domain Bacteria; kingdom Pseudomonadati; phylum Pseudomonadota; class Gammaproteobacteria; order Enterobacterales; family Enterobacteriaceae; genus Enterobacter; species Enterobacter sp. UPMP701. Next base: position 558,203 of record NZ_JBSKJN010000003.1, on the reverse strand, counting down.
GCCATGATGCGACTCCTTTTTCTCAGTTCCTGTTACTGAGATTCACTCGCGGCCCGGAAGTTTCTTCCACGCGACGGTGTTTCGCAAATAAACCGGCTCCGCCTGTTCTACGGCAACGGTTTTTCCTGCTGCAAGCAGCTGGCGGGCAATCGGGAGCATATCTTCCGCCGCAGGCAGGAGCATGTTGCCGTCCACCAGCGTCACGCCGGTGCCGCTCGCCATCTCTGGCCACGCCGCCCAGCCCGTGCCGACCGTCGCCCACTCGCCGGACAGCTGCTTCAGGCGTTCAGTAACGGCTTCAGGCTTAAGCACCGCTTCCGTCTCTTCACCGTGCCAGACGCCGTTTTCGTCACGGGTATATTCCGCCCAGTACACTTCCCCCATGCGGGCATCAATGGCGGCCAGCACGCGGGTGGCACCGGTCATACGCCAGGCTCCCTGGGCCATCGTGGCAAGCGTCGAGACGCCAATCATCGGCAGGTCAGCGCCCAGCGCCAGCCCCTGCGCAATGCCAATCCCGATACGTACGCCCGTAAAGCTCCCGGGGCCGCGGCCAAAGGCCAGCGCGTCGAGGTCGGTCAAGGAGGTGTTGCCCTGAGCTAAAATGGCTTTCACCAGGGGCAGAATACGCTGGGTGTGTTCCCGTGGGCACTCTTCGAAATGAGCAGAAACAGCACCGTCGTTTAACAAAGCAACAGAGCAAGCCTCTGTCGCGGTATCAATAGCCAGAATTCGCATCAGTCGTCGCGCTCTCGCAAGGGTCAGTCACAAAATGGCGCGCATCTTAGCACACTCCGGGGCAAATTACTCCGCCGTTGGGTTCGCCAGGAAACGCACCGCGCGTTTAATGTCCCGCGTGCGAGGCGCAGGCGGCAGGCTGGCCAGGAAGGTCGCACCGTAAGGGCGCATGACCAGCCGGTTATCGCAGATCACCAGCACGCCGCGATCGGTGACGTCACGGATCAGGCGCCCTACCCCTTGCTTAAGCGTAATCACCGCGTCCGGCAGTTGAACCTCGTCAAACGGATCGCCTCCGCGCAGACGGCAGTCCTCCATCCGCGCCTTGAGCAGCGGGTCGTCCGGGGAGGTAAACGGCAGCTTGTCGATGATGACCAGCGAGAGCGTATCGCCGCGCACGTCAACCCCTTCCCAGAAGCTGCTGGTCGCCACCAGCAGGGCATTACCGGCGCTGACAAACTGCTGGAGCAACTGCCCTTTGCTGGTTTCACCCTGCAGCAGCACCGGCAGGGTCATGGTGGCGCGGAACTGCTCGGCCAGATCGCGCATCATGGCGTGTGAGGTGCAAAGCATAAAGCAGCGGCCGTTGTTGGCCTCAATCATCGGCTTTAACATCGCGGCGAGATGCCGTGCCGCGCCCGGCTGATTTGGCAGCGGTAGATTACGCGGCACGCAGAGCAGCGCCTGCTTTTCGTAATCAAACGGGCTCGGCAGGAGCAGTGATTCCGCCTGCTCAATGCCGAGGCGCTCGGTAAAGTGATGCAGATTGTCATTCACCGACAGGGTTGCCGAGGTGAAAATCCAGCTCCCGGGCTTCTGCGCCATGACTTCTTTGAATTTATCGGCCACCGTCAGCGGCGTGAGCGCCAGAGTGAAGTGGCGCGAGGTACATTCATACCAGTAGCTGTACCCCGGCTGATTGATCTCTTTTAGCCGTTTCAGACGCCCGCGATAGAGCGTGGCGCGCTCGAAGGCGGCATCCAGCAGAGCGGAACGTCCGAGGGACAGCTTCGCCACGTCGTAACAGAGCTCAAGCGCATCGTCGAGCAGCAGCAGCGCGCGCTGGATATTTTTGTCCGCCAGCAGTTCACGCAGGTTGCCGCGATAGCCCGGCTCGCCGAGCTGTAAGCGGAAATCCTGCGCGCTTTGCGCCAGCCGGTCAGCGCATTTCTGCAGCTGTTGGGTATCTTTGAGTTCAGTACGGTAGGCAATAGTGAAATCTTTCGCCAGATCCTGAAGCTGACGGCTGGAGAGCGACTGGCCGAAATACTGGCTGGCGATATCCGGAAGCTGATGGGCTTCATCGAAGATCATCACCTCCGCTTCGGGGATCAACTCGCCAAAACCGCTGTCCTTAACCACCATGTCCGCGAGGAACAGATGGTGGTTCACCACCACCACGTCTGCGTCCATCGCGGTTTTACGCGCTTTCACCACAAAACAATCTTTATACAACGGACAGTCGCTGCCGAGGCAGTTGTCATTGGTGCTGGTCACCAGCGGCCAGGCCGGGGAGTCTTCCGGCACGCTCGCGCAGGTGCTGATGTCCCCCTCTTCCGTCTGGTTGGCCCAGGCGCGAAGAATGATGACGTCGCTCAGGGTTTGTACCGGCAGGTCGCCGCCCGCCAGCGCCTGCTGTTCGAGTCGCTCCAGGCAAAGGTAGTTAGAACGCCCTTTCAGCAACGCCAGGCGTCCTTTGTATTTCAACGCTTTCGCCACCGTCGGCAAGTCCCGGCTGTAGAGCTGGTCCTGAAGCGCCTTTGACCCCGTGGAGATAATAACCTTCTTTTTCGCCCTCAGCGCGGGCGCAAGGTAAGCGTAGGTTTTCCCCGTTCCGGTTCCGGCCTCCACCACCAGCGGTTGCGCCTTGTCGATAGCGTGCGCGACAGCATGCGCCATCTGACGTTGGGGTTCGCGCGGTTTAAAACCGGGAATAGCCTGTGCTAACTGACCTTCAGGGGAAAAATCGTCTGCCACGGTGTTCTCTCACTGTATTTTTGCACAGGGATTATGTCAGCCCATCCTCTCCTGTGCCACCCCAAATAGTGACGACGGCGGAACAATATGGCAGTCTTGCCGCCTGACGACGAAATATAACGAGGATACGTTTATGACAATTGTGCGCATTGATGCCGAAGCCCGCTGGTCTGATGTGGTGATCCATAACCAGACGCTGTACTACACCGGTGTACCGTCAAATCTGGATGCGGATGCGTTCGAACAGACGGCGAATACCCTGGCGCAAATTGATGACGTGCTGGAAAAACAGGGCAGCGATAAATCCCGCATCCTGGATGCGACCATTTTTCTGGCAAACAAAGATGATTTCGCGGCGATGAACAAAGCCTGGGATGCGTGGGTGGTGGCGGGTCACGCGCCTGTACGCTGCACCGTACAGGCCACGCTGATGAAACCGGAATATAAGGTCGAGATCAAGATTATCGCGGCAGTGTAAGCCCGTTACTCTTCATCTTCATCCTCAAAACGCGCCACGATCCGCTCGCCGGTATGGGTGGCGCGCAATTCCTCCGCCACCTGAGAAATCGCCTGTCCGCTGCTCATCCCCTGGGACATCAGCTCCTGGATACGTTCAACGGCTTTCTGCTGTTGGTCATGGCTGAGAGAAGGTAAACCTGCAAACATCGTCAACTCCTGCTAAATTATTCGCGCTAATTATTTCACGCTGCCCGGTAGTATGCCATACATGAACATGCGCTTCCCCACTGTTATTACCTTACCCTGGCGCGCTGACGCCGCTGAGTTCTGGTTTGCCCGCCTGAGCCATCTTCCCTTTGCGATGCTGCTGCATTCCGGCCATGCGGATCACCCCTACAGCCGCTTTGATATTCTGGTGGCCGATCCGGTTAAAACGCTGACAACCGATGACCTGGCGTTAACGGACGATCCGCTGATGCAACTGCAGCAGGAAATCAACGCGCTGAGCTTATCCGCAACCCCTAACCCGGACCTGCCTTTCCAGGGCGGCGCGCTGGGCCTGTTTGGCTACGATTTGGGTCGCCGGTTCGAGACGCTTCCTGAGCATGCGCAGGCAGATATTTCCCTGCCGGATATGGCGGTGGGTCTGTATGACTGGGCATTGATTGTGGACCACCAGAAAAAAACGGTCTCCCTGCTGAGCCATGATGACGTGCAGGCACGTCTGGCCTGGCTTGAGGCGCAACAGCCTGCCCCAACTGAGACGTTTACCCTCACCTCCGGCTGGCGCTCGAATATGCGTGCGATGGAATACGCCGAAAAATTCGCGCGCGTTCAGGCGTATCTGCAAAGCGGCGACTGCTATCAGGTTAACCTTGCCCAGCGTTTCCAGGCAGCTTATCAGGGGGACGAGTGGCAGGCGTTTACCCGCCTTAATGCCAGCAATAAGGCACCGTTCAGCGCATTCGTACGTCTGGACCACGGGGCTGTCCTCAGCCTGTCGCCGGAGCGTTTTATCCATCTGGCGGAAGGTACGATTCAGACCCGCCCGATTAAAGGCACGCTGCCGCGCCTTGCCGAGCCGGACGCCGATCGCCAGCAGGCGGAGAAACTCGCCGCCTCACCGAAAGATCGCGCCGAAAATCTGATGATCGTCGACCTGATGCGTAACGATATTGGCCGCGTCGCCGAACCCGGCAGCGTGCGCGTGCCGGAACTGTTCGTCGTCGAACCGTTCCCGGCAGTGCACCACCTTGTCAGCACCATCACCGCACGTTTGCCCGCCTCACGCACCGCCTGCGATCTGCTGCGCGCCGCGTTTCCGGGCGGCTCCATCACCGGCGCGCCAAAAATTCGCGCTATGGAAATCATCGACGAGCTGGAACCGCACCGCCGCAACGCCTGGTGCGGCAGCATCGGCTATATCAGCCTGTGCGGCACCATGGATACCAGCATCACCATTCGCACGCTGACGGCCTGCAATGGAAACCTGTACTGCTCCGCGGGCGGCGGCATTGTGGCGGACAGCCAGGTCGAGGCGGAATATCAGGAAACCTTTGATAAGGTGAACCGCATCCTGAAACAACTGGAGAACTAACGGTGGAGAAAGAGAACCTGACGCTGGATGATTTTCTGTCGCGCTTTCAGCTGCTACGGCCGCAGGTCAACCGCGCCACGCTGAATCAGCGTCAGGCGGCGGTGCTGATCCCGGTAGTGCGCCGGGATCAGCCGGGCCTGCTGCTTACTCAGCGCTCGCCGCATATGCGCAAACACGCCGGTCAGGTTGCCTTTCCCGGGGGCGCGGTGGACAGCACCGATGCGTCGCTGATTGCCGCCGCGCTGCGGGAAGCACAGGAAGAGGTGGCGATCCCGCCTGATGCGGTGGAAGTCATCGGCGTGCTGCCGCCCGTCGACAGCGTAACCGGTTTTCAGGTCACGCCCGTGGTCGGTATTATTCCGCCCGATCTTCAGTATCACGCCAGCGTCGATGAAGTCTCAGCGGTGTTTGAGATGCCGCTCGAAGAGGCGCTCCGGCTAAGCCGCTATCATCCGCTGGATATCCATCGCCGGGGGCACGATCATCGCGTCTGGCTCTCCTGGTATCAGCATTATTTTGTCTGGGGCATGACGGCGGGCATCATTCGTGAACTGGCGCTGCAAATCGGCCTGAAACCTTGACTATACTTTACATTCCGTCCTTTTTTGCAGGTTTGCGATCCGCGTCGCGCTATTAGCAAAACCCATCGTTAACCATTAGTTTAATTCATGTGAATAGTTAAGCCGAGGTCGGTGTTCCCTCTTACACTATGCGCAGTTATAACATCGTTACTGGAACCCCGGTAACCCTGTCAGGAGTGTGAAAGTGATTAGTATATTCGACATGTTCAAAGTGGGGATTGGTCCATCTTCTTCCCACACTGTAGGGCCGATGAAGGCCGGTAAACAGTTCGTCGATGATCTGGTCGAAAAAGGATTACTGGAAAGCGTTACCCGCATTGCCGTGGACGTCTACGGCTCGCTGTCATTAACGGGTAAAGGCCACCACACCGATATCGCCATTATTATGGGTCTGGCAGGCAACATGCCGGACACTGTGGATATTGATGCCATTCCGGCATTTATCCGCGACGTGGAAACGCGCGGACGCCTGCTGCTGGCTAACGGCCAGCAGGAAGTAGATTTCCCGCAGGATGACGGGATGCGTTTTCGCAGCGACAACCTGCCGCTGCATGAAAACGGCATGACCATTCACGCCTGGAGCGGTGAAAAAGAGATCTACAGCAAAACCTACTACTCCATCGGCGGTGGCTTCATCGTTGATGAAGAGCATTTTGGTAAAGAGAGCGCGGGCGACGTCAATGTGCCCTATCCGTTCAAATCGGCTACCGAGATGCTGGGCTACTGCAAAGAGACCGGTCTGTCGCTGTCCGGCATGGTGATGCAGAACGAACTGGCGCTGCACAGCAAGAAAGAGATCGAAGACTATTTTGCTAACGTGTGGCAAACCATGCGCGCCTGTATTGACCGCGGGATGAACACCGAAGGCGTTCTGCCTGGTCCGCTCCGCGTACCGCGTCGTGCCTCTGCCCTGCGCCGTATGCTGGTGACCACCGACAAGTTCTCCAACGACCCGATGAACGTGGTTGACTGGGTCAACATGTTTGCCCTCGCGGTTAACGAAGAGAACGCTGCGGGTGGTCGCGTTGTGACGGCACCAACTAACGGCGCCTGCGGCATCGTTCCGGCGGTGCTGGCCTACTACGATCACTTTATTGAGCCTGTGACGCCGGACATCTATATCCGTTATTTCCTCGCGGCAGGTGCCATCGGTGCGCTGTACAAGATGAACGCGTCCATCTCCGGTGCTGAAGTGGGCTGCCAGGGTGAAGTGGGCGTGGCCTGCTCCATGGCGGCGGCCGGCCTGGCGGAACTGCTGGGCGCAAGCCCTGAGCAGGTCTGCGTGGCGGCGGAAATCGGTATGGAGCATAACCTCGGTCTGACCTGTGACCCGGTTGCCGGTCAGGTTCAGGTGCCGTGCATTGAGCGTAACGCGATTGCCTCCGTCAAAGCGATCAACGCCTCGCGCATGGCGATGCGCCGTACCAGCGAACCTCGCGTGTCGCTGGATAAGGTTATCGAAACCATGTATGAGACCGGCAAAGACATGAACGCGAAGTACCGTGAAACCTCGCGCGGCGGTCTGGCCATTAAGGTGCAGTGCGACTAATACTCTCTTTCGCCCATCTGCAACGGATGGGCGAATTTCCCTCTTCTTTCTCGTCTCCTTCTGCTTTCCCCACTACACTTTCACTGTTGCGTCCGGCTTTTGGGGCTGGTGGCTTAGCAGGCGACCGTTCATGCAAACTGCACAAGCGATCATTAAAAAATATCGCCGAAAACGCGTTATCGTCTGCGTGACGGTTGCGCTCCTCACGCTCATCCTGACGTTAGGCGCTCGCTTTGTTTCGCAGCGCAATGTCAACCAGCAGCGGGTTCTCGACTTCACCAGCCATGCCGTTCGCTCTCTCGATAACCTGCTGCTCTCTTTAGAAAAAAACCGCAACGCGTTGCAGCAACTGGTTGGACAGCCCTGTTCTCAGGCGCATCTGACCCTGCGAAAGCAGGCCGCCGTTTTGCAGACGGTACGCTCTGTTGCCCTGGTTAAAGACGGTGTCCTGTATTGTTCCAGTATTTTTGGCAGCCGTAATGTTCGTGTTCATGATCTCCTTCAGGAATTACCCGCCAGCACGCCGAAGCTGATTTTATCGACCGATCGGTGGCTGGTGAAGGGGAGCCCAATTCTGGTCCAGTGGAACCCTGCCTCCCCGAGCGGTGCAGATGGCGTGATCGAGATCGTTAATATTGATTTGATTACCAGAATGATACTGGAGCCCGAGCGTCCGCTTATTCATGACGTGGCGCTGTCCGTGGGCGATCGCTTTCTGCGCTACGGTCAACGCGTCACCGACAGCCTGACTTTTGCTGAAGATGGCTCGCTCGTCCGGCAGTCATCAACCCGCCATCCCTTCTCCATCACGGTCAGCGGGCCAGGTCCCGGCGACGTCGCCTTAAAGAGTCTGCCGACGCAGCTGCCGCTGGGGCTGATGCTGAGCCTGCTGCTGGGCTATCTCGCCTGGCTGGCCACCGCGAACCGCATGAGCTTCACCTGGGAAATCGATATGGGCATTGCGGCACGGGAATTTGAGCTTTTCTGTCAGCCGCTGGTGAATGCCCGTACTCAGGCGTGCATCGGGGTCGAAATTCTGCTGCGCTGGAATAACCCGCGCCAGGGATGGATCTCTCCGGACGTGTTTATCCCTCTGGCCGAAGAACATAACCTGATTGTTCCCCTTACCCGGTATGTCATCTCCGAAACGGTACGCCAGATAGGCTATTTTCCCTCCAGCGCCGGTTTTCACATCGGCATTAATATCGCCGCCAGCCATTTCCGGCGCGCGGTCTTATTACAGGATCTCAACCGCTACTGGTTTAGCGCAAACCCGCGTCAGCAGCTGGTGATTGAATTAACGGAGCGGGACGCGCTGCTGGATGTGGACTATCGCATCGTGCGCGAACTGCATCGCAAAGGGGTGAAGCTCGCCATTGACGATTTTGGCACCGGGAACAGCTCGCTCTCCTGGCTTGAAAAGCTCCATCCGGACGTACTAAAAATCGATCGGTCATTTACCACCGCAATTGGCACCGACGCCGTGAACTCAACGGTGACGGATATCATTATAGCTTTGGGTCAGCGGCTGAATATCGAACTGGTGGCGGAAGGGGTCGAGACGGAGGAGCAGGCACGATATTTACGCCGTCACGGCGTGCCGGTTCTGCAGGGATTTTTCTATGCGCGACCGATGCCGCTGAGGGATTTTCCACAATGGCTGGCGGAGAGTACTCCCCCGCCAGCACGTCATAACGGGCACATCGTGCCCTTAATGCCGCTGCGTTAAGCAGACTTATTCATCTTCGTCGTGGACAGACTGTTCTTTAACAATGCGGACCAGATCAACGCGGTAATCGTTAGCTTCAACGATGGTGATGTGCAGCGGCGGGAGATCGATCACATCCCCCACGCGCGGGATCTGACCGTTAACGGCGATAACCAGACCCGCTACGGTCGCGATATCTTCTTCGTCGTTAATTACGTTTTCCAGTCCCAGCGTATGTGAGAGCGCGTGCAGGTCGGTCGCACCTTTAACCAGCCAGCCTTCGCCGTCGGCCACAATCTCAGGCGTTTCGTCCTCATCCGGGAATTCACCGGCAATCGCTTCCAGCACGTCCAGCGGCGTCACCAGCCCCTGTACCACCCCAAACTCGTTGGTAACGATAACAAAGCTCCCGCGCGCGCGGCGCAAGACGCCCAGCAGGTTGATCGGATCTAACGTTTCCGGCACCACAATCGCCGGTGACGTGGCGGCGATAGCCTCGACATTAACGCCCTCTTCCAGGGCCACCAGCATCTCTTTCGCCCGAACCACGCCGATGATCTCATCCAGTTCGCCACGGCATACCGGGAACAGACTGTGCGGTGAAGAAAGCAGCTGTTGACGAATTTCGTCAACGCTCAGATTCGCATCGACCCAGCTGATTTCCCCGCGCGGCGTCATGATCCCACGCAGCGAACGGGAGGCCAGGGAGAGCACACCGTTAATCATGTAGCGCTCTTCTTCCACAAACGCCCCTTCCGGGACCGGCACCGGGTTACGGTTTTCAGTATCTGACTGGACGTTCACCTGGCGGCGTCCACCCATCAGACGCAGAATGGCATCCGCCGTACGGGCGCGCAGCGGCAGATTTGACTGCTGCTTAATGAAGTTACGGCGCGCAATCTGGTTAAACAGCTCGATAACGATCGAGAAGCCAATCGCGGCGTACAGGTAACCTTTCGGAATATGGAAGCCGAAGCCTTCCGCCACCAGGCTCAGACCAATCATCAGCAGGAAGCTCAGACAGAGCACGACCACCGTCGGATGTTGGTTGACGAAGCGCGTCAGCGGTTTTGAGGCCAACAGCATCACCGCCATCGCAATGACGACAGCCGCCATCATCACCGGCAGGTGGTTCACCATACCGACCGCGGTAATCACCGCATCCAGCGAGAAGACGGCATCCAGCACCACAATTTGCAATACCACGACCCAGAAGCTGGCGTAGCCCTTACCGTGACCATCATCATGCTGCCGGTTCTCCAGCCGTTCATGCAGCTCTGTTGTCGCTTTGAACAGCAGGAATATTCCCCCGATCAGCATGATCAAATCACGGCCGGAGAAGGTGTAGTCCATGACGGAGAAGAGCGGTTTGGTCAGCGTGACCATCCATGAGATCACAGACAGCAAGCCCAGTCGCATGATCAACGCCAGCGACAGACCAATCAGACGCGCTTTATCACGCTGTTTTGGCGGCAGCTTATCGGCAAGGATGGCGATAAACACCAGGTTATCAATGCCGAGAACGATCTCCAATACCACCAGCGTGAGCAATCCCACCCAGATTGACGGGTCCATTAAGAATTCCATGACAAGCTCCTGCTAAAGGAATGACAAAACGGTGCCCCACTCAACGTGGGCAAATAAGAGGCATAAAGAGTCGATACGTGGCGTGGTTCGCCGGTGAAAAAGGCGCAGAATGGCCTGTTAGATGACTGACGTCGGTGACGGTCCATATAGTGGGCTGTAGCCCTATACTCCTGAACAAGTAAACGGAGGCTAAACATATCAGAGACAATAGCTTTTACGCAAAGATTTACGTTCTTTTGCAAAAACGCAATAAGACTAAATTTGTGTTGAGAATTTTCTCGATCGGGAAAGCTAAATTACGGATCTTCATCACATAAATTATTTTTTCACTGTCTAAAATAATTCGCGGAAGTCTTATTTTTTTGAACTCTAACCCTTATCTGAATCGATTCGGTTCGCCAATACGATTCTCAGTACGTCTGCCCGGCAGGCGTATTAATGATAATAAAAGGAGGTAGCAAGTGACCATTGCTATTGTCATAGGCACACATGGTTGGGCTGCTGAGCAGCTACTCAAAACGGCAGAGATGCTGTTGGGCGAGCAGGAAAACGTCGGCTGGATCGATTTCGTTCCCGGTGAAAACGCCGAAACGCTGATTGAGAAGTACAACGCTCAACTCGCGAAGCTGGATACCAGCAAAGGCGTGCTGTTTCTCGTTGATACATGGGGCGGCAGTCCGTTCAATGCTGCCAGCCGTATTGTCGTCGATAAAGAGCATTATGAAGTCGTCGCCGGGGTCAATATCCCTATGCTGGTGGAAACCTTTATGGCGCGCGACGATAACCCGAGCTTCGATGAGCTGGTAGCACTGGCTGTTGAAACCGGTCGCGAAGGTGTGAAAGCACTGAAAGCGCAGCCGGTTGAGAAGCCAGCGCCTGTTGCGGCAGCGCCAAAAGCGGCGGCACCGGCGAAACCAATGGGGCCGAACGATTACATGGTAATCGGCCTGGCGCGTATCGATGACCGTCTGATCCACGGACAGGTTGCGACGCGCTGGACCAAAGAGACCAACGTACAACGTATCATCGTGGTCAGTGACGAAGTGGCCGCCGACACTGTCCGTAAAACCCTTCTGACTCAGGTTGCACCGCCAGGCGTAACCGCGCACGTTGTGGATGTCGCCAAGATGATCCGCGTTTATAACAACCCGAAATATGCGGGTGAGCGCGTGATGCTCCTGTTTACTAACCCAACAGACGTCGAGCGTATTGTTGAAGGCGGCGTGAAAATCACCTCGGTTAACATCGGTGGGATGGCTTTCCGTCAGGGCAAAACGCAGGTCAACAACGCGATTTCAGTCGATGCGAAAGATATCGAAGCATTCAACAAGCTGAATGCCCGCGGTATTGAACTGGAAGCCCGTAAGGTTTCCACAGACCAGAAACTGAAAATGATGGATTTGATCGGTAAAGTTGGGAAATAAGCCCGCGCCAGTTTTTCACATAAAGCTTATGTCATAGGAGAAGTACAATGGAGATTACCACTCTTCAGATTGTGCTGGTGTTCATCGTCGCGTGTATTGCGGGTATGGAATCCGTACTTGATGAATTTCAGTTCCACCGCCCTCTGGTGGCCTGTACGTTGATTGGTGCCGTTCTGGGTGATATGAAAACCGGTATCATCATCGGGGGTACCCTTGAGATGATCGCCCTGGGCTGGATGAACATCGGTGCAGCCGTTGCGCCAGATGCCGCACTGGCCTCAATCATTTCGACCGTTCTGGTTATTGCCGGTCACCAGAGTATTGGCGCAGGTATCGCGCTGGCCATTCCACTGGCCGCAGCAGGCCAGGTGTTGACCATTATCGTGCGTACCATCACCGTGGCCTTCCAGCACGCGGCGGATAAGGCGGCCGAAAACGGCAACCTCACGGCGCTCTCCTGGATCCACGTGTCGTCCCTGTTCCTGCAGGCGATGCGTATCGCGATCCCGGCGGTAATCGTGGCGATTTCTGTCGGTACCAGCGAAGTTCAGGGCATGCTGAACGCGATCCCTGAGGTAGTCACCAGCGGTCTGAACATCGCGGGCGGTATGATCGTCGTCGTGGGTTACGCAATGGTCATCAACATGATGCGCGCGGGCTACCTGATGCCGTTCTTCTATCTCGGCTTCGTCACTGCAGCCTTCACCAACTTCAACCTGGTTGCTCTGGGCGTGATTGGTGCGGTAATGGCGATTCTTTATATCCAGCTCAGCCCGAAATACAACCGCGTTGCGGGTGCCCCAGCGCAGGCTGCTGGTAACAACGATCTCGATAACGAACTGGACTAACAGGTGAGCGAAATGGTTGATATGACAAAAACTACCACCGAGAAAAAACTCACTCCGGGTGATATTCGTGGCGTGTTCATCCGTTCTAACCTGTTTCAGGGTTCATGGAACTTCGAACGTATGCAGGCGCTGGGCTTCTGCTTCTCTATGGTGCCGGCGATAAAACGTCTGTATCCGGAGAACAATGAAGCACGCCGTCAGGCGATTAAGCGTCACCTGGAGTTCTTCAACACCCATCCTTACGTCGCGGCGCCGGTTCTGGGCGTCACGCTGGCGATGGAAGAGCAGCGTGCGAACGGTGCGGAGATTGACGATGGTGCTATCAACGGTATCAAAGTCGGTCTGATGGGTCCGCTGGCAGGCGTGGGCGACCCGATCTTCTGGGGTACGGTTCGTCCGGTCTTCGCGGCACTGGGCGCAGGTATTGCGATGAGCGGCAGCCTGCTCGGTCCCCTGCTGTTCTTCATCCTGTTCAACGCGGTGCGTCTGCTGACCCGTTACTACGGCGTAGCCTACGGCTACCGTAAAGGCGTGGATATCGTTAAGGATATGGGCGGCGGCTTCCTGCAGAAACTGACCGAGGGGGCGTCAATTCTCGGCCTGTTTGTAATGGGGGCACTGGTTAACAAGTGGACACACGTGAACATCCCGCTGGTGGTTTCAACCATCACCGGGCAGGATGGTCAGACGCGCGTCACCACCGTGCAGACGATTCTGGACCAGCTGATGCCGGGCCTGGTCCCGCTGCTGTTGACCTTCGCCTGTATGTGGCTGCTGCGTAAGAAAGTGAACCCGCTTTGGATCATCGTTGGCTTCTTCGTCATCGGTATCGCGGGCTACGCTGTCGGTCTGCTGGGCCTGTAAGACATTGCGTTATCGACCGGGGGCGTTGCTCCCGGTTTTTTTATCTGGAGGATGAATGACTGTTACGGACATCGTACTGGTGCTGTTTATTGTTGCCCTGCTGGCTTACGCTATCTATGACGAGTTCATTATGCCTCGCCGCCACGGCGAGACGCTGCTGACCCTCCCCCTCTTACGCCGTGGACGCATTGATGCGTTTATCTTCGCCGGTCTGGTGGTCATCCTGATTTACAATAACGTGACCAGCCACGGTGCAATATTAACCACATGGTTATTATGTGCGCTGGCATTAATGGCGATTTACCTGTTCTGGATCCGCTCGCCAAAACTCATTTTTAAAAAACATGGATTCTTCTTCGCCAATGTCTGGATAGAATATAACCGCATTAAAGAGATGAATTTATCCGAAGATGGCGTGTTAGTGATGCAATTAGAACAGCGCCGACTGCTCATTCGGGTCAAGAATATTGATGACCTCGAAAAAATCTACAATCTACTCCTTAAAACTCAATAAGTTATAATTATAGCAATGGCTATATATTGCGATATTTCATTGCACGCAATATAGCCCTTGCTATATCTCTCTTTCTTATCAACTTATATTAATTAACGTTATTTTCACGCATAAATCTAAATGAAAATCGTTATCAGGAAATCAGCTAAATTAAGCCTTTTTCGATGTTGTTTTATATTCTCAAAATATGTTAAGGTTGCGCCCGTCGTTGGGGAGTAGCCGATTTCCTGCACGCAGGAAATGTACGTGTCAACATACTCGTTGAAAAACGTGGCGCGTACGGATCGCTTTCAGCACATTTACTGTGCCAGAGGGATCAGGCGAGACCATAGATACATCAACTGCTGTTTACTGGGGGCAGTGATGTGTCATATGGATATCCCCGGTCTGGACGCTGTTATGAATATCTCCGCTACGATCCTTCTCGCTTTTGGCATGTCCATGGACGCTTTTGCGGCCTCCATTGGCAAAGGTGCCACGCTCCACAAACCTAAATTCTCAGAAGCAGTGCGCACCGGTCTGATCTTTGGTGCCATCGAAACGCTGACGCCGCTTATCGGCTGGGGCCTGGGCATGCTTGCCAGCCAGTTCGTACTCGAGTGGAATCACTGGATTGCGTTCGTCCTGCTGGTGTTTCTCGGTGGCCGAATGGTCATTGAAGGTTTTCGCGGTAACAGCGATGAAGATGAAGAGCCGCTGCATCGCCACGGTTTCTGGCTGCTGGTCACCACGGCCATTGCCACCAGTCTGGACGCGATGGCCGTCGGGGTAGGTCTGGCGTTTCTGCAGGTGAACATTATCGCCACCGCGCTGGCCATTGGCTGTGCAACGCTGATTATGTCTACGCTGGGAATGATGGTCGGGCGGTTTATCGGCCCGCTGTTGGGAAAACGCGCCGAGATCTTAGGCGGTATCGTGCTGATCGGCATCGGCGCCCAGATCCTCTGGGCACATTTCGCGCCTTAAGCGTCGCGCTGCCAGACGTGGATACTGAAATCGGTCTGGCAGCCAAACGTCTCCCGCCCCGCTAACGATTCCCATACTTCCGGCTTTGCTCGCCACGCGAACGGCGTCATCTGCAGCAGGGCTACGGCTTCTTCCCCGTTCAGATTCATTTCATACGCCACTGAATGCTCCTGCTTCAGAGTAAAGCCCGTCAGCTGTTCAGAGTGTGGGGCATGCAGACGCACCTCATCGTAAATGAGCCCTTTCAGCTCCATCAGGTGACGCGGGCCCGGCGTGACGGTTATCACCCAGCCTCCGGGCTTCACCACGCGTGCCAGCTCTTCTGCTTTACACGGCGCATAGATGCGGATAACGGCGTCCATGCTGGCATTCTCAAACGGCAGCCGGTGGCTGGAAGCCACGCAGAACGTCACGTCAGCGTAACGTTTGGCCGCCGCGCGAATCGCCACTTTTGACACGTCGAGGCCAAAAGTCCCGGCCCCCTTCTGGCGCATCACCTCCGCAAACCGCGCGGTGTAGTACCCTTCCCCACAGCCAATATCAAGCATTGCGGACGCCGGGTCAGATACCCTCTCATCAAGTATCTGCGCAACCGTCTCCCGCAGCGGCAGATAGTGCCCGGCATCAAGAAACGCACGACGCGCCTGCATCATCTCTGCGCTGTCGCCCGGATCGCGGGAGCGCTTGTGCTGCACCGGAAGAAGATTCACGTACCCTTCTTTCGCCATATCAAACTGATGTCCCTGTGGACAGGCATAACTTTTATCTGAGCGCGTCAGGGGCGCGTGGCAAAGGGGACAACTGAAGGACATGGCAACTCCGGGACATAAACCAAAGGGCGAAGTGTACCGCTATTCGCCCCGCTATAAAACGACTCGATCACCGCATGACGATAAGGTGGTCAGAACCGGCCGGCAGGCCATCGGGTTTAATATTCTCCAGGCGCAGCACGTTGCCCATGATTTCGCTGAAGACCGGCGCTGAAACAGCCCCACCATAGTAGGCCCCGTTTTGAGGATCGTTGATCACCACCACCAGCGCGAAACGCGGATCGCTGGCAGGTGCAACGCCCGCAGTGTAGGCGACGTATTTATCGACATATTTGCCGCTATCATCAATTTTCTTCGCCGTCCCGGTCTTCACCGCCACGCGATAGTCGCGCACGGCAGCCTTAACGCCGCCTCCACCGGGAAGCGCGACGCTCTCCATCATGTGCTCCACTTCATGCGCGATCTCCTCCGGCATAACGCGGTGCCCGATAACGGGCGGATCGATGCGGGTGATCGAGAGGGGACGCTCAAGCCCGAAGCCGCCAATCGTCGCGTAAACGTGGGCCAGCTGGAGCGGTGTGACCATCAGGCCGTAGCCAAAAGCAAAGGTTGCGCGGTCAAGCTGACTCCAGTATTTACGCTGTGGCAACAACCCTGCGCTCTCGCCCGTCAAGCCCAGCCCCGTATTTGTGCCAAACCCGAAGTTTCGATAGGTATCAATCAGATGCTGGACAGGCATCGCCAGCGAGAGCCGGGAGACACCGGTGTCGCTCGATTTTTGCAGGATCCCGGTCATGGTCAGTTCAGGGTAATAACCCACGTCGCGGATACGATGCCCGTCAAGGGTATACGGATGGGTATCAATCACGCTGTCCGGCTGTACCAGCCCCTGCTGCAGAGCCGTCATCAGCACCAACGGTTTGACGGTCGAACCGGGCTCGAACGTATCGCTGATCGCCCGGTTGCGGAAATCATTTATCGTCGCGCCTTCCCGGTTATTAGGATTGAAATCGGGGTAACTCGCCATGGCGAGAATTTCCCCGGTGGGGATATTAATGAGCACCGATGCCCCTGACTCGGCCTTGTTCCAGGCCACGGCATTATCGAGCGCGTCCTCGGTAATGGTTTGCAGACGCTCGTCAATACTCAACTGAATGTTATGCGCGGGCGTAGGCGCCACTTCAGTCAGGTTTTCAACCACGCGTCCGTAGCGATCCTCCCTGACCTGTCGGACACCCGCTTTGCCCGTCAGCTGAGTATTGAAGCTTTTCTCCACCCCTTCAATACCCTGCCCGTCAATATTGGTGAAGCCAATCAGGTTCGCCGCCACGTGGCCAGCCGGGTAAAAACGGCGGGATTCATCGCGCAGATTAATACCGGGTAAATTGAGCTTATCAATCCACTTTGCCTGCGCAGGATCGACCTGACGCGCCAGGTAGATGAAGCGGCCCTGGGGGTTAGCGTTAATCCGTGATGAAAGGGTGCTCAACGAGAGATGCAGCGCGCTCGCCAGCGCCTGCCAGCGTTCATCAAACCCAACACCTCCTTTTGCCAGCACCGTTTTTGGATCGGCCCATACGGCCCGGACGGGCACGCTGACCGCCAGCGGCCGGCCTTCACGATCCATAATCATCCCGCGTGGCGCATCAATCGCCAGCTGGCGGAGGGAGCGCATATCCTCCTGCTTCACCAGATTGTCGGGTTTGATGATTTGTAGCCAGGCAACACGACCCAGTAAAAAGGCCAGACTGCAGAAAATAGCGAAACAGAGCAGTGCAAAACGCGCCGGCGTGAAATTACCCGCGGTCATTATCAATTTCTTCTTCACCTGAACCCCAGGACAGTTAAACAACGCCCTGATTTAACGGGAAAAGATGCGCTGAGGGAGGCGAAACTGTGCTACTAACCTCGCAGCTTTGCAACAAGTTGCTAACAAGACCGGAGATAGTAATATTTAGAAAGATAGGGAATAAAAAAGCCCCGCATTGTGCGAGGCTTTATGTCTGAGTGTGAAGTGCTATGCGCTTCAGTCAGCAGCGGTTCGATCAGATAGCAGTTACGTTAACTGCAGCTGGGCCTTTCTGGCCGTCCTGAATTTCGAACTCAACGTTCTGGCCTTCAGCCAGAGTTTTGAAGCCGTTACCCTGGATTGCAGAGAAGTGTACGAACACGTCTTTGCTGCCATCAGCAGGAGTAATGAAACCAAAACCTTTAGACTCGTTGAACCACTTAACTTGACCTTTAATCTTTGCCATTTTGCAAAATTCCTTAGAGTGTTTTCTTAGCCCGCAGGCATTAACTGAGATAAAACTGAGACATTACTGCATGAGGCACTAATATAAGGTTCGGCAGAGAAGCGGTATTCAACGACAACGTGTTTACTCAGGACTTCTTTACTGAAAATGCCACACATAAACAGAACTGTACCTCGTTTGACCCAAAACGTGTTATCACACACTATGTTTAATATGGCAAGCCATTTTTAAACATGTCTCGATCCGCCGCACAAATTCGAACACTGTCTGTAAGGATTTGCACAATTATGCGCGCAGCATACAGACGGCTTTACTCCCTTACACAGACTCAACGCTGCTCGCGCAAGCGCTGTAATCTAAGACTTTTTTAACATAGCTCAATCATTACAATGCGTCCAGCAGGCGGGAAAAGAAATTTTCAGTATTGATTGAGTTAGAACAAATTGTGAAAACTTATGCTTAAATCATTGTAACGGAACTGTATTGTTTCAGAACGAATTCAGCGTTATTAGCATCGCCCGAATGTATTAAAATGCAGCGCTGAATAAACAGCGTTATGCACTAAAATAATGAAATTTTTATGACTCTGCATCAAAATAAGGCAAGCAAAACGTTTCGATAAAAATAAAACAAGCCCTTGCGCGTTTACATACAAAATATATGCAACAATTACTCGCTTCGTTTATACGGATAAATATTCGCCTGTTTTCAGTATACTGAAACTATTATTAACTGCTGCTACAGTATTCTGTGCGTCATGGTACATCTTATCCAGATGCGTTTGAGAAGGCGGCTGGGGGGCATCATCTGGAGATGACAAAAACCCTGGAGGTATGACGGAACAGGGAGAGGCGTGCCGGGAAAGATCACAACCACCTCCCCTCCAGTGACAATACGATTAGCGCTCAGCCACCAGGCGGATAAAATCGTCTTGATCGTTGTTATCCTCCGCGACAGCCTCTTTTGGCGCTTCTTTCTCTTCCGGCTCGTTCGCTTCGCACAGACGACGCAGCAGCGCATTCTGCCGCTTTTGCTGCTCAAGCAGCGCTTCCAGCAGTTCGATCTGCTCGTTCGTACGTGAACTGGCACGGTTTACGAAAAACCAAATGACCAGGCCCACCAGCAGAACAACCAAAGAGATCATCAGGGATGCCACATTTAGCAGACCTGAATTCAGTAACTCACCCATTTCACCACCTCAATAAAAACGTCTATTTTACCACTGGCGCGAAGGAAGGAAATCATCTGAAGAAAAAATGCGTGTTACCACGGAATAAACTTATTGATTGCGCAAACGCCGCTAAAAAACTGTACATCCTGATCGCACATCACGTTGATAGTCTGCGTCCATAACACCACACACGCTATCAGCACGATAATCAGAATCACCCAGCGTATTTTTTTCACTCCACACTCCGTCTACATACCCGATGCAATCAGATTATCACGGTTATCTTAAACAAGGACTAACTGTACCGCCATCGCGCCCTTTTCAGAATCCTGCACTTGTTTCATTACGTGAACCGTTTACGCTAGCGTTATGATAACAATGATAAAGAGGTCATGATGCGCGTAATTATTCGAACAATTATTGTACTGGCAATTCTCTGGATTGGGCTGCTGTTAACGGGCTACGGCGTGCTTGTGGGAAGCACTGAAAACGCCGCCGGGTTAGGCATTCAGTGTAAGTATTTAACCGCACAAGGCGTCAGCACGGCGCAGTATCTCCATTCGGATAGCGGGATCATAGGGTTGACCAACTGCCCGGTACTGCGTAAGACCTCCGTGGTGATTGATAATGGTTAATCTACAGGGATAACGTCGACAAAAAACGCCGCAACGAATGCGGCGTTTTTTTTATGCTTCCGGGATTAAAACGGATAGTCGTGATAACCCATCTGCTCAGAAATCTTACGCGCGGCAGTATGCAGGATAGCCACATATTCGTGCAGGCGCTCTTCCGAGAAACGCAGGGTTGGGAAAGAGATGCTCAAACCCGCGATCACCACGCCAAAGCGGTCAAACACCGGAACGCCGATGCAGCGCAGCCCTTCTTCCTGCTCTTCGTTATCTTCGCCGTACCCTTGTTCACGTACCTTGTCGAGCACCGTTAACAGCTCATTGGTGTCAGTAATAGTACGTTCCGTGCTGCGTTTATACTCCACGCCATCGAGGATCTGTTTCACCTCTTCACGATCGCGCCACGCCAGCAGAACCTTACCAATAGCCGTGCTGTAAAGCGGGTTGCGACGACCGATGCGCGAATACATGCGCAGGTTATACATGGAGTCAATTTTATGGATGTAAACAATGCTGTCCTCATCCAGTGCGCCCAGGTGGATGGTCTCTTTGGTCAGGCGGGAGATCTCACGCATCTGGATATCCGCGCTACGGATCAGGTCAACGTTTTGCAATGCCCTGGCACCCAGTTCGAACAGTTTTAGCGTCAGAGAATATTTTTCAGATTCGCCTTCCTGCGCAACATAGCCCAGCGACTTCATGGTTTGCAAAAAGCGATAAACGGTGCTTTTCGACATCATCACGCGCTGCGACAACTCTGTGATACCAATTTCACGCTCTTCTCCGAGCGCCTGTAATATGCCAAACACCTTCAGCACGGAAGAAACAGAATCTGGCTGTTTATCCAAATCCGCAATTGCCATTTACCACCTCATAGAGAGTGTTTTATAAAAATCAGAACCGGTTTTTATTATAAATTCCCGTCATGTTACCTGCAATCAATCCGCGTTTACTTCGTTACAAATCTGCGACATAAAACGGCGTTAACGGTGCTAAAATAGTTACCCTGAGAATAATTTCACTTCGAGCTATTTATCCCCGATGGAAAAAAACCTTTCCGATGGCCTGCCTTTACCCCAGCGGTATGGCGCAATTGCCACAATTATTATTGGTATCTCCATGGCCGTCCTTGATGGCGCCATTGCAAACGTTGCCCTTCCCACCATCGCCAGCGACCTGCATGCTTCACCCGCCAGCTCGATATGGATTGTTAACGCCTATCAGATTGCGATTGTGGTTTCCCTGCTCTCCTTCTCTTTCCTGGGCGATATGTTTGGCTACCGTCGGGTCTATCAGTGCGGTCTGGTCGTGTTTACCCTTACATCTCTGCTGTGCGCCCTTTCGGACTCTTTGCATACGCTGACGCTGGCGCGCATCGCGCAAGGTTTTGGCGGCGCGGCGCTTATGAGCGTCAACACGGCGTTAATCCGCTTAATCTACCCGCACCGCCATCTGGGGCGCGGCATGGGGATAAACTCGTTTATTGTCGCCGTCTCTTCGGCCGCCGGGCCAACGATTGCGGCGGCCATACTTTCTGTCGCCTCGTGGCAGTGGCTGTTCGCCATAAACGTGCCGCTGGGTATCGTGGCCATCTTCTTTGCCCTGCGGTTTCTCCCCGCTAACGGACCGAAAAGCACGATGCCGCGTTTTGACGTGGCAAGCGCAGTGATGAATGCGCTCACCTTTGGCCTGCTGATTACCGCCCTCAGCGGTTTTGCGCAGGGCCAATCCCTGATGCTTACCGCCGTGGAGCTTGTCGCCCTGCTGGTGATCGGCTTCTTCTTTGTTCGCCGCCAGCTTGCCCTGCCGGTGCCCTTACTGCCGGTCGATCTGCTGCGGATTCCCCTCTTTTCGCTCTCCATCTGCACGTCTGTCTGCTCATTCTGCGCCCAGATGCTGGCCCTGGTTTCTCTGCCCTTCTTCCTGCAAAGCGTGATAGGACGTTCCGAAGTGGAGACAGGGCTGCTGTTAACCCCTTGGCCGCTGGCGACGATGGTGATGGCTCCGCTGGCAGGTTATTTGATTGAACGCGTTCATGCCGGTTTGTTGGGCGCGGTGGGGCTGGCGGTGATGGCAACAGGCCTTTTCGCGCTGGCTCTGCTTCCGTCTTCACCAACCGATCTGGACATCATCTGGCGCATGATCCTGTGCGGAGCCGGGTTTGGTCTGTTTCAGTCGCCCAACAACCACACTATTATTACCTCTGCACCACATAACCGCAGTGGCGGGGCCAGCGGCATGCTGGGGACCGCGCGTCTGCTGGGCCAAAGCACCGGTGCGGCGCTGGTTGCCCTGATGTTTAACCTTGCCGGGCAAAACGGTAACCATGTTGCGCTTCTCACCGCAGGTGCGCTTGCCACCCTTGCAGCCGTGGTCAGCGGGCTGCGCGTGACCCAACCCGGCATTCAGGCATAAAAAAAGCCGGGCGGAGTCTTCTCCTGCCCGGCTTATTTCTGCGCTTCGCGTTACTTCAGGTATTCCCCGCTGCGCAGCGCTTCAATACGCTTATCCAGCGGCGGGTGTGACATAAAGAGCTCGCTCAGCGACTTTGATTTGCCGTTGATGCAGAAGGCCATCATGCTGTTCGCTTCCTGCGGCTCGTAGCTGGTTTTCAGACGCTGCAGGGCAGCAATCATCTTCTCACGGCCCACCAGTTTCGCTGAACCGGCATCCGCGTGGAATTCGCGGTGACGGGAGAACCACATAGTGATGATGCTTGCCAGAATACCGAATACCAGTTCCAGCACCATCGATACAGCGAAGTAGATCAGCGGGTTACCGTTGCTCTCTTCACCTTCGTCACGGTTACCGCCCATAAAGCCTGCCGCAATCTGCGCCAGAATACGGGAGATAAAGATAACGAAGGTGTTCACTACGCCCTGAATCAGGGTCATGGTCACCATGTCACCGTTGGCGATATGGCTAATTTCGTGCGCGATGACCGCTTCGGCTTCGTCACGGCTCATGTTCTGTAACAACCCGGTGCTGACGGCAACCAGTGACGCATCGCGACGGGCACCCGTAGCAAATGCGTTAATATCCGGGGCATGGTAAATGGCAACCTGCGGCATGGCGATCCCGGCCTGACGGGATTGCTGAGCCACCGTATTCATCAGCCACTGTTCCATATCGTTACGTGGCTGTTCGATCACTTCACCACCGACTGATTTCAGGGCCATCCACTTTGACATCAGCAGGGAAATGAATGAGCCACCAAAACCAAACAGCAGCGCCATAATCAACAGACCCTGAACGCTGCTCGACTGAATTCCCGTCAGGCTTAGCACCAGCCCGAAAACCACCATTACCGCCAGGTTGGTGAGCAGGAAGAGCGCGATTCGCATCATAATTTTCTTTTAACCTCAGTTTAACAAAACGCACTATGCGATTACCCACATCGTATGGGTATTGCGGCTATTTTCAAGCATCCGGTAGCCGTAAGTCACCAGAAAGACACAACTTTACACAATTGGAAATCAGCCTGACGGAAGGATGAAGAACAAAAAGAAACAGGCACAATTTCTTGTGCCTGTTGGGAGATTATTTTGCCGGAGCGGGCTGTACGGCAGGCTTGTCTTTTTCCAGATTCGCCAGGTCGAGCGCGATATGAACCGTCTCGTCCAGGTACGGATCCGGCTCCTGGTAATCTTTTGGCAGATCGTCCAGTTTCTTGAGCAGAGGCTTACCTTCACGCTTGAAGCGATCGTTGATACGCGCCAGACGCGTTGCATCATCTTCGTTGTTCTCTTTTTCACGCTGAGCGTAATTAAGAGAAACGATATTCCGCTTATCTTTCAGGGCATTGAAACGAGCAATATCCTTCATGATGTACTGGAATTCCGGATCTTTCGCGATGCGGTCATTATGCGCTTTCAGCAGTTCAGGGCCAAATTGCGTCATATCACCCGCTTTCACGTAGGTCGCGGCATTGATGCTGTCCCACGGCAATGCGTTATCTTCAAACTTCTCGCCGGTTTCGGTCTCTTCCGTGCCTGTCGGCATCATGATATCCGGCGTTACGCCCTTACGCTGCGTACTGCCGCCGTTAACACGGTAGAACTTCTGAATGGTGTACTGAACGGAGCCCAGCGCAGGCCATTCCGGACGCAGCATCTGATCGTAAATACGGTTCAGCGAGCGATACTGCTGAACGGTACCTTTACCGAAGGTGGGTTCCCCCACGATCAGCGCACGGCCGTAGTCCTGCATTGCAGCGGCAAAGATTTCAGATGCGGATGCACTGAAGCGGTCGACCAGAACCACCAGCGGACCTTTGTAATAGACCACACCGTCGTTGTCAGCATCTTCACGAACTTTACCGTTGTTATCACGAACCTGAACCACCGGACCAGACGGGATAAACAGGCCAGAGAGCGACACTGCTTCCGTCAGCGCACCGCCGCCGTTAGTACGCAGGTCGATGATGACGCTGCTCACGTTCTGCTTCTCAAGTTTCTGCAGCTGAACTTTCACATCGTCAGTCAGGCCCACGTAGAAGCCAGGGATATCCAGAACCCCCACCTTCTCTTTACCCACGGTTTTCACCGACATTTTCACCGCGCGGTCTTCCAGACGGATACGCTCACGGGTCAGGGTAACGATACGGGTTTTGGTGCCTTTACCGGCAGGCAGAATTTCGAGACGAACTTTGCTGCCTTTTGGCCCTTTGATCAGCGCAACCACATCGTCCAGACGCCAGCCAATGACATCCACCATGTTCTGGCCGGTTTGTCCTACCCCCACAATGCGGTCGCCTACGCTAATCGCTTTGCTTTTGGATGCCGGGCCGCCCGCGACCATGGAGTTAATCACCGTGTAATCGTCGTCCATCTGCAGCACCGCGCCGATACCTTCCAGGGACAGGCTCATTTCGGTATTGAACTGTTCGGTGTTGCGAGGAGAGAGGTAGTTAGTGTGCGGATCGATTTCGTGCGCAAAGGCAGTCATCGCCAGCGAGAAGACATCTTCACTGTTGGTCTGCGCCAGACGACGAATGGCAAATTTATAGCGACGCGTCAGCGTGTCGCGGATCTCTTTTTCATCTTTGCCGGTCAGCTTGAGGCTAAGCTCGTCGTATTTAACCTTTCCGTCCCACAGCGTGTTCAGCTCGGCTTCATCTTTCGGCCAGGGCGCTTTGCTGCGATCGAGGTTAAAGGTATCGTTGCCGGTGAAGTCCATCGGACGTTCCAGCACTTTCAGCGCGTACTGATAGCGTTCAAAGCGACGTTTTTGCGACAGGTTATAAAGATCGTAGAACAGATCCAGCTTGCCTGACCGCAGCTCATCACCCACCTCGGATTTGCGCTTAGCGAACTGCTCGACATCGCTGGCGAGCAAAACGTTATGGCTGTAATCCAGCAAGTTCAGATAGCGGTCAAAGATTTTGGCCGAAAAGGCCTGATCGAGATCGAACTGACGATAGTGCGAGCGGGTAAAACGTGAGGTCACGCGCTCGCTCACCGTCGCGTGCTGCGTCTCTTCCTTGAGTACCGGAATTTGATCAACACGCGTGATATCGTCCACTGCGAAAGCGTGACCTGTTATGGCAAACAGACCCGCCAGCGCGGTGAGCTTAAAAAAAGTGTTCATGCCAGGCTTGGCCTCCGTTTCAGAACAACAAGTGTTCTGCGCGTACAATCATTGACATACCAGAAGTCAGCTGTACACGAACGCCATCTTTGGTGATTTCCAGTACCGTGGCGTCCATAGCATTATTACCCGCTTTTACCTTCAGCGCCTGACCCACGCTCAGGGCGTTGATGTCAGAAACCGGAGTATGACGCGGCTCTTCACGAGGCGCGCGCGGGGCTTTAGCTGCTGGTTTGTCTGCACGCGGTTTGCGATCGTTGTTGTCGTGACGACGCGGCGCAGGACGTGGTTTACGTTCGCGACGCGGCGCTTCTTCCTGGCCGTTTGCCGCGGCGGCTTCGCGTTTTTTCGCCTGCTGTTCGGCACGTTGTGCCTGAACGCGTGCTTTGGCTTCTTCCAGCTGCTTGCGCGCGTGCTCAACGTGCTGCTCGTCCAGCTCACCGCAAGGGTTGCCGTCGAGATCTACGCGGGTCGCGCCCGGTTTGATACCGTACAGGTAACGCCAGCTCGAAGTATAAAGACGTAAGGCGGAACGCAGCTGAGTTTTGCTGAGGTTCATTTCCCCTTCAACACGCGCCACCAGATCCTGAAAAATACCGACTTTCAGGGGACGAGCTTCACCTTCCGCACTGAAGCAATGCGGGAAACGCTCGGCCAGAAATGCGATAACTTCTTTACTGCTATTCAACTTAGGTTGATTTTCCATGAAATTTCCTGATTACAACGGACGTTGCCAACAAGCGCAGGCATGAACAGGCGTCATTATAATGACGCTATCAGTAAATGCTACGTTATCCGTTGATTATCCTGCGACGCTCGCAAAGAATTTTTGATAATCGGTTGCTGCGAGGACGTTTTCAAGGTTTGCCACCAGCTCGCGCAGCCCCTGTTCGTCCTCGGTTGTAAAGCGGCTGAAGACTGTACTGTCGATATCCAGAACGCCAATAATCTGATTTTTTACCACCAGCGGCAGTACGATTTCAGAATTGCTGGCGGCATCACAGGCGATATGCCCGTCAAATGCATGCACATCTTCCACGCGCTGAACCTGATTCTCCGCCACCGCAGTACCGCACACGCCGCGCCCTACCGGAATACGCACGCAGGCCAGTTTGCCCTGAAAAGGCCCCAGCACCAGCGTTTCACCTTCCAGGAGGTAGAAGCCAGCCCAGTTCACATCAGAGAGACGTTCAAACAGCAATGCGCTAGTATTTGCCAGAGTGGCTAAGAAGCTGGTTTCACCCGCCATCAATGCCTTAAAATCGCGGTTCAGGTCCGCGTAGAATTCTGTTTTGTTCATTATTCAATCACTTAGTTGTCTTACAAATTTACCGCATAGCCTATTAAAATAAGCAATAAATGCGCTCATGCTCAAGATGAATCCGTTCATGAGTTAATATAACGTTCAACAATACTTATTTGTGCGCAGCTAATGGCCTTAAAAACAACCAAAATTACGCCGGCA
Source organism: Enterobacter sp. UPMP701 (assembly GCF_053709515.1). NCBI lineage: Bacteria > Pseudomonadati > Pseudomonadota > Gammaproteobacteria > Enterobacterales > Enterobacteriaceae > Enterobacter > Enterobacter sp. UPMP701. Next base: position 531,512 of record NZ_JBSKJN010000003.1, on the reverse strand, counting down.
AAAAAGATAACGGTCCACGCGGTAAGCGAAGCTTTGCCTCGTGCACATTATCAGCGTTGCCCCCAGTGCGATACGCTTTTTATGTTGCCGAAGATGAAATCGCACCAAAGCGCCTTTTGTCCCCGCTGCGACGCTAAAATTCGCGATGGCCGCGACTGGTCGTTAACCCGCCTTGCCGCCATGGCTGTTACCATGCTGCTGCTGATGCCCTTCGCCTGGAGCGAACCGCTGCTGAAACTTTACCTGCTGGGCGTGCGCATTGATGCCAACGTGCTGCAGGGGATCTGGCAGATGACGCGCCAGGGCGATCCCCTCACCGCCGCCATGGTGCTGTTCTGCGTCGTTGGCGCGCCCCTGGTGCTGGTTGCGGCAATCGCCTACCTGTGGTTTGGTAACATTCTGGGGATGAACCTGCGCCCGGTTCTGCTGATGCTGGATAAACTCAAAGAGTGGGTCATGCTGGATATTTATCTGGTGGGCGTTGGCGTGGCGTCAATAAAAGTGCAGGACTATGCGTTTCTCCAGCCCGGCGTGGGGCTTTTTGCCTTCATCTGTCTGGTGCTACTCAGCATCCTGACCCTGATCCATCTCAACGTGGAGCAGCTCTGGGAGCGTTTTTATCCTCAGCGCCCGGCTACCCGCCCGGATGAGAATCTCCGCGTCTGTCTGGGATGCCACTACACCGGCCTGCCGGACGCGCGCGGTCGCTGTCCGCGCTGTCACATACCGTTGAGACTACGACGTAACAACAGCCTGCAAAAATGCTGGGCGGCGCTGATTGCCTCATTGGTGTTTCTGATTCCGGCCAACACCTTACCGATCTCCATCATTTACGTGAACGGTGGCCGCCAGGAGGATACTATTCTCTCCGGGATAATCTCCCTTGCACACAGCAACGTTGGGGTGGCGGCCATCGTCTTTATCGCCAGTATCCTGGTTCCCTTTACCAAAGTGGTGGTGATGTTTACCCTGCTGGTCAGCATCCACTTTAAGTGTGAACAAGGTTTACGGACCCGTATTCTGCTTCTGCGATTCGTCACCTGGATTGGCCGCTGGTCAATGCTGGATCTGTTTGTGATTTCGCTGATGATGTCGCTGATTAATCGCGACCAGCTACTTGCTTTTACTATGGGACCCGCAGCTTTTTATTTCGGCTCTGCGGTGATATTGACTATTCTTGCTGTGGAATGGCTGGATAGCCGCTTACTTTGGGATGCACATGAGTCAGGAAACCCCCGCTTCGCCGACTGAAGCGAGAATTAAAACAAAACGCCGCATTTCGCCATTCTGGTTGCTGCCTGTCATCGCCCTGATGATTGCAGGCTGGCTTATCTGGACGAGCTATGAAGATCGCGGAAGTACCGTCACCATTGACTTCCAGACCGCCGACGGCATTGTCGCCGGGCGAACGCCCGTTCGCTTCCAGGGGGTCGAGGTAGGTACGGTTCAGGACATCTCCCTTGGAAAAGGACTGAACAAGATTCAGGTGCGTGTCAGCATAAAATCTGACATGCAGGATGCCCTGCGCAGCGAAACACAGTTCTGGCTGGTGACGCCGAAAGCCTCTCTGGCCGGCGTGTCCGGGCTGGATGCACTGGTTGGCGGTAACTACATCGGTATGATGCCGGGCAAAGGTGAACCGCAGGATCACTTCGTCGCGCTGGATACGCAGCCGAAATACCGCCTGAATAACGGGGATCTGATGATCCACCTGCAGGCACCGGATTTAGGCTCGCTGAACAGCGGCTCGCTGGTCTACTTCCGTAAAATTCCCGTTGGCCGCGTGTATGATTACGCGATCAACCCGAACAAACAGGGCGTGACCATCGACGTGCTGATCGAACGTCGGTTCACCAATCTGGTGAAAAAAGGCAGCCGCTTCTGGAATGTCTCCGGCGTGGATGCCGACCTCAGCCTGAGCGGCGCGAAGGTGAAGCTGGAGAGTCTGGCCGCGCTGGTAAACGGTGCCATTGCCTTTGACTCCCCGGAAAATTCGAGCCCTGCCACGGCCGATGACACGTTCGGTTTATATCCCGATCTGGCGCACAGCCAACGTGGCGTGATCGTTAAACTTGTTCTGCCTGATGCCAAAGGGCTGAAAGCGGGGTCAACGCCGCTGATGTACCAGGGGTTACAGGTCGGCCAGCTCACCAAAATGACGCTCAACCCGGGCGGCTCGGTCACCGGCGAAATGACGGTTGATCCAAGCGTTGTCGATCTCCTGCGCGAGAAAACGCGCATTGAGATGCGCAGCCCCAAGCTCTCTCTGAACGATGCCAGCCTCAGCACGCTGCTGACCGGAAATACTTTCGAGCTGATCCCAGGTGAAGGCCAGCCCAGCAATAGCTTCGTGATTGCCCCAGCAGACAAAGCGCTGCTGCAAAAACCGGGCGTTGTGACGGTTACGCTCAAAGCGCCTGAAAGTTATGGCATTGAGGCCGGCCAGCCGTTGATTCTCCATGGCGTGCAGGTAGGCCAGGTGCTGGAGCGCACGCTCTCCGAAAATGGCGTGAGCTTCTCGGTTGCTATCGATCCGCAATATAGCAATCTCGTCCATGGTGACAGTAAGTTCGTGGTGAACAGCCGTGTCGATGTGAAGGTTGGCCTGGACGGCGTAGAGTTCCTCGGTGCCAGCGCCAGCGAATGGGTCAACGGCGGCATCCGCATTTTGCCGGGTGATAAGGGCCCCGTACGCGACAGCTACCCGCTGTACGCAAACCTGGACAAAGCCATTGAAAACAGCCTGAGCGATCTGCCTACCACCACGCTGACGCTGAGCGCCGAGACGCTGCCGGACGTACAGGCGGGCTCCGTAGTGCTCTACCGCAAGTTTGAGGTTGGGGAGGTGATCACCGTTCGCCCGCGTGCCGACGCATTTGATATCGAACTGCATATCAAGCCCGAGTACCGCAAGCTGCTGACGCCAAACAGCGTCTTCTGGGCTGAAGGCGGCGCGAAGGTTCAGCTGAATGGCAACGGGTTGACGGTTCAGGCCTCCCCGCTATCTCGCGCGCTGCGCGGCGCGATTAGCTTCGATAACCTCAGCGGTGCGGGCGCGAACCTGCGCAAAGGCGACAAGCGAATTCTCTTCCCGTCTGAAACCGCCGCGCGTGCCGTGGGTGGGCAGATTACCCTGCATGCGTTTGATGCCGGCAAGCTGGCGGAAGGCATGCCGATTCGCTATCTGGGCATTGATATCGGGCAGATCCAGAAGCTGACGCTGATCACCTCGCGTAACGAGGTGCAGGCCACTGCGGTGCTCTACCCGGAATATGTGCAGACCTTCGCCCGCTCGGGTTCCCGTTTCTCGGTGGTGACGCCGCAGATTTCGGCCGCAGGCGTTGAGCATCTCGACACCATTCTGCAGCCGTATATCAACGTCGAGCCCGGCCAGGGCAATGCCCGCCGTGATTTCGAACTGCAGGAAGCCACCATCACCGACTCGCGCTACCTTGGGGGCTTAAGCATTGTGGTGGAAGTGCCGGAAGCAGGCTCGCTTGGCATCGGTACGCCGGTGCTGTTCCGCGGCATTGAGGTGGGTACGGTAACGGGTCTCACGCTTGGCACGCTTTCCGACCGCGTAATGGTGGCGCTACGCATCAGCGAGCGTTATCAGCACCTGGTGCGTAATAACTCGGTGTTCTGGCTGGCATCCGGCTATTCGCTGGACTTCGGCCTGACGGGTGGCGTGGTGAAAACCGGTACCTTCAACCAGTTCATCCGTGGCGGTATTGCGTTTGCCACCCCACCGGGAACGCCGCTGGCACCGAAAGCGCAGCCGGGTAAACACTTCCTGCTGCTTGAAAGTGAACCGAAAGAGTGGCGCGAATGGGGCACTGCCCTGCCGCGTTAATCTGACAGGCTCCGGTGTCAACGCGCCGGAGCCTTTATGTTACACTGCGCACCTGAACTTTTCCCTGTGGTGTGCCCGTGGCTCAAAACTCCGTATTTCTTCCTGAACAATTCCTGGCGCAGATGCGCGAGGCGCTTCCTTCTCACCTGTCGTTAGACGATTTTATCGCCGCCTGCCAGCGACCGTTACGCCGGAGTATCCGCGTCAACACGCTGAAAATCAGCGTCGATGATTTTCTGGCCCTGGTCTCTCCCTACGGCTGGCAGCTGACGCCGGTTCCGTGGTGCGAAGAGGGATTCTGGATCGAGCGCGATGACGAAGACGCCGTACCGCTGGGAAGTACTGCGGAACATCTGAGCGGTCTGTTTTATATTCAGGAAGCGAGCTCAATGCTGCCGGTTGCCGCCCTGTTCGCCGACGGCAACGCGCCTGAACGCGTGATGGATGTCGCCGCCGCGCCCGGCTCGAAAACCACGCAGATTGCCGCGCGCATGGGCAACCGCGGAGCGATCCTCGCCAACGAGTTTTCCGCCAGCCGCGTGAAGGTATTGCATGCCAATATCAGCCGCTGCGGTATTCACAATGTCGCCCTGACGCACTTCGACGGTCGCGTCTTTGGCGCCGCTCTGCCGGAAATGTTTGATGCCATCCTGCTGGACGCCCCGTGCTCCGGTGAAGGGGTGGTGCGTAAAGATCCCGATGCGTTAAAGAACTGGTCCGTGGAGAGTAATCATGAGATCGCCGCCACGCAGCGCGAGCTGATCGACAGCGCGTTCCACGCCCTGCGCCCCGGCGGTACGCTGGTGTATTCAACGTGCACCTTAAACCGGGATGAAAACGAAGACGTCTGCCTGTGGCTGAAAGCGCAATACCCGGATGCCGTCGAGTTCCTGCCGCTCAACGATCTGTTTTCCTCGGCACAGGAGGCGGTCACGCCGGAAGGTTTCCTCCATGTTTTCCCGCAAATTTACGACTGCGAAGGGTTCTTCGTGGCGCGTCTGCGTAAAACGCAGGCAGTGGTTCCCCTGCCCGCCCCTAAATTCAAGGTAGGTCATTTCCCGTTTGCACCGCTTAAAGGCCGCGATGCCGCGCAACTTGAAGCCGCAGCCAGCAAGGTTGGGCTGGAGTGGGATGAGAGCCTGCGCCCCTGGACGCGTGACAAAGAGATTTGGCTTTTCCCGGCGAATATTGAGCCGCTGATTGGCAAAGTGCGTTTTTCCCGCATCGGGATCCGCCTGGCGGAGGTGCATAATAAGGGTTATCGCTGGCAGCACGAGGCGGTCATCGCGCTTGCCGGGCATAAGAATACGTTCGCCCTGACGCACCAGGAAGCCGAAGAGTGGTACCGTGGCCGCGATGTTTATCCTGACAGCTCGCCTTCCGCAGATGAAGTGGTGGTGACCTATCAGGGATACCCACTGGGGCTGGCCAAAAAGGTAGGTTCAAGGCTCAAAAACAGCTATCCACGCGAGCTGGTCCGCGATGGCCGTCTGTTTACCGGTAACGATCGCACCGCCTGAAAAAACCGCATTTTTTTACTGGCGATTTCGCTCTCCTTGTCTACGATCAAAAATGGATGCCCATACTGGTCATACCAGATTTTGACAACCGACCCGGAGAGCACTATGACGAAAACCAGCGTGCGTATTGGCGCTTTTGAGATCGACGACGCAGAACTGCGCGGCGAAGCACAAGGCGATCGAACGTTAAGTATCCCCTGCAAATCCGACCCGGATTTGTGCATGCAGCTCGATGCATGGGATGCGGACACCAGCGTCCCGGCAATACTTGATGGCGAACACTCTGTTCTTTACCGTGAGCATTACGATAGTAAAACCGATTCCTGGGTCTTGCGCCTTGCCTGACCTAAAGAGAACCCGCCCGAAGGCGGGTTATTTATTACTGCAGTTGTGCCAGCGTAAAGTACCCGTCAAAAACCGCACCGGTATCAATATAGTGCAGGTTAGAAAAATCATACCGTCTGTCGACGGGCGTATGGCCGAACCAGAAGTGATCCGCCCCGCGAATTCCCTGCCCTTTGCCCACCATAAACCCCATCAGACGGTCGCGATCCCATAGCACCCGCCGGGCGCTGACTGGCTTTTCCCAGCGGTATTCTTCCGCCGGATAATCAGCGTGAGCAATAACGTTCAGCCCGTTCGCGCAGGTAATTTCAATAATATGCGGTAACGTGCGACAGGCGTTAAGTAACACGCGCGCCTGCTGCTGCTCCTTGTGCTCAAGACGCGAAAACCACATTCCACCATTCATCGTCCAGAGGGCAAAATCATTATTATCCAGACTGTCGATCGCCATTTGTTCATGGTTACCCCGCACGGCACGAAACCATTTCTCATTGATGAGCTGCAACGATTTCACGCTGTCCGGACCGCGATCGATTAGATCGCCAACGGAAATAAGTAAATCCTCATAGGGATTAAAATGACGGCATTTGAGTTCCTCCATGAGCCTCTGGTAACAGCCGTGTATGTCGCTGACAACCCAGACGTGACGCCACTCTCTACCTTCTATTCGCTGATACATAAGCCCTCCCTGTAACAGTATAGCCCTCGTCAAAAACACAAGAAGACCGGCGCAGCCCTTACAAAGTAAAACAAACGGTAAACCAAAGAGAAATAAAGATCCGCGCGCTATTAATCCCTTTTTACTGGCTCCTTAGAATAAGGGGAAATAAAAACGAGAGGTCTTCACGTGTCTAATACACAGCTACATAACGATGTTTTCTATCCGCATCGCACGAATATTATTTCCGAGCTGGTGAACGGCAAACGCGTCCCGGGGCCAATCTGGCGCAAACGCGATTACCGACTGAAGTTCCTTTTACGTTCCCTGCTATTCTGGTCTTCCACCCATCGCATGCTGGAAGCCCTTTCTGGTCGCGACGATTTCGACAAACTGCTTGCCTCGCAAATTACGTTGCCCAGCAAAACCCACCGGCAATACCTGATGCGCGGTCTGACGGCTAACGACCGCGCTGACGCTATCGTTAACCATTACTACTGGATTGACAGCCTGAAGGAGAGCGGTCTTGCCCAGGCGTTGACCAGCGCGCAGGAACGCTCCATTGTTCAGTTCCATGCAAAAGACGGTGCAACCTACACGGTCAATGCCTCCTCTGCAGGCAAAGCCGAGCGTGAAGGTGAGAGTACGCTCTGGCTGCGCGACAATGAGGAGACGCTGCTGGCCAGCCTGACCTTCAGCGTTGCCCGCAGCCACGGTCAGCAGGTGCTGGTCATTGGCGGACTGCAGGGACCTCGTCGCTGCGTAACACGGGACGCCATTAAACAGGCGACCCGTGCCTGCCACGGTTTATTCCCCAAGCGCGTGTTGATGGAAGTCGTTTTCCAGCTGGCCGCCCGGTCCTCTGTCAGGGCCATTTTTGCCGTCAGCGATGAGGGACACGTTTTCCGCGCGCTGCGCTATCGCCTCAGCAAAGGCCGTCATTTCCACGCCAGCTATGACGAATTCTGGGATTCTTTGGGTGGAAAAAAACTTTCCGCCTTCTGCTGGCAGCTGCCGCTGCAGATGGAGCGCAAATCCCTCGACGAGATAGCCAGTAAAAAACGCGCTGAATACCGTCGTCGCTTTGAACTGCTTGATGAAATTGAGGCGTCCGTCAAATCCCGCTTTCAAAAACAGCCCTGACTTTTGCTGACTACTCACAAAAATTTAACAAAACAGGCAAAAAGGGCTGGACTTCCGCATGCTGTGTTGTGTTATGTTTTATGAAGTCGCACAGGATACATCCGCTGTATAAATAAAATAACGGAGTTAAGTTATTCACTTTTATACAGATAAAAAGAGACCGAATACGATTCCTGTATTCGGTCCAGGGAAATGGCTCTTGGGAGAGAGCCGTGCGCTAAAAGTTGGCATTAATGCAGGCTAAGTCGCCTTGCCTTTTAAGAATAGATGACGACGCCAGGTTTTCCAGTCCACAGCAAAAGTGGCCTGAAAAAAAGCGTCAGAGCATCATTAAAAGTAAAAAACCGCAGTGCTTTCGCGAGCATCTGCGGTTTTTTATTGGAAACCTGAACGTTAGCAGAGCTTGTCAGCGCGCTCGATAAACGGTGCCAGGCTCATCTTCTGCCCCGGTTTGGCCGGATCATCAATCTGAATCACGCTGACTGGCTGACCGCTGCTCTTGCCGCTGGCGACCTGCTGCTCAGCGGTGTCGTTTAGCGGGTACTGCACCAGCGTGCTCGGGTTGATTGCATACAGCGCATGGCCCGGACGGCAGGTAAGCATCACCTCTTCACGATTGAACGCCCATTTGTCTTTGCCCACCTCAAAACGACTGACGGTGATCACCTGCGGAGCCGCCAGAGCGCTTCCCGCGCAGGTCAGCAATAAGAGAGAAAGTACTGTTTTTTTCATTTGATAGTTAACCTTGTCAGAAGGGTTCCCAGGTAGCGAACAGACTAACCGTTGCCAGAACCAGCGCGCCCAGCACCACTTCTGCCTGTGTCATCCTGATAAAAAACCGTTGCGCCCGACCGGAATCCGAACGAAACCGTGGCACCAGAAAATACCGATTTGCCAGCGCAATTGCCACCATCAACGCCACCAGCGCACATTTGAACAATAAAAACTGCACGTAGCCAGCCTGCCAGGGGATCCTGACGCCCAGTATCATGAGTGCATTAACAACGCCGGTGAGCAGCACGCCGGCGACGGCGTAATGGCCCACGCGTGAGAAACGCATCATGGTGTAAATAGCGGCGTTCTGCCAGCGCCCTTTCGCAAGGCGCATGCAGAACAGCAGCGGCAGCAATCCGCCAACCCAGGTCGCGGCGCACAGCAGGTGAACAGCATGATTGAGACGCTGCATCGCCCCCATCGGACCGTCGCTCATCGCCGCGTGCCCTACCCCAGCCAGCAGGATAAGCTGGCCCATGGCGAGCAGCAGCAGCCTCGAGCCTTTCTGCGGCGCGAGCCACGCGGCGGCAACGGTGATAACGGCGAGGATCATTTGCCACAGCCAGACGCCGCCAAACCGCGTCCCCAGCACGCTTTGCCAGACCTGCGGGTTAACCACATCGCCCCAGCCGTTGCCCATTAACCCGCCCTGAAGCATAAACATCAGAAGCGCAGCTGCCAGGCTGATGCAGGACGCCGCTCTCTGCTGTGACTGAAAACGGCGTGCCATCAGGCGGTGCAGCCCGGAGGGCGCAAACCAGACGCTGTAAAGGGCATTGCCAAAAATGAGCATCAGCGCCGCAAAATGGATGAAGCGCAACCCCACATATAACAGTGCCAGCATGCTATTTCACGCTAAAGTGATAGCTGCCCCTGGTTTTGTGGCCATCCACGGAAACCACATGCCAGTCCACCCGGTAGGTGCCGGGCACCAGCGTCTGTTCCAGCGGAACGGTCAGCTGCGCCTTGTTCTTTTCATCGCGCGAAGCGGTACCCGTTTTGATGACCTGCTTATGTGCGTCCGTCACCACGACCCCGCTGAATCCAGGTTCAATGCCTTCGGAGAAATTCAGCGTCAGCACCTGCGGAGCCGCCACCTGACTGTCTGCTGCCGGGCTCTGCTGTTTAAGATGCGCATGCGCCAGCACGGAGGGTGAGATTACCGTTGAGGCCAGAAAAACCAGTGCGCATACCGCGCGGGAAGCGGATAAACCCATCGCAATCATTCCTTTTTGTTATGTCTGTATGCTAAAGAATAACGCTGTATAATAAACGAGTCGAGGATCATCCCGCCTCCGCTTGTCATCGTCGCGCAATCGCGGTAACGTTGCCGCCGCATAATAAGGAGAAGGTAATGAAGATCAATCTGGCCGCCCTTCCTCAGGACGAGATGGATAAAGTGAATGTCGATCTCGCTGCCGCTGGCGTCGCTTTCAAAGAGCGCTACAACATGCCCATCGTGGCTGAAGTTGTGGAGCGTGAACAACCCGCCCATCTGCGCGACTGGTTTCGCGAAAGGTTAATCGCCCACCGTCTCGCCTCGGTCAACCTCTCCCGCTTGCCGTACGAGCCAAAAGTTAAATAAGCTTAACGAGCCGTTACACTTCCTTACGTGGAATCTGGCAGGATAAGAAAACCCTGATTTAATTAGGTGTATTCTTAATCCTGCGACTCAGTGTATAAGGAAGTCACGATGTCACATTGGAATATTGCGGCAGCCCAGTACGGCGGGCAACACCCCAGCGTTGAAGACCATGTTGCGCACCATCTCCACTTCATTGCCGAAGCGGCACAGCAGGCGTGCGATTTACTGGTCTTTCCTGAACTCTCATTAATCGGCCCGGGCGCGACGGCATTGCCGCCTCCGCCCGATGACGCTCTGCTCCTGCCATTGCTAAAGGCCGCGCATTTTTACCGCATTACCCTTATTGCAGGCCTGCCCGTTGAACGAAGCGGCCAACGCCAGAAAGGCCTTGCGCTGTTTACCCCCTCTCGTCACTGCATTTTGCGCTACCCTCAGGGGAGCGGCGCCAGCCTGGTGCCAGGGGAGAAACAGCTCACGATCGTGGATGCGCACAGCGATTCCCCGAATCTTGATCCTCAGGCTACGCTGTTCACCAGCAGTCAGTCGGTGAAGGATTATCGCTGGCGGCAGTCCATCAACACCCTGCAGCGCTTTGCGCACAGGTATGCCATCGCGGTGTTAATGGCGAATGCCAGCGCGGGCAGCGCATTATGGGACGAAAAGGGCCAGCTGATCGTTCGGGCGGATAAAGGTGAGCTTCTGTTAACGGGCACGCGCAACAGACAGGGTTGGCAAGGCGATATCATTCCTTTAGGCTAAGCGTTTTAAGCTCAGGAGATTTTAATGCTGCGCGTCATTGATACCGAAACTTGCGATCTTCAGGGCGGAATTGTGGAAGTGGCCTCGGTCGACGTGGTTGATGGTAAAATCGTCAACCCGATGAGCCATCTGGTGCGTCCCGATCGCCCGATTAGCCCACAGGCCATGGCTATCCATCGCATCACAGAATCAATGGTGGCGGATAAACCCTGGATTGAAGACGTCATCCCGCACTACTATGGCAGCCCATGGTACGTCGCCCACAACGCCAGCTTTGACCGTCGGGTACTTCCTGAAATGCCTGGGGAGTGGATTTGCACCATGAAGCTGGCGCGCCGCCTCTGGCCGGGGATCAAATACAGCAATATGGCGCTGTATAAATCCCGCAAGCTCAGCGTCAGAACGCCGGAAGGCCTGCACCATCACCGCGCCCTGTATGACTGCTATATTACCGCCGCGCTGCTCATAGACATTATGAACACCTCCGGCTGGACGCCAGATGATATGGCAACAATCACCGGCCGCCCTGCGCTGCTGACGACGTTCACCTTCGGCAAATACCGTGGGAGAGCGGTATCGGATATTGCGGATAAAGATCCGGGCTATCTGCGCTGGCTGTACAACAACCTCGACAAGATGAGCCCGGAGCTGCGCTTAACCCTGAAACATTATCTGGGCGAAGCTTAGCGCTCAGTACGGCCTGGCAATGTGCCCTGCGCCAGGCCGATCAAAAAGGCATACTCCAGCGCCACCCCTTCGTAGGATTTAAATCGCCCCGATTTCCCCCCGTGTCCGGAGTCCATATCGGTACAGAGCAGCAACAGGTTATCATCGGTCTTCAGTTCCCGCAGCTTTGCCACCCACTTTGCCGGTTCCCAGTATTGCACCTGTGAATCGTGCAATCCGGTGGTGACCAGCATGTGCGGGTACGCTTTCGCTTCCACGTTGTCATACGGGCTGTACTCTTTCATGTAGCGATAATAGGTTTCGTCCTGCGGGTTGCCCCACTCTTCAAACTCCCCGGTCGTCAGCGGAATAGACTCATCGAGCATCGTGGTAACGACATCGACAAACGGAACCTGCGCAACAATACCCTTAAAGCGATCCGGCCGCTGATTGATGACGGCACCCATCAGCATTCCGCCTGCGCTGCCGCCCATGCCAAAGCAGAGTTGCGGATCGCCATAGCCTTGTTCAATCAGCGCATCGCAGACGTCGAGATAATCGTTGAAGGTATTTTTCTTTTTCAGGAATTTACCGTCTTCATACCAGTGCTGCCCCAGCTCGCCGCCGCCGCGAATATGGGCAATGGCGAAAACAAAACCGCGGTCAAGCAGGCTTAATCTGCTGCTGCTGAAGTCGGCATCCATACTGGAGCCATAGGAGCCGTAGCCGTAGACCAGGATCGGATTTTTACCCTTCTGGAAATGCGCCTTGTGATAAACGAGCGAAACCGGCACCTCCACGCCATCGCGCGCGGTGACCCACAGGTGTTCGCTGCGATAATTGTCGGAATCAAAGCCCTTCACTTCGGTTTGCTTAAGCACCTGGCGTTGTCCGGTGTCCATATCCAGCTCGAAGAGCGTATCCGGCGTGGTCATCGAAGAGTAACCGTAGCGCAGTCGGGACGATTCAGGTTCAGGATTGAAACCGATCCACGTAACGTAGGCCGGATCGTCGAACGCTATCCCTATCACCTCGCGCGTTTTACGGTTGATCTGCCGGATACTGGTCAGCCCCCGCTGGCGCTCCTCCACGACCAGCCAGTCGGTAAACAGTGTAAACCCTTCCAGCATTACCTGATCCCGCGCGGGAATGAGCACCTCCCACTTGCGCTCATCGCGCACTTTGGTTTTGTAGAGGCCGAAGTTTTTGCCCTCGCGATTCGAGCGCAGATAAAAGCTGTGCTGGAAGTGATCCAGACTGTACTCGTGATCTTTGCGACGCGGCAGGAAGCAGAGCGGCTGAGCATCAGGCAGTTCGGCATCCAGCAGCAAGACTTCAGAGGTGGTGGCGCTGGCCAGGAAAATAATCACATAGTGGCGTGAGGAGGTTTTATGCAGGCTAACATAAAACGTTTCGTCCTTCTCTTCATAAACCAGCTCGTCATCGGCAGAGTCGGTGCCTACGGTATGACGCCACACCTGATAAGGCAGCAGCGTCGAGGCGTGTTTTTTAACGTAGTAGACCGTCTCGGAATCGTTCGCCCAGACGAAATCCGGAGAGACATTTTCCAGCATTTCCGGATACCAGTTGCCGGTTTCCAGATTGCGAAAACGCAGGCCGTACTGGCGACGGGAGAGATAATCCTCCGCCAGCGCCATAATAATGTTGTCCGGAGAGATGGACATGCCGCCCAGGGTATAAAACTCGCTGTGGGCAGCACGCTGGTTAGCATCCAGCAGAATATCCCATTCATCCCACTCGGCGCTTAATACCGACTGTCGTTGATAGATCGGATACTCATTGCCGGGCTCGTAAATATGGCGATAGCGATAGCCGTTTTTGGTCCAGGGCGCGGAGATGTCGCGCTGTGGAATACGCTGCACCATTTCATTGAGCAGCTGGTCCTGAAGCGCCTGCTGGCTGGCCATGACCCTGCGGCCATAGTCGTTTTCCTCGTGCAGATAGTCGAGCACCTCTGGCCGGGAACGCGAATCGTCCCGCAGCCAGTAATAATTGTCTATACGCGTATCGCCATGCGTGGTGATCGCATAAGGAGTACGTCGGGCTTTCGGTGGCATGTCATCATTCTTTTGAGTTTTACACCCTATAAGGTTGGCAAAACCCACGCATGATGCAAGCGAAACATGACCACGGGGACGCGAGTTAGCCCTGTAGCGCCTGTTTTTGCTCCCGGATATCTTTTTCTATTCCCTCGCGCACATCCTGAGGGATCTTCAGCGCGTCACCGAGGGCGTTAAGATAGCTGCGCTCCATAAAGTGATCGATATCTATGGCGGCACAGCTGAGGAAATAAAGTTCCAGCGCCTCTTCCTCATTTTTCACGCTCAGCGCCAGACGCTGCGGATCGAGCGGCTGCTCAATGGCCTGCGCCACCAGTGTTCTGCCCTGCTCTTCAACACCCGCCTCGCGTAGCTGCTGTTCGATAGCCGCTCTTTCATTATCATCAATGTGTCCGTCGCTTTTCGCGGCAAACACCAGCGCCAGGATGAGCCGCTCAGTGCGCAAGTCCAGCGGCGAAGTCTGCTCTCCAAAGTGGGGGTCATCGCGGTGCGCCGCCCGCACTCTGTCCTTATATTTGTTCCACAGCACGGTGCCGGCGATAGCGCCGCCCCCGGCCAGCAACGCGCCGGTACCGTACTTCGCCAGCAGCTTGCGTGAGGATTTATTGGCAACCAGCAACCCTGCCAGCCCACCGAGCGCCCCCGGTACCAGCAGCTTGCTGAGCCCCTGGTCGCCGGAACCTGACGTTTTCTGCCCTAACATGGATTGCAGTTGATTTAACCAGCCTGACATGGTTTCCCTCACTTAACGGTTAACATGATCCCCAGCGTAAGCGAGCAGGCGTCAGGAAATGTCCATCAAGCCTAAAGAAGCGCAAATTTCTTATTTGCCCATTTGCCCTGCGCAAGACACACGCAAACGTTTTCGTTTATACTGCACGCATCTTTTTCAGGGGGAATGTTATGACTCGTTTAGGAACCGCGCTGCGCCCTGCGGCGACGCGCGTGATGCTGTTGGGATCGGGCGAGCTGGGTAAAGAAGTCGCCATTGAGTGCCAGCGTTTAGGTGTGGAAGTGATTGCCGTAGACCGCTACGCCGACGCGCCCGCCATGCACGTCGCCCATCGTTCTTATGTGATTAACATGCTGGACGGTGATGCTCTGCGCACGCTCATTACGCAGGAGAAACCGGATTTTGTCGTGCCGGAAATTGAAGCTATCGCAACCGATACGCTGATCGCCCTTGAGCAGGAAGGCCAGCGCGTGGTGCCCTGCGCCAAAGCGGCAAAGCTGACCATGAACCGTGAAGGCATTCGCCGCCTGGCGGCAGAAGAGCTGGGACTGCCCACCTCAGGCTACCGTTTTGCGGGCGATAAAGCCGCATTCCTGCAGGCCGTTGAAGAGATTGGCTACCCGTGCATCATTAAGCCGGTGATGAGCTCTTCCGGCAAAGGGCAAAGTTTTATCCGCGACAACAGCACGCTGGACAGCGCGTGGGATTATGCACAACAGGGTGGCCGTGCCGGTGCCGGTCGCGTCATTGTCGAAGGCGTGGTGAAGTTTGATTTCGAAATCACTCTGCTCACCGTCAGCGCCGTGGACGGCGTCCATTTCTGCGACCCGATTGGTCACCGTCAGGAGGATGGCGATTATCGGGAATCCTGGCAGCCGCAGCAGATGAGCCCTCTGGCGCTGGAGCGTGCCCGGGAGATCGCCCGTAAAACCGTTCTGGCCCTGGGTGGTTACGGCCTGTTCGGCGTGGAGCTGTTCGTCTGCGGTGACGAGGTGATTTTCAGCGAAGTCTCCCCGCGCCCGCACGATACCGGGATGGTCACGCTGATTTCGCAGGATCTCTCCGAGTTCGCCCTGCACGTGCGTGCTTTCCTTGGGCTGCCGGTTGGCGGCATCCGCCAGTACGGCCCGGCGGCGTCTGCGGTGATCCTGCCGCAGCTGACCAGCCAGAATGTAACGTTTGATAACGTCGAAGGCGCGGTTGGCGCTGGCCTGCAGGTCCGTCTGTTCGGCAAGCCGGAAATCGACGGCACCCGTCGTCTGGGCGTGGCGTTAGCCACCGGCGATAGCGTTGACGAAGCCGTAGCAAGAGCAAAAGCGGCGGCTGCGAACGTTAAGGTAGCAGGATAAAAAAAACGGGCCTAAAGGCCCGTTTTTCATGCTGAGAATGACTTACTGCTTCGCGCCTTCAACTGCTTCACGAGCCAGTTTCGTGATGCGATCCCAGTCGCCCGCTTCCAGCGCATCCGCCGGAACCAGCCATGAACCACCGATGCACAGCACGCTTTTCAGTGCCAGGTAGTCACGGTAGTTAGCCGGGGAGATACCGCCCGTTGGGCAGAAGCGTACCTGTGAGAAGGGACCCGCAATTGCCTGCAGCGCTTTGGTGCCGCCGTTCGCTTCTGCCGGGAAGAATTTGAACTCTTTCAGGCCGTAGTCCATGCCCAGCATCAGCTCAGAAACGGTGCTGATACCCGGGATGAGAGGAATAGTGCCTTCGGTCGCGGCTTTCAGCAGCGGCTCGGTCAGGCCGGGGCTGATGGCGAACTGCGCGCCCGCTTCGGTCACATCTGCCAGCTGCTGCGCATTGAGAACGGTACCCGCACCGATGATGGCGTCCGGCACTTCTTTAGCGATGGCGCGGATAGCATCCATCGCGCAGGCGGTACGCAGGGTCACTTCCAGAACGCGAACGCCACCCGCAACCAGCGCTTTCGCCATTGGCACCGCGTGCTCCAGCTTGTTTACCACGATAACCGGCACGACAGGGCCAGTGGTCAGGATTGCTTCTGCACTTGTTTTCCAGTTTTTCATCAGAGTTTTCTCTCGCCAGATCGTTAAAATCAAGTCGTCTTAAAACGTAATACAGGTTGCGCCCTGCTCCGCACCGGAGAGTTTCTCACGCAGCGCGCTGAACATTTCGCGTCCGGTCCCCACGCGCGATGCGCTCAGGTCAGGAATATGAGGCTGACGTGCCGCCAGTTCGGCGTCGTCCACCAGCAGGGTTAACTCACCTGTCTGGCCGTTCACGCGGATCATGTCACCGTCGCGCACTTTCGCCAGCAGGCCGCCGTCGTAGGCTTCAGGCGTCACGTGGATGGCGGAAGGCACTTTTCCGGATGCGCCTGACAGGCGGCCATCGGTCACTAACGCAATTTTGAAACGGCGGTCCAATAATACACCAAGTGGTGGCATAAGTTTATGTAATTCTGGCATGCCGTTCGCTTTTGGCCCCTGATGACGGACCACTACTACGCAGTCTTTATCCAGCAGACCGGCGTCAAAGGCAGGCAACACGTCGTGCTGGCTTTCAAACACTACCGCCGGGGCCTCGATAACCTGGTTCTCTTCCGGCACGGCAGAGGTTTTCATCACCGCGCGGCCAAGATTACCGCTCAGCACTTTGGTACCGCCGTGATGGGAGAACGGTTTGTCGATAGTGGCAATCACCTGCGGATCAAGAGACGCGCTTGCCCCGTCGCGCCAGTCCAGTTCGCCGTTGTTCAGCCATGGCTCCTGGGTGTAGCGCTGCAGGCCAAAGCCCGCCACGGTGTTGACATCTTCATGCAGCAGACCGCCTTTCAGCAGCTCGCGCATCAGCACCGGAACGCCGCCCGCGGCCTGGAAGTGGTTAATGTCAGCCGGGCCGTTCGGGTACAGGCGCGCCATCAGCGGCACCACGGAGGAGATATCGGAGAAATCATCCCAGTTGATCTGAATGCCCGCCGCACGCGCCATCGCCACAAGGTGCATGGTGTGATTGGTTGAACCGCCGGTCGCCAGCAGCGCAACGATACCGTTGACGATGACTTTTTCATCGACCATTTTGCCCATCGGCATCCATTCGTTGCCGTTTCCGGTCAGACGCGTCACCTGACGAGCCGCAGCTTCGGTCAGCGCCTGGCGCAGCGGCGCATCCGGCTGGATGAAGGATGAGCCCGGAAGCTGCATCCCCATAAACTCCACCACCATCTGGTTGGTGTTGGCCGTACCGTAGAACGTACAGGTCCCCGGCGCATGGTAGGACGCGGCTTCCGCCTCCAGCAGCGCCTGACGATCGGCTTTGCCTTCCGCATACAGCTGGCGGATACGCACTTTTTCTTTGTTCGGCAGGCCGCTGGCCATCGGGCCGGACGGCACGAAGATCGCAGGCAGGTGACCAAACGACAGCGCGGCCATCACCAGGCCCGGGACGATCTTGTCGCATACGCCGAGATACAGCGCGCCATCAAACATGTTGTGTGAGAGACCCACCGCAGCAGACATTGCAATCACTTCACGGCTCAGCAAGGACAGCTCCATACCGTCCTGCCCCTGCGTCACGCCGTCGCACATGGCCGGGACGCCGCCCGCCACCTGCCCCACGGCATTCACGCTGTGCAGCGCTTTACGAATGATGTTGGGATAAACCTCATACGGCTGGTGAGCGGAAAGCATATCGTTATAGGAGGTAATGATAGCGATATTGTTACGCAACATGCTTTTCAGCGAGGCTTTATCATCAGGCTGGCAGGCGGCGAAGCCGTGGGCCAGGTTACCGCAGGCCAGCTGAGAACGGTGGACGGTGATGCTCTTCGCCTGTTCGATGCGGGCGAGGTAGGCCGAACGGGTCTCTTTCGAGCGCTCGATAATGCGTTGTGTTACGCGTAACAATACAGGATTCATAAAAGCTCCTTTAATTTATCTGTCCGGGCTCGGGAGTTTACAAAGTCGCTGGCGATTGTTAACAACGCTGAAACGCTTGCTGTCCGGAGCTCAGGGGCAAAATCACTTCCGGCAGTGTAATAAAAAAAGCTCCGCGGGTGAATCCACACGGAGCTTAAAAGTATAAAAATTGTGCCACAAACTGTGTTAGATCATGTTACCGGTAAAATAACACTTTTGGGCTAGCGGATTATCCTACTCAAACTCGTTCCAGGAGCGTCCATCGCGGGTGATCATTGCCACCGATGCGACCGGCCCCCAGGTACCCGCCTGATACGGTTTTGGCGCATCCTGATCGGCAGCCCAGGCTTCGGTGATGGAGTCGACCCATTTCCACGCCTCTTCCACTTCATCGCGACGCACGAACAGCGCCTGGATACCGCGCATGGTTTCCAGCAGCAGACGCTCGTAGGCATCGGCCAGGTGCGTCTGGTTGAATGTTTCGGAGTAGCTCAGATCCAGCTTGGTGGTCTGCAGGTTATGCTTGTGATCCAGGCCCGGCACTTTGTTCAGGATCTGGATATCGACCCCTTCGTCCGGCTGCAGACGAATGGTCAGTTTGTTCTGCGGCAGCTCCTGCCAGGACTCTTTGAACAGGTTCAGTTCCGGGTTTTTGAAGTAGACAACCACTTCGGAACATTTTGTCGGCAGACGTTTACCGGTACGCAGGTAGAACGGCACGCCGGCCCAGCGCCAGTCGTCGATATCCACGCGGATCGCCACAAAGGTCTCGGTGTTGCTGGACTTGTTTGCACCCTCTTCTTCCAGGTAGCCCGGCACTTTTTTGCCTTGTGCAAACCCGGCGGTGTACTGACCGCGAACGGTCTTCTCGCGCACGTTGGAGCGGTCAATGCGGCGCAGCGACTTCAGCACTTTAACTTTGGCGTCGCGGATGCTGTCAGCCGTCAGGTCAGACGGTGGAGACATGGCAATCATGCACAGAATTTGCAGCAGGTGGTTCTGGATCATGTCGCGCATCTGACCGGCCTGGTCAAAGTAACCCCAGCGACCTTCAATCCCCACCTCTTCCGCCACGGTAATTTCCACGTGGTCGATAGTACGGTTGTCCCAGTTATTCACAAACAGGGAGTTAGCGAAACGCAGCGCCAGCAGGTTCAGTACCGTCTCTTTACCCAGATAGTGGTCGATACGGTAAACTTGGCACTCTTCAAAGAACTCGCCCACCTGGTCGTTGATTTCACGCGAGGTTGCCAGCGACGTACCCAGCGGCTTCTCCATCACCACGCGCGCCGGCTTGGCGTTCAGTTTGGCTTCGCCCAAACCTTTGCAGATAGCGCCAAAGGTGCTTGGCGGCATGGCGAAATAGTTGATGGTGACACGATTTTTCTGATCCAGCATGGCACCCAGACGGGCAAACGCGCTGACGTCATTGACGTCCAGGTTGCAGAAATCGAGACGTCCGCTCAGGGTATCCCACAAACTTTCATCAATTTTTTCCTTCATGAAAGTTTCGAGCGCCTCGCGGACGACTTTGGTATAAGCGTCCTTATCCCAGTCGGCGCGCCCAACACCCAGGATACGGGTATCCGGATGAATTTGGCCCGCTTTCTCCAGTTGATACAGGGAAGGCAGCAATTTCCGGCGTGCAAGATCGCCTTTCGCGCCGAAAATGACCAGGTCACATGCCTGGGCTGTTTGCGTTACCGCCATGTCATTCTCCTCAGTTGGATCACCTGGTACTTCTGCCAGGTATCGTTGTAATTTTATTACAATGCACTGTACTGCTTTTACGTCATTCCCGAAACCATTAGCGCTTATCGTCTCGTGCGATACGGCGAATTTTCGCGCTTTAGCTGATTACGGCGGCCTGATGACGCAACAGCCGTCGATAATTTGCGCAACAGGGTCATAGCAAAACCCGACATCGATCAAGTAATGAAAAAAAACAACAACATTATCTTGTCGACTGTTACCCTTTATGGAAGCCACAGGGGTAATATCGGCTAAATCGAATCAAGATTTCATCTATAAATGAAATCGTTTCCACCCCATGAGCGCCCTGCTAACAATGAACATGCTTGAAAAAATCCAGTATCAACTGGAACACCTTAGCAAATCCGAGCGAAAAGTGGCTGAAGTCATTCTGGCCTCTCCCGCTCAGGCGATTCATTCAAGCATCGCCGCTCTGGCTCAGGAAGCGGGCGTCAGTGAACCGACGGTCAACCGCTTCTGCCGCAGCCTGGAAACGCGCGGCTTTCCTGATTTTAAACTGCATCTGGCACAAAGTCTGGCAAACGGCACCCCTTATGTTAATCGCAATGTGGATGAAGACGACAGCGTAGATGCCTATACGGCAAAAATATTTGAGTCAGCCATGGCCACGCTTGACCACGTTCGCCAGTCTCTGGATATGAGTTCCGTGAATCGCGCGGTGGATTTGCTCACCCAGGCCAAACGCATTGCATTCTTCGGTCTTGGCTCGTCAGCCGCCGTAGCGCACGACGCCATGAACAAATTTTTCCGCTTTAACGTGCCGGTTATTTATTCCGATGACATTGTGCTGCAACGCATGAGCTGTATGAATTGCAGTGAAGATGATGTCGTGGTACTGATTTCGCACACTGGCCGCACCAAAAGCCAGGTTGAGCTGGCGCAGTTGGCCCGTGAAAACGATGCCATGGTAATCGCCCTCACCACGGCGGGCACGCCCCTGGCGCGGGAAGCGACTCTCGCTATCACCCTGGACGTGCCTGAGGATACCGACATGTATATGCCGATGGTTTCCCGTCTGGCACAGCTTACGGTAATCGACGTGCTGGCAACCGGCTTTACCCTTCGCCGGGGCGCAAAATTCAGAGATAACTTGAAGCGAGTCAAGGAAGCGCTGAAGGAATCGCGTTTTGATAAAGAATTGCTTATAAAGAGCGATGTTCCCTGAAAGTAGATAACGAAGACGTAACCCATAATTAGATGTAACGATTTCCGGCATTCGGCCCCCTCTTTGCTGCCTTGCAGCAGATGAAGGCCGATTCAATGTTCACGCAACACCAAAGTTGTTTCAGTCAACGGAGTATTACATGTCCAGAAGGCTTCGCAGAACCAAGATCGTCACCACCTTAGGCCCGGCCACCGATCGCGATAATAACCTCGAAAAGATTATCGCCGCTGGCGCCAACGTGGTGCGTATGAACTTCTCACACGGTACGCCAGAAGACCATAAATTACGTGCCGATAAAGTGCGTGAGATCGCAGCAAAGCTAGGCCGCCACGTTGCCATCCTTGGTGACCTGCAGGGTCCTAAAATTCGCGTATCGACCTTCAAAGAGGGGAAAGTTTTCCTCAATATCGGCGACAAATTCCTGCTGGATGCCAACCTGGGCAAAGGTGAAGGCGATAAAGAGAAAGTCGGGATCGACTATAAAGGCCTGCCGGCTGACGTGGTGCCTGGCGACATCCTGCTGCTCGATGACGGTCGCGTACAGCTGAAGGTGCTGGAAGTTCAGGGGATGAAAGTGTTCACCGAAGTCACCGTCGGCGGCCCGCTCTCCAACAATAAAGGCATTAACAAACTGGGCGGCGGCCTCTCTGCGGAAGCGCTGACCGATAAAGACAAAGCGGACATCGTAACGGCTGCGCTGATCGGCGTTGACTACCTTGCCGTCTCCTTCCCGCGCTGCGGCGAAGATCTGAACTATGCGCGCCGTCTGGCACGTGACGCAGGCTGCGATGCCAAAATCGTCGCGAAAGTTGAACGTGCGGAAGCCGTGTGCGATCAGGATGCGATGGACGATGTGATCCTCGCGTCTGACGTGGTGATGGTTGCCCGTGGCGATCTGGGCGTCGAAATTGGCGACCCGGAGCTGGTGGGTATTCAGAAGGCGCTGATCCGTCGCGCGCGTCAGCTGAACCGCGCGGTGATCACCGCCACCCAGATGATGGAATCCATGATCACCAACCCAATGCCAACCCGTGCGGAAGTGATGGACGTGGCTAACGCCGTGCTGGACGGTACCGATGCGGTGATGCTCTCTGCGGAAACCGCGGCAGGACAGTATCCGGCAGAAACCGTGGCCGCGATGGCGCGCGTCTGCCTGGGCGCTGAAAAGATCCCAAGCATTAACGTTTCTAAACACCGTCTGGACGTGCAGTTCGACAACGTGGAAGAAGCCATTGCGATGTCCGCCATGTATGCTGCCAACCACCTGAAAGGCGTTACGGCGATCATTACCATGACCGAATCCGGCCGTACCGCGCTGATGACTTCCCGTATCAGTTCTGGCCTGCCAATCTTCGCGATGTCCCGTCACGAGCGCACGCTGAACCTGACGGCGCTGTACCGCGGCGTGACGCCGGTTCACTTCGACAGCACCAATGACGGCGTAGCTGCGGCGCACGATGCCGTAAACCTGCTGCGCGACAAAGGCTATCTGGTGTCCGGTGATATCGTCATCGTGACCCAGGGCGATGTGATGAGCACCATCGGCTCAACCAACACCACCCGCGTACTCACGGTCGAATAATAACGGTAAATGTGCGATCCCCTCTCCCCTATGGGGAGAGGGACAGGGTGGGGGGTGTTTTTTTATTTCCTCGGATAAAGTTCTTTGCGTTTATAGGGCTCTGTTTCACCCGGCTTACGTGTTTTCAGCAGCTTCAGGATCCACGTGTACTGTTCAGTATGCGGCCCCACCAGCAGTTCCACCTCTTCATTCATGCGACGCGCGATGGTGTGGTCGTCCGCGGTGAGCAGATCATCCATCGGCGGACGCACTTCAATACTCAGGCGATGCGTTTTACCGTCATAAACCGGGAAGAGTGGGATCACGCGGGCACGACAGACTTTCATCAGGCGACCAATTGCCGGGAGCGTGGCTTTATAGGTCGCAAAGAAGTCAACAAACTCGCTGTGTTCGGGGCCATGGTCCTGGTCCGGCAGATAGTAGCCCCAGTACCCCTGACGTACGGACTGGATAAACGGCTTTATACCATCATTACGCGCATGCAAACGTCCGCCAAAACGACGACGTACCGTATTCCAGACAAAATCGTAGATTTTGTTGCCCTGGTTATGGAACATCGCCGCCATTTTCTGCCCCTGGGAAGCCATCAGCATCGCCGGGATATCTACGCCCCAGCCGTGTGGCACGAGGAAAATAACCTTCTCGTCATTTCGACGCATTTCGTCGATGATGTCCAGCCCTTTCCAGTCAACGCGGTCGATGATTTTTTCCGGCCCTTTCAGCGCCAGCTCCGCCATCATCGCCATCGCCTGCGGGGCAGTGGTATACATCGCATCGATGATCGCCTCGCGTTCGGCATCGCTTTTTTCAGGAAAACAATAATAGAGGTTGATCTGCGCACGACGACGCGCGCTTTTACCTAACCGCCCGGCCAGACGGCCTATTTTACCCAGTACAGGATCGCGCAGGGCGGCAGGCAGCATGGCGACCCCTGCGAAGGTATAAACGCCCAGCCAGGCGCCCCAGTTGCGCGGATGTCGGAAGGATTTTTCAAACTCGGGAATGTATTCAATATTATTTTTTTTTGTTTCCATGCTGGTTCCAGGGTCTGGTGACGCAAAAATTTATTCAATAGTGTAGCGAGGCAGCCGTCCACGCACAAAAGAAAAAGCCGGCGCATACTGACACCGGCTTTTTTCACAAAACAGAAGGCTTAGTTTAAGCTCAGCTGCGGTATCACCTCTTTCGCCTGCGCCAGGTAATCAGAACGATCTTTACCTGTCAGACCTTCGGTGCGAGGCAGTTTCGCCGTCAGCGGGTTCACGGCTTGCTGGTTGATCCACACTTCATAGTGCAGGTGCGGGCCAGTAGAGCGTCCGGTATTACCGGAGAGCGCGATACGGTCGCCACGTTTCACTTTCTGCCCCGGTTTGACCAGCAGCTTACGCAGGTGCATATAGCGCGTGGTGTAGGTGCGGCCGTGACGGATAGCAACGTAATAACCCGCTGCGCCGCTGCGTTTTGCCATCACCACTTCGCCGTCGCCAACCGACAGCACCGGCGTGCCCTGCGGCATCGCGAAGTCTACACCACGGTGGGGAGCTACGCGCCCGGTAACCGGGTTCAGACGACGCGGGTTGAAGTTAGAGGACACACGGAACTGTTTAGCCGTCGGGAAACGCAGGAAGCCTTTCGCAAGGCCTGTACCACTGCGGTCATAGAACTTGCCGTCTTCAGCGCGAATGGCATAGTAGTCTTTGCCCTCGGAGCGCAGACGCACGCCCAGCAGTTGGCTCTGCTCGCGCTTGCCGTCCAGCATTTCACGGGACATCAGCACGGAAAACTCGTCGCCTTTCTTCAGCTTACGGAAGTCCATCTGCCACTGCATGGCTTTGATTACCGCGCTGATTTCACCGCTGGTCAGGCCCGCATCACGGGCGCTGGAAACAAAGCTTCCACCCACGGTGCCTTTCAACACGCTGTTAACCCAGTCCCCCTTCTGCATTTCACTGGTCATTTTGAAACCGTTTGCAGTGCGGTCGTAGGTGCGGGTTTCGCGACGGGACATTTCCCAGGTCAAACGCTGGAGATCGCCATCCGCCGTTAATGTCCAGGAGAGCTGCTGCCCTATTTTCAGGTTACGCAGGTCTTTATCCGCCGCCGCCAGCTGGCTGATATTACCCATGTCGATACCGTACTGGTTCAGCACGCTGCTCAGCGTGTCACCGGTAGAGACAACGTATTCGTGGATCCCTGCTTCGTTCTCGGTTTTATCGTCCAGCTCATCCTGCGGGATAGCTTCATCTTCCTGGGCTGCCTGGTCGATTGGCTCACTGGCTTCAGGCAGCAAAGAACGGATCTCGCTCTTTTCAAGCTCAATGGTTTTAATGATAGGGGCAGAACTCGGGTGGTAAACATAGGGCCGCCAGACGGCGACCGCTAAGGTGAGAACTGTAAGCGACCCCAGCATAACGCGGTGGGGTCGAGGCAGATTGTTAAATGCCAGGGCGACAGAGCGGGCTATCTGTTGCACGTATTCACTTCCTCGTTAATCTCCTTTCAGGCAGCTCGCATACTGGTTCGCCAGTTGGCTGAGGAACTGCGAATAGCTCGCTTTGCTCAACTGGATATTCGTACCTAGCGGGTCAAGGGTTCCCATGCGCACGGATGTTCCCCTGGCCACGGCTTCTACGACCGCTGGCCTGAACTGTGGCTCAGCAAAAACGCATGTCGCTTTCTGCTCAACCAACTGTGTTCTGATTTCATGTAAACGCTGCGCACCAGGTTGAATTTCAGGGTTGACGGTGAAGTGACCCAGCGGGGTCATGCCGTAGTGTTTTTCGTAATAGCCATAGGCGTCATGAAAAACGAAATACCCTTTTCCTTTCAACGGTGCGAGCTCATTACCTACCTGCTTATCGGTTGCGGCTAATTGTGCCTCAAAATCCTTCAGGTTGGCGTCTAGCTTGGCTCGACTTTGCGGCATAAGTTCCACTAATTTGTCATGGATTGCAACCGCTGAAAGCCGCGCTATCTCTGGGGATAGCCAGAGATGCATGTTGTACTCCCCGTGATGGTGATCCCCATCACCTTTTTCATCCTCTGCTGCGTGATGGTCATGTTCGTCACCGTCATCATCCGCCCCTTTCATCAGCAGCGGTTTCACGCCGGGAAGCCCGGCAATCGCGACCTGTTTTTCACCGGCAATCTGTTTGGCGGATTTCTGCATGAACGCTTCCATCTCTGGACCAATCCAGACAACTAAGTCTGCGTTTTGTAAGCGTTTTACATCAGACGGGCGCAGGGAATAGTCATGCTCTGAAGCCCCATCCGGGAGCAGAACCTGAGTTTGTGTTACCCCGTCGGCAATCGCCGACGCGATGAATCCAAGCGGTTTAAGCGAAGCGACAACGGCAGCGTTAACATCTTGTGCGGTTGTTCCCCAAAGGGCGGTGGATAATGCTGCGAAAAGAAGCGTATTTTTATGTAACATAATGCGACTGATCATCGTAGTGAATGCGTGGAATGTGATATTATAACATTCGTTGACTTCTTCAAGCTTAAATTGACATGACGACTCTGGTTTCTCTTGACAATATTTCGGTCTCCTTTGGCCAGCGCCGCGTCCTCTCTGACGTGTCGCTGGATTTGAAGCCCGGTAAAATTTTAACGCTGCTCGGCCCCAATGGGGCAGGTAAATCCACTCTGGTACGCGTGGTGCTGGGTCTGGTAACACCGGACGAAGGTGTGATTACGCGCGAGGAAAAATTGCGGATCGGCTATGTGCCGCAAAAATTACATCTGGACGCCACCCTGCCGCTCACGGTGAGCCGCTTTCTGCGCCTGCGTCCCGGCACGCGAAAAGCCGATATTCTCCCGGCACTGAAACGCGTGCAGGCGGGTCATCTTATCGACGCGCCGTTGCAGAAGCTGTCCGGCGGTGAGACGCAGCGCGTTTTGCTGGCCCGTGCGCTGCTGAGCAGCCCGCAGTTGCTGGTGCTGGATGAGCCCACCCAGGGCGTTGACGTCAATGGTCAGGTCGCGCTTTATGATTTGATCGACCAACTGCGCCGCGAACTGAACTGCGCCGTGCTGATGGTCTCCCATGACCTGCATCTGGTGATGGCGAAAACTGACGAAGTGCTGTGTCTTAACCATCACATTTGCTGTTCCGGTACGCCTGAAGTGGTCTCAATGCACCCGGAATTTATCTCCATGTTTGGCCCTCGTGGTGCTGAACAGCTGGGTATCTATCGCCATCATCATAATCACCGCCATGATTTGCAGGGACGAATCGTTCTGCGTCGGGGAAATGGACACTCATGATTGAACTTTTACTGCCCGGCTGGCTGGCCGGGGTTATGCTTGCCTGCGCCGCGGGCCCACTCGGCTCGTTTGTGGTGTGGCGCAGAATGTCCTACTTTGGCGATACCCTCGCGCACGCTTCTCTTCTGGGCGTGGCCTTCGGTCTGCTGCTGGACGTAAATCCCTTTTATGCGGTGATTGTGGTCACGCTGCTGCTGGCGGCCGGTCTGGTCTGGCTGGAGAAGCGCCCTCACCTCGCGATTGATACGCTGCTTGGCATCATGGCGCACAGCGCCCTGTCGCTGGGTCTGGTCGTTGTTAGCCTGATGTCAAATATCCGCGTGGACCTGATGGCCTACCTGTTTGGCGATCTGCTGGCCGTGACGCCTGACGATCTCATCGCTATCGCCATTGGCGTGGTGGTGGTACTGGGTATTCTGCTGTGGCAGTGGCGGAATTTACTGGCAATGACCGTCAGCCCGGATTTAGCCTTCGTCGACGGCGTGAAGCTGCAGCGCGTCAAGCTGCTGCTGATGCTGGTGACGGCGTTAACGATTGGTGTCGCAATGAAGTTTGTCGGCGCGCTGATTATTACATCGCTGCTGATCATCCCTGCCGCCACGGCGCGTCGGTTTGCCCGCACGCCGGAGCAGATGGCCGGCGTGGCCGTGATTATCGGGATGATTGCCGTAACGGGCGGGTTAACCTTCTCGGCGTTTTATGACACGCCTGCGGGGCCGTCCGTGGTATTGAGCGCGGCGGTGCTGTTTATTTTCAGTATGATGAAGAAGACCGCAAATTAACATCGAGGGCGCTGATACCCTCACCCTGGCCCTCTCCCACAGGGAGAGGGAACAATGCATTACGGCATTGCCGGTGGCGTAATGCCGAAATGGTTCCACGCCCGCACCGTTGCCATACGTCCACGCGGGGTGCGCTGCAGGAAGCCCTGCTGGATCAGATACGGTTCCAGCACGTCCTCGATAGTCTCACGCTCTTCGCCAATAGCCGCCGCCAGGTTATCCAGCCCGACCGGTCCGCCAAAGAACTTATCCAGCACCGCCAGCAGCAGCTTACGGTCCATGTAGTCAAAGCCTTCGGCATCGACGTTCAGCATATCCAGCGCCTGCGCGGCGATCTCGGCGGAAATCGAACCATCGTGCTTCACTTCGGCAAAGTCACGCACGCGGCGCAGCAGGCGGTTTGCGATACGCGGCGTACCGCGGGAACGCTTCGCCACTTCAAACGCGCCCTCTTCGCTCATCTCCAGCCCCATATAGCGGGCGCTACGGCCAACAATATGCTGGAGGTCCGCCACCTGGTAAAACTCAAGGCGCTGTACGATGCCGAAACGGTCGCGCAGCGGAGAGGTCAACGACCCGGCGCGGGTGGTAGCGCCAATCAGGGTAAACGGCGGCAGATCGATTTTGATGGAGCGCGCGGCCGGGCCTTCACCAATCATGATATCCAGCTGGTAATCTTCCATCGCCGGATAGAGCACTTCCTCCACCACCGGTGACAGGCGGTGGATCTCATCGATAAACAGCACGTCGTGCGGTTCAAGGTTGGTCAGCATCGCCGCCAGATCGCCCGCTTTCTCCAGTACCGGACCGGAGGTGGTACGCAGGTTGACGCCCATTTCATTGGCGACGATATTCGCCAGCGTGGTTTTACCTAACCCCGGCGGGCCAAAAATCAGCAGGTGATCGAGCGCATCGCCGCGCAGCTTTGCCGCCTGGATGAAAATCTCCATCTGGGAACGAACCTGCGGCTGGCCGATATACTCATCAAGCAGTTTTGGGCGGATAGCACGATCCACCACGTCCTCTGCCTGAAGGGTGCCTGCCGATACCAGGCGGTCTGCTTCAATCATCCTTTACCTCACAATGCAGCGCGCAGCGCTTCACGAATCAGGGTTTCACTGCTGGCGTCCGGTTTGGCAATTTTGCTCACCATACGGCTGGCCTCCTGAGGTTTATAGCCCAGCGCCACCAGCGCGGCAACCGCTTCCTGCTCGGCGTCATCATCGGTCGCCGGGGTGCCTGGCGAGGTCAGAACCAAATCGGCAGCCGGCGTGAACAGATCGCCATGCAGACCTTTAAAGCGGTCTTTCATTTCGACGATCAGACGTTCAGCGGTTTTCTTGCCGATGCCCGGAAGCTTAATCAGCGCCGCAGGATCTTCGCGCTCAACGGCATTTACAAACTGCGGAGCGGACATGCCGGACAAAATCGCCAGCGCCAGCTTCGGCCCCACGCCGTTGGTTTTAATCAACTCGCGGAACAGGGTGCGTTCCTGCTTGTTGTTGAAGCCGTACAGCAGCTGAGCATCTTCACGCACCACAAACTGAGTAAAGACAATCGCCTCTTTGCCCGCGTCCGGCAGCTCGTAGAAGCAGGTCATTGGCATATGGACTTCATAGCCCACGCCACCCACTTCCAGCAGCACTAACGGGGGTTGTTTTTCAATGATGATGCCTCTGAGTCTGCCTATCACGTGACGCTCCTGCGTTCTGGAAGAAATTAACTGCCGACATAATAAAAAAAGGCTGGATGTTTATCCAGCCTGATTTCTCATTATCGTAACCTGCCTCGCGCCAGATTGAGCCGCGACTCGCTCATTTGCATCGCGTTCTGGCTGACGTGACAGTGGGTAATCGCAATCGCCAGCGCATCGGCGGCGTCGGCCTGCGGGTTCGCGGGAAGCTTCAGCAAGGTACGCACCATGTGCTGCACCTGGCTTTTCTCCGCGCTACCAATGCCTACCACCGTCTGCTTGACCTGACGTGCCGCGTATTCGAATACTGGCAAATCCTGGTTCACGGCAGCGACGATGGCAACGCCGCGCGCCTGACCGAGCTTTAGCGCTGAATCGGCGTTTTTCGCCATAAAGACCTGCTCGATGGCGAAATAGTCCGGCTGAAACTGGGTGATGATTTCCGACACGCCCGCATAAATCAGCTTCAGGCGCGACGGCAGATCGTCAACTTTGGTGCGAATGCATCCACTACCGAGGTAAGTTAGCTGGCGTCCAACCTGACGGATAACGCCATAGCCGGTGACGCGTGAGCCGGGGTCAATCCCGAGGATAATCGACATCACGCGTCTCCCGTAAACGGTTTACAGGCTCTCATCAGAGAGTCGCTGCAACCTCATCAGAGATTTCACCGTTGTGGTACACTTCCTGCACGTCGTCGCAGTCTTCGAGCATGTCGATCAGACGCAGCAGTTTCGGTGCGGTTTCTGCATCCATATCCGCTTTGGTGGACGGGATCATGGAGACTTCAGCGTTGTCCGCTTTCAGGCCCGCCGCTTCCAGCGCATCACGCACGGCACCCATCTCTTCCCACGCGGTGTAAACGTCGATAGCGCCATCATCGTAGGTCACCACGTCTTCCGCACCCGCTTCCAGCGCCGCTTCCATGATCGCATCTTCGTCGCCTTTCTCGAAAGAGATGACGCCTTTTTTGCTGAACAGGTAAGCTACGGAACCGTCAGTGCCCAGGTTGCCACCGGTTTTGGTGAACGCGTGGCGCACTTCTGCAACGGTACGGTTACGGTTGTCAGACAGACACTCAACCATTACCGCTGTACCGCCTGGGCCGTAACCTTCATAAATGATGGTTTCCATGTTCGCGTCTTCGTCACCGCCCACGCCACGTGCGATTGCACGGTTCAGGGTGTCACGCGTCATGTTGTTAGACAGGGCTTTATCCACCGCCGCGCGCAGACGCGGGTTAGAAGCCGGGTCGCCGCCGCCCAGACGCGCCGCTGTCACCAGCTCGCGAATGATTTTGGTAAAGATTTTACCGCGCTTGGCATCCTGTGCCGCTTTGCGGTGTTTGGTGTTGGCCCACTTACTATGACCTGCCATAAAAAGTTCTCCAAAAATCGCGCCTTCTCAGGCCGCGTTAATTACAAATTCTTCAATCGCCTGCCGGTTGCTCCACGACTTGGTCAGCGCGGCGGCATCCGCCGCGTTCACCCAGCGGTAGGTCAGGTGTTCAGTGAACACGATCTCCCGTTCGTGAGGGAGCGCAAGACAGAACCAGTATTCCGTATTGCGCTCAATACCCGGCGCATAGCGATGACGTAAATGGCTAAAAATTTCGAACTCCACCGTGCGCTGACAGTCCTTCAGGGTCAGTTGCTCGCGGGCAACGTCAATGGTGACCTCTTCCTTTACTTCACGCGCGGCGGCCTGCGGCGCGGTCTCCCCCTCTTCCAGGCTGCCGGTAACCGACTGCCAGAAATCAGGATCGTCGCGCCGCTGCAACATCAGCACCCGCTTCGTGTCTTCTGCATAAATGACCACCAGAACCGAAACGGGAAGCTTATATGCCATATCAGTTTTTCTCTTCCTTCTTCACCACTTCAATGCCCAGCTCGGCCAGAGAGGCCGGGTTGGCAAAGCTTGGCGCTTCGGTCATCAGACACGCTGCGGCAGTGGTTTTCGGGAAGGCAATCACATCACGAATATTATCGGTACCGGTCAGCAGCATGGTCAGACGGTCAAGACCGAAGGCCAGACCCGCGTGCGGCGGCGTACCGTATTTCAGCGCGTCCAGCAGGAAGCCAAACTTCTCACGCTGCTCCTGCTCGTTAATGCCCAGGATGCCGAACACGGTCTGCTGCATTTCACCGCTGTGAATACGCACGGAACCGCCGCCCACTTCGTAGCCGTTGATAACCATATCGTAGGCGTTTGCCACAGCCTCTTCCGGTGCTGCTTTCAGCTCTGCCGCCGTCATGTCTTTTGGCGAGGTGAACGGGTGGTGCATCGCCGTCAGGCCGCCTTCACCGTCGTCTTCAAACATTGGGAAGTCGATAACCCACAGCGGTGCCCATTTGTTTTCGTCGGTCAGGTTCAGGTCTTTGCCGAGCTTCAGACGCAGCGCGCCCATTGCATCCGCAACGACTTTCTTGTTGTCTGCGCCGAAGAAGATCATGTCGCCGTCCTGCGCGCCGGTGCGCTCAAGGATCGCTTCCACGATGTCAGCATTCAGGAATTTCGCCACCGGGCTGGTGATCCCTTCCAGACCTTTCGCACGCTCGGTCACTTTAATATAGGCCAGACCTTTCGCGCCGTAGATCTTAATAAAGTTGCCGTAGTCGTCAATCTGCTTACGGCTCAGGGCAGCACCGCCCGGAACACGCAGCGCCGCGACACGACCTTTCGGATCGTTAGCCGGGCCGGCGAATACTGCAAACTCAACGGCTTTCACCAGGTCTGCTACGTCCACCAGTTCCATCGGGTTACGCAGGTCCGGTTTGTCAGAGCCGTAACGGCGCTCGGCTTCGGCGAAGGTCATGATTGGGAAGTCTCCCAGCTCAACGCCTTTAATGTCGTTCCACAGGCCGCGCACCAGCGCTTCCATCACTTCACGCACCTGTTCGGCGGTCATGAAGGAGGTTTCCACATCGATCTGGGTAAATTCTGGCTGACGGTCAGCACGCAGATCTTCGTCGCGGAAGCATTTTACAATCTGATAGTAGCGGTCGAAGCCCGACATCATCAGCAGCTGTTTGAACAGCTGTGGAGACTGCGGCAGCGCGTAGAATTTGCCTTTATGAACGCGGGATGGGACCAGGTAATCGCGCGCGCCTTCCGGCGTGGCTTTGGTCAGCATCGGGGTTTCGATGTCGAGGAAACCGTGGTCATCCATAAAGCGACGCACCAGGCTGGTGATTTTCGCACGGGTTTTCAGGCGCTGAGCCATTTCCGGGCGACGCAGATCCAGGTAGCGGTATTTCAGACGTGCTTCTTCAGTGTTGACGTGGTTGGAGTCCAGCGGCAGCGCTTCAGCACGGTTGATGATCACCAGATCGGAGGCCAGCACTTCGATAGCGCCCGTCGCCATGTCTGCGTTAACGTTTTTCTCGTCACGCGCACGCACGGTGCCGGTGACCTGAATGCAGAACTCATTACGCAGTTCAGAGGCCAGCTTCAGCGCATCTGCGCGATCCGGGTCAAAGAAAACCTGAACGATACCTTCACGGTCGCGCATATCGATGAAGATAAGGCTACCAAGATCACGACGACGGTTGACCCAACCACACAGGGTGACCTGCTGTCCGACGTGGGACTGACGCAGCTGCCCGCAATATTCTGTACGCATGAGATATCCCTTAATTAGCCGCAGGCTAAATGTCGCCTGGTATGCAGGCTACTATGTCGCAGCTTTCTGTATGTCACAACTGGATGAAAAAAGGCGGCTATTATACTGGAATTTCCGCCGGACGATAAGAGCGAACCACGGCCAGACGGTCGTTTGCTGCACTCTTATTGCGCATTCTCACAAAAATTAACAAAATTATCCGACCGATAACAGGCCATCACGTCGTAAGGTGTTACGGAAGTGATTAATTTACCTGGAGTGACGATGTTAACACTTGATGCCCGCAAAACCGCGCTTGTGGTGATTGATTTACAGGAAGGGATCCTGCCCTTCGCCGGTGGCCCACACGCAGCAGATGACGTCGTCAGCCGCGCCGCTCGCCTGGCGGAAAAATGCCGTGCCAGCGGTGCCCCTGTTGTCATGGTGCGCGTCGGCTGGTCCGCCGATTTCGCCGAAGCGTTAAAACAGCCCGTTGACGCCCAGGCACCCGCGCATGCTCTGCCGGAAAACTGGTGGACGTATCCGGTATCGCTCGGTAAGCGTGACGGCGACATCGAAGTAACCAAACGCCAGTGGGGTGCGTTCTACGGGACCGACCTTGAGCTGCAGCTTCGCCGCCGCGGCATCGACACCATTATTCTGTGCGGCATTTCCACCAACATCGGCGTGGAATCTACCGCCCGTAACGCCTGGGAGCTGGGCTTTAACCTGGTAATTGCCGAAGATGCCTGCAGTGCGGCTTCCGCGGAGCAGCATCAGGGCAGCATGACCCACATCTTCCCGCGCATCGGACGCGTGCGCAGCACGGATGAGATTTTAAGCGCGCTATGATGTACGTGGGCCTGCCCCAGTGGTCGCACCCGAAATGGGTGCGCCTGGGCATTACCAGCCTTGAAGAGTATGCCCGACACTTTAATTGCGTCGAGGGTAACACCACGCTGTATGCGCTGCCCAAAGCCGAGATAGTCGAACGCTGGCGGGAGCAAACAACGGACGATTTCCGTTTCTGCTTTAAGTTTCCGGCGACCATTTCCCACCAGGCCGCGCTGCGCAACTGCGGGGATCTAACCGAAGAGTTTTTTACGCGCATGTCGCCGCTGGCAAACCGCATTGGTCAGTACTGGATCCAGCTTCCCGCCACGTTTGGCCCGCGCGATATGCCCGCGCTGTGGCAGTTCCTCGATGCCCTGCCCCGCGAATTCACCTACGGCGTGGAAGTCCGACACCAGGACTTTTTCGCGAAAGGCGAAGCCGAAAAAGCACTCAACCGCGGCCTGCTCGATCGTTCCGTTAACCGTGTGATCCTCGACAGCCGTCCGGTGCACAGCGCGGTACCCCATAACGAAGCCATTGTTGATGCGCAGCGTAAAAAACCAAAAGTGCCGGTCCACGCCATCGTGACCGCGCAGAACCCCATGGTCCGGTTTATCGGCAGCGATAATATGCTGCAAAATGAAGAGATGTTCGCCGTCTGGCTGCAAACATTAGCGAAATGGGAACACACCACCACGCCTTACCTCTTTTTACATACGCCGGATATCGCTCAGGCGCCTGAACTGGTTGATACTCTCTGGCAAGCCTTGCAGCAGGCGGTTCCGTCGGTTGGCCCCGCGCCGTCCATCCCACAACAATCTTCTCTTTTCTGAAATCACCCCCTATCATAGTGAAGTGCCATCTGCCAAAAACAGGGAGTTAGTATGGTCAGCGCGCTGTATGCGGTGTTAGGTGCATTACTGCTGATTAAATTTTCATTTGATGTTGTGCGCCTGAGAATGCAGTACCGCGTCTCTTATGGCGACGGCGGTTTCTCCGAACTGCAAAGCGCTATCCGCATTCACGGTAATGCGGTTGAATATATTCCCGTGGCCCTGATCCTGCTGCTGTTTATGGAGATGAATGGCGCGGAAACCTGGATGGTGCATATTTGCGGGCTACTGCTGATTGCCGGCCGGTTAATGCACTATTACGGCTTTCACCACCGCTTATTCCGCTGGCGTCGTTCCGGCATGAGCGCGACCTGGTGTGCGCTTTTGCTGATGGTGCTGGCTAACCTGTGGTATATGCCGTGGGAGTTGGTTTTCTCCCTCCATTAGCGCACAATACGCCACTTTATTTTTCCCGGATTTTTACGTTATGTCAGATCGCGACACGCTTTTTTCCGCGCCTATCGCCAGCCTGGGCGACTGGACCTTTGATGAACGGGTAGCCGAAGTCTTCCCGGATATGATCCAGCGCTCTGTTCCCGGTTATTCCAATATTATCTCCATGATCGGCATGCTGGCTGAGCGCTTCGTTCAACCCGGCACGCAGGTCTATGACCTGGGCTGCTCGCTCGGCGCGGCAACGCTGTCGGTTCGTCGTAACATTCACCACGAAGGCTGCCGGATCATTGCCGTCGATAACTCCCCGGCCATGGTTGAACGCTGCCGTCGCCATATTGATGCGTATAAAGCGCCCGTACCGGTGGACGTGGTGGAAGGTGATATCCGCGAGATCGAGATCAAAAACGCCTCGATGGTGGTGCTGAATTTCACCCTTCAGTTCCTGGTGCCTGAAGACCGCCAGTTGCTGCTGGACAAAATTTATAAAGGGCTGAATCCCGGTGGCGCGCTGGTGCTTTCGGAGAAATTCAGCTTCGAAGATGCCAAAGTAGGCGAGCTGCTGTTCAATATGCACCACGATTTCAAACGGGCGAACGGCTACAGCGAGCTGGAGATCAGCCAGAAGCGCAGCATGCTCGAAAACGTGATGCTGACGGACTCCGTAGAAACCCACAAAGCCCGCCTGCAGAAAGCCGGGTTTGAGCACAGTGAACTGTGGTTCCAGTGTTTTAACTTTGGTTCACTGGTGGCGCTGAAAGCGGGAGATGCGGCATGATTGAATTCAGCAACTTCTATCAGCTGATTGCCAAAAATCACCTCTCCCATTGGCTGGAAACCCTGCCGGCGCAGATTGCCGCCTGGCAGCGCGATCAGCAGCACGGCCTGTTAAAGCAGTGGTCAAATGCCGTGGAGTATCTGCCGGAACTGACCCCGCATCGCCTGGATCTTCTGCACAGCGTAACTGCGGAAAGCGAAGAGCCGCTCCCCGCCGGGCAGATCAACCGTATCGAAACGCTGATGCGTAATTTAATGCCCTGGCGCAAAGGGCCGTTCTCGCTCTACGGCGTGAACATCAACACCGAATGGCGCTCGGACTGGAAGTGGGATCGCGTTCTGCCGCACCTTTCAGACCTGACGGGGCGCACCATCCTCGATGTGGGCTGCGGGAGCGGTTACCACATGTGGCGTATGATTGGCGCGGGCGCGCATCTGGCTGTCGGTATCGACCCGATGCAGCTGTTCCTGTGCCAGTTTGAGGCGGTGCGTAAACTGCTCGGCAACGACCAACGCGCGCACCTGCTGCCGCTGGGCATTGAGCAGCTCCCTGCCCTGAAAGCGTTTGATACCGTCTTCTCCATGGGGGTGCTGTATCACCGTCGTTCCCCGCTGGAGCATCTCTGGCAGTTGAAAGATCAGCTGGTCAGCGGCGGCGAGCTGGTGCTGGAAACGCTGGTGATTGAAGGTGATGAACATGCCGTGCTGGTACCGGGCGATCGCTACGCGCAGATGCGCAACGTTTACTTCATCCCGTCAGCTCTGGCGCTGAAAAACTGGCTGGAGAAGTGCGGATTTGTGGATGTGCGCATTGCCGATGTCTGCGTGACGTCTGTCGAAGAGCAGCGCCGCACCGACTGGATGATCACCGAATCGCTGGAGCAGTTCCTCGATCCGGCCGACCACAGCAAAACCATCGAAGGCTATCCGGCCCCGATGCGTGCGGTGTTGATTGCAACCAAGCCGTAGCCTTTTAGCCGGGTGGCGGCTGCGCCTTACCCGGCCTACTCGTAGCACGTTTTCTCCGAAATAGTTCAAGTTGCAGCAAGGCGGCAACGCAGCGAATCCCCGGGAGCTTACATCAGTAAGTGACCGGGGTGAGCGAGGCGGCCAACGCGGCTGCGGCTTGAAATATGAAGGAGAAAAAAAGGCCCCTGTGTAATTTGCAGGGGCCTGGTACAAGCAAGCATCATATTGGGCGACATGATGCGCGGTAAAAATCGGTACGTTGCTACACGTGATGACGCTCAATCAGCGACTTCATTTCCGCAACCGACTCTCCCTCTACACCGTAGCGTGAATACTCATCCGCTTCGGCATCCGTCGACATTGACAGCCCTGTATTGCGATAACGCATGGGTGAAGGTATCCATTGACCCGCTGAGCTGTGAAGCTCTTCCACCCCGGCGTTTAAAAACCGTTCCAGATTGCTGGCACGGACTCCCGCACCCGCCATTATTATTGGAACACCGGAATGTGCTTTTAGTTCCGTAATTAATTGCAGACCTTTTTCGGCCGAAGACTGCTGTCCCGACGTTAACACGCGCGCCACGCCAAGTTCGGCAAGGGTATCAAACGTTTGCAGAGGATCTTTGCACATATCAAACGCGCGGTGAAACGTAACGGCCATCCCTTTTGCGGCGTCCATTACCTGACGCATGCGCGGCAGATCGACATGACCGTCTTCATCAAGCAGGCCGGTCACCAGCCCGGGGAACCCCAGGTCGCGAACCAGGGCGATATCTTCAAGCATGGCACTGAACTCGCCCGCCGTGTAACAAAAATCGCCGCCGCGAGGACGAATGATGGGATGTACCGGAATGGTGACCACCTGGCGGGCCAACCTCAACACGCCGTATGAAGGCGTTAACCCCCCTTCTTTCGGTGCGGCGCACAGCTCAATGCGGTCAGCTCCCTTCTGTTGTGCCGTTACGGCACACTCCACGCTGTAACAACAAATCTCCAGCAGCGCCATCTGCTTCTCCTTAAAATCAGCTTAACGCGCCATCATGGCACGCCTCTCGGTTCGGGTCTCAGCGACGAGTCACAACTCTCAGGCTTCGCTGGCAACGATCTGTTCAATGGTCCACGGATGAAATTTCACCGTGACCTGTCCGTCAGTGACGGCCAGCGTCGGGTTGGGTAACCGCTCGCGCTCGCCTTTGGGTGAACTCGTCTTCACAAAAATTCCTGGCTTGCTTAAACCTTCGTCAGAAAGCAGGGCCAGCGCGCGCGCGTTCAACGTCTCCGGCTCACCCGGCAGAACGATTTCGATATGCTCCCAGCCTTCGTGCGGATAGCGTTTCTCGCCCGGCCACGGCAGTTCAACCACGGTGAACTGCCAGTGCGCCACGCTCACCGGTTCATACAGTTTGAACAGGCAAATGGGGCGTCCATTGATGATGTTCTCGGAGAGCAACTCGCCGCACTGCTCAAACCCGCGACGCCAGCGCTCAGCCGTCGCATTCTGGTGACAACGCAAAGAGATGTGATCGGCCTCAAGCGGCGCGATATCCAGACCAAGACGGGTGGCAAGTTCTGTGAACGCCTGGGTGAAGCGCGGTACATCTGCGGAAATATCATGCAGTTCGTCAATGGATTGCCAGTTCGCCATAAGTCACTCTCTTTTCATGTCGCAAAGCCGCTAATTTACTCTGTTGCCCTGTTTTGACCAACCGTAGAATCCCGCTTTTTATGACTGCATGATTATGCACGCTTTCTTAGCCTGGATTCTGAGCAATCTTCAGGCCCCGCGATGCTGACGCCAGAGGGCATTTGCAGTATACTCCCGCCCTAAATTCTATAACTGGCGCGGGTGGCTGTGAGCCCGCATCAAAAAAGTAAGGTATCCAGGTGAATATTCAGGCTCTTCTCTCCGAAAAAGTCAGTCAGGCACTGATTGCCGCAGGCGCGCCTGCGGATTGCGAACCACAGGTTCGTCAGTCAGCAAAAGTACAGTTTGGCGACTATCAGGCTAATGGCGTGATGGCAGTGGCTAAAAAACTGGGCATGCCGCCGCGACAGCTCGCTGAGCAGGTACTGACGCATCTGGATCTCACCGGCATTGCCAGCAAAACCGAAATCGCTGGTCCGGGCTTTATCAATATCTTCCTCGAACCTGCGTTCCTGGCAAGCCACGTTGACGCGGCACTGAAGTCAGACCGCCTGGGTGTTTCCCAGCCGGAAGCGCAGACCGTGGTGATCGACTACTCTGCCCCGAACGTGGCGAAAGAGATGCACGTTGGCCACCTGCGCTCCACCATCATCGGTGATGCCGCAGTGCGCACGCTCGAATTCCTCGGTCACAAGGTGATCCGCGCGAACCACGTAGGCGACTGGGGCACCCAGTTCGGCATGCTGATTGCTTACCTGGAAAAACAGCAGCAGGAAAACGCGGGCGAGATGGCGCTGGCGGACCTGGAAGGGTTCTACCGCGAAGCCAAAAAACACTACGACGAAGACGAGGCCTTTGCCGAGCGCGCACGCAGCTACGTAGTGAAGCTGCAGGGCGGCGATCAATACTTCCTCGAGATGTGGCGCAAGCTGGTTGACATCACCATGTCCCAGAACCAGCTTACCTATAACCGTCTGAACGTGACCCTGACCCGCGACGACGTGATGGGTGAAAGCCTGTATAACCCGATGCTGCCAGGCATTGTGGCGGACCTGAAAGCCAAAAACCTGGCGGTGGAGAGCGAAGGCGCAACGGTGGTGTTCCTTGATGAGTACAAAAACAAGGAAGGCGAACCGATGGGCGTGATTATCCAGAAAAAGGATGGCGGCTATCTGTACACCACCACGGACATCGCGTGTGCGAAATACCGTTACGAAACTCTGCACGCCGACCGCGTGCTGTACTACATCGACTCCCGTCAGCATCAGCACCTGATGCAGGCGTGGACTATCGTGCGTAAAGCGGGTTATGTACCGGATTGCGTGCCGCTGGAACACCACATGTTCGGCATGATGCTGGGTAAAGACGGCAAGCCGTTCAAAACCCGCGCGGGGGGTACCGTGAAGCTTTCCGATCTGCTGGACGAAGCGCTGGAGCGCGCCCGTCGCCTGGTGGCCGAGAAGAATCCGGATATGCCAGCAGACGAGCTGGAAAAACTGGCCAACGCCGTGGGTATCGGCGCGGTGAAATACGCGGATCTTTCCAAGAACCGTACCACCGACTATATCTTCGACTGGGACAACATGCTGGCGTTCGAAGGCAACACCGCACCATACATGCAGTACGCCTATACCCGCGTGCTCTCGGTATTCCGTAAAGCGAACATTGATGAAAGCGTGCTGGCGAATGCCGCGGTGACCATCACCGAAGATCGCGAAGCGCAGCTGGCGGCGCGTCTGCTGCAGTTCGAAGAGACGCTGACGGTTGTCGCGCGTGACGGTACGCCGCATGTAATGTGTGCTTATCTGTACGATCTGGCGGGTCTGTTCTCCGGCTTCTACGAGCACTGCCCTATTCTGTCTGCGGAAAACGAATCGGTGCGTAACAGCCGCCTGAAGCTGGCTCAGCTGACGGCGAAGACCCTGAAGCTGGGTCTGGATACCCTGGGTATCGAAACCGTAGAACGCATGTAATACAAAAAACCCGGCAGGCGCCGGGTTTTTTCTTATCAAAAGTATTTCCGCAAATATTCCGTTAAACAGAGAATCGCCATCGCCTGTCCGTACGGCATTGAGGTCAGCGGGATCTGGCGATAAAACTCAAGATCGCTGCCCATGCCCGTACCGAACGACGTTTGCAACAGCTCGCCTTCCGGTGAAATATTTTTGACGATACCGCGAATCGCTTTTTCAGCAACGTCCGCATATTCAGGCTCAACATAGCGCTTACGCACCGCTTTCAGGATCCCGTAGGCAAACCCGGCCGTGGCGGATGCCTCCAGGTACGAGCTCGGATCGTCCAGCAATGTATGCCACAAACCGCTTTCGTCCTGACATTGTGCCAGCGCTGCAACCTGCGTATTCAGCACCTGCACCAGATAACGGCGCACGGCGTTATTTTCAGGCAGATCCACCATTTCGAGGAAGTCGGGGATCACGATGGTGATCCAGCTGTTGCCGCGCGCCCAGCGGGCACGGGCAAAGTTATGGTTGCCGTCGTAATTCCAGCCGTGGAACCACAGCCCGGTCTCCCGGTCCATCAGGTTCTGCACGTGCAGCAGGAACTGATACACCGCCTCTTCAACGTACTCCGGTTTGTTAAGCAGCTTGCCGATTTTCGCCAGCGGCAGCACCGTCATCATCAGCGTGTCGTCCCACATCTGCTGATGATTCTCTTCCGCCAGTGTGATGTGCTGCATACCACCGTGGTTCGTACGCGGCATCGCATTCATCGCCCATTCCGCCCAGTTCTCAAGCCACGGTAGCCAGGCCTGATTTTTGGTCTCTTCGTAGCGATAAGCCAGCGTCAAAAACGGCGACATGGTATTCACGTTTTTAGTAGTCGCGCCTTCCGCAAAGCGGTCGGCAAACCAGCTGTCGATAATGTTGCGCATCCCTTCGTCGCCTGTCTGGCAGTAGTACTGCCAGATGCCATACAAACCGACGCCGTGCGTCCACTCCCATCCGGCCCAGCCTTTGGTGTCGATCACGCGCCCGTCGTCCAGCCGCAGCAAAAATTCACCCGTTTTGTCGTGGATATTGACCAGGTTGTGCGTCACTTTTTGAATCAGCGATTTCAGCTCGTCCCGGGCGATAAAACGCTCTGGTTGACGTAATAACGGGCTATGTTTGACAGGCCAAACTTTCATGATCTTAACCTCTGTTGTATGTCGAATTCAGTACCGCGCGATCTTTAAGCGAAGGTGCAGCAGGCTTATTGCGATTCAGATAACCGATGTTGTTATTGCCCCACAGTGACTCATAAGGCATACCGGCCAGCATCTCGACGGTGGCGCGG
Organism: Enterobacter sp. UPMP701; assembly: GCF_053709515.1. Classification (NCBI taxonomy): domain Bacteria; kingdom Pseudomonadati; phylum Pseudomonadota; class Gammaproteobacteria; order Enterobacterales; family Enterobacteriaceae; genus Enterobacter; species Enterobacter sp. UPMP701. Next base: position 489,841 of record NZ_JBSKJN010000003.1, on the reverse strand, counting down.
GCGTGTGGCGTCGCAGATTCAGGCATCGCATGTCCACACGCACGCATTTTCGCGGTCTCCTCGCGCAGCGTGCTGTGGGTCTGCAAATTAAGCCTGAAGCGCAGGGAAACGAGAAAACCGCAGAACAGCACCAGGATGGTGCCCACGCTCAGGATCATCAAAATGGTATGGCTCACTTCCGCAGGCTGCACTTTCTGACCGCTGACAAAGCCGGACATTTGCATCACGATGCCCACCAGCATCACCGCACCGGCCTGTGACGCCTTACGGGTCAGGGTCATGATGCCCGCGAAGATCCCTTCCCGGCGCTGGCCGGTGATCACTTCATCCACATCTGCAATGTAGGTATAGGTATTCCACGGTACGTAGTTGATACCGCCGCGACCGAGGCCCGCCACCGCAGAGATCAGCAACAGCAGAGAGTAAACGTCGCTCAGACCCGCGTAGTAGAGCACGGCGTAAGAAATGGATGCCAGACCAAACAGCACCACCACCATGCGGTAAGACGGCGCAGGCCCGAAGCGAATGCACAGCGGGATCATCCCGATTACGGCCAGGAACTGGAAGATGGCCATCGTGCCCAGCAGGTTGGACGCCATAGAGGCTTCCTGCATCAGTACGAACACCACGTAGTAGGTGAACACCGCGTTAAAGACGTCCTGCGCGATGTACCCACCGAGGTACATACCCAGATGCTGGCGGAAAATCTTGATACGCAGCGTCGAGCTTAACTCCACGAACAGACGGTTCAGGCTCTGCCCCAGCGTCAGCTTCTTCTTCTCCTCTTCGGCACGCAGCGCCGCTTCAGACCACTCCTCACGCGGGCGCTCCCAGGTAAAGAACCAAACGAAGGTCAGCATCAGCGCGCAGAGCACGGAGAAAACCAGGCTTGCGTAGAAGAAGGAAACCGCATTGTCTTTCCCGAAATGGGTCAGCAGGATCCCCGGCAGGAAGGAGGCCAGAATGGCGGACATCTGCGCCATAGAGATACGCGCCCCGGAGAACTTGGTTTTCTGTTTGAAGTCGTCGGTCATTTCCGGTACCAGCGTTTCGTACGGCACCAGAATCATGGTGTAGACAATATCAAACACCAGATAGGTCAGCAGGTAGTACCAGAAATTCATGTCCCCCACCCACATCAACGAGTAGCTGAACACGCAGGGAATACCCAGCAGGATAAAGAACTTACGGCGACCAAAGCGCTTCCCAGGCCAGGTCGTACCGAAGTTATCCGTCAAAAAGCCCATTAACGGGCTGACAACAGCATCCAGCACCCTCGCAGCGGCAAAGATGAAGGTTGCTTCAATCGGTGTGAGTCCACAGAAGGTGGTATAAAAATACAAAAGCCAGGCCGCCGTCAGGGCGGTAGTACCCGCCCCGAGAAAATCGCCTGCCCCGTAAGCAAGATAATTTGCGAGTCCAATTTTACGTGTTTTCATTGCCGTCAACCCTAATCAAATTTGGGAGACTCCCTGCAAGTAAGACTCATCGGGGAGTTTTTACACGGCTACAGTAAATGCAACGACGTCCTGATACCTTTCTGTTTCTGCCATCACGAGGAGGGTGAATGGCAAAAATGCAAAGAGGCGCGTCACGCGTGTCACTAATTTATAAAACAGCGTTTCTTTTGCATCAAAAGGCGAGGTCAATTTTGCGAGACAGCCATCAGAATTGACTGATGGCTGGTGAAAAAGGCAGGCAGCTAGCGGTAGTTGACGATGACAGAATTACTCTGCACCTTCAGCGCCGGGATCAAACGTCCTCCGCCCGGCACTTCCCAGATAAAACGCAAAGGCTCAATGGCAGGAACACCGTTGAACGCCTGCGTTGTACCATTTTCACCGTCGATTTCCGTGCAGCGGCTCTGTGAGCAGAGGCGCACCCGCAGTCCGGCTGGCGTTGGGCCAATCAGCTTGTAATTCCACACCACGAGACCCATCTGACCGGAAACCCCTTCAGAAGGCGACAGCGGATTAGAAGACATGGCGACACCACGGTTGCTGAGGGTCACGCCCATGCTGCTGGCCTGCCAGCTCCCTTCCCCGGCAGCCTGAGCCGCCAGCGGGAAGAGCAGAATCCATAGCCATTTACCCATTATTTTCCTCCAATCGTCGCGGTCATGCGGATATGACGGTTATCCGACAGCTCCAGATTCGACAGCACAACCAGCTGGTTCAGGCTGCGGCGCAGGAAGCGCGACAGCAGTGGACGCAGCGCGTGGTTAACCAGCAGCACCGGCGGCGCGCCCAGCATCTCCTGACGCGCCAGCGCCTCCTGAGTTTGCTCCAGCAGACGATCCGCCAGGCCTGGCTCAAGGCCACCGCCGCCCTGCAGCGCCTGCAGCAGCAGGCGTTCAAGCGGCGTATCGAGGCCAATAACCTGTACTTCGCCAGTGCCCGGGAACCACTGCTGGGTAATTGCCCGCCCCAGCGCCACGCGGACCACCGCCGTGAGCTCGTGCGGATCGCTTTGCAGCGGCGCGTGCTCGGCAAGGGTTTCCAGAATGGTGCGCATATCACGGATCGGCACTTTTTCCTCGAGCAGGTTTTGCAGCACTTTGTGCAGCGTGGTTAACGTCAGCACGCCGGGCACCAGGTCTTCCGTCAGCTTCGGCATCTCCTGCGTCACGCGGTCGAGAAGCTGCTGCGCTTCCTGACGGCCAAACAGCTCTGCCGAGAATTGCCCAATCAGGTGATTAAGGTGGGTCGCCACCACGGTACTGGCTTCGACAACCGTATACCCCTGAATTTGCGCCTGCTCTTTCAGCGCGCTTTCAATCCAGATTGCCGCCAGACCAAAGGCCGGATCGACGGTTTGCTCGCCCGGCAGCGTGCCTGCTGCGGTGCCAGGGTTAATCGCCAGCCAGCGGCCCGGGTAAGCATCGCCGCTGCCAATTTCAACACCCTTCATCAGAATGCGGTAGCGCGCGGGCGGCAGATCCATATTGTCGCGGATGTGAACCACCGGCGGCAGGAAGCCCATGTCCTGGGCGAATTTTTTACGGATACTGCGGATACGGCCTAGCAGCTCGCCATCCTGCTGGAAATCCACCATCGGGATCAGGCGATACCCCACTTCCATTCCCAGGGAATCTTCCAGCTGAACGTCGTTCCACGTCGCCTCTACGGCCTGGTTGTTCTCCGGCATTTTCACCGGAACCGGATCCGCTGCTGGTTTGGTCTCACGGCCACGCATCCACCAGGCCAGGCCCAGCAGCCCTGCCGTGAACAGCAGGAACACAAGGTTTGGCATCCCCGGCACCAGGCCGAGCAGGCCCAGAACCGCAGCAGCCAGCAGCATCACGCGCGGGTTACTGAAGAGCTGGCCAACCATCTGCTCGCCAACGTCCTGATCGGTACTCACGCGGGTCACAATCACACCCGCCGCCGTGGAGATCACCAGCGCCGGGATCTGCGCGACCAGACCGTCACCAATGGTCAGCAGCGTATAGCTTTCCGCCGCGCGGCCCATGTCCATACCGTGCTGCAGCACACCTACCAGCAGGCCGCCGACCACGTTAATCACCATGATCAGAATGCCCGCGATGGCATCACCGCGCACAAACTTACTCGCACCGTCCATGGAGCCGTAGAAGTCCGCTTCCTGGGTCACTTCCGCACGGCGCTTTTTCGCCTCATCTTCGGCAATAAGCCCGGCGTTCAGGTCGGCGTCGATCGCCATCTGCTTGCCCGGCATCCCGTCCAGCACAAAACGCGCGCCCACTTCCGCGATACGTCCCGCACCTTTGGTGATAACCATAAAGTTGATGATAACGAGGATAACGAACACCACGATACCGATAGCGAAATTCCCGCCCACCAGGAAGTGGCCGAAGGCCTCGACCACCTTACCCGCCGCTGCCGCACCGGTGTGGCCTTCCATCAGGATGATACGCGTGGAGGCCACGTTTAGCGCCAGGCGCAGCAAGGTGGTAAACAGCAGAATGGTCGGGAACGCGGCGAACTCCAGGGTGCGCTGGGTGAACATCGCCACCAGCAGCACCATAATGGACAGCGCAATATTGAAGGTGAAAAGCAGATCGAGGATGAACGCCGGAAGCGGCAGTACCATCATCGACAGAATTAACAGGATGAGAATCGGCCCGGCAAGGATCTGCCATTGGGTCGATTTCAGGTTGCCGGGGAGGCGCAACATTGCCACCAGATTAGCCATCAGTGTCCTTCTCGTTCATAAAATCCAGCGCGGCAGGCACCGGAAGGTTTTCAGGTTTCACAGGCCGTTGACCGCCAGCCAGACGCCAGCGCTTCAATTGCCATACCCAGGCCAGCACTTCCGCTACCGCGGCGTAGAGCTGTCCCGGGATCTGTTGTCCGATATCCGCATGGCGGTACAGGGCTCGCGCCAGCGGCGGGGCTTCCAGGATCGGCACGCGGTTTTCGGTGCCAATTTCCCGGATGCGCAGCGCAATCAGCCCCGCCCCTTTCGCCACTACTTTCGGCGCACTCATTTTGTTTTCGTCGTAGCGTAGCGCCACGGAATAGTGTGTCGGGTTGGTAACGATGACGTCGGCCTTCGGCACATCTTCCATCATGCGGCGACGGGCGGCGGCACGTTGCATCTGCCGGATGCGCCCCTTCACGTGCGGGTCGCCTTCCATCTGTTTATATTCATCACGGATATCCTGACGCGACATCCGCAGTTTCTTGAAGTGGGAATAGAGCTGGAAGATCACATCAAAACCCACCATCGGGATAATACTGAGCACCACCAGCAGCGCGCAGAGCCCGACCAGGTTCAGCGCATTGCTCATCGCGGTAAGGGGCGACTCGCTGATAAGGCGCATCATTTCCGGCCAGTGGTACCAGAGGAAAAAACCTGCGGAACTGCCCATCAGCACCGATTTGAGAATGGCCTTGAGCAACTCGGCTCCGGTTTGCGCAGAGAACATTTTTGCAATGCCAGGCAGCGGGTTCAGTTTCGAAAATTTGGGTTGCAGCGATTTCCCGCTAAAAACCAGGCCGCCCAGCATCACCGGAGAGACGAGCGCCACCAGCACCACGCCAGTGATCAGGGGCAACAGCGCAACCATTGCCCCTTTTATCAGCTGAATAATCTGGCTGAGGATAAGATTAGGGTCGTTGACCATGCTGTGGTCAAAACGTAAGCCGGTGGACAACATTCCCGCCAGTTTACGGGCGAGCGACTCCCCACCCCACCAGATAATGCACACGCCTACGATAAGGATCAGCAGGGAGGTCAGTTCTCGGGATCGGGGGATCTGCCCTTCCTCACGCGCTTTTTCAAGTCGGTGGGGTGTGGGGGCTTCCGTTTTGTCGTCGTTCTCTTCTGCCACAGTGCATGCTCAGCCCATTACGTCTGGGGTATCATGCCATGTTGGCAAGTCGTCAATGGGCAGATAAGACCCTATAAGCGGGTCTTTTTACACACTTTGAGAACAGCCAGCACAGATGAGCGCTGAGAAAAGGGTATAAATAATACTCAGATGGGATTTGACAGTCAGTTTCAGAGATGAAAAATTATTAAAAATGCATTTAGCAAAATTTAAGTACATATTCACCCCCAGAGTTTTTGGTAAAAACATCATCAAAATATGCTTATTTTTTCGCTCGCTTGGTTTCATAAATGATAAAAATATGTAAATTAGATAATCGCAGCATATCAAACATTAAATTCAATTAATTCAAATGTCATTATTAATAATTTACAATATACAATATTATTCTTGCCCATCGCTTACCTAATGAAAATTTCCCGCTATACTCCTGCACGGCGTTAATCGAGAAATATATCAAGTTGCATGCCAATTTGTTTTCAATTTAAGGAGTTTTTGTAGATGGATTTCAAAAAAAACATTTTTGCGGGCGTGACGCTGGCTGCCATTTCAATGGGCAGCTTCGCTGCCGAAATGAATGCAGGGACGATCCACTTCACGGGGGAAATTATTGAACCTAGCTGCACGATCCAAGGGGACAGCGGCACAGACAGTACAATTCCGCTTGGCACCTATCCGGTATCACTTTTTACAACAGTCGGAAAAGAAACAACGCTGACTCCATTTTCTATTATTTTGGCCAACTGTCCATTAAAAAGCGACGGATTGCCAGCAGTTCAACTGACCTTTAACGGTCCAACCACCTTGACCAAGACGAATACATTGCTTGATGTAAGCAAGATCACCTCCTCAGGCGAAACCGCCGCGACAGGTATTGGCGTTGCTGTCAGCCCGGTAGGTAAGGATACTCAATTGATCACCATGGATGGTGCTGAAGAGCAGGTCTACATTGAACTGCCCACCAAATCGACTGATACCATCCAGGCGGATTTTAACGCCCGCTATAAATCATTTGATGCTAAGGTAACCGCCGGTCCAGCGGATGCTGATATGACGGTGAATATTTTATATCGCTAATAAACCACCGTTTACCATTCAGCACACATATGTTTTTACGCCATGACATTTAAGGCGTCATGTTCAGATAATAGTCCGAATTCGGACTATTATCGTTCATTCAACCTGCTTTATTTAGGGGTTCCCATGCGCACATCAATAAAACTCTTATTATGCCTTCCCGTTATTGCAAGCACTTTCTGTCACGCCACGGGTGTACAAATCGGCCGTACTCGCATAATTTACGATGCCGCGAAAAAGGAAATTGCCCTGCCCTTACAAAATAGTGAAAAAGAGCTGCCATGGTTAATTCAGTCCTGGACGGATACCGGGGATGGAAAAACACGCGGCCCGTTTATCGTGACGCCACCACTCTTTCGTCTCGATCCGCAAAAAGAGCAAAGTCTGCGAATAACCTGGAGCGGTAGCCCGCTGCCTGATGATAAAGAAACATTGTTCTACCTTAACGTGCGTACCGTACCCGCCACCCCTGCAGATGATGCGGGTAAAAATGTTCTGCGCCTGATTTATAAAACGCGCCTGAAACTCTTCTGGCGCCCTGTCGGGCTTAGCGGTTCGCCATCCGAATCATGCAAGAACCTGCGCTTCGTTCGCCATGGTCAGCAGCTTACCGTCATCAACGACGGCGCATTTTACAGCATTTTTGATTCTCTATCGCTGGGTGCGATAAAGGTAGAAAAAGCCGACATGGTGGGACCGAAATCCAGCGTCACCATCCCGATCTCTGACAACACACAAGGAACGAATGTCAGCTGGCGTTGCATCACCGATTACGGCAACGCTTCCCAAAAATACACTTCCAACCTGGTGCAGGATTAAACAATCACAATGATTACAGGACGTAATTCTTTGTCCGGTCAGCGGTTCTTTCGGCTAAGCCCACTCTCCCGCTACCTGGGCAGCATTATGATCATTATGAGCTGCTCCACGAATGCCCGGGAGTACCGCTTTTCCCCCTCCTCTCTGGAAGGGGATATGTTGACGCAACAGGATATCGATCTCTCACTCTTTTCGAAATCGAATGCCCAGCTGCCCGGTACCTATCCCTCAAGTGTGATGATGAACGAACGCAGGCTTACCGACGCAAATATCACCTACGTCAGTTCACCTGAAGGACCTCTGGTGCCACAGCTGACCCCCAATATGCTGCGTGCGTGGGGGATTAATATCGATCGCTATCCAGAACTGGTTAAGCTTTCGGCCGACGAGGCGCTGCCAAACACACTGGGCAGCTATATTCCGCTGGCATCTGCACAGCTTGATTTCTCGACGATGACGCTGAAGCTGAGTATTCCTCAGGCAGCGTTAAAAGGTAATGGCCGCGATTATGTCGATCCTTCGCGTTGGGACGACGGGGTGCCAGTTTTGTTCAGCGACTATTCCTTTTCAGGATCACAAAATAAAGACAGCAACGACAACAGCAGCACAAACCAGTATCTGAATTTGCGAACCGGGGCGAATCTTGGCGGATGGCGCGTGCGCAACTACTCCACGTGGAGCAAATCGGATGACGATCGCCATTGGGATACCATTAACACGTTCATTCAGCATGACGTTGATATTTTAAAGGCTCAGTTCACAGCAGGTGAGAGCAGTACCCGCGGCGAAGTGTTCGATAGCCTGCAGTACCGGGGGGTAAACCTGGCGACGGACGAAGAGATGCTCCCCTATAGCCAGCGCGGCTATGCGCCGGTGATTCGCGGTATCGCCAGCTCAAATGCCGAGGTCTCCGTACGCCAGAACGGCTACCTCATCTATCAACAGAACGTCGCACCCGGCGCGTTTGAGATCAACGACCTCTACTCCACCACCAACAGCGGCGATCTGGAAGTGACGGTGAAAGAGGCCGATGGAACCGAGCATCACTTTACCCAGCCCTACTCCAGCATCGCCGTCATGCAGCGCCCGGACCACCTGAAGTATGAACTTACGGCAGGACGTTATCGTTCAGACAGTGGCACCGATCAAAAGGAACCCGACTTTGTTCAGGGAAGTATGATCTACGGCTTAAATAACCTGCTTACCTGGTTTGGCGGGCTGACGCTTTCGAAAGACTATAACGCTGCCAACACGGGTGTAGGCGTAGCGCTCGGGCCGTTGGGCGCGCTGTCTGCAGACGTCACCGTGGCAGATGCGCAACTTGACGACGGTAGCGAGCATACCGGTCAGTCATGGCGTGTGCTCTACTCCGGTAAAATTGACTCTACCGATACCAACTTCACCCTTGGCAGCTATCGCTACTCCAGCCGCGGATATTACAGTTTTGCCGACGCTAACCAGAAGCTTGACGGTCACGAAGACGATTTGATGTTTAACTACAACAAGCGCAACCGTATCCAGGCCAGCATCAGCCAGAACATTTCCGCCGTAAGCGTGTATCTGAACGGTTATCAACAGGATTACTGGGGAACGTCCAAAAAAGAGCGCAGCGTATCGTTAGGTCTTAACACCGTTCTCGCTGGAGTGAGCTATCACATGGCTTACACCTACAGTAAAACCAACGGCGAGGATTCCGACCGTATGGTCTCCTTCGGCTTTAGCATACCGCTCTCGCGGTGGCTACCCCGCGCCTGGAGCAGCTATAACATCAGCAATACTAAAAATGGCTATACACGACAAAATATCGGCGTCAACGGGACATTGCTGGATGACGAGAGGCTGAACTATTCACTGCAGCAGAGCCATTCAAATCACGATGGAGAAGACACCAGCAGTGTATATGGCACCTACCGTTCACGATACGCCAACCTGAACGCGGGATATTACGCCTCTTCTGACAGTTCTGAGCAGCTTAACTACGGCATCAGCGGGGGGATTGTTGCGCACCCGCACGGCGTGACGCTGGCGCAACCGCTGGGTAGCCAGTTTGCCATTGTTAATGCCAACGACGCCGCCGGTGTTCGTTTCCAGAACCAGCGCGGTATCCAGACCGACTGGCTGGGGAATGCCGTTATTCCGTCCCTGACGCCTTATCAGGAAAACTACATTCGTATCGACACGGCCAGCCTGCCTGAAAACGTGGACAGCAGCGATACGGCTGCCACCGTGATCCCTTCACGTAACGCGGCTGTCGTAGCAAACTTCGATGCACACGTCGGCTACAGGATGCTGGTCACACTGATGCGTCCAGACGGCCAGCGCGTACCTTTTGGCGCCATAGTCACCAGCACACTCCCCCCTATGAGCGGCATCGCTGACGATACCGGTACCGTATACCTTACGGGTGTCGGCGAGGCAACGCAGCTTACGGTGAAATGGGGCAACGGCCAGGACCAACAGTGTGTCTCCAGTATTTCGCCACAGACCGATGGACACACTGAAACGCCTAACGGAATTCGCTCGCTTAGCGTGCTATGTCAGCAGGAATCATCACATGCTAAATAATATAAAGAAACTCGCCACGACGGCTTCACTGGCAACGGCTATGAGCCTGGTGTTCACGGATTCATGTCTGGCCGTCACGGTACTCAAAAATTGTTTCGGCGCACCACAAACGTACACGATCTCATACGATCATGAATTCACATCGACCGAGAATATTGCAAATCAGGATTACGATGTCCCCGGCCATCTGGTAGGCGCGGGTTCCGAGATGGATGCAAGCTGTACATGTCCAGGTAATGTGTTTTCATCGAGTATGATCTACGAAAAAAGCTACGCTGGCAGCCCACTCAACCCGGGTACGAATGGTTATGGCCGTCTTACCGATAAAATAGATGCGGATATCACCGGCTATGCTGACGCGATCAATTCACCAGACGGTACCTCTTTAACTGCCATACCCATCAATGAGTACCCTACCTCAAGGGGGAATATGTCCTTCGTTCTGGAATCGAATTTATCGAAAACAGAAGGCGAGAGTACCGTCTGCAGCAGTGAGACTCAGCCTTCAGGCGCTGCAACAATAAAGCGTAAATTCCGCTGGAACGTTGTTGCAGTCATGCTGCACGTCAAAAAACCGATCCTTGGCGAAGAAATTATCCCGCAGACGCTTATCGCGCAGAACTTTGCCTGCCTCTATATTGGCACCGGTGGAAGCTGCGACGCGGTTGAGGCAGAGCAGGTGTCAGATATCTGGTTCGGCGGTACCCTCTCCGCACCGCTAAGCTGCACAATTAATGCGGGCAGCACCATTGAGGTAGAGTTTGGCAGCATTGTCAGCAAGCAATTCACCAGCAAAGGGCAACCTCCGCAGGGATATACTATTAAAGACGTTGATATTGCCTATCACTGCGACGATAACGCGGTGGGCAACAACGATCGGATAAAGCTCACACTGTCTGCCGACCAGGGTGTGGTGGATAGCAGCACACCTTACATCGCTAAGCTACTCGAAAGAAACGATCTGGGTATTCGGGTGTACGATGATAATAGCCAGAATGTCGCGCTGGATGGGTCCTACGAATTTCCTGTCATCATGGACGAGCAGGGAAATGGGGTTGTCAAAATTAAGGCCGTGCCGGTAAGCACAACAGACGCCAGCCCCTCACCGGGCCGCTTTGAAGGTAACGTGACCGTGAAAATGGATCTGCGCTAACCGAAACACCCTCAGGTTGACACCACAACCTGAGGGTAATCACAGTTATCAGAAACCGAGGCTGTCCAGCAGATCGTCCACCTGGTCCTGGCTTGCCACCACGCCCGCTTTGCTGGCGTCGAGCTGTGGACCATTGAGCAGGCTTTCGTTCTCGCGTTTTGGACGGGCAGCCGGTTCCGGGATGTTCTCCAGCAGAACCATCAGCAGCTGGCGCTCAATCTCCTGGATAACATCCATCATGCGCTTAATCACCTGACCGGTCAGGTCCTGGAAATCCTGCGCCATCATGATGTCCAGCAACTGGGCGTTGGTGAAGCTGGTGTGGCCCGGCACATCACCCAGGTACTGACGGGTGTCCGTCACCAGCTCGCGGGCATCCGCCAGCTCGATAGGGTTCTCAAACCACTCATCCCAGCGTTTGCTCAGCGCTTTCGCACCCTTTTCCATCGCATCCTGGTGCGGCTGTGACGCTTCAACGCTGTTCAGCGCACGTTCCGCCGCTTGCGCGGTCATCTGCACCACGTAGTCCAGACGATCGCGTGCGTCTGGAATAGCTTCCGCCGCTTCGGCAATGGCCTGATCCAGTCCCAGCTCGCGCAGGCTGTCACGCAGCATGCGCGTCAGGCTGCCGATGCGGACGATGATATCGCTCGGCGAGTGTTCTTCAACGGGTTTCATAGCAGGTTGCAACATTTCCATCACCTCACATGCCGAGTTTCTCGAAGATCTTGCCGAGCTTCTCTTCCAGGGTTGCTGCGGTGAATGGCTTCACCACATAGCCGCTTGCGCCTGCCTGTGCAGCAGCAATGATGTTCTCTTTTTTCGCTTCTGCCGTGACCATGAGCACCGGCATCGAGGCCATACCCGCGTCTGCACGAATGGTTTTCAGCAGTTCCAGACCGTCCATGTTTGGCATGTTCCAGTCGGAGATCACGAAACCAAACCCGCCTGCCTGCAGTTTGTTCAGCGCATCAACGCCATCTTCTGCCTCTTCAACGTTGTTGAAGCCCAGCTCTTTCAGCAGGTTGCGCACAATGCGACGCATGGTGGAAAAGTCATCCACAACCAAAAACTTAAGCTCTTTATCCGCCATAAAATAATACTCCTGAGTCAAATACGTATTGCCTGTCCGGCACTGATTTTCGCCAGCATCTGCTGGCTTACCTGGCTAAGATCGACCACTTCGCTCACGCCACCCATATTGATGGCCTCGCGCGGCATGCCGAACACCACACAACTTGCTTCATTCTGCGCAATCGTCCAGGCGCCAGCCTGGTGCATTGCAAGCATTCCGGCGGCACCGTCGTTGCCCATCCCCGTCAGGATCACCCCAACAGCGTTGCGCCCCGCATGTTTCGCCACCGAATGAAACAGCACATCCACCGACGGACGGTGCCGGTTAACCGGCGGTCCGTCATGAATTTTGATTTGATAGTTAGCGCCGCTGCGCGCCAGTTCCATATGCTTGTCCCCCGGCGCGATATACGCATGACCCGGGAGCACACGCTCGCCGTCTTCCGCCTCTTTCACGCTGATCTGGCACAGCTTGTTCAGGCGTTCGGCGAAGGAACGGGTAAAGCCAGGCGGCATATGCTGAGTGATCAGAATACCCGGACTTGAAAGCGGCAATGGCTGGAGTACATGACGAATTGCCTCTGTTCCTCCGGTTGACGCCCCAATGACCAGCAGTTTTTCCGAGCTGAGTAACGGTCCGGCCTTCAGGGTTGCCGGCGCGGCCATCGGCTTGTGGGCCGCGAGCTTTGCGCGCGATGCGGTACGGATTTTCTCAGCGATCATCTCGCTGTACGCCAGCATCCCCTCGCGAATACCAAGCTGCGGTTTGGTGACAAAATCCACCGCCCCCAGCTCCAGCGCGCGCAGGGTGATTTCCGAACCTTTCCCGGTCAGGGAGGAGACCATCACCACCGGCATGGGACGCAGTCGCATCAATTTCTCAAGGAAATCAATGCCATCCATGCGCGGCATTTCGACATCCAGCGTTAGCACGTCGGGGTTATATTTTTTAATTAAATCCCGCGCTACCAGCGGATCTGGCGCAGTGGCCACCATCTCCATGTCGCTGTGGCTATTGATGATTTCAGTCATGATCTGACGCATCAGCGCTGAATCATCGACAGACAATACCCTGATTTTACTCATGCTTTTTCCTTACTCAGCGCATATACCGTTTGCCCACGCAGGCTAAACTCACGCGCGAGGTTGCTGAAGTTTTCCGAGTGCCCGGCAAACAGTAAACCGTCAGGCTTGAGCAACGGAACAAACCGACGCAGAATGTCCTGTTGCGTCGTTTTATCAAAATAGATCATGACGTTACGGCAAAAAATGGCGTCGAACGGCCCCGGCACGTTGTACTGCTTATCCAGCAGGTTTACGGGCGCGAATTCGACGCAGTTCGCCAGCTCCTGGCGTACGCGTACCAGGCCTTCATGCGGGCCTGTCCCGCGCATGAAATAACGCTGCAGCTGCTGCGGCGACAGTGTTTTCAGCTCGTCCTGGCGATAAACGCCGTTACGCGCCTTCTCCAGCACCTCGGTATCAATATCGCTGGCGTAGACTTTCCAGCGTCCCGGCGCCATCCCCAGCGTGTCGGCAAGGGTGATCGCCAGTGAGTACGGCTCTTCACCCGTCGAAGCGGCCGCACTCCAGACGCGATACTCCCCGGTGCGCCGGCGCGCGTGCTCGGCCAGGACCGGAAAGTGGTGAGCTTCACGGAAAAACGCCGTCAGGTTGGTGGTTAACGAGTTAATAAAAGCCTGCCACTCCGCACTGTTCTGGTTCGCTTCGAGCATGCTCAGATAGCGGCCAAAATCATCCAGCCCCAGCGTACGCAAGCGCCGCACCAGTCGGTTGTAGACCATGTCCCGCTTATGATCCGCAAGCACGATCCCCGCACGCTGGTAGATTAACTGACATATCCGACGAAAATGCGCGTCGGACAGCGCGAGGCGCTGTGTCATCTGCAACAATAATGACGTTTGCCCAGGGGGCATTGGTGATGTCATAGCGCCTTCTTAATTACATTCAGGATACAACTGGCACGGCCTGCGACCGCCCGACTTCTGTTACTGCTTCAACGTGCTCTTTCACATTAAATACCGCGACCAGTCCGGTCAGACGATCTGCCTGGCTGGCCAGCTGATCGGTTGCCGCTGCCGCTTCCTCAACTAACGAGGCGTTCTGTTGCGTCACCTGATCCATCTGGCTGACGGCCTGGGCAACCTGCTCAATGCCGCGACGCTGTTCGTCCGACGCCGAGGCAATTTCGCCCATGATGTCGTTCACCCGCGTAACGGAGGTGACAATCTCGTGCATGGTTTTCGCCGCCGTGTCCACCAGCATTGAGCCCTGCTGAACGCGTGAGACCGACTCTTCAATCAGCACCTTAATCTCTTTCGCCGCGTTGGCGCTGCGGCTCGCCAGGTTACGCACTTCCCCCGCCACCACCGCAAATCCGCGCCCTTGCTCACCGGCACGCGCCGCTTCAACGGCGGCATTCAGCGCCAGAATGTTGGTCTGGAACGCAATACCGTCAATCACGCTGATGATGTCACCAATCTTCTGCGAGCTGGCGGCGATCTCCTGCATGGTGCTGGCAACGTGGGACGCCTGGTCGCCGCCCTTCTTCGCCGTCATCGCCGCCTGTTTTGACAGGTCAGACGCCTGGCGCGCGTTATCGGCGTTCTGGCTTACCGTCGCGGTCAGCTGTTCCATGCTGGCCGCCGTCTGCGCCAGCGAGGCTGCCTGTTGCTCGGTGCGTGACGAAAGATCGTTATTCCCTGCCGCAATCTCGGAGATCCCGGTGTGCATGGCGTAACTGCCCTGACGCACGTCGCTCACCGTTTCCCGCAGCGATCCCTGCATGGCCTTCAGGCTGGCAAAGATCGCTGAAATTTCGTTTCTGCCAAACACCGCCACCGGACGCGCCAGGTCACCCTTCGCAATACTGTCGAAGTGGCTGCTGATAATCGCCAGCGGCTGCACAATCATTCTGCGCGCCCAGAGCAGCGCCCCGCCGGTCAGTAACCCCGCCAGAATCACGACGACGGCAAAGATAACGCCCGACATGTGATAGCTGGTGCGGCTCGCTTCACCGGCGCGCAGAACCGACTGATTAATGTCCTGCTGCCACGCGTCAAAGCTGCCATCAAACGCCGCCTGAGACGCCTGAACCGGTGCGGTCATAAAGTCCGAAAGCTGGTTGTTCTCAAGCCAGGTCGCCTGGTGGTCCAGATCGCCGTACCACTGCTCAAAGTTCGTCTTCATGGCGGCTTTCAGCGCTTTCTCTTTCTCGCTGTCAGCGGCCTGCGCCGTGAAGGCCTTAAACTGCGCGTCAGCCTGTTTCAGGCTCGCGCGGGCGGTTGCCATCAGCGCTTTAATGTCATCCGGCGGATAACTCAGCGCGGTTAAGGTTCCCGCCTTGTTCAGCGCAGTGCTTGCCTGCAACAGCACGGCACGCGTTTGTGCCAGTGCGGAGCGCTGCTGATTACTCGCCTCAACGTCCTGCAAATTCTGATAGCCATCGCGAAACGCCCAAAAAGACAACCCGTTACTGCCAACCTGCAACACACCGCAAAGGATCAGAATCAAAAACAGTGTGGTCGAGATACGAATACGATTTAACATCCACGCTCCCATCAAGCGGCAAGCAGCCGCGGTTTAATTGTCAGTCAAAATGTTTCCCAGTTTTCATCTTGTCCGGTCGTCGCGGTGCGGGTACGGTTTGCAGCCGATTCAGCGGCTGGCGCGCGATACGTCGCCTGCGGGGTGACCGTGTTTCCAGCGAGTGAAGCGAGACGAAACGTCGAGACGGCCATCTTCAGACGGCTCGCCTGGTCTTCCAGCGCAGCGGCCGCCGCAGCGGACTCCTGCACCAGCGCAGCGTTTTGTTGTGTCACGCGGTCCATTTCCGATACCGCCAGAGCAACCTGGTCGATACCACGACTCTGCTCATCAGACGCAGAGGCGATTTCACCCATGATGTCCGTCACGCGGGTAACGGCATTCACGATGTCATTCATGGTCTCCCCTGCGCTTTCTACCAGCACGGAGCCGGTATCCACGCGGGAGACGGAATCTTCAATCAGGGCTTTGATCTCTTTCGCCGCATTGGCGCTGCGGCTGGCGAGGTTACGCACTTCCCCGGCCACCACCGCAAACCCGCGGCCCTGCTCACCGGCACGAGCGGCCTCAACGGCGGCGTTCAGCGCCAGGATGTTGGTCTGGAAGGCAATACCGTCGATGACGCTGATGATGTCGGCGATTTTCTTCGAGCTGTCGGCGATTTCGTGCATGGTCTTCACCACGCCATCCACCACGCGACCGCCGCGCTGCGCCGTCTCGGAGGCGCTTTCCGCCAGCTGAGACGCCTGACGGGCGTTATCGGCGTTCTGCTTCACGGTGGCCGTCAGTTCTTCCATGCTGGCTGCGGTCTCTTCCAGCGCAGACGCCTGCTGTTCCGTACGGGAAGAGAGGTCGTTATTCCCCATCGCAATTTCGCTGGTGCCGGTATAGATTGCCTCGGATCCGTTACGCACGTTGGCGACGGTCTCGATTAACGACCGCTGCATGTGGTCAACGCTGTTCGCCAGTTCGGTGATCTCGTTGCGCCCGGACACGGTCAGCGTTTTGGTCAGATCGCCAGCGGCAATCTCGCGGATATGCGCAATCACGCGGCCAAGCGGGTTGAGAAGGATATGGCGAATGCCATACCAGACCGCCACCAGCACAATGACCAGCGCCAGCGCCATCACGGCCATCTGCCATTTCGCAAAGCGGTAGTCATTCTGGCTTTCCGTAAAGGCCGAGTGGTACAGATCGCCGCTGGCCTTCGCGTACTCCCCCAGCGCCGCGCCGAGTGCGTTTTGCATCCCCTGCGTCGGCTGTGCGAAGTAGGCGTCCATGTTGCCGCTCTCCAGGAACTGGATCAGCTCCGTCAGCCCGGCATAGTAGGCGTTGTATTTTTCGTCAATGTTCTGGCTCACCTGCGCCATCACGGGCTGCGGGGTGATTTTTTTAAAGGCGTCGTAGTGTTTTGCCGCGTCGGCCAGGGTGCCGCGCGCGTTTTTCAGCAGATCGGTTTTCGCGCTGCTCTGCTGATTGTTCGGATCCATCATCATGCGCGCGGAGGAACGGCTCAGGTTGATACGCGTTTGCAGCATCAGATCCCACGTCGATGTGAGCTCACTCTGCTGCAGGCGGAGATCGTTCGAGGCCGCAAAGCTGTCCTGATTCTGTTTTAACGACGAGAAAAAAAGCCCGCCGGAGATAAGCTGAAGTAGTGCGAAAATGACCAGCACCATCATGAGCATTGTGACAACGCGGATACGGTTCAACATACAACACCTTCTCATATATTTATTAACGGTGTTATCGGCACAGGCCACAGGAACTTTACATTTGCGAAAGGGAAAAGCGCGGGGTTAAAACGCGACGTCAACGATCAGCGTATCGGTGTACGTACCGGCGGGCGGCGTGGCCTGACTGGTCAGGACTTTAGCGGTGTAGTTGTAGGTACGCAGTAAACCGTCAGAGCTGACCTGCGAGGACGTCGCGCTGGTCCAGCGCTCGGTGCCGCTGCCGCCCCAGCGGTTGGTTGTGGCTTCTTTATAGATGTCATAACTCAGGGTGTTACTGCCGCTTACCATCCGGCGGACATTATTGAGAGCATTGGCACCGTTATTAATGCCGATGGTATAGGTGCTGCCTTTGGTGCAGGTGACGGCAATGGCCTGGGAAACAGTGGGGAAACTTTGCACCAGCGGCGCGCTGGTAAAGTTCACGTCCGGCGTGGTCATGGCGCTGCAGTCATTGGTGACGTTCATGTTAAGCAGAATGCTGGTCGTTGCAGTGCCCGACTGGGGAGATGTACACAGGCTTCCAAGACCGACGGCGCAGACGTTGTAGTTGATGCTGAAGGTCAGCTGCACCTGGTAAGGCCCGGCGGTGACGTTTTGCCCGGCGACGGTGCGAAAATAGAGCGGTATGTTGTACCGCTTTGACCCGAGCAATCCCAGCAGTGTGTTCCCGCTCCAGGTATACGCTTTGCTTATCTGCACCTCGCTGCTGCTCGCGCACCCGGATAATCCGCACAGCCGGGTGGGGATCACGTCCGTGATGGCCGCGTTATCCGTACGCTTCATGGTGGCGCGGCTGTTGCCCGAAACCGATGCCGAGGTGTAGTTCAGCGTCACTGAGTCGCTGGTCAGGACGTTGAGCACGGCATCACACGCCACCACCAGCGTACCGGTAGTTTCCACCTCCCCGTTTCCGCTCAGCGCGAACGAGGTGACGCTGCCAAACGACGCATCGACCGTACTGACGGTGCACGCCGCCCAGCCGCCGCCGGAGAACAGCAGCAACATCAACAGCAGCAGGCGCGTCATGGTTCCTCCCGACAAACCAGCGGGCCGTAGGTTTGCAGCTTGTGTTCCGGATTTGCCCCCACCGTCAGGGTCGCCGTGCAGCGCTTCCCGCCTGGGGTAACCACCTCAAGCGGGTTCACGTCGCTGAGGTTTTCCAGCCAGGCGATGCCGTCGTACCCCACCACCGCGTTGCTGCGCGACGCGCGTCGGACCTGGCTTCCCACCGGGATCGCCTGGCCCTGCGAATCGTGCAGGATGACGCTCGCCACCCGTTCCTGCTCCATCGGGAAGTCCACCAGATAGCCGCTGTGACGCCGAATGGCGATCCGCCGCTCCGTCTCTTTCAGCCGGGTATCCGCCGGCAGATTCAGCGTGTCGATCCGGTAGCTCGCCGGATAATAGGCCGACACCCCGCTGACCAGCAGGTAGCCGTTGTTATTCGTTTTGCCGACGGGCTGGTTCTCGTAGCTGACAGGCACGTCCGGGTGCCCGTCGGTACTGATCACGACAAACGCATCGTTGATTTTGTTCGCCGCAAACAGCTCGCCGTCCATCAGCACAACGGCGCCCATCGCTTCGCCCCACCAGGTCATGGACTCTCTTTCACCATAGCCGCCGCCCTGCAGTTCGATGTTGTTGTTGCGCCAGCCCAGGGTTCCCTGTTGATAATCACGCGAGCGCGACTGGTTGGCCCAGGCCATGTTCCAGCTAAACCCGCCGTCAGAAGGCATAGAGTGGTTGTAGTTAATGCGCTGCGTGCTGCCTGCATCCGGGGTGTTTTCAACGGTGACGGCAACGCTGTCCCGTACCCCCAACGGAACCTGCAGCGACAGCGCGACCGTCCAGTCCCCACGCTGCTGGTCCCGGCTGCCGGCCAGGTAAATGCTGCTCGCCCCCCACAGATTACGGCTCCAGGAGAGATTGAGCAGCTCCGTTTTTTGGCTGTCAAAACTCTCCACGCCAATCCAGGCCGCGCCGATATTGCCGTACTGCCCCAGATTGAAGGTCAGAGAATACTGGTCCGTATTGCGGCTAAAGCTGGCGATGGGCCGGTTATTTTCGTCATACACCGTCGGCTGATCGTAGAGCGCCAGGTTGCCGAAGCCACGATCGCGACGGGTATGCTGGGTGGCGAGGCTAAATTCGCTGGTGCTGTACTGATAACCCCAGTTAATTTGCCCGCCGTCGTCCCCGCGCATGCGGCTTTGTGAGTAAGAGGTATTCACCACACCAAACCGCCCGAGTTTTATCACCGTCCCCGCCCCGCCCTGCGCCAGTTCTTCTGCTCCTTCGGCGTGGCCCTCCAGCGTCAGCCAGTCGGTTAGCCCGTAGCGATACGAACCGCTGCCTGCCGCAGGACCATAGTCAAAATTTCTGATGCCGTAATTCCGCCGCAGGCTGCCAAGCGTCACGGCGCCGTCGCTCAGCCCTTGTTTAAGCAAATCGCTGGTGACGTAAAACGGCAGCGTGGTACTCACCTGACGCCCCAGCGCATCGGTGGTGACCAGTACCGCATCCCCCGCCCCGTTGATATAGGGCAAATTGGTCAGGGTGAAGGGGCCCGGCTGGAGCTGCGTTGAGCCGGAGCGATAGCCGTTGATGAAGAGATCCACCGAGGTGGGCACTGCCGCCTCTCCCGAGAACTCCGGCAGCGGCCATGTCACCAGGTCCGGGCGCAGGGAGAAATCGCGTCCGTAGCTAATGCCGCCCATCCGCACGCTGGAGCTCCAGCTCAGGGCATCGCTGATCACATCCCCGGCGCTCCAGGTGGTCGCGTCATCTTCATTGGTGATCAACAGCGTGGTGTCATAGCGGACATAGCCTTCCTGTTGCCCGTCATTGGCGGTGAAATTTTTTCGGGCATAGCCGGTGGAGGAGAACGAGCCGCTCTCATTGAAGTAGCGGAACTCGTGCCAGAGCGACGCCTGACCGCCGATATGTTCCGTGTGGTTGGTATAGAAATCATAATTCAGCAGCGCCCCGCGGCCGTAGTGCGGTTTGGACTGCGCCGCTTGCGCGCCAAAAGGGGTTACGCGGGCGGTGACCCAGTCGCGCGGAACGGTCAGCAGCAGGCGCTGCGCCGCGCTGTCGTACTCCACCCGAACCTGATTAAGCGTACTGAGATCCACCTCTCCGGCGGGCACATGCTCCGGGGGGAGTCCTGCGCGCAGCAAATCGGCGCTGGAGATAAAGAAAGCGCCCTGACGCTGCGTCACGGGCACCACCAGGCCGGTGTCGTAGTGGTTAAGCACAAGGGCAAGCTGAAACACCGCCTCATCGTTTAGCGCCTGTGCCTGCGGAGGCGGCGGCAAACTGTCGTCACCGGGATCGGCCCAGGTCGTGGCGCTGACGCAAAGCAGTATCATTATTGCCGGCTTCAGTTGACGGGGGGCGACTGCCATTGTTCGTCCCTGGCATTAATCTGCGCACTCATCCTGTCTGGCTGACGTACGCCAGCGGGTATCGGCCAGCTGCGGGTGCTGCCCGGAAGGACGTAACCCAGTAACCCTTCCGCGACGGTGCGTTTCTGTCCCCCCTGCTCCAGTGACACCTGGCTCAGTTTGACATGGACATCCCCCCGATTCCGGACTTCAAGTGCAGGCTGTCCCTCCGATTTCGTCACCCGCCAGCTCAGGTTTTGGGTCTCCACCAGCGCATGATGCGCCCCTTCTTTTATTGCCGGGATCCCCTGTCCGTAGACAAACAGCGGGATGGAGTAACGCATCTGTAACTTGAGGCCAATGGACGGTTCCGCCTTCGCGTCAGGCTGGGGAATTTCGTCCACGATGATGCGGTAGGCTTGCTCGACGCCTGCTGGCACTGCGCCCTGTTTAATCAGGCGAATCAGCTGCTTATTGCCCTTCTGGATGGTGACAATCGGCGGGCTGGCGACCACATCCTGCTGCGCGCTATAGCGTTCGTAACCGCCTTCCTGCTTCCAGCGTACAATGCGCACCTGCATGGTCGTCGCGCTGTTTCCCTGGTTCTGGATCCATAGCTCCGTGGCTCTGGCGTCGGCGGCAAGCCATGGATCGATGGGCCAGAGCAGAATGGTGGCTGCCGCCTGCGCCTGTCCGGACGCTGCAATGCCTGCCAGAACACCCGCCAGACACAGACGCCTGATAAATGGCTTCATCGCCTCTCTCCCTTTATTACCATGACAAGGTCACGGTGAGCTGATCGGAATACGTTCCTGCCGGGCTAAATCCGGTCAGTAGCGCCACGCCAAAAAGCGGCAGCGCGATGTTATTGCTGTTGGTATAGGTCACCGGTATCGCCTGGTTGACACCAATTTCGCTGTTCGCCGCCAGCGAACTGCTGCTGTAGAGCCGGTAGGGGACCATTTCCGTCCCGTTCGCGCGTTTCATTCGGCGAACGGATGAATAATTCTGACCGCCATTAATACTCATGCTCAGCGCCACGCCTGGCGTGCAGGCGATCGACAAGGCCCCGTTTGGTACAAAGCTGGTGCTCACCGGCGCGCTTTCCACACCGTTATGGGTGCCAAAATCCAGCGTACCGAGAAGCCCCCCGCTGCCGGTGGCGACCGCGCAGCCCGGTACGATGGTCGCGCTGACCTTAAACGACTGCGAGGTCACCGCTTCTGCCGGGGATACCATCAGCAGCCCGAGCACCAGCGCGATAAAAGGCTGCACGGATCCCTCTGCGCAGTTGCGCAGAGATATAAAAGATGCCCTCATGGCAGTGCTGGTCTAGTAGGTCACGCTGACGTTAATCGTGTCGGTGTAGGTACCCGGAACCACCGTCACGCTATTACCACCGCCGGTAATGCGTCCGTACAGGGTGTAGCTGTCCACCCCGCCCGCCGTGGAGGCTATCGGCAGCGCAGCGTTATTGGCAATCACGGTATTAAACCCGCTGTCGCTGTACAGGCTGTATGCCACGCCCTGCGCCGCGTTGGCCGTATTCACCAGATAGCGCTCTGGCGTACCGGGCGAGCCGACCACGGATCCGGGCGCGGTGGAGTGGGTATTCCCGGTAATCGCCACCGTATAGCTGGCGGTCGTACATTGAATGGTGAAGGTGTTTCCGCCGCTGGCACCGCTCAGTTGCGTCGTAAGAGTGGAAAAGGTAGCCGGATGGGTACCGAAATCGAGCGTACCGAAGTTAATGCCGCTTTGCGCGGGCGATCCGTTAATCAGGCAGCCGTTTGTCAGCGTCAGCGTTGCACCAATAGTGCCGTTGCTGGTGACCGCCAGCGCCTGATGGGCTGTTGTCGCAGTCAGCAACGCGCCTGCGCAGATCAAAAGAAGTTTTCTTTTCATTTACCACCCTCCAGAAGACGTCTCCGTTCCCTTGCGACATTTTATTTTTTCCGCTCAAGATGTTAGCCCCGCTTAACGTTCCTCTGAGGGGGTTACTGAGAATTTAGTTTACGGATATCGCTTCGACCACCCGGGGCGCGCTGAGACAAACCAATGTCTTATTGACAGGTATTTTTATTAAAAAACATAAGGTTAAAGAGGAAGAAAGAAAAAATCCGTTACGTAAACTGAGGATATATCCGCTGAAGTGTGATAAGCGTCACAATATATCGTCACGCTAATCACAACAAAACTAATAAAAATTAAAAAGGAGTTGTATCCCCCTACGCTTTGCGTCAATTTATGTGCCGAATATTTTCCCGCGCAGTAATAAAAAATTTATATGTATCGGCGCGGACTCCATCTGAAGCGCATAGAGGGTCTTTTTTCGTGGCAAGTGCAAACAAACTCACACTCTTCATCGTGATATTCATGCTGGCGGGTATTCTTTCAGGGGCGGCAATTCACGAGTACGCATCTGCGGATGCCATCAAATCCTGGTCGGATAATATTACCCTTCTGACCGATATTTTCCTCCGTCTGATCAAAATGGTCATTGCGCCGCTGGTCTTCAGCACGCTGACCGTAGGCATTATGAAGCTGGGTGAAACCTCCACCATTGGTCGTGTGGGCGGCAAAGCGATGGTGTGGTTTATCAGTTCATCCGTGCTTTCTATTCTGGTCGGCCTGTTTATCGTCACGCTGGAGCATCCCGGCAGCGGTCTGAACCTGTCTATTCCAACCGAGGCAGTGGATACCGGTCTGGCCGTGGGCGGGATGACGCTGAAAGCGTTCCTGTCTCACACCATTCCAACCAGCATCGCAGGGGCGATGTCGAACAATGAGATCCTGCAGATTGTGGTGTTCTCAATGTTCTTTGGCATCGGCGGCGCATCGCTGGGGCAGAAATTCAACGCGCCGCTGGTTGCCGCGCTGGATGTGGTTTCCCATATCATGCTGAAGGTAACGGGTTACGTGATGTACGTTGCGCCGCTGGCCATCTTCGCGGCGATCTCCTCCGTCATTGCCACGCAGGGCCTGGGTATTCTGCTGAACTACGCCTCCTTTATAGGCGGCTATTATGTTGCCATCCTGCTCACCTGCATGGTGCTGCTGGCCGTAGGCTACATGGTGTTGAAAAAAGAGGTGTTTCGCCTGGTCAGCATGCTGAAAGATCCAGTGCCGGTCGCGTTCACCACCAGCAGTTCTGAAGCGGCCTATCCTAAAACGCTGGAACAGCTGGAGCGCTTTGGCTGCTCGCGCAATATCGCCTCTTTCGTCCTGCCGATTGGCTACTCCTTCAACCTGGTGGGGTCGATGGTGTACTGCTCGTTCGCCTCAATGTTTATCGCTCAGGCGTACAACATTCACCTGAGTTTCTCTGAAGTGACGGTGCTGATGCTGACCCTGATGCTGGCTTCAAAAGGGATTGCGGGCGTACCGCGTTCATCCCTGGTGGTGCTGGCCGCGACGATCCCGAGCTTTAACATTCCGGTGGCAGGCATTCTGCTGCTGATGGGAATTGACCATTTCCTGGATATGGGCCGTTCCGCGATTAACGTGCTGGGGAACGG
Source organism: Enterobacter sp. UPMP701 (assembly GCF_053709515.1). NCBI lineage: Bacteria > Pseudomonadati > Pseudomonadota > Gammaproteobacteria > Enterobacterales > Enterobacteriaceae > Enterobacter > Enterobacter sp. UPMP701. Next base: position 465,632 of record NZ_JBSKJN010000003.1, on the reverse strand, counting down.
GATTGCGACGGCGATGCTCTCGCAGAATGAAGGCGCGCGGGAAGCGGAAGCTGAGCTGGTAGAGCAGGAAGCGTAAGGGTACAAAAAAGGGTGAGGCCTGATGCCCTCACCCCGTCCCTCTCCCTTAGGGCTGAGGGATCCCCACAAAATAATGTCTGCATGGAACAGTCCCATCGCCCCTTTGGGGAGAGGGTTAGGGTGAGGAGAACATACAGCTCTGGTGGTCATTCCGTTCACTTTATGTTCCTTGCTACTCTGTAACGACATGACCGGTGAACATGCCAGGGTGGCTCAGTCGCCACCACCCTGGCAACCCAGGCTCCCGGCGGTAAATCGCCGCTTCGCGGTGCCCTCGGCTTATTCCTTCCGGCTTATCGGGGATCCCTCAGCCCCGTGGGAGGGGGAGCAAACACAATAAACGGCAACCCCTGGTCGCCGTTTTGCATTTACCTACGCTACATGACTCGCGGCGATATCCAGCAGCGCCATCTCATCGCTGTTCAGCAGCTTCTCGATGTTCACCAGAATCAGCATACGCTCGCCGAGCGCGCCCAGACCGGTCAGGTATTCGGTCGACAGCGTGACCGCAAACTCCGGCGCAGGACGAATCTGATCGGAGGTCAGAGAGAGCACGTCAGATACGCCATCCACCACGATACCCACCACGCGCTGCCCCAGATTCAGGACGATCACCACGGTGTTGTCGTTGTAGTCAACGTCACCCTGGCTGAACTTCACGCGCAAATCCACGATTGGCACAATAACGCCACGCAGGTTGGTGACGCCTTTAATAAACGCAGGCGTGTTAGCGATGCGGGTAACCTGGTCGTAACCACGAATTTCCTGCACTTTCAGGATATCGATGCCGTACTCCTCATCGCCCAAAGTGAATACCAGGAACTCCTGCCCTGATGGCTCGCCCGCCAGTTTCGTTACATTACTCATACCGGTCATGTTATTACCTTCTACTTAATCAGGCGGCTGTGTACGCCACACGTTGTTCACGATTTAATCCCTGAAGCGCCGACACATCGACGATCAGCGCCACGCTGCCATCCCCGAGAATGGTGGCAGCGGAAATACCCGGCACCTTGCGGTAGTTACTTTCGAGGTTCTTCACCACCACCTGGTGCTGACCAATCAACTGATCGACCAGCAGCGCGTAGCGACGGCCCGCACTTTGCAGGATCACCACAATACCCTGCGTGGCCTCGGTCTTCGCCCCGTCCACTTCAAACACTTTCCACAGTTCGACCAGCGGCAGGTATTCGCCGCGCACTTCAAGCACGCGCTCACCGCCCGCCAGCGGATGCAGATCTTCTTCACGCGGCTGGAGGGATTCCATCACCGCGTTCAGCGGCAGAATAAAGACTTCGTCCGCGACTTTGACTGACATGCCGTCGAGGATCGCCAGCGTCAGCGGCAGCAGGATGCGAATAGTGGTGCCGGAACCCTGTTTAGACTGGATCTCAACGTGGCCGCCCATCTCCTGGATGTTACGTTTCACCACGTCCATGCCGACGCCGCGCCCGGAAACGTCCGTCACCTGCTCGGCGGTCGAGAAGCCCGGCGCGAAGATCAGCATGCCCACTTCTTCGTCGGTCATGTTTTCATTTACCGCCATCCCCTGCGAAATGGCCTTCGCCAGGATGCGTTCGCGGTTCAGACCTGCGCCGTCATCGGTCACTTCAATGCAGATGTTCCCGCCCTGATGTTCTGCAGAGAGGATCAGGTTCCCGACCGGAGATTTCCCGGCGGCAATGCGGTTTTCCGGCAGTTCAATACCGTGGTCGAGGCTGTTACGCACCAGGTGCGTTAACGGATCGATGATGCGCTCGATCAGGCTCTTATCCAGCTCCGTTGAACTGCCCATCAGGGTCAGTTCAATCTGCTTATTCAGCTTGCTGGCGAGGTCGCGCACCAGGCGCGGGAAACGGCTGAAGACATATTCCATCGGCATCATACGGATCGACATCACCGATTCCTGCAGATCGCGGGCGTTACGCTGCAGCTGTCCCATGCTGGTAATCAGATCGCCATGGGTGACCGGGTCCAGTTCGTTTGAACGTTGCGCCAGCATGGACTGGGTGATCACCAGTTCGCCCACCAGGTTAATCAGCTGGTCGACCTTCTCAACGGCAACGCGAATGCTGGTGGACTCGCTGGAGCGCGCGGCCGGTTTTTCAGCGCGGCCTGGTGCCGCGGCCTCTTTTGGCACTGCCTTCAGCGCCGGAGCAGCAGGCGCAACAGCCGGTGCCGCAGCCTGCGCGACGACGGCCACCTCTTCTTGCGCAGCAGGCGCTTCTGCCGGGGCGGTTTCGGTTTCGAAGGCAATCTGGTCAGCTTCAATTACAAAGCACAGCACCGCCACGATATCGTCCTGATCGATTCCGTCATCCAGGGTCGCGGCGAGACTGTCCTTGCCTTTCACCACGTTAGTTAATTTCGCCAGGTTACCCAGCTCTTCTTCCAGCAGGTTAACTTCGTTCTCTTTCAGGCGTGACAGCACAACGCGCAGTTTGCCCGCTTGTGCAGCGGCTGGCGCGGCCTCTTCGGCAGCGGATGCATCGACAACGCTCAGCTTCGCCGCAGGGACAACGGCTGCAGCGACTTCACCTTTCGCTTCCAGGGCGAGCTGGCGCAGCGCATTGCAGATGTATTCAAAGCTGGCGGCATCAGGCTCTGCCGAACTTTTATAGGCGTCGAGCTGTTCCTGCATAATATCTTTGGTTTCCAAAAACAGGTTGATAATGTCGGTATTGAGCTGCATCTCACCGCGTCGTGCTTCATCAAGCAGGTTTTCCATTAAGTGGGTTGTTTCCTGCAGAATGGTAAATCCAAACGTTCCGGCTCCGCCTTTAATGGAGTGCGCCGCACGGAAGATGGCATTGAGCTGCTCGGAATCCGGTGCTTCGGGCACCAGATCGAGCAAATGTTGCTCCATATCGGCCAACAGTTCGTCGGCTTCATCAAAGAATGTCTGGTAAAAATCGCTAATATCCATGCTCACGCTATCACCTCGGATTGGCTGGTGGCGATGTTGGAACGGCAGCCGCAGGGACGGCCCCAGGCTGTTTTAAATCGTCCAGTGACTCATTCTGACTTTCGGCGTTTTCGTGCAGGATGGCCTGCTCCGCCTGCTGGTTCAGCACTAAAAGACTGATACGACGGTTGATGGCGTCATCCGGCCCGCGGTCGGAGACGCGCATGGTTGCTGCCATGCCGACCACGCGCAGTACCTTGCCATCATCAAGCCCACCTGCCACCAGCTCGCGACGCGAGGCGTTGGCACGATCGGCAGAAAGCTCCCAGTTGCTGTATCCCTTCTCTCCACTGGCGTACGGGAAATCATCCGTGTGGCCCGACAGGCTGATTCGGTTAGGAATGCCGTTCAGCACCGGGGCAATGGCGCGTAAAATATCGCGCATGTACGGTTCAACTTCCGCACTCCCGGTCTTAAACATCGGGCGGTTCTGGCTGTCAATAATCTGAATACGCAGCCCTTCCTGAACCAGATCGATTTTCAGGTGCGGACGCAGCGCGCGCAGCTTGGGGTCGGCTTCAATCAGCTGATCGAGATCGCCACGCAGTTTTTTCAGCCGCGCCTGCTCCATCTTGCGTTTCAGCTCGTCGATGTTCGGCTCTTTTTTCACCTCACCCTTCTGTTGGGTGTAATCATCGCCGCCGCCAGGAATCGGGCTTTCGCTGTTAGAGATACGCGGCCCACCGGTCACCGCCGTCGCCAGCGGGGTACGGAAATATTCGGCAATCTGGATAAGCTCTTTCGGGCTGGAGATGGAGATCAGCCACATCACCAGGAAGAACGCCATCATTGCGGTCATAAAATCGGCGTACGCGATTTTCCAGGAGCCGTGGGCACCGTGTCCGCCGCCCTTGTGCTTGCGTTTTTTGACGATGACGATCGGATGGGACTGGTTTTTCATGCGTCCTCAGTTGTCGTCTGTTGGTTTGGGTTTTTCACCGCGCGCACGTGTTCTTCAAGCTCGATAAACGACGGACGCTCGCTGGAGTAAAGCGTTTTACGGCCAAATTCAACCGCGATCGGCGGTGCATAACCATTGAGGTTTGAAAGCAGCGTGATCTTCACGCACTGCATCATTTTGGTGGTTTCCGCGCTCTTCTGGCGCAGGACGCTTGCCAGCGGAGAGATAAAACCGTAAGCCAGCAAAATACCGAGGAAAGTACCCACCATCGCATGGGCAATCAGCGCGCCGAGTTCAGCCGCCGGGCGGTCCGCCGAGGCCAGGGCGTGTACTACGCCCATAACCGCCGCCACGATACCGAACGCGGGAAGCGAGTCGCCCACCAGCGCCAGGCTGTTAGCCGGCACTTCAGATTCGCTTTCGTGGGTTTCGATCTCTTCGTCCATCAGCGCTTCGATTTCGAAGGTATTCATATTGCCGCTGATGATGAGACGCAGGTAATCGACGATGAAATCCAGCATCATGGCGTCCGCCAGAATACGTGGATAGCTGGCAAAAATTTCGCTCTCTTTCGGGTTTTCGATATCCCGTTCAAGCGAGAACATCCCCTGCTGACGCGACTTCGCCATCAGGCGATAGAGCAGCGCCAGCAGATCCATATACATGCTTTTGGTGTATTTCGAGCGACGGAACAGCAATGGAATTGCCTTCAACGTGCCCTTGATCGATTTACCGTTATTACCAACGATAAAAGCCCCTACCCCTGCGCCGCCGATGATAATAAGTTCAGCCGGTTGATAGAGTGCTCCAAGGTGCCCGCCGGTCATCATGTAACCGCCGAAAACTGTACCGAGAACTACCAGGTAACCTAATAAGATAAGCACGACATCATCCTTCCGCTAGTGACTATGGCAAGGACGTTCAGTTCGCAGCGTTTACCGTTTGCGGGGTAAAAAAAAGCAGCGGTAATTGCTTACCGCTGCTGGAATCTTGCCCACACGTTCGGGTTAAACAGCTTGTTCGATCTGTTCATCCAGCAGTTGTGGAATAATATCGGCAGCATCCCGGGAAAGTTTACGTCTTTTTACTGCGCGGGATGGAGGCTGACATAAACTACAGGCGAAGCTGCCTGCAGGCTGATGAGCATGGGTAATAAAATTGCCGTCGCAGCAGTTGCAGCGCGATAGTTCAAGCATTCCGCTTTCGACAAAACGCACCAGCGTCCATGCGCGAGTCAGCGCCAGCAGTGGCCCCTCTTCCTGCTGTGGACATTGTTCAAGGTAAAGTTTGTAGGCTTTAATCACGGCGTCAACGCCGCTACATAAACCGGTTTTGAGGAGATACTGCCAGGCATTACAGAACATGGAGGCATGAATATTCTGCTCCCATGTCATAAACCAGTCCGTCGAGAACGGCAGCATGCCTTTCGGTGGGGGACTACCACGTAACTCTTTGTACAGTTTGATAAGACGACCACGACTCAGCTGAGTCTCGCTTTCCAGCATTTGTAAACGAGCACCCAGCGTAATCAGCTCCATGGCCAACTGTATGTCACGCGCTTCCTGAACAATGCTTTTCTCGCTCATTGCTAGGCCCTTTTCTTACGGGCTGCGTCATCAGGCTGGCTGATTTCGTGAAGCAAACGAGTGGAGAGCAGAATACCGGTATGGATCTGCTGCAGATCGTCAACACGGGATTCCTGCGTCAGACGCGTTATCGTCTGCGGATTATCAAAACGGAACTGGCACACCAGTTGATTTGTTTCCGCCAGTTTTACCATCTGCGGGAGGGTTAACCCACCCAGCATGGTTGCCATTTCTTCGTTAATACCCAGACGAAACATCGCGGACGCCTTGTCCTGACTAATTAAACGCTGCGCGAGCAGTAAATACGACAAATTGATGTCATAGATATGTTTTAGCAACTCGGATGTATGCATTGTTCCCATCCCGAATAACCAACTATTATTTTTATGCGGAAAGACCGCACCCCGTGATGTCGCCGGGAAATCACCCGGTATAAAAAAGAAAAGGCTAAATGCATAGTTGAATCTAGGTTTGTATTCATCAAAACGTGACGGAGATGAAACGTGGTTACATCTCTTACATGTTTTATCATTTCTTACAAATAACTAAGATTTTTCCTAATTCGACGCAAACTCTACTCGTCAGATTTGACACATACAATGCAGCCACCCTCAAATTTAAAAAAAATGTGATCTACGTCACACAATTTAAGTGAATGTTACCCATAAATCCATCAGTATGACTTCTAATTTGCTCACATTTTGAGCAATCAGCACTGTTTTGTATTCTTAATCGACGAATACTCATGCAGAAGCGTGAGTAAAAGTGGCACGCAACGTGCTTTTATCAGTACGTGCGGTCTCCGCGATCGTTTACATCGCGCATGCGTCACGGACACATTTTGATTACCTCGACAAAACATAGAGTTATGCATTTTCGACAAAAAAATTGTTTCACTCCGTGACCATTCGAAATGCGTTTATAACGCGTTAGAATGGTTTAAGGGCGAAAGCGTAGATTTGTGTGACTTAGGTTAAGTTGTTAATTTTTTTCATTTAGGCGCATTTATCCGTTATTCTTCTTATAAGAATAATTAATGAATAATTATGATAAGCTTCACACTAATGTCGTATTCAAGTCTTGCGAAACAGGGAAATTCGCGGTAATGGTGATGAAACGCTGTCTGTCAGACATCTAAGGAGTGCGCCATGAGTTACTCCCATCTTCTTGTTTCAGTTGCTGTTTCCCCCGAAAGCCACCAGCTTGTCGCCCGAGCCGTATCCATCGCCCGGCCGCATAACGCGCGTATCAGCCTCATTACCCTCGCGGCCGAGCCCGAGATGTACAATCAGCTGGCGGCCCCGATGCTGGAAGATATTCGTGAGGTTTTGCAGGAAGAAACGCAGCAGTTTCTGCGAGAGCTTGTCGAAAAAGCAGAGTACCCCATTCATGAAACCGTTATAGCGACGGGGGAACTCAATGCGCATATTCTTGATATGTGTCGCAAACAGAATATTGATTTAGTGATTTGCGGAAACCATAACCACAGCTTTATATCGCGGGCTACCTGCGCGGCAAAATCTATTATCGCCTCGAGCCAGGTGGATGTGCTGCTGGTGCCTCTTGGGGGGAGCTAACCCCCCAGAGGAAAATCAGGCGAGTTTAGGGAACGTCGCGATCTTTTTTTGCAGATCGCCTTCATGACTTTGCGGGGTTATATCACGGAGATCCTGAATAAACTGCGCCTGCCAGTGATTAATATCGTTTTTGCGGATCGTCTCCATCATTTCGGCATGGCGAGAAATACGCTCCGTCAGCGGCATGGTCAGGGCGCGGTTGAGGGCATTTGCCACATCATCCCGATCGTAAGGGTTAACGAGAAGCGCTGAGGTCAGTTCGTTCGCGGCCCCGGCAAACTGAGAAAGCACCAGCACCCCCGGATCCGCCGGGTCCTGCGCCGCCACATACTCTTTTGCAACCAGGTTCATCCCGTCACGCAGCGGCGTAACCAGCCCCACATCCGCATAGCGGAAGACCTTCATCAGGATTTTACGGTCAAAATGCTGATTCAGGTAAAAGAGCGGCGTCCACCCAAGCTGACCGTAGCGCCCGTTGATGCGCCCCGCTTCTGTCTCAAGCTGATGACGAATATCCTGGTACGCCTGCACCTCCCCGCGTGACGTTGGCGCGATCTGGGTATAGCGGATTTTACCGTGGTGCTGAGGGTATTTATCCAGCAGTGTTTCATACGCCAGGAAGCGTTCCGGCAGCCCTTTGGAATAATCCAGACGCTCTACCGAGAAGATATTTTTCACGTGCTTGAGTTCATTCTTAAGCTGGGCCAGCTTCGGCGGCAGCGGACCGGAGGCCTGCTCCGCAATTTCGTCGGGTTCAATACCAATCGGGTAGACCTCGGTATGGAAGGTTTTCCCCCACGCCGTATGGGTTTTGCCGCCCCTGGTTACCAGGCGCGCTTTACCTGACACGGCGTCAAGGAACGCGAGGCGGTCATTTTCGGTCTGGAAGCCCAACAGGTCGTAATCACACAGCGCCTCCAGCAGTTCTTCATGCGGCGGCAGCGCGGTGAAAATTTCCGGCGTCGGGAACGGAATGTGCAGGAAGAAGCCAATCCGGTTGTTGACACCTCTTCTACGCAGCTCTCTGGCGAAGGGAAGCAGATGATAATCGTGGATCCATAAAATATCGTCTTCCTCAATTAAAGGCAGCAGTTTATCCGCCAGCAGCGCATTCACCCGCGAGTAGCCCTCGAAGGATTCCCGCTGGAATTTCACCAGGTCAAGGCGATAGTGAAACGCAGGCCACAGCACTGCGTTGGAGAACTGCGAGTAATACTCGTCATAGTCTTTCTCCTTTAGCGCAAAGGATGCCCACGTAATGTTCCCGCGCGTAACCTTTTTAAGCGGTTTCTCTTCTTCATTGATTTCACCACTCCAGCCAAACCACAGCCCGCCAGCAGCTTTTAAGGCACCTAACACCCCTACCGCCAGGCCACCTGCACTGGCTTTTTTATCATCAGGCGGTGCGATTCGGTTAGAGACGACGACTAAGCGACCCATAATGGTTTCCCCCTTTGTTTTGCGCTATTTGTTGTTGTTGCTGGTTAGCGATATCAGAAATCCACTGCCAGACGCTGGCGACATTCGCCAGACGCCATTCAGCGACAGTGTCACCAGGCCCCACCTTGACGGCGATCCCTCCGGCCTGATTTACCACGCGAAACCCGGCCTCGTCGGTCAGGTCATCGCCAAAAAATACCGGTGTACGTCCCTTAAACGGCGGTTCCGCCATAAACGCCGCAATAGCGGCACCTTTATTAATACCCTCAGGTTTTATCTCGACGACGCACTTCCCCGGCTGCAGCGCGAGCTGCGGGTGTGCAACGGCCACGCTGCGGGCAATCGCGAAGATTGCCGCTTCGTGATGCGGAGCCTGCCGATAGTGCAAGGCGAACGCCATGCCTTTCGCTTCCAGTTCCGTGCCCGGAAGCGATGCCAGCGCCGAGGAGAGTTCAGCGTGTAACGCCTGAATTAAAGTATCGGGGAGGGATACAACATGCAGTTGATCATGGATATCGCGGCGCTCCGCTCCGTGTACACCGGCCAGCGGAAAGTGGTAAGGACTGGCGAGCACATCCAGCTCGGCCATTGAGCGCCCTGAAATCAATGCCAATGCGCCCTCGTTTAGTCTGGAGAGCTGCTGCAAATTCTCTAGCACCATATCCGGTACGACCACGTCGTCAGGATGCGGCTGGATCCCGGCGAGCGTCCCGTCGAGGTCAAAAAAGAAAGCATATTTTCCGGGCAGTACAGGCGGTGCGGTTAACAAGTCAGCCACCCTAATCCTCCTTACGGTTTACGAGAGGTAAACGCCTTTACCTCTTTCATAGCCATGTAAGTATAGACAGTGTGATGGGCCTCGCCATTTGACAACCGCCCCGCCAGCAAAACTGGCGAGGCGGTTCAGGGGTCAACTATGGTTATTAGTTGAGCAATAAAAAGTCAGCGCTGGGGTTACACGGTACGCTTCGCTTTTTGCTTGTAACGGTCGAAAATCACGGCTGCGAGCAGGATCAGACCACGCACGACGTACTGAGAGAACGGCGAAATATTCAACAGGTTCATGGCGTTCTCCACCGTCCCTAAAATCAGGATACCGGCCACCACATATGAGATTTTTCCGATGCCGCCTTTGAGGGAAACGCCCCCTAAAACGCACGCCGAGATGACGATCAGCTCATAACCGATGGAGGTCATTGGCTGGCCGCTGGTCATACGCGACGCCAGAATAATCCCCGCCGCGGCAGAAACCAGCCCGGAGAGCACAAAGATAATAATCTTGGTGCGTACGACCGGCACCCCTGCCAGACGGGCCGCTTCTTCATTACCGCCGATCGCCAGCGTGTTACGGCCAAAAGTGGTCCGGTTAAGCAGGAAGCCGAACAGGATCAGGCAGGCCACGGTGAGCCAGATAGGCGCAGGCAGGCCCAGCCAGTTGGCATAACCCAGCGTAAAGAAGCGCTCGTCTTCAATCCCCACCGCTTTACCGTCGGAGATGATATAGGCCAGACCACGCACTATCTGCATCGTTGCCAGCGTGGTAATCAGGGCATTAATCTTCAGGCGCGCGATAACAAAACCGTTCACCAGACCGCTGATGACGCCGAGCAACAGACCGGCAAAAACGCCAATCCACAGGCTTTCCGTCATGTTGATCACCACCGCCGTGGTGACGCCCGCGCAGGCGATAACCGAGGCCACCGACAGGTCGAAATCACCGGAGGCCAGACAGAAGAGCATGCCGCAGGCCACCATGCCGGACATGGAAATCGCCAGCCCCAGCCCTTTCATATTAATGAAGGTGGCAAAATTGGGGACGAAGATCGCACAGGCGATGAAGAGTGCGGCAAAGACCACCAGCATGCCGTACTGATCCCAGATACGTCCAAAACTAAAAGCCGACTTCGGCGCTCCGGATGTAGTAACAGAGGACATCATTAACTCCTTACTCAGGCGACAGCCTGGCTGACTTTAGGCATGGCGAGGTTCAACGCCTGTTGTTCATTCGCCTGTTCATGAAGTAATTCACCGGCGATTTCGCCTTCCCGCATCACCACAATGCGGTCGGCCACGCCAAGCACCTCAGGCAGATCGCTGGAGGCGAAAAGCACCGCCACGCCGCGTTTTGCCAGTTCATAGATCACGTTGTAGATCTCATGTTTTGCGCCCACATCGATACCGCGCGTCGGCTCGTCCAGCAAAATGACCTTCATATCCTCCGACAGCCAGCGGCCTAAAATGGCCTTCTGCTGGTTACCGCCGGAAAGATTCATAATTAGCTGTTCCGGTCCCGGCGTTTTGATATTCAGCGAGCGAATATGATGGTCGGCGTTGCTCGACTCCCAGCCGTCGTTTATCAGGCAACCCGCGCGAATAAACTTACGGCGGGCGGAAATGTTGATATTGTCGCGCACCGAATGCACCGGAATGATCCCCTCCGCTTTGCGGTCTTCCGGGCAGAGCATCATCCCGGCCTTGATCGCGTGGGCGGGTTTCTGGATATCGACCTGCTCGCCGTCAATGGAGACCTGCCCTGCGGTAATGCGTGTACCGCCGAACAGCCCTTTCATCAGCTCGCTGCGCCCCGCCCCCACCAGGCCAAACAGCCCGACGATCTCACCGCTACGTACGGATAGCGAAACCGGCGTTCGCACGCCCGGCGCTTTGACGTTGTCCAGACGCAGGCGCTCAGGACCGTACTCGCGCGGTTTCCAGTGATAAATATCGCCCAGGTCGCGCCCGACCATCGCCTGAACAAGCTGGTCATGGCTAACCTGCTGCATATCGGTGAAGGTGCGCACATAGCGCCCATCTTTAAAGACGGTAATGGCATCGCTCAGAGCAAATATCTCCTCCATGCGGTGCGAGACATACAAAATGGTGCGGCCTTCCTGCCGCAGCTCGCGGATCACGCGGAACAGGTTTTCGATTTCACGCGCGGAGAGCGAACTGGTCGGTTCATCGAAGGCAATTACCCTGGCGTTACGCGCCAGCACCTTGGCAATTTCAACCATCTGCCACTGGCCGATGGAGAGGTATTTCAGCGGCGTCTGTGGATCAACGTCCAGACCAAGATGCTTAAGCTGCAGCCCCGCTTCATAATTAAGTAGCGAACGATTCACCACGCCGCCTTTATGCGGAAGCTGGCCTAAGTAGATATTTTCCGCCACGGTCATCTCAGGGATGAGATGTAACTCCTGATAGATAATCGCCACCCCGGCATTGAGCGCCGCCGTGGTATCGGCAAAAGCCACCTCTTCGCCGCGCAGCGCCAGCGTGCCGGTCGTCGGCGTATAGTTGCCGCTGAGGATTTTCAACAGCGTGGATTTTCCGGCACCGTTTTCCCCCATCAGGGCATGAACCTGGCCGGCATAGCAGTCGAAGCTGATATCGGTCAGTGCGTTAACACCGGGAAACGTTTTACCGATGCCGCGAAAAGAGAGATACGGATTAGACTGTTGCATAACGACTCCGTGATTCCTGTAGTGTGTACGTCTGGCCCCTCACGATGTGTGAGGGGCACAATCACAGCGTATTACTTACCGCCCAGTCCTTTTTTCGCCAGTTCCTCTTTGAAGTTGTCGCGGGTGATCAGCACCACGTCGGTGACTTCAGTAAATTTCGGCGGTTCAGCCCCTTTGGTTACCCAGTTGTAGAGCATTTCGCTGGATTTGTAGCCGTGAACGTCCGGGCTTGGCAGCAGAGAGCCGTAGAAACCGGTAGCCTGCGCTTTGGACAGTTCGCTCACCGCATCCACGCCGTTGATGCCGATACCGATAACGTCAGGTGCCTTGAAGCCCTGGCCTTCCGTCGCGCGCACGCCGCCCAGCACGGTGTTGTCGTTCATGCCGACCACCAGCCAGTGTTTCACTTCCGGGTGCTGGACCAGCATGGAGTTCGCGGCGTCAAAGGCACCGGGGATGTCGTTAGATTTGGTTGGGACTTTGTAGATCTGTTTTTCCGGGAAGCCAGCCGCTTTCAGCGCGTCCATTGAACCGGTTGTACGACGACGTGCGGTGTCCAGTTCGTCAGCCGTGATGGCCATAACGGCGGTCTCTTTGACATCCCAGCCACGTTTCTGCATCTCTTTATAAAGTTCCTGGCCCTGGCGTTCACCGATTTTGGTCGCCGCCATCATCACCAGCGGGACGCTGTCCATCGGTTTGCCTTTGGCGTTGACGAACTGATCGTCAACCGCAATAACCTTCATGTCGTAACCGCGGGCTTTCGCCGCAATGGCCGATCCCAGTTTCGGGTCCGGAGTACAGATAACGAAACCTTTCGCGCCGCTGGCCGCCAGGCTGTCGATGGCGTTCAGGGTTTTTTCACCGTCCGGCACGGCGATTTTAATCACCTCAAAACCTAAATCTTTTCCGGCTTTATCAGCGAATTTCCACTCAGTCTGGAACCAGGGTTCTTCCGGCTGTTTTACCAAAAAACCGAGTTTTAAATTCTCAGCGATAGCGGATTGTGACATAACGGCAGCCAGTCCGATGGCCGCCAGCGCTTTAGTAAATTTGTGCATGGTAAACTCCAGCTTTAGCATTCTTTTCTGTAGGGAAGATTTGCGTGCTTCTTATTTAATCGGACTTAAAACAAGGTATTAGCGCTCACCTCGTCATAAGCGTTATTGCTGGTGATAGTTTTAGCGGGAAATTAATCATCCATAAGAGAGCCCCATCACACCGCAGAATTACAGTAATTGCGTACATAAATTCAGCGAAAAATGACATAAAAATGGCAGGAATTGTCAGACAAATGAAAGAGGGATGAGCAGAATTATCCATAAGATTAGCTAAGAAATCCCTGATGCTGTCGGCCGGTCAGGTTGGGGCTCACAGGTTCAGGGGCATCGTGCGGTTCGTCAAAAAACCAATATGATGAAGAATATACGCTATTCCGTAAAATTGATTTAGCGCAAATTTAATAACGCATCATATATTTGAAATGAATAATCTGTATTTAGCTTTTTCACAGAGCATTATTCCGGCTTAATATTCACGAAAGTAAAATAACAGCCAACGAAGTAAAATAATTATTTATTTTCAACCAGTTAATTAAGTTTCAATTCATGGCAATCTATTTGTATTTTTGTACTATATTAAACTTTGTAATGTATGGTAAACACAGCCCAATTAAGAGTTTTCTTAGCCTTAAGACCAAGGTATGCTTATTTATATCGAACACAGGAAGTGAATTTTCGATCGACTCCGTAACTGAAGAATCTGCATTTATGTATTTCTTCGCATTTGCCTGGCTGTCAGGTTAAGCAGCGGACATTACGTCCCACAGTCTATAAGGATATGAGTATGGCTACCCAAACGATGATGCAAAAACTTAACGCGCAGATGAACCTTGAGTTCTACGCCTCGAATCTGCACCTTCACTTAAGTGCCTGGTGTTCCGAAAAAAGCCTTACGGGCTCTGCTACGTTCTTTCGTTCGCAGGCGCAAAGCAACGTCACCCATATGATGCGCGTCTTTAACTTCCTCAAAGCTGCGGGGGCGAACCCGGTTGTCAAAGCCCTTGATGGGATTAATGAAAATTACTCTTCTCTGGAAGAACTGTTCCAGAAAACGCTAAAAGAACATGAACAGCGCTGCACGACGCTCAACAAGCTGGCCGATGAAGCCAAAGCGCAGCATGACATCACCACCCTCAAATTTTTACGCGATATGGACAAAGAACAGCAGCAGGACGGCATGCTGCTGAAAACGCTGGCGGATGAGATCCACAATGCGCGCCAGGCCGGTTTACGCCCGGAGCAAGCCGACCGCCACCTGCTCGACCTTGTGACGGTGCAGCACCACTAAGTGTTTTAACCTGCCCTTGCCCTGGTTCAGGGGGGCAGGTTCCTTCTTATCTCCCCAACCCTCTGCTTTTGCTGAAATTTAACAAATCAGATCTCGCTCCCAATGATTAACCTTACAACATGTAATGATTTGTTTAATTACATAATCATTGACGAGGGAGCAGCATGATCACCATTGAGTTTGTTGTCATTCTCCTCTGCCTGCTGACGGGTACACGTTTCGGCGGCATGGGGCTTGGGTTAATCAGCGGTATTGGCCTTTTTATTCTGTGTTTTGTCTTCGGGCTACAGCCCGGCAAGCCACCGGTTGACGTCATGTTGACCATTCTCGCGGTGATTGGTTGTGCCGCCACCCTGCAGACTGCGGGTGGCCTCAACGTCATGATGCAGTTTGCTGAACGCCTGCTGCGCAAACACCCGCAGCACATCACGCTACTTGCCCCTTTTACTACCTGGATGCTGACCTTTCTCTGCGGTACGGGGCACGTGGTCTACACCATGTTTCCCATCATTGCGGATATCGCTCTCAAAAAAGGGATCCGACCGGAACGCCCAATGGCGGTGGCCTCGGTGGCATCGCAGATGGCGATCACCGCATCGCCGGTTTCCGTCGCCGTCGTGTCGCTGGTCTCCATCCTGGCCGCGCAACATGGGTTAGGGCACGCGTGGGGGATCCTGGAAATCCTCGCCGTGTCGGTTCCCGCTTCACTTTTCGGGGTGGCGATTGCGGCTCTGTGGAGTTTACGCCGCGGGAAAGATTTGGCTGACGACAAGGAATTCCAGGAAAAACTGAAAGATCCTAAACAGCGCGAGTTTATCTATGGCGGCACGGAGACGTTGATGAACCAGCGTTTTCCGAAGCAGGCCTACTGGTCGACATGGATTTTCTTTGCCGGAATTGCGGTGGTGGTCCTGCTCGGGGCGTTTCCGGAACTGCGTCCTGCCTTCGAGCTAAAAGGCAAAATGACGGCGTTGTCGATGAACCTCGTCATTCAGATGATGATGCTCATTGCCGGTGCCGTAATGCTGATGGCCTGTAAGGTCAATGCCGCTGCCATTTCTAACGGCGCGGTATTCAAGGCAGGTATGGTGGCGATCTTCTCGGTGTTCGGGGTGGCGTGGATGAGCGATACCTTTTTCCAGGCGCATCTCGACGAGTTAAAGCTGGCGCTGGAAGGCGTTGTGAAAAGCCATCCGTGGACGTATGCCATTGTGCTTTTCCTGGTGTCGAAGCTGGTGAACAGCCAGGCGGCGGCCCTGACAGCCGTGGCGCCGATGGGCCTGATGCTGGGTATCGATCCGAAAATGCTGATTGCCTTCTTCCCGGCATCCTACGGCTATTTTGTTCTGCCGACCTACCCGAGTGATTTAGCCTGCATCGGCTTTGACCGTTCAGGAACGACCCGCATCGGCAAATTCATCATTAACCACAGCTTTATTTTGCCGGGGTTAATTGGCGTGAGCTGCGCCTGCGCGGCGAGCTATCTGCTGGTCCAGACCTTCTTTTAACGTTATCAACGGGCGACAGCATGTGTCGCCCGTTCGCCATTTTTTAATGCGATTCGCCCTGCGGCGTGAAGCGCAGTTCAATCAGCGCGATGGCTTTCTGGATCGCGCGAAGCGTAACCGGGTCGGCGGCCGCGGGGTGGCTGGCAAAATCGATGTTTTTCAGCTGGGTAGACATCTTCTCGCGCACTTCAACCGGTGCAATAACGTCCAGGACATCCAGAATTTGCTTAATAACCAGCTGGCAGGCGACAACATCAGAGACCAGCTCCTGATCGGCGCTCAGGTTTTGTGACATGGGGCTTTCTCCTTATTCAAAGGCCGCCATAGTATCAAAACGCGGCCTCTGACATCTTCCCTTCCTCGCCTGCAGAGACAAAAAAACCTGCCGAAGCAGGTTTTTTATCAGAACATGGCGCCCGGCGGCACGTCTTTGAAGGTGCGGCAGTAATTGGCCCACATGCTTTTCAGGATTTTGCGCAGTTTCATTGTGATGCTCCATCAACTTGTTATACAACTTTATCGTCAATGTGCCTATAATATGACCATCGTCACAAAAATCAATATTTTTGTGACGCGCATCACAATTTAATCTGCGCAATACGCATTAACCCACCATACCGCGAACAAAATCCTCGATCGCCTTATCCTGGCAATTTTCAAAGAAGCACTGCTGGAAACGTTGGCCGGAAACAGCGGTCTTTACCAGCTCAGGATCGATGGCGCGCAGCGTGTCCAGATAGTTTTCTTTCACCACGGCCGCTTTAACCTGGTTCAGAATCCCCGCGTTACGCACCTGGGGCTCTTTACGCTCTGGCGGGTAGCCTTCACCCTTCCGGCCAGTGAAGGCCTTTTCAAAGATAAAGCGCACGTTCAACTCCGCTCCCCAGCCAAAACCTTTGGCAAAAGGCAGCGAAAGCGCATTGCCGTTGTTGATCTGCGCGAAGAGAAACGCGTCGGCGGGATCGATGCAGTAGCCGCAAATGACGCCGGGGTGAATATTCAACGACATCATCGCGCCCTGGCCGGTGCCGCATCCGGTGACCACGAAATCTACCGCTTTCGCATTCAGCAGAATACTCGCCATAATCCCCAGATGGATGTAGGTAAGGTGATGATCGTTTTCGTCGCTCATCCCGACGTTATAAACCGGGAAGCCTTTTTCATCGGCTACCGTTTTCAGCTCTTTTAATATCACTGGGTTTTTAGCCGCCTGGCTGTTTTCCATCATCAGTGCAATTTTCATCTTGTCTCTCCAGAATGCGCTGCGGTCGCTCCCGCTATGGATACCTGTTCCCGTTCATCCTGGCATCAAACAAACAGACTTTCAAAGTAAATGAAATATGGTTTTAAAAATCGAATGCGCGCTCACAATTTTATGGCGAGAAGGATTCACGCCGTCCGTTGCAAAGAGTGAGGGTAGATTGTCCGGCTATTCCTGGCATTGCAGCGGGCATCTGCGGGTACGATAACGTATTTCCATCTACCCAGAGCGAACCATGAAAACAGCCATCGTAGCCGGTACAGTCCTGCTGCTCGCGGGATGCAGCGTTAACCGCCAGGCGGAAATCAGCAGCCTCGACGCGCCGAACGGCATTGTCCGCCTCGACTATGGCCAGGCAGTGCTGCAAAACGCCTGGTCCGACGAATATGTTAATAACGGTACCGCGGTAAAAGCCTGTCAAAACATGGGCTATGCCACCGCCTCTGCCTACGGGCAGCCGGTCAAAACCTGTACCCTGACAAGCGGCTCTTTGTGCCTGAACGAGAGCGTAACTATCCAGTATAAGTGCATGGGGTATGCCGTTAACCCTAAGGCAAATAATCCCTGGTATTAATCAAAGCTGCCAGCGATTGCTGGCACTTTATTTAATTAAGAACAAAAACAATTCGCATTAATAGAAATAAAAAATCGCCAATGCGTTTTATTCCCATTCGTATTTTGAACTGATAAATATTTAATTTTACGTTTTGCAAATAATTAAATAACAAATTATAGTGTCGCTCATTGTGAACCAGAAATAATAAACCGGAGCGTCACCATGCTGAAAACTGAAATGATCGACAAGCTCAATGCGCAAATGAACCTTGAGCTCTATTCATCCCTTCTCTACCAGCAGATGAGCGCCTGGTGCAGCTACCATAGCTTTGAAGGTGCGGCCGCATTTCTGCGTCGTCACGCTCAGGAAGAGATGACCCACATGCAGCGCCTGTTCGATTATCTGACCGATACAGGCAGCCTGCCGCGCATCGAGAACGTGGCATCTCCTTTCGCCGAGTACAATTCTCTTGATGAACTGTTCCGCGCCACCTATGAGCACGAACAATTGATCACCCAGAAAATTAATGAACTGGTTCATGCGGCCATGATCGGCCAGGATTATCCAACCTTTAATTTCCTGCAGTGGTACGTCGCGGAACAACACGAAGAAGAGAAATTGTTTAAATCCGTGCTGGATAAATTATCGCTGGTGGGTAAATCCGGTGAAGGTCTTTACTTTATTGATAAAGAACTGTCGACTCTCGATACGCAGAATTAATATCATTGCGGTGCCGGTTTCCGGCGCCGCATTTATTTACCTTTCCCCCGCATCAAAACACGCCTTTTATTCCCCGTACGTCTTGTTTACGCCACGCCTGGCCGTCGCCCTACTTCGGATTGGCGGCAGCGCAATGCGTAAACCTTTCATTACGCTGCTTGTAACGGTGGTTTGACGAATAATCGCTTTTGCCTTACTCTGCGCCGCAGAATTTGTCGCGGTTCACCATCGTTGTAGAGGAAAGCGTGAAAAACAGAACCCTGGGAAGTATTTTTATCGTCGCCGGAACGACGATTGGCGCAGGAATGCTGGCAATGCCTCTGGCTGCCGCAGGCGTGGGATTTGGGATGACCTTGCTGCTGCTTGGCACGCTCTGGGCATTAATGTGCTATACCGCACTGCTGCTGCTTGAGGTGTACCAGCATGTGCCCGCCGATACCGGTCTGGGTTCGCTTGCGGCGCGCTACCTGGGACGCTACGGCCAGTGGATCACCGGCTTTAGCATGATGTTCCTGATGTATGCCCTGACCGCCGCCTACATCAGCGGCGCCGGGGAATTGATCGCCTCCAGCGTTAATGACTGGTTCGGCTCTGATATTACCCCTGCGACGGGGGCTATCTTCTTTGCGCTCATCGGCGGCGGCGTGGTCTGCGTGGGAACATCGCTGGTCGATCTCTTTAACCGCTTTCTGTTCAGCGCCAAAATTCTGTTTCTTGTTGTCATGCTGGCGCTGCTGGCGCCGCACGTGCACAAGGTGAACCTGCTGACGCTGCCGCTGGAACAAGGTCTGGCGCTTTCCGCCATCCCGGTCATTTTCACCTCGTTTGGTTTTCACGGCAGCGTGCCGAGCATCGTCAGCTATATGAACGGCGATATTCGCAAGCTGCGTCGTGTGTTTGTTATCGGCAGCGCTATTCCGCTGATCGCCTATATTTTCTGGCAGCTGGTGACGCTGGGCAGCATTGACTCTTCAACCTTCGTCGGGCTGATGGCGCAGCACGCTGGCCTGAACGGTTTCCTGATGTCTCTGCGCGAAGTGGTCACCTCGCCGCACGTGGAGCTGGCGGTTCACCTGTTTGCAGACCTGGCGCTCGCGACCTCGTTCCTGGGCGTGGCGCTCGGCCTGTTTGATTACCTGGCCGATCTGTTCCAGCGTCGCAATACCGCCGCCGGACGGTTACAGACCGGGGCCATTACCTTCCTGCCGCCACTGGCCTTTGCGCTGTTTTACCCACGCGGGTTTGTGATGGCGCTGGGCTACGCGGGAGTGGCGCTCTCCATCCTGGCCCTGCTGCTCCCTTCCCTGCTGGCGTGGAAAAGCCGTCAGCAGCATCCTCAGCTAGGATACCGCGTGGCAGGTGGAAAACCGCTGCTGTGCGTTGTGTTTGGCTGTGGGGTGGTGATTATTCTGGTGCAGGTATTGATTGCAGCCGGGATGCTGCCGGAAGTGGGTTAAATAAAAAAGGGGCTATCATCAGCCCCTTTTTTATCAGTGCAGGCAGCAGCTCTTGAACTTCTTCCCGCTGCCGCAAGGACACGGATCGTTACGCCCCACCTTCGTGCCGTTAACGACAGGCTTCTTCGCTTCCGGCTGCTGCGGATTCTCCACCCAGTAGTTATATAAACGCAGGGCCGCAGGCTGGATGCTCTCAATGCTGGCGATATACTCCTCTTCGGACAGTTCATCCAGCTTCTCGCTGTTCTCTTCCGTTCCGTGCAGGGCAATCACGTCAAGATCGGCCTTCAGGGTTTCCGGCAGGGCCGACCAGTCCGTCAGCGCCACGCCGCGTATGTAGCCATAGCACCACTCTTCCACCACGGTGTAACTCTCACCGTCAACGTCGTTATAGCCGAACATCGGCTCAAACTGATCGGGGTATTCGCTCAGGCGCTCGGCAATGTCGTTCATATGCTTAAAGCAGAGATCGATAAAACGGTTCATCTCGCGATCGTTTTTCCAGCGCGGAATGTACTTCTCCCCGCCCCACACCGCCACCAGCCAGGCATCTGGCTCAACGACAACAGGGCCGGAAAGCACTGCGGTAAGCATGCCGTCCAGTTCGGACACGTCAATCACGGACGCATCGTCATGACCGTAAGACATTAACGTCTCTTCCAGCCACGCCATTTCGCTTTCATTTAATGGACCTTCCGTCATCGCTGACACTCCTGATAAAAAAGGAAACGATCCTAACACATATCGCACGTCTGCCCTGGCTGAAGTTTAGGTCTTTATTGCTGCAAAAGTGTGCAAATCGTGACCCTTGCACAACTTATGGGCTTTATTGTTAACGATGTGTGATCTCCGCTGTAATTTCTTCTCCTGCCGCCGGGCGTGATAACGCGGCGCTCTATACTCAAACATGTCATAACCCCGTCAAGGGGTTAACCATTCTGGCAACATTTTTGCTTGCTGTTCTTCGCGCGACGCTGCGCATGGAAACCTCGCCGTATCACGCAGGATGCCGTTTGTTTAGTGCATTTTGTTCTTGCTCGTGTTTTGGATTGGCTGCGCCCTGGGCGTTCCGGTTTACGCCGGGGTGCAAAAACCTCTTTGCTAAGGAACATAATAATGTCGCTGAAATTTATCAAAACGCCTGTTTCTCTTGTGCTGGCCAGTTGTCTGGTGACTGCATTTTCGGCCCGGGCAGATATCGTGATTGGTGTCGCCGGACCGTTCACGGGCCCCAATGCCACTTACGGCGATCAGTACTGGCATGGCGCAACGCAGGCCGCCGAAGATATTAACGCTGCAGGCGGTATTAACGGTGAGAAGATCAAACTGGTTCAGGGGGATGACGCCTGCGAGCCTAAGCAGGCAGTGGCCGTCGCCAACCGCTTAGTCGACCAGGATAAAGTCAACGCCGTGGTCGGCCATTTCTGCTCCTCCTCCACGATGCCCGCCTCCGAGGTTTACAGCGATGCGGGCATCATCGCGATTACCCCCGGCTCAACTAACCCGCTGATCACCGAGCGCGGCATGAGCGACATGTTCCGCATGTGCGGCCGCGACGACCAGCAGGGTCAGGTCGCCAGCGACTTCATCATCGACAAGCTGAAAGCCAGGCGCGTGGCGATCATTCACGATAAAGACACCTATGGACAAGGGCTGGCAGACGCCACCAAAGCGGCGCTGGCGAAACGCGGGGTCAAGGATGTGATGTATGAAGGCTTATCCCGCGGTGAAAAAGACTTTAACGCGCTGGTCACCAAGATCGGCGCACAAAAACCGGACGTGGTGTTCTTCGGCGGCTGTCACCCGGAAGCCGGTCCGCTGGTTCGCCAGATGCGTGAACAGGGTGTACAGGCGAAATTCTTCTCCGGCGATTGCATTGTCAATGAAGAGATGGTGACGGCGGCGGGCGGTCCGCAATACACCAACGGCATTTACATGACCTTCGGTAAAGATCCGCGCCTGATCCCGGACGGTAAAGCGGTTATCGAGAAATTCCGCGCCGGTAAATTTGAGCCGGAAGGTTACACCCTTTACTCCTATGCGTCCGTGCAGGCCATTGCCGCTGCCTTCAAGGCCACCGGCGGCAAGGACTCCGCTAAAGCCAGCGAGTGGCTGAAAGCCAATTCCGTCGACACGGTGATGGGCAAAAAAGCCTGGGACAGCAAGGGTGACCTGAAAGTCTCGGACTACGTGGTTTACCAATGGGACGACAAAGGAAAATATAAGGAAGTGCAGTAACGGGACGGAGTCACGCTCAACGTCGGCGGGCTTGCCCGTCGGCGCGTAATAAACATCAGGCTGCGCGGCTCGCGCAGCCTATAAAACGAGCGCGCTAAGATGAGTACATTCTTCCTGCAACAGTTAATTAATGGCTTAACGCTGGGCTCCGTCTATGGCCTGATCGCCATCGGCTACACCATGGTGTACGGCATTATCGGGATGATCAATTTCGCCCACGGCGAAGTGTATATGATTTCCGCCTATCTCTGCGCCATTGGTCTGGCGCTTCTCTCTTTCTTCGGGCTTGAGTCCTTCCCCCTGCTGATTCTGGGTACGCTGGTGTTCACCATCGCGGTAACTGGCGTGTACGGCTGGACTATCGAGCGTATCGCCTACAGGCCGCTGCGCAACTCCACGCGCCTGGCGCCGCTTATCTCCGCCATCGGGATGTCGCTTATCCTGCAAAACTACGCCCAGCTGAGCCAGGGTCCGCGCCAGCAAGGGGTGCCGACCATGCTGGACGGCGTGATTCGCCTGCATCTGGGTGAAGGCTTTGTTCAGATAACCTACACCAAAGTGTTTATTCTGCTCGCCTCGTTTGCCGGCATGCTGGTGCTTACGTGGATAATCAACCATACCCGGCTGGGGCGGATGTGCCGCGCGGTCCAGCAGGATCGCAAAATGGCCTCGATTCTGGGCATCAACACCGACCGGATTATTTCGCTGGTCTTTGTCATCGGCGCGGCGATGGCCGGCCTGGCCGGCGTGCTCATCACCATGAATTACGGCACCTTTGATTTCTACGTCGGGTTTGTGATCGGCATTAAAGCCTTTACTGCGGCAGTGCTAGGCGGCATCGGTTCCCTCCCCGGCGCCATGCTCGGTGGCCTTATTCTTGGCGTCGCGGAAGCACAGTTCTCGGGCATGGTGAACTCGGACTATAAAGACGTCTTCTCGTTCGGCCTGTTGGTCATGATACTGATTTTCCGACCCCAGGGTCTGCTCGGGCGCCCGGTTGTGGCCAAAGTGTGAGGAAGAGAATGATGACATCGCACGGTTTTTCGCTTAAGCGCTGCGTTCTGGACGCGATTTTTTCCGGGCTGATTGCGCTGATTATCTTCGGTCCGATTGCTGGCGTGGTGCTGGACGGGTACAGCTTTAACTTTGCCGGACAACGGCTGGCCTGGATGGTCGGCATTGTAATGCTGGGGCGTTTTCTCTTGAGCGCTTTTTTGGGTACCGCCGCGGGCGCTCGTTTCCAGGCGCGCTTCGAAACCGATAACGCGGGCGTCTATGTTAGGCCACCGGACTACAAAAGCCGCATGCGCTGGATTATTCCTCTGGTGATTGCGCTTGCGGTTTGCTTCCCGTTTGTCGCCACCAAGTATGTACTGACCGTCGCCATTCTCGGGCTGATCTACGTGCTTCTCGGTCTGGGGCTGAACATCGTCGTGGGGCTGGCCGGCCTGCTGGACCTGGGGTACGTCGCCTTCTACGCGATTGGCGCGTACGGTCTGGCGCTGGGGTATCAGTATCTGGGGTTAGGCTTCTGGAGCATGCTGCCGCTGGCGGCAATCATGGCCGCCGCCGCCGGTGCCCTGCTCGGTTTCCCGGTACTGCGCATGCACGGCGACTATCTGGCGATCGTCACCCTCGGATTCGGGGAGATCATTCGCCTGATCCTGAACAACTGGCTGACCTTCACGGGGGGGCCAAACGGCGTGTCAGCCCCTCCACCCACCTTTTTCGGCCTGGAATTTGGACGACGCGCGAAAGAAGGCGGCGTGCCTTTTCACGAGTTTTTCCACCTGACCTACAACCCGAACATGAAGTTTATTTTTATCTACACGGTGCTGTTCCTGGTGGTGATGCTGGTACTTTACGTCAAACACCGCCTGACGCGGATGCCGATTGGCCGGGCGTGGGAAGCCCTGCGAGAAGACGAAATTGCCTGCCGCTCGATGGGGTTGAATCACGTCCTGGTGAAGCTCTCCGCCTTTACGCTGGGCGCATCCACCGCGGGGATTGCCGGGGTGTTCTTCGCAACCTATCAGGGGTTTGTGAATCCTACCTCCTTTACCTTCTTTGAATCCGCGCTGATCCTCGCCATCGTGGTGCTGGGCGGCATGGGCTCTACCCTTGGCGTGGTGCTGGCCGCCTTCGTGCTTACGGTAACGCCGGAGCTGCTGCGCAGTTTTGCGGAGTACCGCGTCCTGCTGTTTGGCATGCTGATGGTGGTGATGATGATCTGGCGTCCGCGCGGTTTGATCCGCATTAACCGCAGCGGGTTTGCCGTGCGTAAGGGCGTGGCGCCATGAACGAAACGATATTGCGCGTTGAACATCTGATGATGCACTTCGGCGGGATTAAGGCGCTAAACGACGTCAACCTGGACGTGCAGCGCGGCTCCATTACCGCCCTTATCGGGCCAAACGGGGCGGGAAAAACTACGGTATTCAACTGCCTGACCGGCTTCTATAAGGCCTCGGGCGGCAGCATTTTATTTGCTACCCGCAATAAGACCACCAACGTCATTCAGGTGCTTGGGCAAAAATTTCAGCCGGGTGACTGGATTAACCCTGCCCGGTTCGGGCAACGTCTGTTCTACAAAATGTTTGGCGGAACGCATCTGGTCAACCGCGCCGGGCTGGCGCGCACCTTCCAGAACATCCGCCTTTTTCGCGAGATGTCTGTCGTGGAAAACCTGCTGGTTGCGCAGCATATGCGCGTTAACCGCAATCTGCTCGCCGGGATCTTAAACACGCCGGCATATCGGCGGGCGGAAAGCGACGCCCTGGACAGAGCCTTCTACTGGCTGGAGGTGGTGGACCTTGTGGAGTGCGCAAATCGTCTGGCGGGAGAGATGTCGTATGGCCAGCAGCGGCGTCTGGAGATCGCGCGCGCAATGTGTACCGGGCCAGAGATGATCTGCCTGGATGAACCCGCCGCCGGGCTTAACCCGGTTGAAACGCATAAGCTGAGCAGCATTATTCGCTTTCTGCGGGATCGCCATGACATAACGGTATTACTGATTGAGCACGATATGGGGATGGTGATGGAGATTTCGGACGACATTATCGTGCTCGACCACGGGGACGTCATTGCCAGGGGAACGCCCGCACAGATCCAGCATGATGAAAAGGTGATTGCCGCCTACCTGGGCACGGACGAAAGCGAGGTGCCCCTATGAACGAACCGCTGCTGGCCTTTCGCGAGGTGGATGTGTTCTACGGCGTCATCCAGGCGCTGAAGCAGGTCTCCCTTGAGGTTAATAAAGGTGAAACCGTGGCGCTGATTGGCGCAAACGGCGCGGGCAAATCGACGCTGCTGATGTCTATCTTTGGACAACCGCGCATCCGCAGCGGGCAGATCCTTTTCGGTGGTGAAGATATCAGCCACAAATCCACCCACTACGTCGCCTCCGGCGGCATTGCGCAGGCGCCGGAAGGCAGACGGATCTTCCCGGATATGACCGTTGAAGAGAACCTGCTGATGGGGACCATCCCGATCGGCAACCAGTTTGCGGCTGAAGATATGCAAACCATGTTCGACCTGTTCCCTCGCCTCAAGGAGCGACGCAAGCAGCGCGCAATGACCATGTCCGGCGGGGAACAGCAGATGCTGGCAATCGCCCGGGCGCTGATGAGCCGTCCGAAGCTGCTGTTGCTGGATGAACCGAGCCTGGGCTTAGCGCCGATTGTGGTGAAGCAGATCTTCCAGACGCTGCGCGAGCTGGCCCGCAACGGCATGACCATCTTTCTGGTAGAGCAGAACGCGCACCACGCGCTGAAGCTTTCCGACCGCGGGTATGTGATGGTTAACGGGCAGATCCGGTTGAGCGGCAGCGGTGAGGAGCTGCTGGGAAATCAGGAGGTGAGGAAGGCGTATTTGGGTGGGGTGTGATTTGATACCTAAGGAACCATTAGAAATATTTTCATATAAATAACAATGAGATATTCACGAAAAGTATAGCACGCAATGCCTTGAAAGGGCCTGAATTTGTTGATTTATTAGTCTCTGACAATAACGTCAAACTCACTGAAAGGGAGCGTTCAGAATGGCTATACCCGCATATTTATGGCTCAAAGATGACGGAGGTGCGAATATTACAGGTTCTGTAGATGTTCAGCACCGTGAAGGTAGCATTGAGGTTTTATCGTTTGGCCATGGTTTACACATTCCAACCGATGGCAATACGGGGAAACTAACCGGTACCCGCGTCCACTCCCCACTAACAATCGAAAAAGAGTTCGATTCATCCTCTCCTTACCTTTACCGGGCTGTAGCAACTGGCCAGACCCTAAAGTCAGCTGAAATCAAATGGTACCGTATCAACGATGCAGGGCAGGAAGTTGAGTATTTCAATATGCTTTTAGAAAATGTGAAAATCGTAGGGATCACGCCTGTAATGCATAACGTAAAAAATCCCTCAATGGAAAAACACAATCACCTTGAGGCGATAGAACTGCGTTATGAGAGAATCACATGGAAGCACTGTGACGGGAATATCCAGTTTACTGACGGCTGGAATATTCGGGTTACAGCATGATTATTGCGCGCTATGCATTGAATGGCTTACCGTCATCTATTCTTACCGTTCCGGGGGTAGGAAACTTTCCGGCATTCTCAGGCCAACTCTATGGCAGAAACAATCCGACTATGGCAAGCAAACCAGAAATCGGGCCGATCCCGCCTGGACGTTACTTCATCGTGAACCGACAGAGCGGAGGCAGGCTCGGAGGACTTAGTGATTTTGCCCTGAAAAATATTTATGGCACCGATCGCTCAAAATGGTTTGCCTTATACAAAGATGACTGGCAGATAGATGATCAAGTATTTGTTGAAGGTGTCCGGCGTGGCCATTTCCGCCTCCATCCGATAGGACCAAGAGGGTTAAGCGAAGGCTGTATAACCCTTCTTCATCTGAGTGACTTTGATTACTTGTACGAAGCTATTATGAAAACAACTATGATGCCAGTACCTTGCACGAGCTTTAAAGCTTACGGGACAATAACAGTAACATGAGGACTTTTATAGAAATCACCTTCAGCCTTGCAATCGGTCTTATCAGTTTTCTTCTATACACGCGCTGGCTTTTTATTTTGATACCTGCCGAATGGGCTTATGCCGTGATGGATCATTTCGGCACATACGGGATAGAAGAACTGGAGGATACGTTAGTCGATATCGCCTCTTTGTTTGGATTGCTTCCGGCAATTCTTACAGGTTTGTTAGTAAGAAAAATAGTAAAAAGAATGTGATTTATGAGCCTTCAGGCTTAGCCTCAAGGTATTTTTTGATTCAGAAACGCAAAACCCCTAATCGTTGGATACCCAACTTTCGGGGTTCACTTCATTTCGGTAGTTTCACGATAACGTCGTTAAATAAAACTATCGTCGTCATTGCTGTAGTCGTCATCTACATCGTCGTTCTGCCAGACGTCGTTATTACTGCCGAACGGATCGTTCTGGTTGAAGAAACGGGTGTCAGAGACGTTATTAACATCGCCGTATTGATTACCGACAAACGGTTCACCACCGACGGGCATTGTCGGTTCTTCGATGATGTTCACGATCTCTTCCGGCCGCGACTGATGGAACATGCTGGTAAGCATCTCAGCAAGCGCGATGCCACCGGCCACACCAGCGGCTGTCTGGAGCGCGCCAGCCATAAAACCGCCGCCGCGAGTAGCCGGCGCTGGCGCCCGAGAGTAATCCTGCGCCGACGGCTGTTGCGGCTGGGCATTCCAGCTGTTGTCAGGCTGCGGGTTACTATTCCCGCCACCAAACAGGCCGCCGAGGAAACTGCCGCCCGTCGAGGGTTTGCTTTTTTGCGCGGCTAATTCGCTTTCAAGCTCCTGAACCCGGGCCTGCAGGCGTTTCAGCGCCGCTTCCTGAATCAAAATCGACTGCGCCATATAGTAGGGGGCCGCAGGCTGCTGTCTGACAAATTCAGCGATATGACGCTCTGCATCTGCATCCCGTTGGCTGTTTTGTTGTCCGGCCTGTTTAAGACGCTCGAAAAGGCCGTTGATAAGCTGCTGTTCTTCATATTGCATGACAATAACCTTCCGCTCTCCAGGGTGGATACCAACCAGTTTATCAGCGGCGGCAACCTGTGTCTGGCGAGTGAAATGTTTGTTTAAAATTGGTTGCAGGTTAGCTGAAAATCGCCCTGCTTTCCGGGCTTGATATTAGAGAGTTAGGCTTAACGTTCTGGTATGGCAGCAAATTCCCGGGCACAGCACGATCGTGATGATGAGATACGATCACTTCGCGCTAAGCTAGAGCGCACAAAAAAACCACCTTTCGGTGGTTTCACGACACTGCTTATTGCTTTGATTATTCTTTGTTTCCCATGGTACCCGGAGTGGGACTTGAACCCACACAGCGCGAACGCCGAGGGATTTTAAATCACGCGTGTTATCTATAATTATCATGAACATACGTTTATTTTTCGCCAATAATTCATAATTTTTACATTAGATGGATCAACGACTTACGGGTATCGAAAAGGCACAATGGCGAAACTTTTTCATGCCGCTCACCGACATGGGGTGTCGGTGGTCGGAGGTTCAAATCCTCTTGTGCCGACCAAAATCACATTGAAAACCAGCCTCTTATGGATGGTTTTTTATTGGCGTTAAATCTCAATTGTGAAATGATGTTTAAACACCGTATTAAATCGCCGGGCAATCATCATTCCCAACACGATTCAGACTATGGGTTAACACGCCATATACTTCCACCTCATCCAGAGCATCCCCCTCTATAGCTTCACCATCCTCAGTGATTAATGCCGCACCATAAAGCTTCGCAAACTCGTTCCTTCCATCAGTTCTTACCAGTAGCGTATCTCCCTGCTCTGGTCTCATGGCAACGTTAATGACAGCCCAGCCGCATGACGTTTCTATCACCCTGCAGTTCCCGTCAATTCCGCATAGCAGATCTATGGTTAACCGCTGTTCCTGATAATCCATAGCCGGTGAAGGAAAGCCCATCAGAAAATCCTCCCCATATTACGCAAGATCCAGTAACGGTTATCACTGCCGTCCGTCGTCTTATCAGCGAAGTCTGGCTGATATCTTTCAATCCATGCATTGGCATCAGCTTGGGTGAAATGCCAGTTTCTAGCACGTAATTCACTGATAAATGTATCTGTATTGAGGCACAGATAGCCCTTCGGATTCTGTTGAATTGCTGCCAAAAAAGCTGCATGGATATCAGGTTTACGAGGCATAAGAGCGCCCTCACTGGATTATTGACTGTATGCATATACAGTAGTATTTTTGTAATTACAGATCAAGTTAGGCGAGAGGGATAGTGATGTTTGTTGAACTGGTATATGACAAGCGTAATGTTGCGGGACTCGAAGGGGCCAGAGAGATCATTCTGGCCGAGCTGACGAAGCGAGTGCACAGGATTTTCCCTGATGCCGAAGTGAACGTGAAGCCGATGCAGGCAAACGGCCTGAATAGCGATGCCAGCAAAAGCGATCGGGAAAAATTGAACCGCATGCTGGAGGAAATGTTTGAAGAGTCCGATATGTGGCTGGTTTCTGAGTTCCCGACCGTTCGACAGGTTGGCCTGTAAATATTGGTCGGGTAATATTCCCGACGCTTGCTCGGGCATGAACACTGAGCAATCAGCCGCCGCCCATTCTTGCATACGATGGGCGGCGGTTTTCTTATGAACCTTGTTCCTGCTTTACAGATTCTTCTTGTTGGCTCTGTTTCTGATTCCAGATGCTGCTCGCTGGCATTTCCACACGAACGCTGACGAACTGATGCGAAGGGATATCAATAGGCTCCCCGTCAATAATCCCATCACGTTCATTTCTGGCAAAAGCAGGTGCTAAAGGATGAGTCCTGTGATAGGTTTTTACCAGCACGGCTCCGTCGCCCTTAACCTCATAATCCAGCCAGATCAACGGTTGCTTATTTCGGTCTGAAGGAATCTCAAAACCTCCGTCTATACCTCCCCATGCGGCGTCTGAGTTGAGTGCTTTGCAGCCTTCAATAAGATATTGTCCGACATCCAGACGAGTGACGGTGACACCTTCGGATTCGTCGTTAGTTTCGTATTTACCATCACTGAAAATTTTAACAACAGGGGATGCCTGCTTTATGAAACCATTGCTATCTACAACAGTATTTTTATCATCGTATAATATCCTGCTGTGAGTCCAGCCTGATCCTGCAGCGCCACCAAAAATACGTACTTTTCCAGATGACTGAAAAGGCATTGAAAAAAGGCTATACGTATCACCTGTACGGGCAAATATTGTCGGTGAATAGTTCCATATATTCCATGGCTCTGGTATTTGTGCATTATTTCGAAGAACCGTAAGCCCATACCCTGTCAATCCAACAAGAAGATCATCCTGGCTCGTTGTGTTGAATATTAATGCTCCATCCGGACGACCAAGCCCAAACATGCCGGGCTGCATGACTTCGTCGCTCGCTGTTCCTGTGTTTTTTGTTGCGGCAGTTCCTAAACTGCTCTTGTCGGCTTTTTTGTTCAACTCAGTGATAAAACTATTCCATGCTGGTCCGTTCCACTCACTACCGTCCGGAAGCTTAACTGTAACGTTGCCAGTCCCGCTGAATATGCTTTGCCAGTTCTGCTTGTCATAATTCAGTCCGCGCAGTGCTTCAGCACTTTGCGCCACCAGCGCGGCCGTCACCATGTTGAGCGCTACGCGTGGAATTGCCGACCAGGCAGCCCCTGATTGTGTGGGGCCGGTAAAGTTGCTGACCAGAGTAAGTTGGGTATTACTGTCTACCGTTTTCACTGGCAACGTGTACGGCACACCGCCCACAGTAGAGACAATAAAGTCACCTGCATCGAGTTCGGTTGCGAATGAGGTTCCGGAACCGCCTACAATAGCGGAACCGTTTGTCAGGGTGATGGTACCTGCCGACATAAAAGACTCCTGAATTCAGATAATAAAAAACCCGCCGAAGCGGGTTTTCAGTAAATTGCATCAATGACGGGGATGGTGAGGCTTGTCAGTCTTCGCCCCACTACGCTGTACTGCGATGTCCATGAAGCAGCATTTCTTCCCCTCCCGGCACGCACCAGATTTCCGTTACGGATAAGACCCGCCCATTTCAGATAGTCCCAGCCTGTGTAGACCTCGCTGTTATAGCCATATCGCCCGAGCAGTATCATGCCCTCACCTATATCAGTATTTGACCATGATGGCGCGTAGGTCTGGTTTCGGTAGACGAATGGCCTGCGGGTGGTAGAGAACACACAAACACCACCTTTAATGATATTCAGTCCCCTTCCCGGTGTCGGGCTTACGCCACTGGCAAAAATCGCGATCTGCATGGTGACGGTCGCGGCCTGATCGAGGCCAGCATGATCTATCGTCGCAAGAATGTTTAAGCCGTCAAACTCGATGGTGACGTTATCGGCACTCCATTTGGCGAATACCATGTAGCGATCACGTGAGATATTTGTCGTCGGCGTCGCCCAGCTTCCGGTGAAAGTTACTGTGCCCCGCCAGACGCAGTAGCCCGACATCGTGGCATCAGTGATTGAGAGGAAATCAGTGCTGTCCTTAATGAGCAGCCCTCTGCCAGACGAAGCCGGAAGAATTTGCCAGATCGAGGCATCAAAGGTCTTTTTCTGATTCCAGTTATCACTCCACCAGGTATTCATGGTGATGGTGTTACCTGATACGGTAAATCCATCCAGCATTCCGATGGTGGGAATGAGGTTTGTACCCCTGTTAAGTTTGTAAACCGTATTGCGTGGGATAACGACAATCTGGCTGCCATCCACGCGCTGATTAATCGTGTACTGGTTAACATCCCATGCTTCGCTGACGTTCTGGCAAAATGAAGGGCAACGCAGACCGGCAGTAATCTCCATTGCAGGTCCGCCATCATCATAGGTAATTCGTAATCCTTTTGGCATAGTTACCACTCTCCAAGAACAATCAGGTTCCCGCCGCCAAGGTCAATTTTCACGCCCTTCCCGTCAATGGTGACGCCATTACCGTTTCCGGTAAACGCAAAATTACCGCTGGAGGCATACAGCGCGCCGTGCAGCTCACAGTTCCCTGATTTGTCAATATTCCACCCGTCACCACCAGGACCAGCCACATAGTTTGATGAACGGATGTAATTACCTATCTTCGCGTTAGTAATGCTGCCGTCCTGGATAAAGGCATCACGGATGAACACCTGGCCGTTATAGACAAAAAACGCAGCCTGGTAATTTCCAGGGTCACTTCCGGAATAAATACCAAACTGATCTGCAGCAAAGACCACAGTAGATTTATAGGTACCGCCGGATGGCTCAATCGACATTCCGAAACCGGTGTTGTACTTCACGCCATTACGGATAATCCCCAGATTCAGGGTGTAAGAGGCTTTCGCCGTTCCGTCACTGTTTACTTCAGCCGTCATTTTCTGATTAACAGCTGAAGTCAGCGAATTCATATCGTTATTAATATCACCGATAGACGCCTGCACGTAGGTTGACAGGTCAGCAAGCCCTTTATCCACTTCAGCGATAGTCGTTTTTACTACCAGAATATCGGCGCGCACCTCCCCGTACTGCTGATACTGGTGTTCAACCGTTCCGTGATTAGCCAGGGCATTCTGCATGGCTGCTTCGAGGTTGGTGTCCACGCCTTCAGAAACATTTTTGAAAGCATCAGAGTCACGCACGGCATCATCAATAATGTCGATCAGCTCCCCGGTTTCCGTCTGGCACAGCGCAGCCACCTGGATGAAAGCTGATGTACCGAATGCATTGATAGTCCTGATGTACCAGTAATAGGTATGTCCATTTTTCAGGTTGTGGCTTGTCCACGTCGAGCCAATACCCGCGCGCGTGGCTCCGGCCTCCACGGTCGCCGTATCTGTGTTGGCAAGCGGCTGCTCGCCGGACGTCCAGAAATCGAACTGGGTAGAAACATTCGTGACGGCTGCCAGGCGGGGAATAAGCATCACGGCAAAAAATGCCTGCTCAACAGTGACTCCAGTCGGCGGTGGCGGTGCCTCAATGCTGAATTCAAGATATGCCTCTGGCGAAGCTGCCCCCATCTGATTAACAGCAGTGACGTGCGCAGTGTAGGTGTCCTGCAACAGGCCAGTTAATCGCGTGAATGAGCCGGGAACCTGAGCTGTGAGCACCGGCTGACCATTCCTGCGAATGACAACCTGGTTATAGACAAACTGCCCGATGTTCTGCCAGGAAAGAACGCCCTGGACGACCTGACCGATCTCCTCCACCGTGTACTTCAGATTCTGAGGCTGAGCCACCCCACCAGGCGGGAGATTGGTAAAATCGGGGCGTTCGATGGGCTTACCGATGGCATCCCCCCACACGTCAGCGGTTTCCTGCTTCAGCGTAATCTGCACGCCGTTCTGCACGCCAAATTTCCAGTCGGTCACGCGCATCTCAACGTTAACGATCCCAAGCGAGGGGAAATTAACTTTTACGTACATACCGGGGCGGTACCGGTACCCACTGAGGTTCAACGTGAGATTCATTGTGCGGGAAATGCGGGTCCGCTTGAGCTTGATGTCCGCCAGGCGCTGAGCCTGAAATTCAGACGTAACGAAACGCAGCTTAAGATCCTGCGATATCTCCACGCCGTCTTCGGTTACCCACTCGCTGACAGATACTGAGGGAAAATCGGCTTCAGAGTAGGTCTGTTTAGGATCGACAAACGTACCGCTGATGGTGTTCACTCGCTCTGACTGTGACACCTCAGGCATGATCTCGATATCACCGGCCAGCTGACTCTCGGTAATAACTTCGGTTGCGGGGCCATAATACGCGCCAACGAGGATGCCATGTTTACCGGCGATGTAGGTTGGCTCTGCTGCGCCCGCTGTCAGCATAGCCTCAAGAATGCTCGCTTTATTTTCGCTGAGGTCAAATTCCCCGTTCAGCGTGTAACGCTTTTCCGTCGTGCCGTCGCCGTTAGTCACCAGCTCGTCGCAGATGTTGGCCGCCTCCTGAAACTGATCCCAGTTAATATCAGCATCAGCGACTTTCAGGTAACTCCTGTAATAGTCCAGCACACACAACGCCAAATTGTTGCTGTACTCCGTGCGGCCGGTGCGCGGGTCGTATACTTTCCGTCCCGTCTTCTCGACTTTCACGTTCGGGATGCCGGACGGGAATTTCTCTGCGTTGTATTTCAGAGATACACGCAGCCAGGAAATCCCCTTGCCGATCATGTCATCTTTCCACGACGGACAATTTTCCAGCATAAACGGATCTGCTGTCTGGCGGTCAATATGCACTTCATACGTGGCGCTCTCGCCATACGAGCCGATATCATCATCGCCCAGGTAAATGGTGCCCGTGCCTGAAATGGGGTGCCCCGCCAGGGTAATGGCAAGGTGAACCCATTCGCCATCAGTCTGATCGCCAGACTGTTCTTCTGCGAAAAACAGAGTGCCGGCAGACACCGTCCTGCCGTAGACAACCGTTTTAGGGCTGGCAGCCGCGCGCAGCACCTGCTTCCGTTCTGCAGTATCACGATAAGACCCCAGCGATGGCTTCTTCGTCATCATCTGTGTGGCGACCTGAGCGGCAATGGTGATTGCCATTGCGATAGCATAGGCTCCATTGGCTGCCGCGGCGCCGGCGGCTACCGTCGCGATGATAGGAATTGCAGCAGGCATCAGCGAACCCTCCACGCACTAAGGGGCTTAATCCGAAGGCAAACCAGCCCCGTTTCTCCCGGCACCCACACTGCACCACCGTAAATTACCCCGGCGCATCGGGTACCCGCGTTTTCCACTACTGCGATATCTCCGCGCTGAGCCATTTTTACCGGCACTTCATCGAGGTATTTAGCCAGCACCTTTTCGAGTGAGCCGCCGCCGCGCAGCAGCGCCTTTTTTGCGCCTGTTTCGCTGTCGTAGGTCCCGCGCCAGCCGTCGGCGAAATTATCCCCGGTCATCGCTTCCGCACAATCTGCCGCAAACAGGCAGCAGTCATGTTCGCCCCATAAAAAAGGCCGCTTTTCAGCGGCCCTTATCACGGCGATTAATCTGTTATGCCAGTCTGGATGCTTCATGCTTCCTCACGAATAGGTAAACCCTGGCGCATCTTTTTTGCTGCCCCAGTAAATTGAACGTTCTGCCATCTGCGCGACGTAACGAAATATGCGGTCGCCTGGCTGGGTGGCCTGATGTGACTCGTCGGTATAACGGTCCGGGAACGGTCGCTGCCAGTCCTCAAAAATATTACTGACGGTGTACTGCAGGGCATTCGTTTCACCCGCCGTTGCCCCGGTGCCGGAAACCTTCCCCTTAAAAATCAAATCCGCAACCTGAACGACGCCGTTATCATCCATCGCCACCAGATACAGCTCCGCTGGCCTTCCCACGCATCGCTCATTGAGGGTTTTAGCAAACAGCGACATATCCAGACCGGACAGCGTCATCCTGAGCTGCGTCGGGCTTGTCGTATTGGTTTCGCCCACATCGTCGATGGCGCCCATCGTACCCATGCCGTAATAGACATAACCGCCCAGTACCAGCGTGCCGGTACCGGAATGCACGTAGGCAGTACCGGACTCAAACTGGACATTCGCCGCCAGCACGGCGGTAACCCTGTCGCGGGATAGCCAGTCCACCATCGAATCAGAAAACGGTGAATACAGCATCAGAAAGCCTCCTCAAACTCCAGCGTATAGCTGGTAAAAACGCCCGGCACGCGGTTACCTGCCCCCTGCTGGTTATCCTTCAGCTTGAAAATGCCGTATGGCTTAGCGACTTCGATTTTTCCGTTGGCAGGGGGAGAGGCACGCAGCATAGGCGCAAAGGGAATAACGGCAGTTCCTGCAGCAGTGCTGGTCACATCGGCGGTGACCATCTTCAGCTCGTCATTAACGGTAAAATAATCACCGGTGCGCAGTACCAGCGTTCCGGGTGTCCAGCCCTTACTGCCGAGCTGCGTACCGGTCTGGTTCGCGTCAGAAACTACCGGGTTTCCGGCTGGCGTTCTCCCCTCGCGCCCCCAGTCGCGAATTTTTACCCTGCCGTATTCACCATCGAGATCGGCCACCAGCGCATCGATACGCCGGGATTTATCATCGGTGAGGTTGTTAAACGCCAGGGAGCAGATCCAGCGGGTGCCGGGGAAACGAACGGTTTGTGAGGCACCGTTAAAGGGAGAGCGAAATGTTTTAGTGTTACTTTCC
The DNA here is from genome assembly GCF_053709515.1 of Enterobacter sp. UPMP701. NCBI lineage: Bacteria > Pseudomonadati > Pseudomonadota > Gammaproteobacteria > Enterobacterales > Enterobacteriaceae > Enterobacter > Enterobacter sp. UPMP701. The sequence goes on along the minus strand of NZ_JBSKJN010000003.1, from coordinate 429,366 downwards.
GGCCGCCACGTCAGCGACGCCGGACATACATCTTCAGGCCATTCAAGCACAGCCATAGTCACTCCTTAGTTAAACGCCAAGCATCCTCCTGGCCTGACCGTTGGTCTGAAAATCACTCAGCATGTCCTGACGCGCTTTTTTAGCGCCATCGGCAGCGCCCTGACGCGCAGCCTCCTGCATGGCACGATTAAGCGCGGCGTCACCGTTACCAGAAACATTGATATGCTGGGTGATATGGATTTCTCCACCTCCACCACCAGCAGTTGTAGTGCCGACCATCCTGACGCCAAGAGTGCCATTCGGTGTCCTGGTTAGTGGCATCACAGCCTCGGGGCCAGCTTCCCCCATCAATCCATCGCCTTTGGCAAATTTGAACATCGTCGGGCTGGAAATGATCGAATTGCTGAAATGGCTAAGATTTGGGGAATCAAAGACGCCGCCTTTGGCAAATTTTAGTCCGCTGGCCGCGCCGGAATATGCGCCTGATGGTGTACTTCCTGCAGAGGTTGCATCACCCCCACCAAAAAGACCACCAAGAGAACCGAACAGTCCCCCGCCTCCTGCAGACTTCAACGAATTGACCAACATTGCGTTGAGGATAATTTTTTGCATAGAAGCCAGTACCGATTTCGACCAATCCTCCCAGTCAACTTTATTGCCTGATAAAGCATCGGAAATATTTCCGATAAGACCTGTCATTGAGTTGTTCACAAGGTCTGCTGTCTGCGAGGAATAATCAGAAGCGGTATCAAACCAGTTTTTAAATCCCTTCTCGGCGCCTGCAGTCCAGTCAGCCTCAGAAGCAGCGATTGCTTTATATTTTTTGTCCAGCGCATCGAGAGCCGCCGCACGCTGTGCGATTGCTTCGGTACCGCCGTCAGTTTTGGCAAAAACACGGTCAATCTGCTGCGTTTCATCGAACCGGCTGCGCTGGCGATCGCTCATTCCTCTGGTTTCAGTTGTCAGCGTAGCCTCATCCCTGAACTTTCGGGCCGCTTCAGTTAAATCCTTCAGGGCATCAGCCTGTTCGCGCTGCTTGCGCACGTTCTCATCAGCTTTTTGAGTCCACTTAGCCAGTTCTGTAGACGATGCCTGAATAGCCCTGCGCTGCTCATCCGTCCATTTAGTGCCTGCCTGGTGGGAAGCCGCATAAAGATCGGAGGCTTTTTCTCCTTCCGTTGCCCGCACGCGCTGCACGTCGATAGCCACGCTCAGATCGGCCATTTTCCGCGAATACTGTTCGGCGGTGCTGGCCGCTTCGCGCTCGGCTTTACTCTGCGCATTCGAAGCAGCCGTGGAGGTCTTTTTGGCCTCTGCTGCTGCCGCGTCCTTTTTGGCTGCCTGATCCTTGTTGTAGATGTACTGGGTGTAAAGCGCCCCCGTCAGCTTCAGATCTTCTGCTTCATAGACGTGCTGCTGATGGAGTTTTTCTAAGCCGCTGAGGCTGGCCAGCTCGTTATCGCGGCGTGCTCGTTCAAGGGCCGTTTGCTGTTGTGGCGTAGCATTAGAAACAGGCACGACGGGGCTGACAAACTTAGGCTCAACCGTTGGGATCACTGCCATTGTTTGATTCAGGAGTCTGTATGCACCATTTAAAATGGAAATTGCACCAGCCTGCTGTATAGCCCTCTGAGTGGCGAGATCGCTAGCCTCATTTACGAGCTTTTGAGTGGCCGCTATTCTTGCGGCGACCTTCTCTCTTTCAAACTCAAGTTGAGACAACCGATCAGTTAAAGAAATATTTTTTTCGGTTATATCAGCCTGATCCATGAAGGTATTCAGGTAGGTTAAGCGTGGGGATTTATTATATTTTTCCTGAATTAATGCCAGTCCTGCCTGGCTTTCCTTAACCTTCGCAATTTGTGAGTCAAGATCGGCCAGGTCCTGCTTTTGTGCCTGTAATGATGTACGGGCATCGGCTGCCGTAGAGCGTAGCCCCAGCACCGACATCTGCTGCAGCTTACCGTTTATTTCATCCAGATTATTGGCAAATCCGACCGCCTCTTTGTGCACCTGCTGGGTATGCTGATACAAACCGTACATCGCCGCACCGGCGCCAATTATCACACCCGGCCATCCTCCGAGGATGCCAAGTACGCCACTACCCAGCCTGGACATCACCGAGGCTGTATTGGTGAGATTGTTAACCGCAGAGGCCCTGCCAGCAAGCGCCGTATTCAGTGATGCCTGAGCTGCAACAAGATTACGCTCAGCGACAATCTGAGCCTCAATACTCGTCGCCGCTGCGCGCGCCTGTTGAGCCCGGTAAACAGCCTGGCGGCCAGCAGCAACGCTAACCTGTGCCCCCCTAACCTGCGCCTGCGCCAGTGCGACTTCAGCGGCCGTATTAGCGAGCACTGCCCGGGTTGACTGGCCTACACTGCCAACCATATTCCCAAAATAACGGGCCAGCCCAACACCAACCAGAATGCCTGCAGTGTTAGCCACATCATCGATGTTATTCGCCAGACCATCCAGCACGCCGGAAAGCGTTGATGAAGCGCCGACGGCATCGTTCGCCCCGCCTACCCAAGCGAGGAAGGCGTTTTGCACTTTCTGTGCAGATCCGCTGACGGAAGCCGGGAGAGTATCGAACTCTTTGCGCAGGATCTCAACGTTCGTCAGCAGTGGGACAATTTTGTCAGTCGTCAGCTCGCCGTTGTTGGCCATATTACGCAGGCCACCTACAGTGGTACCCAGCCCATCAGCCAGCAGTTTCGCCAGGCGGCCGCCGTTCTCCATAATGGAGTTGAATTCTTCTCCTCGCAGAACGCCGGAGCCCAGCGCCTGACTCAGCTGTGTGATAACAGAACTCGCCTCCTCCGTACTGGCGCCAGACAGCTTCAGCGAGGTTGCAACGGTTTCCGTCACTTTTGCTACATCAGCAGAAGCGTAACCGGCATCACGCAGGGACTGCGCAATTCTGCTGTATAGGTTGCTGTTTGCCTCAAGGGATGTTCCGGTACGCTGGCTGATCTCCATCAGCACACGCTGTGATTCCACGTAATCTTCGCTGGAAGAGGACGCAAGGCGAAGACGTCCATTCAACTGGTTCCACGTGTCGGCAAATGCGATCAACTGATGCGTGGCAAATGCACCTGCCCACGCTCCAGCTAATCCGGCAGCAGAAGATCGCACGGTTGCAAGCTGAGAATTCAGGTCAGCCAAAGAACGCTGAGTTTCACGCGTGGCCGCTGCAGCTTTTTTCCCGCCCTGTTCCATAGTGCGGTAGTAATCGGTTCCCATGCGGGACGCTCTGGCGATCTCAGACTGGAAAGAAGAAGAATTCGCAGAAATTTTGATGATTAGCTCGCGCAGCGTTGCCATATTTCACCCATAAAAAAACCCCGCTTAGGCGGGGTTCTTACATTGAATTTTAATCAGCGCAAAAAGAAAGCTGCGACTATTATCAGCAATAATATTACTCCGATAAATTGCCCAACAACAACCGCTCCACTATTCCTTTTATCAGCGTCTTCATTTAATTCAATGGTTTTATCCATCACTGTTGAAGCTGCAGCATTTACTTCTTGAGAATATACCTCTAGGATTGCTGCTTGCGCTTCAGCAGGCTCATTAGATAAAAATTCTTTCATAACATCTAAATAATCTAATGAAGCTATATGTGGATTTCCGCCAGATTGAATTACATCGTTAATACACTCATAGTAAACATCAACTAATTGCCTTATTTTACCTCTAAGAGCGCTATGCTCAGTTACGCCGTTTTCATTTTTGAGAACGACGTAATAATCTGTTGGGCTGCCCGGGATTAAAAATTGTTTCACATCCATATCCTCCCCTTAATCATGTCGTAACATTCTAACATTGGTGGATATAGAGATCAGTAACCAACCTTACAATCCAGACATCCATTCCTCCAGCTCGCTGATCTCCCTTTCTTCTTCCTGTTCTCCCCATTTAAGCATCACGTCAGGAATGGTGAATTTCCCGCCCTGAGAGTTCAGCATTGCAACGGAGATCTGCGCCGCCTGAGCATCGGCGCGCCAGTCACCAATCGGACTGATGCGGTCGAACTCGATCCACATTTTGAGCTCGCTGGCGGTCATGGTCTGGCGCAGTTCGTGGAGAGTGCGCCCCAACCGGAGCGCCAATGACATCAGGAAAAAGGTCAGCGGCTGCTTTACGGCTTTCCCGCTTCTTTCTGGCTCATTCCGAGGTTGAGGGCCTGAGCCAGCAGGCGGGAGTGCACAGGACCATAAATTTTAGATACCTGCTCCTGATCCTCATCACTGAATACTCGCTCGCCGTTTTCATCCAGCAGAACGTCAATAAACAGAACCACATCAGCCTCTTTGTTACGCAGAAACTTTTCCGCCTCCGTCAGCGTCGGTGCCTCTTCGCCCTCGGCGAGCTGGGGATTAACGATCTCCCGGAATTTCACCCAGGCATCGCCAGAGGGTTCACGCAGCGTTACCTTTGCGCCATCCCATTCAGGGACCGTGATACCTTCTTTGGTGCGGTAGGCTTTCGATGCTGTAAGCGCCACGTTGCGTAATGAATTCTGTGATGTTTTTTGCGGCATTTCATTTTTCTCTTGTTACATGATCGGAGGGATAAAAAAAGCGGCCGAAGCCGCTCAGGAACCAGACGCGTAGATGCGTTTAGGTTTGCCGCGTACACGCAGAGAATAGGTAGCGCCAACAACGGAAGAGGTTGCAGCAGACCATGAGCTCTGGCGTACCTCCACCAGCACGTAGAAACCGTTGCCAGACGGGAATACCACGCGCAGCGCGCGCAGTTCGTCATTTTCGTAAGCGGTCTGCAGTGCCTCCTGCGCTGCTTCATCGCCAACCCAGTTACGGGTAATGCTCATTTCAGCAGGCGCGGCGAGGCCGTTGGTTTGCTCCTGTTCAGTTGAGCACAGCGTGGTTACGTCGATATCCCCTTTCTGTCCGCCGGTGAAGGTGATCTCCTTTGTTGCACAGGCTGCTTCCAGCCAGGTAACACCAGCCCCCGGGAAACCTGAGGCGTTAAAATCTTCGGCGGTTACGGGTGCGTCGGAGACGGCAAAGGTCATCCCCTTTGTGACTTCATACTTACTGGTCATGGTTTCTCCAGTTAAAAAAAAGACCGCCGGAGCGGTCTGTTATGGTGGGTAAAGTTAAACGGTTACCTGAAATTCGAGCGTTGCCCGGTGATAGCGCAGATCAGGCTCATAGCCCGGCGTTTTCACAATGCTTTCCGGCTTCAGCACCTGCAGTGCATCGAGCGCCATATTCCTGATCGTGCGCGCTTCAGCGATGGTGCTGGAATAGACATCAACCTGCACAGAAACGGCAGATTCAGCCTGACCGCAAAGAACGTCTGCGGCCACGTCGGTAATAATCGAGAAAATTACCCATGGCGGAGAGACTGAAGGCTTTCCGTCACTGCCGAGCGGCGCAACGTAGGGATAAACCTGCCCTCCGGCCAGCGACTCCAGCAGAGGATAGAGATCGTTTTCCGTCATTTGCTTAATGCCTCGTCGATGGCCTGGTTCATTCGCCTGATTGCAACCTCTGTCGCCTGCTCCTGGCGAACATCAAACGCGGGACGAATGAAAGGGTGCGGCGGCATGTTAACGGTTCCCATTTCAACGAAACGCCAGTAAAAGGCATTACGCGGGTCGCTGGCTTTCATGGTGTTGTCGCTATTGCCGGTTCGCATGTTGCGGCCACGGATGTGAATACCGGAAGATATTTCCCCGCGGCGGCGGCTTTTTTGGGTCACCACCACCACGTTTTTTTTCAGTTTCCCGGTGCGCACCGGTGCACGGGCGATCACTTCTTCCTTAAGCACTTCGGCGCCGGCGCGCGTGGCATCACGAAGAACTTTGTTATTTTCCGCGCGGCTAAGCGCCTCCAGGTCTTTTGCTATGTCATTCAACCCGGAAAAATCGAGGCTCGTTTCAATCATTTTTCGGCCCCCTGCTTGCATAAAATTTCGAGCTGAACACCGCGAGAATCTGGAATCGGTGGGCCAATGATATTCAAAATAGCGCCTTTGAACGGTCCGGTTTCAACCCTGAGTCTGGAGGCTGCAGTGATATCGCTACGAAATCGTGTCCATACCCTGATGGTGGCGACTGCGGTTTCAGCACCAGCGGCTACCAGCTCTCGCCCACTGATACCTTTTACTTCTGCCCAGGTTTCTGCGCCGTCGTGCCACGCTTCAACAGGCTGACCTGAAGGATCACGCGATGTTGTGATGTTCTGAATTACCACCCTGTCTCTCAGTCTTCCGGCCTGCATAAAATCCTCCTATACCCCGTAAATTCGGTATGGCTGAAGCAGGGATTCAACTGCAAGCGGGACCTCTGCAACGGTTTGCCCGATGGCCACAGATTCCCGGTTTGCATACCAGTGACCTATCAGCAGTAACATGGCCGCTTTAACATCATCATTCAGTAGAATCGGGTCCGGGTCGTCTGAATAGCCAGGGCTGCTTTCATTCTCATACAGCGTTCGCCTTGTCCATGTCTGGACGTATCGCGCCGCCGCTCCCGTGTATATCTTCAGCAGAGCATCATCGCCGGTAAAATCGGTATCAATGCGGCAGTGCTGTTTCACCACATTTTGATCAAGCATTTGTTTGCCCCGAAAAAAGCGGCCCGAAGGCCGCAATAGTTATCAGCTACCCGCGCCGGTGCTGAATGAACCGTATACGAACGCCTCAGGGCGTTTCACAGCCAGCGCCAGTCGTTCTTCGCAACGGATGGTGATCATGTTTTTCTCGAAGTCGTCGGCGTTCTCCGTGGAGATAACCACATTCGCATCTTCGCGGTCGAAGATTTGCGCCCCAGCGTTGAAAGCACCAGTCAGGAATTTACCCTGGAAGGCCGCCGCTTCCGTGGCTACAACCGGCAGGCCCCAAAGCGTCGGTCCAGTCAGCGCCGCAGGGTTAGCCAGAATGTATCGGCCCAGGCTGTCTTTGGTCAGTTCGATCCGCGCCCAGTCAATGAAGTGAAGAACGTGGCCGGATGCCGGGAAGCGCGCCAGTTGCGCCTGCAGCATTGCCAGACGCAGATCGTCAATACCGCTCTGCTGTTCTACAGTAAACGCCGGGTTAAATGCTGACGCCTGAGGAACAATGCCGTGCAGATGCACGCCGGTACCATCACCGAAGAGAATTTCCTGCTCTTCCGCGTACTTCAGTCCGTAGCGCATTTCTGCATCAACGGTCGACTGCAGCTGTGCGAAGTCATCCAGGATCTGCTTTGAGGCTTTGAACAGGTGAGCGATGGTGCTTACGCCAGTGATTTTCGGCGTAAACTCAATTTCGCTGTATGGTTTCTGTGTATTTTCAGGAACCACTTTCGCGTTGTTGGTAAAGCCAGTCTGTTGCACCCAGAAAATAGCAGGGGAGGAAGTGCGACCAGGCGCAATCAGATCGCGGATGAACAGGCGCTGCTTCGGTGCCGTATCGATGCCCGGAATTCGCTGGGGTTCGATAACGCCATCAGGCACATCAGCAGAAGTCAGTGCCGCCTTAACCGGGATACTGATACGTTTGCCACCTTCCACCCCGAAGGCAAAGGTTTTCAGCGCTTCAGCAGAGATCACCTGCTGGCCGATTGACTCCACAACATGCTTCGCGTTTGCCAGCGGCATCTGGGCAACATGTTGCTCCAGTTCGCCCATAGCTGCCTTCAGCGTTTTTTCTGCCTCACGCAGTGCGTTGAACTCAGAAGCCATTTTATCAACGGCAGCCTTTGTTTCTTCTGACAGCCTGCCTGACTTCTGCGCCTCTTTGAGTGCGTCTTCTGCTTTCGCGTTGAACTTGCCGGTTGCCTCTTCAATGCTGGCAGTGACTTTTTTCAGAATATCGTTTACTTCAGACATAAAGGGTCCTTATTTGACTAGCGCCGCCAGGGCGTTTTCAAGTGAATTGATGGTTTCAGGTTTGATGTCTTCGGCAGCGCCCGGCGTACCGTCGTTGGTGGTGACAGCGCCAGGCATGCCACCGGATAAGGCTTTAATGAGTTTTCTGCGCTCAGAGCGCGGGGTGTTGGTCTTGGCCAGCAATGCATCAAGTTTGCGAAGCGCGGCTGCAGGCGATTCGTCGCCGTCGCTGACCGCATCTGCAGAAAGCAAGCTGTCTGCCAGTCCCTTCGCCACAGCATCACTGCCACCGATATAGCTTTCCGCGTCCATCAGCTTCTGCACAGCGGCCATATCAAGGCCGGAGCGCGCCGCGTAGATGTCAGCCATAGCGGTATCGAAGGGTTCCAGTGACTGCGCCAGTTCTGCAAAATCATGGCGGTTTCCCATCGCGTATACCCAGCAGTTGTGGATCATCAGGAAGGCACCGCGGCCAATCTGAATATCATCCCCGGCCATCGCAATTATCGAGGCGGCGCTGGCGGCAATGCCCAGCACCTTCACCGTTACACGGCCTTCGTATTCGCGGAGCAGGTTATAAATAGCCAGACCTTCGAACATGTCGCCGCCCGGTGAGTTGATATTCACCGTGACGTCGACACCGTTCATCGCCCGAAGCGCACCGGCAATACGTTTAGCTGTTACCCCTTCGCCCCAGTAGTCCTGCCCGATAACATCAAAAACAGAAATGCTGTTATCGTCGGTGGCAGCCGCTTTGATCCCGCCGTCCCAGCGGTCCAGTGCGGACGGTAATGTTTCACAGGTAACGCGCGCGCAGGGGCGACCCGCCGGTGCTACCGGAAGTTGTTTTTTGCTCATCAGGAAAGTGCTCCTAAGCGGCCTGTTTCAGCGGAGATTGTTCAAAGGAAATATCGGGGAATACGTGGTTATGCAGCTCTCGCAGGGCCAGTGCCTGAACAGCAGGGTTGCTGCTTTCGAGATTTTTCAGTTGCGTCAGGTTGAGCTGAACTGTGTAAATATCGCCCCCTTCAATCGGCGGCATGTTCTCCAGACGGCGAACATCATTACGGGACATCCAGCCATTCTGAAGCGCGCTGGTATAGTAAGCAGCACGACCCGCACTGTCGGCGCGCAGCAGTCCTTCAACGGAGAATTCCGCGAACACGTCATCATCGCTGTCGAGTAAGCACCGGCCAATTTCCTGCTCAATATTCACCAGCAGCGGTCGAAGTGTGTGGGTCAGGAAAAGGAGGTTCATTCCTTCCAGGCTGGATGCCCAACTACTTTGCTTTGTTGTATGTCCAACCATATAAGGCGGCACCCTGAACCAGCGGCAAATCTCTTCAATGCTGAAAGATCGACTTTCAAGCAGCTGCGCTGCCTCTGGATTCATAGTGACATTCTGGTACGTCAGTTTGTTTTCCAGCACCATCAGTTTTCCGGCATTTTTTGAGCCGATAAATGACTGAAGGTTCTGACGCAGACGGTCACGCTGTTCTTTCGTTAGCGCATTCTCAGAGGACAAAAATCCGGTGCTCTGGAGTCCATTCTCAAATATTTTCGCCGCCGCTTCATCCACCGACATAGCCGCACCAAATACATCAACACCTGCCATCGTCGGCATCATGCCGCATACACCGTCAAGACCAAATCCGCGGATGTGCATCATATTTTTGACGGGAATAATGCGTTCCGTTCCGTCTTCGGTGTACTTGTACTGCAGTGCACCACTGGGGAGTCGCTTCACCACCATATTTTGTGGCAGCAAGGGCACCAATGATATCAGGCGGTTTGCGATGAACTTCTTCTCTATGAAGGCGTTCCCGCGCAGACAAATACTGGCAACAACCATCAACATAAAGCGGGATGGCGTCATTTCGGAATTAGGACGACGGCACAGCACCGAATAAGCAGGATGGTCTGTCGCTGCCTTTCGCGAGCCATCAGGCTGTCGCACGTAAATTTTCAATGGTAGTGTTGAAATCGACTCGCTTAACAGCCTGACACACGCCCAGACAGCAGAGAGCTTTATCGCTTTATCAGCGGTTACCACCTTGCCACTGCTGCTGGTGCCATACCATTCGCGCCAGAATTCACCTGTCGTAAGACTGATTGGCACGCCCAGCCAATTTAACAGGGCGCTTTTTACGCGCCCGGGTTGCTTGTTCTTAGCCATCAGATACCCACTATGATCGGTTCGTCAAAAAAGCCCTCAATATCCTCTTCATCCTCTTCATCCCCTTCAGCTGCGCCAACCGCCATGGCGCCAGAAACAACGCCATCAATACGGCCATTACTTCTGCGCTTGCTGAATACCCGATTACCGTTTTTATCCTCTTCAATAACGGCGTTCGCCGCGCACCAGCGCAGGCAGGGATTAAGAGCAATGCTGATCTGCTTCTCCATAATCATTTGCTCGAACAGCTCAATGGAATGCGGCATCCACAAACCTGATTCAGCCGATTTACCAAACCCCTGCCCGTGCGGTACGAGAGGAACCGTGACACCTTCGTCATCCAGTTCAGGAGTCAGGTAGTCAATGTGATAGCGGTCGAAAGCGACTTTTCGTATATCAAACATCGCAGCGAGTTCAGCCATGCGCTTAGCGACAAAGCCGTAGTCAATGGCTGTACCGGGAGGAGCATGGATATGACCATCACGCTCCCAGACATCATAAGGAACACGGTCAACGCGAGCGCGATCATATAAAGTATCTTTCGGGGTCCAGAATTCTGTCAGCAGTACGCTGATGTCAGGAAAATAAAGAGAAAGTGATGTAAGGTCCCGCTTGCCAGATAAATCCAGCCCGCCATAGCAGGTTTTACCCTGCAACTGCTCAATACTGATGTCCTTTTCACAGGCCATCCAGATATCGCCGCTGATCCAGGGGTTCTCTGCATCCACCCATTGACAGAAGTTCAGTCGGCGAACCAGGCTTTCTTTCGCAGGCATACCTCGGGCATCTTCTACCTGCTCGCGCAAATAGTCTGGCTGAAAGGTATGACCCATAGAAGGATTAGCTTTCCCCCAGCATGATTCATCTTTAAATGGATCATCGCCTTCATCAAGTGAACAGATAAAGGCAAAGAACGCATCATTCTCACTTTGCCCCGACGCGACTTTCTGCCCATATTGGTGATAGTCATAACAGACACTGGTTTTGTCATGTCCGCTGTTGGTGATCATGAAAATCAGAGCCTGCCGACGCCCTTTCGTCCCGGCACGCATCATTTCTACAGCACGGTTGTCTTTATGTTCATGAATTTCATCAATCAGTGCACAATGCGGGCGAGGGCCGGATTGTCCATCATCTGAACTGATAGGGCGGAAGAAAGAACCGTTCTGCAAAAATGCCAGATTCCACTCTTTACCAGCACCACCTGATTTCTGGATTCTGGACAGTAACGCAGGAGACTGATCCACCATCGCAACCGCATCACGAAACAGGATCATAGCCTGGTCTTTTTTGGTCGCAGCGGCATAAACCTCCGCTCGTGGCTCCTTATCGGCCGTCATACAGTAAAGGCCAACGCCAGCAGCAAGCGGGGATTTACCAGAGCCCTTACCAGACTCAACATATACGGTACGAAAACGGCGGGTTCCATTTGCCCTTTTCCATCCGAAAATTGAACCAACAATGAAACATTGCCAAGGAAGAAGATTAAACGGTACGCCTTCATGCTCACCGCCATTTAGCTTCAGTACCTGGGCAAAGAAATTAATCGCCCGGTTGACTGAGTCAATATCCCAGACAAGGCCACGATTTTTTCCATCTTTCAGGTCGCGCAGATGTCGGTTACATGCGTTCCGAATGTCAGGACCTGCAACAACTTTTCCTTCGGAGACATCCAATGCATACTGAGTCGCCGGGTCAACCGAAGAACTGGTTGAGCGGGTCTTCTTCTTTTTCTCCACCATCAACTTTCACCTTCGTTCTGGCGGCCGGAGTGAGACCGAATTCAACCAGGTAGCTTTTGAATCGACGATCAGCGTCGGCAAGCATGGCAACCGCCGGATTTGCTTTAATCAAAAATCCGCCTTCTGTCTGCACAGTGTACGTTCGCCCCTCGTCGGCGATAGTAAGGCGCAGTTGCAGAATGTCGGCGTAAATATCACAGAGACGTTCGAGCGCCAGCGTATCGGCAATGGTCAAAATACCCATACCGTCGAGCAGCACGGTCAGTTTTCCCCATGCCACTTTCCCCCAGTCAGTGAGGTGCTCAGGTGGGCTTGGGATTTCTCGCGCCGGAGTGGGCTCTTTGTCGTTGAGTTTGCGTTTGCCCGGGTTGCCGGTTACCACTTTCAGGTGGGTCGGTTTCGGGCGTCGTCCTGCCATCGGAACCTCCCGGAAAAAAACTTTTCATTTCGCGGTTGTGCACAAAAAGGATGGGCGGCGGTCATTCAGGGGCAAGGTCATGAACTTTTGACCCACCCCTCCCCTGCCCTTCACAGATGAGAAACGCTATCGTTTGAACCAGTGCGACGTCGGGTCGAGGGGGATGCCGCTCTCGTCGCAACCGATGATAGAGCCTCTCTTCTCCATCCTCTGCTTAGTTGAATCATGGTGCTGCTTGCACAGTCCCTGCCAGTTACTACGGCTCCAGAAGAGCTTCTGGGATTTGCTTATGGCAGCCGCATCACCAGAACGGAGCGCCTCTTTCAGTTTGTGAGGGGTGATGTGGTCAACTACCGTTGCTGCTGCCACTCTTCCCTGTTCCTGACACATCACACAGAGTGGATGGGCACGAAGGAAAACAAGACGCTCTCTGTCCCATTTGCTGCCGTAGATACGCGGTTCTTTATTCACGCCAGCCTCCATGCTCTGCGTCGCTCTGTTCGTGGCGCTGAGTCAGGGTGACGTTCGACTGATTCAAAGTCTGCATGGTCCACCAGCGAAAAACATGGATAAACCACTGAACCGCCCCAGGCATCACCAACGGCATAATCGGCAGGCTTGCTGCTGTCCCATCGAGATAGCACACGGCTGATGCGATGAGGCGGTATGCTGTAGCACACACCATGAATTAGGCGAGGAAACGAAATGAATTCATATCGAGCTTTATCAGCAATGATTAGCCGTTCCGCTATTTGCATCTGGTACTGAGGAGGCCGACCAGTTCCGAGGTAAAAACTCAGTAGGTCATCTGGGCAGCGCACTAACCAGTCGGTTACCTTTTCGGTGAATCCGGGTACCGGCAACGCGTCGTCTTCCAGCACCACTACCCGGCATAGTTGACTGGCTGCCCATTCAAGCGCACGGCGATGATTCCAGTTAGCTCCGTGGTTACCGTCATCAATAAGCAGATGAGCATCCAGCAGCGCAGCAAGACGTTGTGCATGTTCTGACCGGGAGTGGTGACCAACAACAACGAATTTCACTTGTGCTTCCACCATGCGACCTCCTTACCTATACCATCAGTTTTGAAAACGGTATGTACCAGAGGGCCGGTGACCAACCTGTCAGCGAATGACTGCGCGACAATTCCGAACGCCAGCATGTCACCCACTGCGGCGCCAGCCTGTTCTTTCTTCCAGAAACGATAACTCTCAATCCTGTAGTAAAGACGGATGATGCCGTGAGCGAACGCCATTACATCAGCGCGGGTACCACCAAGGAGTCCAGCATTAAGCATCACATCGTTGCGGTGCTCTTCAATGAACTCCTGATAGATTCGCTCCGGATGATTCTGTTTCGCCCAGGTGTCTGCATACGTCTTTGGCTCAGAGCCAACGTAAATTTTTCCGGGCTCCATTTCTGACCATGGTTCGCGGAGCATTTCGACATCAGTACCATCCGTACACCAGACAAAGCGGTACTGGGGGTTATCACGCAGATATTGCCAGATATGCAGCCAGCGGCGGAAATACACATTCATATCGACCGCAGGCACACGCACCGTCAGCTGGCCCGGTGGAGAATATTCAAACTCGTCAGCGAGAATGACCGCTTCGCCGCCTTTGACAGATGCGACCCATTTCCCAATGAGCGCCTGCTCTGGCTTAAGCCTGGTGCCGCGCTGCGGGTCAGGCTGGCTAGTCAGTAACGTAGTGATAACCACGTCGCGCTGCCGCCGGTACTCCACGTAACCAGTAAACCCGGCATCACGCCGTTCGTTGTGGATTTTAACGTTACGCTCCACCAGCGCCTGCCGGTCAGGTTTCGGTACCGAGCGCTCTACGGCCTCATGCTCATCAAGAGAATGAATCAGCTTTTCTGAACCGACGACATCAGCGTAAGCCCACGTAGTCAGTCCAGCGTTATGGATGCGCAAGGCGAGGTCGCTGTGCTCGTACATGCCGCGACCATAAACCGGATCGAATCCGCCCACCTTCTCGATGACACTGCGGCGGTAATAAAGCATCACGCCACGCTGCCCGGTATACGCCACATGCTGATCGTCACGGTAAAGCACCGAAAGGTCATTGAGCTTATTCTGGCCAGCAAGATCGAGGAATTGGTAAGCCAGGTGTGGCTCGGATGATTCGATGTAGGGAAGATGCCAGTTATAAGCAATAGGCCAGGCGTCATCATCCCAAAGAAAAAGATGCTCACACCCGGCATCCATCAGGGCTGCCAGGCTGGCGTTCTTCGAAGCAACAATGCCGAGTGATGTTTCATGGCGAAGCAGCTGCACGCCCTCGGGCACTAACGCGGAAGGTTTTGTACCATCATCGACAACTACCACCAGCGCACCGGCGGGAAGATGCTTCATGTGTTGTTCGAGCGCTCGCTTCAGAACTTCAGCGCGCTGGTGTGTCGTTATTGCAATGCCGACCCGCGATGAAATTGAGCATGCGGGGGCATACGGGACACCATCAATAGTGACCTGCATTTGATTTTCCTTTTAGACGTGAGCCTGTCGCACGGCAAAGCCGCCGAAAGTTAACGGTTTGCCCAGGCTCACAGCTGAAAGACTTTCTTTGATGTGCGCGTGCGATGCGCATGAAAAACACAATCTTTAAGAGATATATCCTTAACTTTAAAAATTAGCAGTCAGGTTCTCATTGCAAACCCCGTATAATGCACACTGGTAAAATTGACATTAAACGCAAAGGGGGGGTTATGGATTCCAAAAAAACTGTTTCGTATCGTGTAAGCAACTGTGAAAATTGCACTTTTATCGGAAACAAGTCGTATGGTTCAGATGTTGGGTTTGAAATCACCGATTCCAGAGGAATAATAGCCAACGAAAATAGACACTTTTCTGATCAAGTATTAAATGCTCATCGTGAAATCATGAATTTAGTTTATGAATACAGCAATGAGATAATCGAAAAAGTTGGTGATAAAAATCATAATGAAATTATTAAACTACTTGATAGCATGGTTCGAACCCAATCTAAGTCTCCTTTGGAATACATGGAGATGCTAGTTTCATTAGGTGCAAATACTTTGGCTATTTGGCCTTCGGTAAAACATCTGATTGGCCTGCTACCTGTATAGTATTATCTAGCTCGCCAGCAGGTGAGCTTTTTAACGACTGCCACTTCCCGGAGTGGCCACGCTCATGCCCTTGAGGTTCTGTCGCTCATCGCCGCTCATAACCGGTACGCGTCTGGCGATCGCGCTGCTTTACCGGCATACCCTTTTCCTCGATTAACCCTCACCAGCGGTATGTCGCAGTTCGGACCTGCTTCTGGCTCTCTACGCGGAGACTCGGCGCAGCATCATGACTGCTGCATGGCCTTTCGACTGCGGTCTAACCGCTTTGCTACTTGATTTCGAGCTTCTCCTTCTGGCAGTTCTCCTGCCACGCTTTGTTATGCGCCAGTATGTCTTTCTTCGTCTGGCGGTCCATAACGTCAATGTCATGATCGGTCAGGTAGATTGGCTTTACCCAGTCACAGGCGGTATCAACCACCACCGGGACGCTTCCACGTGTCACGCAGCTCGCGATCAACATCGTCATCAGGCATGCGGTTAACAGTCTGCTGTACATTGCTGGCCTCTTTCGTTGCTTCTACCCGGCGTTCTGCTACTGCTTCAGTGGCTGCGGCCTTTTCTTCGGTGCGCTGCTGGTCGGCTTTCGCTTCCGCTTTGCTTGTGCCTCGAATATGGCCCAATCCGAATCCGCTTGCAGCGGCCACACAGATTGCACCAATAACACCGATGATGATTTCAACAATGCTCATGCTTCCACCTTCGGTTCAAAATAGCGCACGTTTAAAGCTTCGCTAAATGGAAAAGACCAGTTGAGCCAGGTGAATGTCTGGAGTTCACACATTCCGTCAAACATCTCTCCAGGTTCGATGTCTTCATAACTGCAGACGATGTGGAGAACACCATCCTTTTCCTTCAGCACAACCGTGTCGGTCTCCCATCGTGGGAGTAAGATGCGTAGCCACTTTTTCATACAAGCACCGTTTTGGCCTGACCGAAGCGAGCGCGGCGATCTTCAAGTCCGTTCGTTCCGCCGTTGATAATCTTCGTCACCTGCATCAGGTCGCCGGAATACTTCAGGCACCCCTTAGTGTCGAAAAACCACGCCGCGCTTCTGGCTGCATAAACATCTTCGGCCAATAGCTCAGGCTGCTTAACAAGATCAACCTTCAGGCCGTTACCGCAGTCACGGTAGTTGTTGAGTCCGGTAATCTGGATAAGTCCACGCCCACGGTATAACCAGCCGTCTCCGGGAGCGTTGTTACCCATGCGCTTGCTGTATACCAGGTTAGCAATGGCGCGTTGGCGCTCAATCGGTAAAGTGCGTTCTTCAGGACGGCGGCCAAGCATGTTTGCCTGGTCTGCTGTGAGGCGTCCTGCACGAATGAAGTTAGCCAGTGCTGCAATCCGATAGTTGAAGCTCTCCACCAGCAAAGTGAATCCTGCTGATTCATGCCCTGCCTGAGCGATGAACATCGCCTGGTCTACCGGTTTGGTGATGCCGAACTCTTTCATCGCCTCTTTCACTGGCTGAAACCAGCGCGCAGCTAACTCGGCGCTTAGCCCAGCCGCCTTTTGAAATTGTGATTGGTTCACGTTGTGCTTTCCCCTGCGATTCTTGCGATGTTGCCCCTTGCACGCCATACGGCAATGCAGACAACAAGATTGACGACCAGCTCTCCGTAGTCGACCTGCGCGTAATCACCATGCCATATGCGGAAAGCGGTAAACGCTGGTGCGAGGATCAGCCCATACGCGAGAAATTCCATCAGGCGGCGGCGGCGTAAGCTCCGCTTCCTGAAGAACATCAGACGTATGGTGATAAGGATGCATGCCACAGCGTTAATGTTCAGGATAAGTGTTTGCCACGTCATTCTTCCCCCTTCAATCCGGGTAAGTCTCCTGTCTTCGAGCGCTTGAGAACGCGAAGCAGGACAGTGACAGAAACCGTTGAGGCCGCCAGCGCACCAATGGCTGGAGATACTTTCACGGCAACTGGCGGAGAAAGGTGACTTAATGCCGCATTGATAAGCGCAGCGATGATTTCAGATGCTGTTCCGGCGCAGTAGACCCCACCGATGAATGAGATGAGTGCGAACAGTATCTGCTTCCAGAGCTTGTGGTCTTCACTGCTCAGCACGTAAAGAGCGGCCCCAGCAAGTGAGCAAAGCATTACGGCGGGAGTAGCTTCTGGAAACATCGTGGCAAAGGTGATTCCGGTCGTACCGGCTGCAACACCAGCAGTTGCCGTAGCAGATATCGGTTCTGCGGACATTTAGCCCCCTCTTATTGCCGTGAGTCCTCTCAGAACGAGGGGAAACAAAAAAGGCCGCCATTTGGCAGCCCTTAGAAACAACAAAACCCCGCCGTAGCGAGGTTTTTTATATTTTCTTTCTAACCGTGGACATACAAAGCCCATCGTTAGTGTCAAGTTACATCAAAAACGGCAACATTGCAAGCATCGTGACGTTAAATTACGCGATATCCGTCAAATTATCGTTTCTTGTAACTTTTTTCAGTTGGGTGTTTGAATAGCTCTCTTCCTGAAAGCAGCGAGAAACAAGCATTTCGTAGAATGGCTTCCAGCTGTAGCGCCAGGTGCGATCAGGAAGACTTGGCAGCTCAGAGAATATTCCCCGGTAAGCAATAGATGACTTTGGCCTGCTGTAACCGCGCCCTTCGCAGCGCTTGCATACCTTATAAACAGGTACGCCTTGCAGCTCAGTTGCTTTACGGTCCAGTGTCTTACCTGTTCCTCCACACTGGCAGCGCTTACTTATATTCCCGGCACCGTTGCATTTTGTGCAAAGTGATTGCTCAACGTTCTTCACCTCCCGCTTCTTTTCGAAAGATGATGGTGACTGCCCGAGGTCTTTTGCCCACTGTGGAATTCTCATTGTGTAATGGCTTTTAGTGACCGTACCGACTTTTTCAAGGAGACCTTTACCGTTGCATTTTGGACAATCGGATAAATCAGCAGCTGACGATGCATAGTCGTTATAGGCGAACTTGGCCATGATGAGCATACAGAGGGGGAATTTCTTTCCTGCGAGACGGCGTACAGCAAAAGGCGCGGATTGCTTGGCATATTCAGCGAGCCAGTTTATTGAAGCTTCTCTGTCCTGCTTGCTGACTCCGGCTTTACCAAGATACATAGCAAGGCCAATTCCCGCGTCTGCCTGAGTCATTCCTAGAGCAGCCATGACATCAGTTACCGTTAGTTGCTCGCTGGCAGTGGCGCGAACACTGTCGGAAATATGCATTCCTTTTGGGGCAAAGAATTTAACAACGTTATCGAGGTCCATGAGCGTCTCCACTTACGCCAGTGCGCCGATTGCCAGCGCACGATCTAAAAACCGAAATAACAGCGTTAACTGGTCGCCGTATTTCGCTTCAAATGCCACGTGATCAGCGTGTAACTCGTCGTGATGCGCTCTGCACAGCGGTATCACAAACAGGTCATGCGCCTTTGTTCCCATTCCACCCTGCCCGTGGCCTATCAGGTGGTGGGGGTCGTCTGCCGGGTTATTGCAGCAACTGCACTGCTGCGACTTAACCCAGCGGGTGTACTTATCGTTCTCCCAGCGGCGGCGCTTTGGCCTCAGCATGAAAGATTCCGGTGATTCAGGGTCTACCTTCACCGAGACAATCTTCTTAACTTTCTCCTGGAGGATTTCAGTTGCCGGTAATGACGGCACAATGTCGCTTTCCCGCATCACTGAGCTGTGAGATTCAGGCTTAATCCTGAGTGCCTGGTTAGCCACTGATTCAGGAATAAGGTCAGCCAGATCGTTACGTACCATCCACCAGCAGAACTCCGGAAGCGTCAGGGTGTGGTCTGCGCCAAAGCCCAGCATAATATTCACCCTTCCGAGTAGCCATTTTACCAGGTTCTGCATGGCAATTCCTGCCAGTCTTTCAGTAGTTTGTTCACGCAACTGGTTATCACAGCCCCAGCAAAGGCGAATGCTTCCGGGAGCGTGGCGCATCACCGTAAAGTCCTTTGAATGCCAGTCATTATGGGGCCACTGACATTCGAATTTACGTTCCAACCAGGCATCAAGGCTACTAAGTCCACCAGCGCGCTGAATAACCCGCTCGTTCTGGAAAATCGTCTGCATGCTGACATCATCTGTCAGTGGCTGGTGCGCTTCCGGGATAAGACCTGATGGCAGGTGCTGAATTGCTTCGGAAGGCGTTTCAATCACAACACGGCCACGACGAAACAGCCACAGCAATTCGTTACCTGGGCGGAACAGTACCACCCCGGACATTGGGGCAACTTCAGGTGTCAGTATGGCTCTCACGCAATTTGCCCCTTAGCAATATGTTCAGCCCACAGGCCGCCAATCCAGCGAACACCCTTTGCGGTGAAGCGAGACTGGTTGAATGCGTAGTTGGTCTGATTGGTGGTCCCGGTCTTAACTTCAAAGCGACCTGCTTCTATGTGTTTACTCTTCGGAGTAAGCACGCGGTTCAGGCGGTACATGATTCCGTTCTCAATGAGGAACATCGCGAACTCGGGTTCTTTGGCGTTAAGGAGCTTGGCAACCTGCCGGAACGTCATTGAGCCAGTGGCTTTGACATAACGATCAACAAATTCAGCCTTAGGCGCTGCTATGGCCAGTTCTTCACTCAGCCGTTGCTTCTGTTCGGCAAGGTCGGCAGCGAGGCGAAGTGCTTCAGGTAGTGTTTGCGGTACCAACATCCCGGCCCCGCTCTCCAGTTCCTGCCACCGGTCAACCAGACGGGCAGTAAACTCCGGGCAAAGCTGTGCGACGATTATGTAACTATCTCGCTTGTTAACTTCGTAGTAATGGTAAACCTGCTGGTTCTGAGGGTGGGTGTACTGCATTGCAGCATACCCCCCAATTACGCCAGAATTCATGAGGCGCTCGATGGTCACACAGACGTTGCTGTGGCGTGAGTCGACTAGCTTGGCAATCTCACGGCTCGACATCGTTATTTGCTGCCCCATCGCGGCGGCGTGGTGAGTCGGACACATAACGGTGATATTCATCTGATTCATGCTCTTCTCCACTTATCAGGCGGCTGCACCAGCCAGAGGTTCATGTTTCTTGATCGATATCTCTACTCGTCCACCGGGTACTTTCGGGCCCCACTCCACCAGCATTCGCTGAACCTGACTATCATCCTCCCAGATTCCAGCGTGAGTAAGCGCGTCGAACAGAGCTTTGTTGTAGTTGTCGATATCGCGGCGGCGTGCATCTGGCGGAAAGAGAAGGATCTCCACCGCAGCTGGTGACGATGATGGTTTAGGAAGGCAACGCAGCTGCTCAATAATCGCTGCGCAGGCCGCACTCTGATATGCCCTGCCTTTCTCACTGATAAGATGGCGGCCTTTTAACGGCCCCTTGTTTGGAGCTCGCCAGTAGGTGTTTACGCTCGGCGGAAACGGGAGCACCAGTTTCATAAAGTCACTCCCTGTTTTTTCAGCCATTTCACCGCGTTATCTCTGGCCATGTCTCCACCGGATAACAGGCCTATAATGATCGCTACCGGATCAGCATCCAATTCTGTTTTGACGACTGTAATGCCCCTGGCAGCGCCAGGAGCGATAGAGATGTAACCTTTTTTCTTTAGCGCCTTCACATGCTCAGCAGCAGCGTTCTGCGATGAGCAACCAATCAGTTCAGCAAGCTCTATTAAAGTTGGTGGGAAGCCAACCTTCTCGATGTGAACCTTGATAGCTTCATACACTTCACTCTGACGCGGCGTTAATTCCATCATGACTCGACTCCATAGCGCCCGTTCAGGCGTCCGATTACGCTGTTGAACATCACCAGACTTACGCCCATCGGTTTCACCTTCTCGTGGTACTCCTTCAGGATCGGAGGAACAACGACGTTCCAGCTTGGCTTAGGCTTTTTCTTCA
Source organism: Enterobacter sp. UPMP701 (assembly GCF_053709515.1). Taxonomy (NCBI): domain Bacteria; kingdom Pseudomonadati; phylum Pseudomonadota; class Gammaproteobacteria; order Enterobacterales; family Enterobacteriaceae; genus Enterobacter; species Enterobacter sp. UPMP701. The sequence continues at coordinate 408,245 of NZ_JBSKJN010000003.1, read as the reverse complement.
GGGCTTTCTTAATGGCATCGGAGCATTGACGGGCAACGTCACGAACAGCATTATTTTCCTCGACAGATAGCTTCTTCATGCTGCCACCTCAACTTTCTGTAAGCCTGGAGAATGCTGCTGCAGCCACTCGTGGAACCTGCCCATTGCCAAGGGCTTTAATTCGGTCCACCCGATTGGCCAACCCATCATCCACTCGACAAATTCCGGGTTCAGCTTTCCACCAATCACATATGAAAGTGGTCTTCCACCTTGCGCATACCTGTTCTTTCTGTGCCCAGTGTCGTCCGCTACTGGTGTAGGCAATAATCCATGCTCGATCTCTTTTGTGCGGAGCTCCGACAGATGATGCTGATAAACAGAACCATTCGCTGTCATACCCCATTTCGGCAAGGTTACTGATGACGTGGTTAAGTCCTTTCTTTCTAATCCTGGGAGAATTTTCCACGAGCACGAAGGATGGTCTGACTTCATCAATGATTCTTGCCATTTCGAACCATAGCCCTGATTTTTCACCGCCAATTCCAGCACCTCGACCTGCTGCACTGATGTCCTGGCACGGAAATCCTCCAGAAACGACGTCAACAATTCCTCGCCATGGCTTTCCGTCAAAACTGCACACGTCAGACCAAATCGGAAAAGGTCGGAGAATTCCATCATTTTGTCGTTGCGCGAGAACTTGTGCGGCGTAGGCATCACGTTCAACTGCGCATACTGTGTTCCATCCGAGCAGGTGGCCGCCGAGTATTCCTCCACCAGCGCCTGCGAAAAGAGCCAACTCATTCACGCGGCCTCCACTTTAGAAATTGTGTTTACATAACCAGGCAAGAGTTGCACTGCTGGTGATTTAGATTGATTTCCCCAGTGGTCCCAGCCTGGCGCACCGCAGCGGCTGAAGAGTTCGATGCGAGGAACGTCACCGTAAAGCTTCTCCAGACGAAAACGCGCCTCGGCTGGCTTCTGGCTGTGCTTACCGAGTGGACTGTAGATAACCTGCTTGATGCTGGCGCACTGGCGCTCCAGTCCATTCCCCCTGGTGGCTATCAGCAGGTCTTCCGTATTGGCTCGGGTGTAGTTGCCGCCGTTCATGCGGGTCTGCTCGTTAAGCAGGTCGAGGAAGTCGTAAAAATCCTCTACTCCACCAGCCTGAAGCGCTTTGTTGATGTGCTGCTCCGCCAGCGGGTTGAACTTCACCCAGGTAAAGCCCTTCATCGTGCGAACCTTAAAGCCCCAGGCTTCAGCCAGCTCAATGGCTTCACGGGTGTGCGTCCCGGTGAACCACATCGCGAGAACAGCATCATCTGCAGCAAGGTCCCATACAGGAAGACGCTTCATGTCGATAAGCTTCATCGTGCCGTAGTGATTAGTAGCCGCGCCGTTGCTGGCGGTGTTGCCATATTCCCAGGCAGGGTCAGCGTAAATCAGTGAGTATTTCATCAGACGTTCCTCGCTCGGCCAGCCAGACACCAGCCATCGCCGGTGGCTTTAACCCTCGGCGCCATACTCAGGCAGCGCTTACGTTCTTTGAGAATTTTGGCTCGCATAGTTTCGTTCTTTGATCGATTGAATGCTTCCATCAGAACGGTAGCAGCACGCAGATAAAGCCCCTTGTCAGATAACTCTTTAGCCTTTTCCATCATTGCAATGACAGCCGGGTTTGGTGCGGCTTCCTGCTTTGGCTCAAGATTTACTTCTGCTTTCTCAACCGGCATACGTGGGATGATCGGTCCAATCGGACCAACCGGAGCTTTTGCGTAGTAACGGAAATGAGGACGTACGCCTTTGCGCTCAGCACGATTAAGCATGACAAGGCGGCATACAGCACGCTGAACACTGTGCAAGGCATACTGCGGGAGTGCTGCAGCGATCTCTTTGTTCGTCAGTCCAGGGTTAGTGGCCACGAATAATTGAATTGTTTTGAGAAAGCTCATGAGTTCGCTCCTCTGAAACCGTTGGGAATTTTGCTGTAGTCAGTGTTCTGGAAGCTGGAACGGAAAACGCCATCTTCTCGGGCCCACTCTCCGTTGACACGAGGAGGACGCCCAGCTTTGGCCCAGCTGTTCGCGGACTTCAGGTAGCCAGGGAACTTGGTAGGCTGGAAAAGCGTCTGTGGGCGGAGGTAGGCTGCCATCGTCAGATCTTCGCTCCACTTGGCGTTGCAGTAGTCCACCACCAGCGATAACTCTTCAACGGTGTAACCTTCCCCGATTCGGGCACGAATGTTTTGCAGCGATGTTGTTGAAACCTGATAACGCGAACTGGTCACCTGGTTAAGATGGGTTAAAACCTGTTTAGCCTGATCGGTGATCAACACATCACCGTCTGGTTGCGGCGCAACCGGACAAATAGGTTTTTTAGTCTGCTTGTTTAACTCTGCATTAAAGTCTGTATAGAGATAGGATTCCGCACTTTCGCGGCTCCCAAGATTCCTATTATTCGCGGATTGAGAAACGCAGCTTCGCGGTTTTGATTCCGCATCTTCACGTTTTCCATTCCGTACTTTTGCGGAATCGTTATTTTCTGGAAAGATTAATGAGATTAGAGCATCGCCGTCTATGCGATAATGTTTGGTTGGCGTGCCATTGACCTTTCGAGAACAGGTCTCGATCACGCCAGGCAGATACTTGTTTACTAGCTTTTTAACCAGCCGCTCTGTCTGGTCTTCAGTTAATTCGCCCGCCTCAGCTCCAAGCTCCTTGTGAGTTTTATAGAACCAGCCGTCTTCTCCCCCAAAAGCTGACCAGAAAACGAGGTTGTTAAGAACTGCTGCCAGCGCATGAGCCTGCTGGTCTTCTTTAAAGAACAGCAGGTACGGCCTGGGAAGAACAATGACGTTCTTCTGGCCTGACATTGACTGGACGATGTCAAAGATTCTGCTCATGGTCGTCCTTTAACTCTGTAAATTTACGCTGGAATTGCTCAAGAGGGCTGAAGCACTCATGATCGTACCCTTCGCGAAGGTATATAACGCGTCGAGTCTCGGGCTCCCACCTGATGACATGGACAGGGATGCCTCTGTGGTCTCTGAATCGCCTGTCAACTTCAGCCATTCCTCACGCCCCTTCTCGTTCATCTGAGCAAAAGCCTCTACCATCGCGTTCTCAGGCTGGTAGTTGTTCTCACCAGGCTGGTCGTTTAATCTCTCCACATAGCCGAACGGGGAATCTTTTCCCACCAGTGGAAGGCATCTGAATTGCTTCGCTGGTCTCAATCGGTTTAAACTGTTCATGCGTTAGTTTCTCCACTGAATACGACACGCCACGACGCCCGGAGCTGCACACTCGCGGGCGTCACTTCTTTTGGCTTTTCTTACGGCTAAACAGCGCGACAATCGCGCGGATTTCTTCTTCACGCGCAGCCAGATGACGGCGGTGATGTTCGTTAATCTCTTCAGCTTCATGCGGCTCTATAACTCCGTCTTCCAGGGCCTTCTGGATAATCTGATCAACCTGTCCACGTGCTGCTGCAGTTCTCATGGCGCGGGTAAAGAGATCTACGCGGTCAAGGTCTTCCAGCTGAGGAACGTCCACCAGCAGAGCTCCGCGACGTTGCGCGAAGTAATCAGCCAGGAGAGACGTGTTTGAAATGTCTTCCATCGCTTCCAGCTCGTTCACTTCGAAGAAGCGGCAGCCATTCTTCTCGTACAGGTTGTTGTTGAACTGCGTTACTGACATGCCAAGTGCTCCGGCCATAGCTTCACGGCCACCGGGGTACGCTTTGCACATCGCTTTCACTACTTCTTTCAGGCTTGGCTCTACCATGTTGTTTTTCCTTTGGTAGTTACGTAATGCTGGTTGCTGGGTTACGGTGTTACTGCAACGTCAGGATCAGCAGGTTTGTTTTTGTTAGGGAATGGTCGTACTTCCTCGGCTTCAATCTTCCCGTCTTCGTTAACCAGGATATTTACCCGGCGATTACGCTTGAGAGCTTTGCTGATTGCGCTTTGGTATACCCCAAGTGCCTCAGCTGTTTTTGCCTGACCGTTTTCCAAAACATATTCAGATAGCGGAATAATCTTCATTGGTTTTCCTCGTGGTTTGCACATAAGGAGTATCACTGTTAGTGATAAATATGTCAACACTAGCGGTGATTGGTGATTATGCCGTGCGGTGATAAATTATGAGAATGAAAAAGAAACCATTGACCGCCGAACAACTTGCCGACGCCAACAGGCTTAAGGCTATTTTTGAGTCCAAAAAAAAAGCGCTGGGGCTCTCACAGGAGACTTTGGCTGAACAAATGGGGATGGGACAAAGTGGTGTAGCGCAGTTACTGAATGGTACAAACGCTATCAATGCTACTCATGCTGCACAGTTCGCTAAAATACTCGGGGTAAAAGTCGATGATTTCAGTCCATCCCTTGCAGCTGAGATATCAGCAATGTTTGAGGCGATTGCGAACGGAAGAAATCAATCCTCTGTGTATGAATACCCCTTATTAACCGAAGTGCAGGCGGGATCATTTTGCCCCGTTAGTTCCTATACAGAACGCGACGCGAAGGAATGGGTTTCAACCACTGTCAAAGCCAGTGATTCTGCATTTTGGCTTGAGGTATCAGGTCATTCAATGACTGCACCTCCCGGAGTTAAGCCAAGCTTTCCTGAGGGAATGCTCATACTCATAGATCCAGAACAGGATGTTGAGCCTGGTGATTTCTGTGTTGCTGGAATATTCAACGATTCAGAAGTTACCTTTAAAAAATTTGTTCGTGAAGACGGGAAGCCATGGCTCGAACCTCTTAACCCCAGCCCTCGCTATCAGGCCATTGAATGTAATGAGAATTGCAGAATAATAGGCAAAGTCGTTAAGGCCCAATGGCCTGAAACTATCTTCGAATAAGGAGCCAATCGGCTCCTTTTTTTTGCATCTTTTTTCACCTTACTAATCATAAAGTTAACACTAACCGTGATATTTTTATCACTACAGGTGTTGACCATTTAATTACTATTGGTGATACTCAGTATGCGCCGGGGTGATGATGTTTAAGACCATCGGTAGGTTAGCAGTACGGTATATGGCACATGTGCCGCAGCGGTCCGGGGATTCCTTGCATTACTTTTTCCAGATCCAGCGGGTAGCCGGAATGTGCAAGCCAGTTGTGTACGACAGCCAGAGACGTTTCACCAGCGTGGCGATCAGGTGTGACACCTCGGAAGAGACGAGGATGCAACTGAAAGAGCGCGGGCGTGAAAAACTGTACCCTTCGACTGCTGTAGTAACCAATCCCAATGGTGGCAGGCAAAGCATGGTGAAGGTGGACCGCTCTTTTTCAGTTGTGGTGAATGGCGGGGCTGACCGTAAAACGGTTGAGAAAAGATAAGCAGGCGAAACGTTCTAAGCGAGCATACGGACTGATCGAACGCGGATGGAACGGGCGGTTACGATATTGAAACACCGCGCCACTGAGCTGGAGTTCAGCACCAGCCACCACAAAAGAATCACGTTAGGACCGTGGTAAACCGTAGTAGCTGTACCAGATGCTGTGTGTAGTCTTGGCGGTCGGCAGTTGTGAATGTCCTTAATGTCGACCGCCCCTTTTCACAACTGAAAGCGCGTTCAGCCGGTTCCTTGAGAGGCCTCAGTCGTTAAATCAACCTCAGGAGAACGCGCTCCCAATTGTGGAGAAGCTAACTTGCGGTGGCAGCCGCCCGTTTCACTAAGTGCCCTGGTTGGGTGCTTACTAAAACGAAACCCCTTTATTTTTTGTCGCCAAACGGCGAGGGATTCGTGCAACCAAAAATCAGCGCTGTGCAGAGCGCTTATAACACGGAGAAACTATCCATGACGAACACACAGAACGTCACCGAGTTACAACCACGCATGACAAGAGAGCAGCTTATTGACGCAGCTCGTAAGGCCGCCCCTCTCCTTCCTGCAGCTTACGGCTGGATGATTAACGAACTGGCTACACGCCTTGATGTTACCAGCGTCGCGCTTTGTGAAGCGATGGCGCAGCGGAAGGAGCTGGCCGAGCAGAATGCCACCCTTCGCCAGGATGTAGCGAGTTGGGCCAAAGAGTGCGACCGCATTGTTGAGCGCCACACTAAGACCAGAACCAATATGCATCTTCTGGAAGCTCAGCGTGAACTGCGCGAACTGCCTCCTGTGGTGATTTCCATGAAGAACGAGGTTGCTCTCTGATGGCTAACTCATTCAAGCAAATGACCAAGTCCGGTGTAATTAAGCGCACCGATACCGGGATGTTTATCGCCCTTTCCGATATCCATGTTCGTGAAGGTTTCAACAAACGTGAAGACGATGAACGCACCCGCCAGGCTGATGATGACCTGTTCAACTACCTGATGAACGGCGGATCAGTTCCACCGCTGGAAGTTATCGCCCGTGATGAAGGTGGAGTTTGGGTTGTTGAAGGTCATCGCCGTCGCCGCTGCTATGCACGCTGCGCTGAAGCTGGTAAGCCAGTGGACCGCATTCACATCATGCCGTTCAACGGTAACGATGTGCAGCGCCTGGCTCGCATCATGACCAGTAACAACCAGCTGCCACTCTCCGACATGGAACAGGCTGCGGTTATTCAGGAGCTGCATAACGCATTCAACCAGACCACCAGCGAGATCGCAAAACTGGTCAACAAGTCTGTTCCTACTGTCGAAAAGCTTCTGCTTCTTAGCACTGCTAACCACGACGTTCAGAAAGAAGTTAAGTCCGGGACCGTGTCCGTAGATGTGGCCGTTAACCGCGTAAAAGAGTTCGGCGAAAAGGCCGGTGAGGTTCTTCAGAAGGATAAAGCTTCCGCTGCCGCAAAGGGTAAGAAGAAAGTTACCCGCAGCGTTATAGCGCCGGAAATTAGCGTGAAGAAAGCGCGTCGTCTTGTAGAGCTGATCAGCCTGGCGGGTATAAGCGACACAGGTGTTATCTCTCTCGAAGGATTGGTCCATGCGGAAGTTGTAGGAATCATCGACGAGCACAAAGCTATCGCAGCTCAGCGTCATGGAGAAACATCGTGATTACCGAAAAAAATAATGTCTTTTATTGCGACTGTGGATTTTCTTTCCTGAGAGGTCACAGCGGCGCACATGACTGTGCTGTTGGCCTTCGTAATAAGCTGGCCAAGTCTGAAGCCAGATGCGCTGCTCTGGCTGCGGAGAATGCGGGGCTTAAGGCTGCAAAAGAGATTATTCGGCACCTTAACGTTAACCGCGAAGAAGCGAATTTTTGCGGTATTGATGATTGTTACATCGACGAAGCAGTGGTAGCGATGATTACCCCGGCGACTGACGTTTTCCTGGCTGAAGTGCGGGCGCAGGGTGTGGAGATGTTTGCTGCCAGCCTTGGAAGCCCATATTTAGAGCGTGGCGAGGAATGCTATCAAGATGGATACACGCATGCCATTGAAAGAATCAAATGCCATAAAGCTCCGGAGTTCGCAGCCCAGCTTCGCAAAGGAGTGCAGTCATGAGCAACAGAATCCGCAACGCTCAGGTATTTGACGCTCGTACCGGTGAGTATCCAGTTGATATGTACATCCGCTGGATTACTGGCGGTGAACTGGATTTTGAGGCCGATTATCAGCGCGATTATGTCTGGGGACGCGAAGAACAGCAGGCATTTTTAAACGTGGTGATTTCTGGTTTTCCCATCGGTTCTGTAGCGCTGGCAAAGGCGCCTGATTGGTGCTCGCGCGAACTGCCTTACATTGAAGTTGTTGACGGAAAGCAGCGGCTCACCACCCTGAAAAAATTCATCACCAATGAGATCCCAATCATCCTGGCTGATGGACCGCTTTACTGGCGAGATATGACTCGCGCGGAGCAACTTGCTTTTGGACGTCGCCCGCTTCCGGCAATAGTGCTTGATGAGGTCACGTACAAAGACCGCCTCGCGTATTTCATGGCGGTTAACTTCACTGGCGTACCGCAAAGCGAAGAACACAAGGCACATGTTCAGAAATTACTGGAGGCCGCACAATGAGCAACATCGACAAACGCGCATTACGTGAAGCGGCGGTTCGCGCAGGTGGCGTGAAGTGGCAATACATGCGCGCGACGCAACATTCGAAAGCATACATAACGGACGATAAAGGTTCGACAGTCGTTAATTGTTCGGACGGTGATGTTCCAGCCAAATGCGCAGGATTTATCGCCGCAGCCAATCCCGCCACCGTACTGGAGCTGCTGGATGAGCTGGAAGCCAAAGACAAGCAGATCGACGATCTGAAAGCAACAGCGGTACACTCCAATGCTGGATGGAAGGAGGAGCATGAACAGGAAGCCCGCGCCGAGGCAGCAGAGAGGCGGATTGCTGAGTTATCACACCATCTCCAGTGCGCGCACGGTTTTATCGAGCATACAGAGGCGTTTGGCCACGAAGCATCAAACGGGATTCTGTGTTGTGGTGACGCGCAGTGGAATATTGATGCGTCTAAGTTGGTGCTGGCCGCAGCCGGTAAAGGAGAGTGAGCATGTCACTGACAGTGAGGCAGTTAATCAGCAAGCTCAGAAAAATGCCTCCCGAGGCTGTCGTGGTCTGGCAGGGCCATGACCAAGCAGAGGGCGAATATAACGATTTTGTTGGTCATGTCGCCGATATTACCGATGAGTTCGCATCTTCCTATGACCCGGAAGTGCGCACTGTGGCGCTAAGAGGATAACCCATGAGCACTATTACCAAAGAATGGCTGCAGCAGAAAATTGCCGACATGGAAGCCACCCGCGATGAAATCCCGTTCGGCCTGGACGAAGACGAAAGCAACACTCTGGCTGCTCTGCGTATCGCGCTGGCATCGAGCAAAGCGGAGCCTGTAGAGCCGATATGTGGAGCAACAAAATATCCTGTTTCTCGTCCGTTACCTGGGGCAAAACTCATTGTCTGGGATGAGGTGGGTAGGTTTGTCGGTTACGGTTCAGCAGTAGATACGCGGGATTCCGGTATAGCAATCCAAATGTCCGATGGCCGTCTGTTTGATTCAAACCATGAACTTCGCTGGCAGTATGCGCTACAGCCAGCGCCGGTATCTCTGACTGAGGAGCAGCGATCAATGCTTCGTGATATTGATAACCAAATCGTTGCTGAGCTTGAGGAGGAGGAAAGAGCCTGCCTCGCCACCATGCTTCAGGGTGCCGAACCTTCCAAAATGAGCGGCATCATGCCTGACTACGAAGGAGGTGTTATGACTCAGCGTGAGTGCTTCCGGGCAGGGTGGGAAGCGCATCACGCCGCAATGCTCCGTGCGGGTGCTCCGGTGCAGTTTGGATGGTCCAAAGGGCATTTCGGCTACCACACACTTTTCAACGCAATCGGCAAAGCAGTGAACATTCAGGGGGGCGCGCTATCAATTTCGGTGAGTGCGTTCGAAGATGCAATGCTCGAAGCAGCACCGCAGCAGGAGGGGTTATGAAAACTCACTTTCTTCCATGGCGAGGCTCAGAAACTGAACGGCATCAGGTCATTCTTACTTCCTACACCTACGACCGGAAAGAGCGTAATTCGAAGTCTGTATACCTTGTGCGTCATAACAGTGTTGTGCAGCGAACGGTGCTGGAGCAGGAAATAACGATTGAGCGAGACATGTTTGGAAAATTTAAACCAGTAGTGGTTCTTAAAGACTTCCCTGGTGGGCTGAGTGACCGTGAGTCAATGCTAAAACTTGCTGACTGGCTTCATCGCCTGGGCGTAGCGATCGAAGATAACTGGGCACAACCATGACCAGCAAACTCAAACAGCGGCGCTTGCGCCGCCTTAAAGCGGATGTGGACTGGTGGCGCGAAGAGGCGGAATACGGTAATCGCCGCATTCTCGAACTGGCCGGGGAAATCGACAGGCTCAAAAAGCTGGTTATCCGCGTGCCGATGCCGGTTCTGATGCCAAAGGAAATGGTCAATCAGCTCTATTACACCGAAACCAAAAGATGTCGTACCTGCAATGATGGGCTCCGTGGTGGTTGCTCATCTTGCATTTTCTATAAGAGATAGCCGGGTGCAGCCGGTTAAGTGGAGAGCTATACGATGAGCGGACAAAGCCAACGTTTTCTTACCCCTGATGACCTCTATCAGCTTACTGGTTATCGTCGCCCTTCCCTTCAGTGCCGCGCGCTGAAAGAGAGCGGTGTATTTTTCGTGCCACGAAAAGACGGCAGACCAGGAACTACATGGGATCATGTAACGAACCCTGCTGGCCTGAAGTTGGTAGTGAACAATCCAGAGGAAGAAGAACCAAACTTTAAGGACATGTAATGCCCAGAATCCGCAAAAATCCAGAAGATAATTGGATGCCGCCCCGCGTTCGTCGGGGCAAGTCAGCCTATGAATTCAGAACGCCAGACGGCAGAACGGTGAGATTGTGCAATCACGATCTTACTAAGTCTCAGGTCTGGGCAGCCTATGAAAACTTCATTAACGATATCAAGGTAGGTTCCAACTTCCACGCACTTTGCGAAGAGTTTTTTAACTCTGGTGACTTCCATGAACTGGCCACCGAAACCAGAAAGGACTACAGAAAATATGGCGCAAAGGTAAATGTTGTTTTTGGGAAGATGAAGCCAGACAACATCAAGCCTGAGCATATCAGGAAGTATATGGACAAAAGAGGAATAAAAAGCAGGGTTCAAGCGAACCGGGAGAAGGCGTTTATGTCGAGGGTTTTCAGGTGGGCATATGAGCGCGGAAAAGTGAAGATGAATCCTTGCCAGGGTGTAAAGCAATTTAAGGAGCAGGCGCGCACCAGATACGTCACGGACAAAGAATATGATGCACTATTAAGCGTTTCTCCGGTGCCAGTTAAAATCGCTATGGAGTTAGCTTATTTATGCTGCGCACGCCAGGGTGACATTCTTGACCTTAAGAAAAGTCAGATCCTTGATGAAGGAATTCTAATTCAGCAGAGTAAAACAGCAGTTAGTCAGATAAAGGCCTGGACAGAACGACTGTCAAAAGCGATTAACCTGGCAGATGCACTTCCATTAAATATCGGGATGGTTAGCCTTTATGTAATCCACCAGCAATCAGGATCTCGCTATACGCGTGATGCTTTCAATGCTCAGTGGATGAAGGCAAAAAAGGTTGCTGCGGAAAAGTTTCCTGAGCTCGAATTCAACTTCACATTCCATGATCTAAAAGCCAAAGGGATATCTGATCTTGAAGGAACTCTTCATGAGAAGCAGGAAATTTCTGGTCATAAAAACGCATCTCAAACGGCGAGATATAACCGAAAAATTTCTGTTGTGCCGGTGGTTGGGGGGCAGTAATGCCCTCTTATTATGGCGAAGCTGAATGGTGAAACAATGGCGAATGGCGAAAAAAAGACAATAAAAAACCACCTTTCGGTGGTTTATACGACACTGCTTATCATTGATTTTATTCTATTTTTCCCATGGTACCCGGAGTGGGACTTGAACCCACACAGCGCGAACGCCGAGGGATTTTAAATCCCTTGTGTCTACCGATTCCACCATCCGGGCTCGGGAAGAAAGTGGAGGCGCGTTCCGGAGTCGAACCGGACTAGACGGATTTGCAATCCGCTACATAACCGCTTTGCTAACGCGCCGTAAAACTTTTCAAACTGACACCCGCTATTGCGCATGTCTTTAATCTGGAGCGGGAAACGAGACTCGAACTCGCGACCCCGACCTTGGCAAGGTCGTGCTCTACCAACTGAGCTATTCCCGCATGTCATCAAGTTAACTGCTAACCACTTGATTTCATTATCGTCCGGCTTGCTGTGCCGCCGTTCGATGCGTTGCATTCTACTGATATGACGTGATGAGTCAACGTTATTTTTTGCTTGTCTGGATCGTTTGCTGAAAATTACGGCGAAACGATCACTGATCAAGCAAATCCCCGCGCGCAGCGTTCAAATATTGCAGCATTGACCACAACGTCAGCACTGCCGCCACCCACAGGAGACCAATCCCTGCCCACTCGACCCAGGCGTTCGGGCGCCAGAGCATCCAGACCAGCGAGGCCATCTGTGCAGTTGTTTTCACTTTACCGATCCAGGACACCGCCACGCTGCTGCGTTTCCCCAGCTCCGCCATCCACTCGCGCAGCGCAGAGATGATGATCTCGCGGCCGATCATGGTTGCCGCTGGCAGCGTTACCCACCAGGTATGATAGTGCTCAGCCACCAGCACCATCGCGATCGCCACCATCACTTTATCCGCCACCGGATCGAGAAACGCACCGAAACGGGTACTTTGGTTCCAGCGGCGCGCCAGGTAACCATCAAACCAGTCCGTTACCGCGGCAATAAGGAAGATCAATGCGCAGGCAAACGGTGCCCAGACGACCGGCAGGTAAAACGCCAGCACAAAGAACGGAATGAGCACAACACGAAAGAGAGTGAGCAACGTAGGGATATTATATTGCATAGTGACGGTAACTATTTGTTGTCAGTAAAATTTAGCTCTATGTTGCTACAGAGCCCTCAATGTTTCAACGAGTAGTAGATCTTTTCTGCCAGCCCTTGCGAAATACCCGGCACTTTTGCAATTTCCTCCATGCTGGCGTTGAGTAATCCTTGCAATCCGCCCATATACTTCAGCAGCATCTGGCGGCGTTTTGGCCCAACGCCCTCAATAGTCTCAAGCGTGCTCGTGTTTTTGACCTTCGCCCGTTTTTTGCGGTGGCCGCTGATGGCATGGTCATGCGACTCATCGCGAATATGCTGGATGACGTGCAGCGCCGGGGAGTCCGGCGGCAGGCTGAAGCCCTCACCTTCCGGCTCAAAAAACAGCGTTTCCAGACCGGCCTTACGATCGGCCCCTTTTGCCACGCCTAACAGCAGCGGATGGTTTTTGTCCCACTCAACGTCGAGCGACTCGAATACCGCTTTCGCCTGACCTAGCTGCCCTTTCCCGCCGTCGATAAGAATGACGTCCGGGATCTTGCTCTCTTCAATCGCTTTACCGTAGCGACGGCGCAGCACCTGATTCATGGCAGCATAGTCATCACCCGGCGTGATGCCGGTGATGTTATAGCGGCGATACTCGGCGCGCAGCGGGCCGTTGGCGTCAAACACCACGCAGGACGCCACCGTCTGTTCCCCCATCGTATGGCTGATATCGAAACATTCCATACGTTTGACTTCCGGCAACTTCAGGAGCGTCGCCAGCGCGGTTAAACGCTGGCTGACCGTCGATTGCTGGGACAGTTTCGTGGTGAGCGCCGTCGCCGCGTTGGTCCGCGCCAGCTTCAGATAGCGTGCACGGTCGCCGCGCGGTTTAGTTTGAACATTAACCCGACGTCCTGCCAGTTCGGAAAGCGAATCGGCCAGCAGCGTTTTGTCGTCGAGGCTAAAATCGAGCAGGATCTCAGAGGGCAGCGTGCGCATCTGGCTTCCCTGCAGATAAAACTGGCCGACAAACGTTTCCACTACTTCACCCAGCTCGGTACCGCCAGGCACTTTCGGGAAATAGCTGCGGCTGCCGAGCACTTTGCCCTGGCGAATAAACAGCACATGCACGCAGGCCATTCCGGCGTCGAAGGCCACACCGATAACGTCGAGATCGTCACCAGTATTGGAGACAAACTGTTTCTCAGTGACTCTGCGCACCGCCTGGATTTGGTCGCGGATCCGCGCGGCCTCTTCGAACTCGAGTGCGGCGCTGGCTTTTTCCATGCGCGCAATCAGCTGGGTTAAGACCTGATCGTCTTTACCAGCTAAAAACAGGCGTACATACTCCACCTGCTGCGCATACTCGTCTTCACTGACCAGCCCCGCGACGCAAGGCCCCAGGCAGCGCCCAATCTGGTACTGTAAACACGGGCGCGAGCGGTTGCGGTAGACGCTGTTTTCACACTGGCGAATCGGGAAGATTTTTTGCAGCAGCGCCAGCGTCTCCCGCACGGCATAGCCGTTCGGGAAGGGGCCGAAATATTCACCCTTCGCATGTTTAGCACCACGATGCATCGCCAGGCGCGGATGCGTGTCGCCACTCAGAAAGATAAACGGATAGGATTTGTCGTCCCGCAGCAGCACGTTGTAGCGTGGCTGATAGAGCTTTATATAGTTGTGCTCAAGCAGCAGCGCTTCTGTCTCGGTATGCGTGACGGTGACATCAATATTCTGAATGAGTGAGACCAGCGCTTCGGTCTTACGGGAGGCAAGGTTGCTGCGAAAATAGCTGGAAAGGCGTTTTTTAAGATCTTTTGCCTTCCCCACATAGATAACCGTACCGCCAGCGTCATACATCCGATAGACGCCTGGCTGGCTGGTTACGGTTTTCAGAAATGCTTTTGAATCGAATACATCACTCACTGACTTAACAACGTCTCCGCGTTACACAAACCATGTCGGATGGCCAGATGAGTCAGTTCTACATCACCATGAATGTTCAGTTTACTGAACATGCGATAACGATAGCTGTTCACCGTTTTTGGGCTGAGATTCAACTGTTCGGAAATCTCATTCACTTTCTGACCCTTGGTGATCATCAGCATAATCTGCAATTCACGCTCAGACAAACTGGCAAACGGCGATTCCGTTTTCTCGGGTTCGATCTGGCTCAGCGCCATCTGCTGGGCAATGTCAGAGGCGATATAACGCTGTCCGGCAAACACGGAACGGATAGCGTTGACGACCTCCTGCGGTGCGGCGCCTTTGCTCAGGTAACCGGCTGCGCCCGCCTGCATCACCTTCGCGGGCAGCGGGTTTTCCGTGTGTACGGTCAGCATGATGACTTTCGTATCAACAAAGGTACGCGCGATTTTGCGTGTTGCCTCAAGGCCACCGATGCCGGGCATGTTCATATCCATTAACACCACATCGGCCGAGTTCGTGCGGCACCATTTTACGGCATCTTCCCCACAGCACGCCTCACCGGCAACTTTAATACCTTTAATATCTTCAAGAATGCGTCGTATCCCTGCGCGCACCAGTTCGTGGTCATCAACAAGAAGGACGTTGATCAAAGGAAATGTCTCCAGAATAGGGATAACGCTACTGAGTGATAATTTGGTTTATATTAACGGTTTTCCTCACAAGATTAAAACGTTAAAAAACCGGCTATTCGATTTCGCTCTCGTTTTTGGAAATTAGCCTGTACAGTCCGTGGAAAGCGGGCCCGTACAAGCAGGGCTTTTGCGGCTATTTTTAAGTATCTGTATTCAAAAAGTTACAAAAAGCTTTCAGGCAATCCGCGCTAAAAAACAGTTCTCAAATTTTTGTAACAATAATTAACGGCAAGCGAACCGGGCTTAAACAATTAATAGTCATGGCTCGCCACAGTTTAGCGACAGGCTGTGTTTACGCAAATAAACAGCGGTGGAAAAGTACGAAAAACAACCACTGCATTTTTTGCTGCAGCTTGTGGTATACTCCGCCGCCTTGACTTTCGTCGTCGCGCTGTAGCGCCGTTTAATAATGAGGAAAATAAATGAGCACACCTGATTTTGCCACTGCGGAGAATAACCAGGAACTGGCACAGGAAGTAAACTGCCTGAAAGCGCTGCTAACGCTGATGCTGCAGGCGATGGGCCAGGCTGACGCTGGTCGTGTGATCATTAAAATGGAAAAACAAATCGCGCAGATGGAAGACCAGGCGGAATCGGCCGTATTTGCGAATACCGTCAAGCAAATCAAACAAGCCTACCGCCAGTAAAAAAAACGGCTGGATGCAGTGCATTCAGCCGTTCGTTCGTCTGTCACGCAGAACGTATTGTCTAATCAGATCATCCCCGTTGCCGCTGCGTAACAGGCAATCTGCGTCTTGTTCGGCGCATTAAATTTCTTCTGCATATTCTTCTGATGGAAGTTAACCGTATTCTCTGAAATAGAGAGAATGATGGCTATTTCCGCCGACGTCTTCCCTTCTGCGGTCCATTTCAGAATTTCACGCTCACGTTTGCTGAATTTCATTTCTGGCGGCATGACCATCTCATCTTCAAAACGCAACAGAGAGAGTAATGCCATTTGCACCAGCATTTGCAGCCTCAGTTCTATTTCTTCACTGGAAAACGGTCCTTCCTGTGCGCTAGTACGGGAAACCGACAGGAAACCAAGCGCATGATTAGGCAGCATCAGGCATTGTGTTATTCCCGTGCGTAAACCGTGGTCCTGTGCGCTGCTCCATAAATCCTGCGCATCGGCGAATAATGCGTCCGTCCAGGGCAAATGACCCTGAATGAAATTCTCCGGCTTTAACACGGGATCGATGGCGAAATAGTTCTCTGATTGATATTGCGCCTGCCACTGTTGCGGATAAGTGGTATGCACAGAAATTTTAGGTCGCGTAAATGGCACAGGATGGCGCACACAGAGTGCGTAATAATCGAATTCCAGCGCCTGAGTTTGTCGCTGAAGTTCCTGATATACCTCGTCGGCACAGGTCAATTCCTGAAACCGGAGGGAGCAATCCCGTCGCCAGGTGAAAAAGTCTGAATCCTTCATACTTACTAAAAGAAGCCTCTGAAAAGATAATCATTATTATGGTGAATATAACCTAACACATAAAACTTATTTCTAACTACAAAATATCGGCAATAGCACAATTAACTGCGCTATTGATTAAGGGTTAAACGAGCCGGGTGGAATAAAAAAACACGCTTACGGGCGTAGAACGAGAATAATTTGCTCCAGAAGAACTTTCTGGAGCAAATGAGGGCAAAAATGCTACTGCATAAGGAATTTTTCAAGGAACTGACGGGTTCGCGGCTGCTGAGGATTGGCAAACAGACTTTTCGCCGGTCCCTGCTCCACAATCCGCCCCTGATCCATAAAGATGGCTCTGTCCGCCACGTCGCGCGCAAAGCTCATCTCATGGGTAACGATAACCATGGTACGTTTTTCCTGCGCCAGCTGGCGGATGGTATTCAGCACTTCACCCACCAGTTCGGGATCGAGCGCAGAGGTCGGTTCATCAAACAGGATCACGTCAGGGCGCATCGCCAGCGCGCGTGCGATGGCCACGCGCTGCTGCTGCCCGCCCGACAGACGGCGCGGGTAGCTGGTCTCTTTCCCTGCCAGCCCAACCTTGGCGAGCAGTTCACGGGCACGTGCCGTCGCCTCCTCTTTCGGCTCACCTTTCACGATGACCGGCCCTTCAATAATATTTTCCAGTACCGTGCGGTGCGGGAAAAGATTGAAGCTCTGAAACACAAAGCCAACATGCTGACGCAGGCGGCGAATCAATCCTTTCTGCTGACTGATGGGTTTACCGGTATCGATGGTGATTTCCCCAACCCGAATGGTGCCCCCTTCCGGCTGCTCAAGCAGGTTAATACTGCGCAGCAGCGTGGTTTTTCCCGATCCGCTCGGCCCGATAATCGCCACCACTTCGCCCTGCTCGACTTCAAGATCGATCCCGTGGAGCACCGTTTGACCATGGAATTTTTTCACCAGGTTTTTGACGTCGATAGCACTCATTTTGGATCACGCTCCTGGCGGTTAAGCTGGTTTTCAAAATAGTTTTGCAGAGCAGACAACACCGTCGCCATCACCCAGTAGATCAGCGAGGCGGCCAGATACATAGTGAAAACTTCCAGGGTGCGGGAGGTAATAAGCTGAGCCTGACGGAACAGCTCCGGCACCTGAATGGTCGCCGCCAGAGAGGTATCTTTCACCAGACTGATGAAGCTGTTGCTCAGCGGTGGAAGCGCCACGCGTGCCGCCTGCGGCAGAATGGCGCGACGCAGCGTCTGCCACGGCGTCATCCCGATGCTGGCCGCCGCTTCCCACTGCCCTTTATCGATTGACGAGATTGCCGCTCGCAGGGTTTCGGAAGTGTAAGCCGCCGTATTAAGCGACAGGCCAATCATCGCTGCAGGGATGGGATCGAGCTCGATACCGAACTGCGGTAAACCGTAGTAGATCATAAAAAGCTGGGCGATAAGCGGCGTGCCGCGAAACACGGAGATATAGAAGCGCGCCAGCCAGCGTACCGGCAAGATGGGTGACATACGCATCAGGGCCAGCACAAAGCCCAGCACAAGACCGAAGAACATCCCGCCAATACTGAGCTGTAATGTAAACACCGCACCTTTCAGCAGGAACGGCAGCGAATCAATAACCAGTTGAATACTTTCTTGCATTATTATTTTTCGACCTGATTTTTAGACATGAGGATGATAAGCAAACAGCGCGGGCGCCCCGCCGGTGTGCACAAATAAAATCGGCCCTTCATCCTTAAAGCGTTTCTGCGCAATACCATCGATCAGCCCGGCCATCGCTTTGCCCGTATAGACCGGATCAAGCAGTATACCCTCGAGGCGCGCCAGCAGCTTAACCGCTTCCATCCCCTCTTCGTTAGGCGTGCCGTAGCCCGGTGCAAAATAGTCATCCCAGAGCAGAATATCGGCCTTTGCCTTCAGCTCCAGCTGTTCTGCGACCGCCTGCTGCAACGTGACCACTTTCGGTTTCTGATCCGCGACGCTGCGAGACACCGTCACGCCAATCAACTCGACCTCCGGGAGCAGCTGCTCAAGCCCTACCGCCAGCCCGGCATGGGTACCCGCGCTTCCGGAGGCAACCACCACAGACGAGAGGCTCACCGCCCCTTCGCACTGCTGGGCGATTTCCAGCGCACTTTCCACATAGCCCAGCGCACCCAGCGCATTCGAGCCGCCGACGGGAATAACGTAAGGGCGAAAGCCCTGCGCTTCCAGGCGCGTGGCCAGATCGTCAAGCTGCGCGGTTGGGTCAGTCAACGCATCGACCATTTCAACCTGCACATTGAACAGATCCAGCAGCAGACGGTTACCGTTGGTCAGATAATTTTCTGCCTTCGTACCAATCGGGTTTTCCAGCAGGGCCACGCAGTGAAGACCGAGCTTTGCCGCCACGGCCGCCGTCTGACGAACGTGGTTGGACTGAATTGCCCCGGCAGTAATAAGCGTATCCGCGCCTTCGCGCAGCGCGTCAGCCGCCAGAAACTCCAGCTTGCGCAGCTTATTGCCCCCCATCGCCATCGGCGTCACGTCATCGCGCTTAATAAAAATATCGCGTCCTAAATAATCAGAAAATCGCGGCAGATACTCCAGAGGCGTCGGCGCGCCGATAAACTCCAGACGGGGAAAGCGCGTTAAATTCTGTAGTGGCATGGGTTCTCCGGTAACTCAGACAAAATGTGATATTTTTCATTATGCACGCAGACGCGTAAGAAATAAAAAAGGCGCTTTTAAAAGCGCCTTTTTTTCACGTCAAAGACTTATTTGGTGACGTCAGCCCCGAACCACTTCTCGGACAGCGCCTTCAGGCTTCCGTCTTTTTGCATATCGGCAATGGCACCATCAATGGCTTTCACCAGATCCTCGTTACCTTTACGAACGGCCACGCCGGATTCCTGACGAGAGAACGCATCACCCGCAACCGCCAGGGTATTGTTGGTCTTCTTCACCAGATCCAGTGCAGCCAGGCGGTCAACCAGGATGGCGTCGATACGGCCCACGCGCAGATCCTGATATTTCGTCGGGTCATCATCGTAGGTGCGGATATCCACGCCCTGAACGTTCTGACGCAGCCACTCTTCGTAGTTGGTTCCCAGACCGACACCGACTTTTTTACCTTTCAGATCGGCAGCGGATTTGATGGAGCCTTCGTTACCTTTCTTCACCAGCGCCTGGATACCGGACACGGTGTACGGCGTGGAGAAGTCATACTTCTTCTTACGCTCGTCAGAAATGGTCACCTGGTTAATCACCACGTCAATACGTTTTGAATCCAGCGACGCCAGCATACCGTCCCATTTGGTCGGCTTCAGGGACGCTTTGACGCCGAGGTGTTTCGCCAGTTCTTCGGCAAATTCCACTTCAAAACCGGTTAGCTTGCCGTCATCACCCTGGAAGCTGAACGGAGGATAGGTTCCTTCCAGCCCGACCAGCAGCGTACCGCGCTCTTTTACTTTATTCAGCAGGTTTTCCGCAGCGAACGTTTTCACGCTCATGCCCGCAACCAGCGCGACGGCCATAACTCCCATCAGCGCCTGACGACCCAGAAGTGCTAATTTCATAAATACCCCGATATAGTGGAATTTTTACGTAGTGTAGAGAAATCACCTGCAACGTCAAAGGCGACTGCGCTACATCTTATTCTTTTTTAATATATATCAGAAGTTGTTCCGGCGAGCGCTTTCTGCTTCACGACACCCGGCATTTGCACCTTATATTGCGCATACTTGCGCAGCGCAATGCGGTAGTTGTTGGTGCTGGTAGCAGGCAGCCACGGTTCCAGATTCTCATCCAGATAACCGGTTTTCAGCAGATCGCGAGAGATATTGTTAACGGTCAGATGCTGCCCAAGGCGGCGCAGGCGAACGACATATTCGCGAACGGTACCGTGGCTCATCTCCGTTTGTTCAAACAGGAATTGCTTGAAGCCGATGATGTCGAAGAAGTCGCTTTGCTCTTTGCAGTGGAGATCGCCACAGAAACGGCAAAGCGCCACCCACTCTTTTTGCTCTTCGAGCCACGCGGCTTCATCCATCAACGTGTCGAGACGAGAGATCGCGATTTTATTCACGATCTCGCCGCGGCGAACCAGCGTGATACGATCGAGTAATTTGTTACAGTGGGCGCAATGCGTCTGGCTGTGTTTAAAGTCTTTCAGGTAGCGGCTTAAAGGCCGTCTTTTAGATTGCTGCACCGTCATGATAACTCCTGGTTGTCAATACGTTGTGCGGCATTTTTCGGGTGAATGAATCACCTATAACTTACCCAGCTTTGTTCGTAAGCGTTTAATGGCCTGGCTGTGCAGCTGGCTCACCCGCGACTCCCCCACCTCCAGAACAGCGCCAATCTCTTTGAGGTTGAGCTCTTCCTGGTAATAAAGGGTCAACACCAGCTGTTCGCGTTCAGGCAGAGCCTCAATCGCTTCCATTACGCGCTGGCGTAAATTCCCTTCCATTAAATGGTGTAACGGGTTTTCCTGCTGGTGTTCATCCGTCACCAGCTCGATGCTATCGCCATGCTCTTCGCGCCACTCGTCATAAGAGAAGAGTTGGCTATTATTGGTATCGAGCAACATCTGACGATACTCTTCAACAGCAATGCCAAGACGTTCCGCCACTTCAGTTTCCGTTGCGTTGCGTCCCAGTTCCTGTTCCAGCTGCCCCATCGCATGCGCCACTTCGCGCGCGTTGCGGCGAACACTGCGCGGCACCCAGTCCCGGCTGCGCAGCTCGTCCAGCATCGCACCACGAATACGCTGAACTGCGTAAGTCGTAAATGCCGTTCCTTGCAGAGCGTCGTATCGGTCAACTGCATTCAATAACCCGATACCGCCCGCCTGTAGCAGATCGTCAAGTTCCACGCTCGCCGGCAAGCGCACCTGGAGGCGCAATGCTTCGTGACGCACCAGCGGGACATAACGCTGCCACAGCGAGTGTTTATCCATTACACCTTCAGCGGTATAGAGTGAATTCACGATAAACAGCCCTGCGTTAGTTGAGTTATCGGCATGATTATCCGATTCTGCAGGGCGTTCAATTGGATGAAAAAGGGGGATAAAGTGAGGTTATTCTGAGGTTGCCCACAGCCGGGGCAACTTTTCTGGCTAAATTAACAGTTGTAACAATGAAAGATCGTCGCCCAATTTGACGCTATCTATATGTTGATGAAAGAGCTTTCCGGCTTCCTGATTATGCTGGCTCAGGGAGTGGAAACTGTAAATAACATCAATAATATTGTCTTGTTCAATTTTCCCCGCAACGATGGCCTGACCGGCAAGCAGCGATTTAAGGAAATAGAACTCAGCAACGATTAAATAAAGATTATTCAACATGCTGCGGCCGTTGTTTTGCGGGAAGGCCTGCTGCCAGAGCTTGTATTTAAAAAAGTTCTTAAACAGATGATCGTTTTCCGCCAGGTAACTGCCCGCCACATCGCGCCAGACGGACTCGATGTTTTCCATCACCTTTTCTGCCGGAACGCTGTCACCGACAGCTTCGAACTGCTGGTACAGCTGGGAGAAATAACGGTTTAAGACTGCCCCACCGCGGCTGGCCTTTTTCTTCGTAAAGAAGCTTTGAATAAGCGAAATTAATCCGAATTTAAGGCTATAGTTCTGGTTGAAGCCACTCAATTCAGCCTTGACTTTACCGCTCACCAGCTCGTTCACCAGCGAAAAATAAACCGTTTCTAGCGTGCCGATATTCTCTTCCAGGTTTTCAAGCTTTTCAGCCACCATCAGGAATTTCACCACGGCATATACTTGTTCTTCAACGCTGACGTTTTCAACGCTGAACAGGTTCTGGCAGAAGAGATTGATGACCTTAGCCTTCAAATCCATCGCTGGCGCATTATTAACGTCCTGCTGAACGCTGATGGATTCCATCATCGCCATCGACTCCCGATCGTTCAACAGCAGTCGGGTGACTTCCGGACACGAGAGGTTGAGGGATTTTTCGATTTCGGTTTTATAAACCCGGTTTGTCCGGGGAAACGACGAACAGGTCGGGCTTAAGGCCTGAGCGCCCATCGCGCCATGAATTGAGCAGAGCTTATCGGTATCCATAAACGGGCAGTTTTTACTTTCCGTATGGAAAATCACCTCACCCCAGTGGCCGTACTGTTTTTTGGTAATTTTAATTCCCGTCTTCGCCGTCTGGCGAATAGCCGCGTTTTTACTGTTGAGATAACGGTTAACGGAAGATTTATCGAACGCGATGGTCCAGCCCTGACAACAATGTTCACGGCATTCCCCACCGACACAGGAAAAATCTGCGACCAGTTTAGGCTGGGTAATAACGATCTGTTTCACGGACGGGTCCTCAAAATTCAGAGACAAAAAAACCCCGCCGAAGCGGGGTTTGATGCGTAAAATTAACGCAGCAGAGACAGAACAGTCTGTGGAACCTGGTTTGCCTGAGACAGAACAGAAGTACCAGCCTGCTGCAGGATCTGCGCGCGGGACATGTTGGAAACTTCAGTTGCGTAGTCAGCGTCCTGGATACGGGACTGAGCAGCAGACAGGTTGTTAGAGGTGTTGTTCAGGTTGTTGATTGCAGAAGTGAAGCGGTTCTGCACAGCACCCAGACCGGAACGAGCGGTATCAACTTTAGCGATAGCTTTGTCAATGGTGTCCAGATCGGTTGCTTTGATTGCTTTCAGGTCAAGACCATTCACGCCCAGAGTAGTGGAGTCAGCTTTAGCACCGCTCAGATCCAGAGTAATAGTGTCGCCATCGTTAACACCAACCTGAATCGCAACTTTACCATCACCAGCTGCGCCCGCAGTGCCAGTCAGCAGTTTAATGCCGTTGAAGTCAGTTTTGCCCGCAACACGGTCGATTTCAGCCAGACGAGCGGTAACTTCATCCTGCAGAGAGGCCAGGTCAGAAGTGCTGTTGGTGCCGTTGCTTGCCTGAACAGCCAGTTCACGAACGCGCTGCAGGTTGTTGTTGATTTCGTTCAGGGAACCTTCAGCAGTCTGCGCCATGGAGATACCGTCGTTGGCGTTACGTGCTGCCTGAGTCATACCTTTGATCTGGGAGGTCATGCGGTTTGCAATCGCCTGGCCAGCGGCATCGTCTTTCGCGCTGTTGATACGCAGACCTGAAGACAGACGCTCAATAGCAGTGCCCAGAGAAGACTGAGATTTGTTCAGGTTGTTCTGAGTAGTCAGGGACAACAGGTTAGTATTGATAACTGCCATAATTTTCTTTCCTTCAAAAATTGGGTTTTAGGTCCGGTGCCTAACACTCACAGCGTCTCTCACCGTCAACAAGGTTATCGACGGGTCCCGAAAAGACTTTAGAATCAATTTCGAAAAAATTATAACTCGATGATTATCAATGATTTTATTTTTAAAAAATCAATTAAGGTTTATCATAAGGTTATTATTTGCGCCTTTTTATTACGCGGAATACGACAAAAAAGGCACACACTTACCTGTGTTATTGACGCACTAAAAATTATCCCAAAGTGCAATCGTTTCATTTACCACGCCAGGACATGCCTATTCTTTGGATTATTTTTTTCTCACGATCGTAAACTTTTGCTATTAGAGGCCGATAAGAGTCCTGAACTACTTTCGTATTTAAGGAAAATATGCATGGCTACTATCAGTAACCTCGGGATAGGTTCTGCAGGACTCGGGGATTTATATAATCAGTTGGACGCAGCCGAAAGAACCAAGCTGAAGACGATTACTTCCCAGCAATCAACGTATAACGCACAGTTAAGCGCGTACGGCAAGCTGCAGAGTGCCATGACCTCGCTGCAGACTGCGACCGCTGCGCTGGGTAAAGCGACCACATGGAACTCAACCGCCGTAAGCAGCACCAATACGGCCTTTACGGCAACCACGACCGCAGACGCATCCGTCGGCTCTTATGTGGTTAACGTCAACCAGGTGGCAAAAGCACAGGCGCTCACGACGGGCTCCTATACCACCAACACCGAGCTGCTGGGCGATACGACCGGCACGACGCGTAAAATTACGATTACCCAGCCGGGGACAAAAACGCCTTTAGAGGTGAATCTGGCCGATGGCGATACGTCGCTTGCCGGGATCGCCAGTGCGATTAACAAAGCGAACGGCAACGTTACCGCCAGCGTAATTAAGGCAAAAGACGGCGATTACCGCCTGATGCTCTCCTCGAAAACCACCGGTATGGATGGCGAGATGACCATCAGCGTCACCGGTGACGACAAGCTGCAAAGCGCCATCGGCTACGATTCAACCGCCAAAACCGGCGCGCTGACGGTGAACACCGCTGCGCAGAATGCCATTGTCGTCGTGAACGACATCAAGATTGAGCGCCAATCGAACACCATCTCCGATGCGCTGCCGGGGATGACCTTCACCGTGAAGGCAGAAAGTAAAGCGGATGAAATGCTGGAAGTGACGCGCGCCACGGATGCGAACCAGAAAGCCGTAACGGACTGGGTAACCGCGTATAACTCACTGCAGTCCACGATTAACAGCCTGACCAAATATGTCGCGGTCGACGCAGGCGCTGGCGGTCAGTCCACCAGCAACGGCGCACTGGTTGGTGATGCAAACGTGCGCGGGATCCAGTCTCAGCTGCGCGGTCTGCTGACCGAAGTGCAGGCCGGCTCCGTTCAGATCATGGCTCAGCTGGGGATTACCCAGGATCCGGTCAAAGGCGCAGACGGTACGGTCGGTAACCTCAAAGTGGATACCGATAAGCTGAAAAAAGCGCTGACCGACAACCCGACCGCAGTACAGCAGTACTTTATCGGTGACGGAAAGAAAACCGGTCTGGCGACCCAGATGAACAACACGCTGACGACCATGCTCAGCACCAGTACCGGCAGCGCGGGCGTGATCCAGAATGCGAAAGACGGTATCAACAAAACGCTGAAAACCCTGGGCGAACGTTACGATTCTATGGAAGCCTCTATTGATGCCACCATGGCGCGTTACAAAGCTCAGTTCACCAGTCTGGACGTATTAGTCACCAAAATGACCAATACGGCCAACTACCTGACCCAACAGTTCTCACAAAAATAGTCGTCGCATTGAGGAGTGGAAATGTATAAGACCTCTGGTGTTCAATCCTATCAGCAAATAGGAGTAGAAAGCGCAGTCATGAATGCCAGTCCACACCAGCTGATTGTCATGTTGTTCGACGGGGCGCATAGCGCCCTTGTCCGCGCGCGTTTGTTCATGGAAGCCGGACAAATTCGCGAAAAAGGCGAAGCGTTATCGAAAGCCATTAACATCATCGACAACGGTTTAAAAGCAGGACTGAACATGGAGGTTGAGAGCGAGTTGTCCGGTAATCTTGCCTCCTTGTACGAATATATGGTTCGACGTTTATTACTGGCGAACGTCAGTAATGACGTAGACGCAATTGTTGAAGTCGAGGGTTTATTAAACAACATTGCGGATGCGTGGAAGCAAATCGGCCCCAATGCGTCCTCTATTTCAGGATAATTTTGATGAATAATCCCAGCGCAGCGCTTTGCCACTGGCAGGCGTTACATGCTCAGAGCATTGCTATGCTAAATCTCGCACATTCTGGTCAATGGGATGCGCTTATCGAGCAGGAAATGCATTACGTTCAACTGGTGGAAAGGATTTCGCAAACACCCATCATGTCATGCCCTCCGGCTCAGGTTGATCAAGCGCGTGCGCTGCTGGAAATGATCCTCGACAATGAGAATACGTTAAAGGCGCTGCTGAAAGTGCGGATGGACGAACTGCGTAATCTCATCGATCAAACCGGCAAACAGCAATCCATTACCTCTACCTATGGAAAGCTGTCAGGGAATATTCTTTATCCAGAAAGTGTTACCCGCGACACACAATTATGATTTCTTCATCCATACTCCAGAAGTCTGCCAAATGGCTTCTGGAGCACGGACGATGAAAAACCCCACCCTGTTACAATGCTTTCACTGGTATTACCCCGCTGGCGGTGAATTGTGGCGAGAAGTCACGGCGTTAGCCCCCAATCTGAATGAAATCGGCATCAACATGATCTGGCTGCCGCCCGCGTATAAAGGGGCTTCCGGCGGGTATTCGGTTGGTTATGACTCTTACGATCTGTTCGATCTCGGCGAGTTTGACCAGAAGGGCAGCGTCGCCACGAAATATGGCGATAAAGCGCAGCTGCTGGAGGCCATCGACGCCCTCAAAAGCAACGACATTGCCGTACTGCTGGACGTGGTGGTCAACCACAAAATGGGCGCCGATGAGAAAGAGCCTGTCCGCGTTCAGCGCGTGAATGAACAGGACCGCACGCAAATCGCTGATGAGATCGTCGAGTGTGAAGCGTGGACACGTTACACCTTCCCTGCCCGCGCCGGACAATATTCGCAGTTTATCTGGGATTACAAATGCTTCAGCGGTATCGATCATATTGAAACCCCCGATGAAGACGGGATCTTTAAAATCGTCAACGACTACACCGGCGAAGGCTGGAACGACCAGGTCGATGATGAGATGGGTAACTTCGATTACCTGATGGGCGAAAACATCGACTTTCGCAACCATGCCGTCACCGAGGAGATCAAATACTGGGCCCGCTGGGTCATGGAACAGACGCGCTGCGACGGTTTTCGTCTGGACGCCGTCAAGCATATTCCCGCCTGGTTTTACAAAGAGTGGATAGAGCACGTACAGGAGGTCGCCGAGCAGCCGTTATTTATCGTGGCGGAATACTGGTCTCACGAGGTGGACAAACTGCAGGCCTATATTGACCAGGTCGAGGGCAAAACCATGCTGTTTGATGCCCCCCTGCAGATGAAATTCCACGAAGCATCGCGTCAGGGGCGGGATTACGACATGAGTCAAATCTTCACCGGTACGCTGGTGGAGGCCGACCCGTTCCATGCAGTCACCCTTGTCGCTAACCACGACACCCAACCTTTGCAGGCGCTGGAGGCCCCGGTCGAAGCCTGGTTTAAGCCGCTGGCCTACGCGCTGATCCTGCTGCGGGAAAACGGTGTGCCGAGCGTCTTCTATCCGGATCTCTTCGGTGCCAGCTATGACGATACGGGGGGAGACGGCGAAACCTACCACATTGATATGCCGGTGATTGAGCAGCTTCACGAGCTGATCCTCGCCCGCCAGCGTTTTGCCCACGGCGTACAGACGCTGTTTTTTGACCACCCAAACTGCATCGCCTTCAGCCGCAGCGGCACAGAGGACGATCCTGGCTGCGTGGTGGTCATGTCGAACGGCGACGACGGCGAGAAAGTGATTTGCCTGGGGGAAAACTACGGCAACAAAACGTGGCGTGATTTTCTCGGCAATCGCGAAGAAACAGTCACCACAGCGGCGGATGGCGAAGGAACGTTTACCTGTAATGGGGGGAGCGTCAGCGTGTGGGTGATTGAAGATGCGTTGTAGTAATGGAAAAGGTGCGGCCTGGTCCCCTCACCCCGCCCCTCTCCCAAAGGGCTGAGGAATCCCCACAAATTGATGCGTGCCGTGAACAATCCCCTCGCCCCTTTGGGGAGAGGGTTAGGGTGAGGGGCACATACGGCGGTAGTGGTCATTCCGTTCACTTTACGTTCCTTGCTACTCTGTTACGACAGGACCAGTGAACGTGCCAGGATGGCTCAGTCGCCGCCACCCTGGCGACCCGGGCTCCCGGCGGTAAATCGCCGCTTCGCGGTACCCTCGGCTTATTCCTTTCGGCTTATCGGGGACGGGCAGAGGTAACATCCCTGTAAAGCCCGCCCTCTCGGCGCATCCATGCGCCTCGCCCCGGCCTGCAGGAAACGCCTCAGCGATTTACAGCCGGACCAGGGCGTCGCTGCAAGCCATTCATTTTCCTGAAGCAACGTTCATCGCTTCGAGTAGAGAAATTACTGGGGATTCCTCAGCCCAAAGGGAGAGGATGAAAAACACCAAAAACGGCAACGAGGTTGCCGCTTTGCGTTTACCCTTAGGGCAGCTTACTCTCCAGCGGATTCTTGCTCAGGTAATCGGCACACTCAACCGTTGGGCGGTCGACCTTTTGCAGCTCCATCCCGTCATACTCCAGCGTTGAGCCGTCGCGATCCAGCGGGTAGATATCCAGCTTACGCGTGACGTTGTAATAACTGTCTGAACGCAGCATGATCTTACCCGGCACGGCAATCACGCGCTGCCACTGGCGGCAGTCCAGCGTATCGCCCTCTTCCGTCACCACCAGCGTGGCAATCGCTTCGGGACTCACCAGGCTGCTCTGCGGCCCTTTTGACTGCCAGTATCCCGCCAGGTGTGCCGGGACGGGATGCTTAATCACGTCGTTATAATTATCGACCTGAACGCACCCGGTCAGTGCCAGCAGCGCGCCAGCAATTGCTATTTTTTTCATCATCTTTCCTGCATTCGAAGAAAAAAATATTGTGGCATTAAAGCGCTGTGGCTGCCAGCGAAGATCGACGGGGGCTTTACTAAAGCCTGCCAAACCCCATTTATACGGGGTTTTGTATGAAAGATTGATGGAGGATTAATACAGACTCGAGATAAATGCATTTACAGGTTCTGGCAACAAATCCTGTGGGTGATCGCCACCAAAGGTAGCCCACTTGCTTTTGCCGTTGATAATTGTTGATGCAACACGATTATTGGATTCAGCATTATAAATAGTGATTTTCACTTCAATCTTGTCTGGAATGCCGGACCACTCAGTTGCACGATCTTCCCAGTGCAGTATTTGTGGGACCACATAATATCCGCGACTAATTGTATGGCGGCTTTTCAGACAGGCGAGATCATCACAATCAGTTAAAACAGTTACATTATCTGAATGTCGCAAAAAGGCCGCTTTTACAGCGTCTGCCGTTGCTTTGCCAGAACCCGAATAAGTGTGTGTTTCATATACACCGTCAGTTGGCTGAGAGATCGCAACTGAGGCATCTTTCAACAGGGGCTCTGTACGCTCCTGAATATTATTTGTGCTGTATTTAGCAGAACAACCTGCCAGTAAAATTGCAGAAAAAAACACAAACAAACTTTTCACTTTTCTATCCCTGTAAAATAAAGGAGATACATCTTATCAGGCCAGTCCAGTTGAAACATATGTTTGCATCATGAAGAGGCGACAAAACTGGTGATATGCCTGAGGGAGAACAGTTCTTGAAGGCGAAATTGACCGTAGGAAACGCCTTTCCAAAATGAAATGTAATGAACTTTGCCCCGCCCATGCCCCATAACATGAATGAAATCAATAATTATCTGTAAATTTAATAAAATTAGATTACTTAAACCTGCATCCCCATCACTTCCTGATACGCCGACACCAGCTTGTTACGCACCTGGATCCCCATCTGCAAGGAAACCGAGGCTTTTTGCAAATCGGTCATCACATCATTCAGCGCCACGCCCGGCTCGCCGAGGGTGAACTTCTCCGCCTGCGTGCGGGCAGCGGTCTGGGTATCACTGATACGGTCAAGAGCGGCATGCAGTTGCCCTGCAAAGCTGATGCTCGGCTGCTGGTCTGCCACATTCTGATTACGGGCCGTCATCGCCGTTGCCTGCAACTGACTGATTACCCCTTCAATGCCCTGTATAGCCATGACTCTCCCCTGGATGGTTTTTTACGCGGTCAAGACTAACAGCTTGTCAATAAGATAATGGCGGTAAATAGCGTTAAAAAACCAGGTTATTTGACGCATAGAAAATCCGGAATCGTCAAATAATGGCAGGGCCATCAATATGGAACTTTTGTCGTGTTTGCCGACCCGGGAGTCAGTTTTGTTTCTCTACACGAATAACGTAAACCACCAGGATTTAAGAGGTGCGCAATGAGTGCTACAGCATCGACAGCGCCACAGAATAAATCACTCGAGTGGATGAACCGCCTTCGCGCGAATCCTAAAATCCCGTTGATCGTGGCAGGCGCTGCCGCAATTGCGATCCTTGTAGCGATGGTTTTATGGGCGAAAAGCCCTGATTACCGCACGCTCTACAGCAACCTTTCCGATCAGGATGGCGGCGCCATCGTCACCCAACTGACCCAGATGAACATCCCCTATCGCTTTGCCGATAACGGTGGTGCGCTTGAGGTACCGGCAGATAAGGTGCACGAGCTGCGTCTGCGTCTGGCACAGCAGGGTCTGCCGAAGGGCGGCGCGGTCGGTTTTGAACTGCTGGACCAGGAAAAATTCGGTATCAGCCAGTTCAGCGAGCAGGTTAACTACCAGCGTGCGCTGGAAGGTGAGCTGGCCCGCACCATTGAAACGTTAGGCCCGGTGAAGAGTGCCCGTGTGCACCTTGCGATGCCTAAACCTTCTTTATTTGTTCGTGAACAGAAATCTCCTTCGGCTTCCGTTACCGTAAACCTTGAACCGGGCCGCGCGCTGGACGAAGGGCAAATCAGCGCGGTGACGCATCTCGTCTCCAGCGCCGTCGCCGGCCTGCCGCCGGGTAACGTCACGCTGGTGGACCAAAGCGGACACCTGCTGACCCAGTCCAATACCGCCGGTCGTGACCTGAACGACGCGCAGCTGAAATACGCCGCCGATGTTGAAAACCGTCTCCAGCGCCGCATCGAGGCGATCCTCGGCCCGGTGGTGGGGAACAGCAACGTGCACGCGCAGGTCACCGCGCAGATTGACTTCTCTAATAAAGAACAAACCGAAGAGCAATACAGCCCGAACGGCGATGCGGCTCAGGCG
This sequence comes from Enterobacter sp. UPMP701, assembly GCF_053709515.1. Taxonomy (NCBI): domain Bacteria; kingdom Pseudomonadati; phylum Pseudomonadota; class Gammaproteobacteria; order Enterobacterales; family Enterobacteriaceae; genus Enterobacter; species Enterobacter sp. UPMP701. The sequence goes on along the minus strand of NZ_JBSKJN010000003.1, from coordinate 377,278 downwards.
GTGATGCGTTCACGTCAGATCAACTCCAGCGAGCAGGTGGGCGGGGCATACCCTGGCGGCGTGCCGGGCGCGCTCTCTAACCAACCTGCTCCGGCTAACGCGGCGCCGATTTCTACGCCACCGGCCAATCAGCAGAACGGTCAGCAAAATAATCAGCAGACCACTTCAACGACCAATAACGCCGGTCCGCGCACCAGCAGCCGTAACGAAACCACGAACTACGAAGTGGACCGGACCATTCGCCACACTAAGCTGAACGTGGGTGATATTCAGCGTCTCTCAGTGGCGGTAGTGGTGAACTACAAAACCCTGCCGGATGGCAAACCATTGCCGTTGACCGCCGAGCAGATGAAGCAGATTGAGAACCTGACCCGCGAAGCGATGGGCTACTCCGAGAAGCGCGGCGATACCCTCAACGTAGTGAACTCACCGTTCAACTCGGTTGAAGAGACCGGCGGTGAACTGCCGTTCTGGCAACAGCAGGCGTTTATCGATCAGCTGATGTCCGCCGGACGCTGGCTGCTGGTGCTGATTGTCGCGTGGCTGCTGTGGCGTAAGGGCGTTCGTCCGCAGCTCCAGCGTCGTGCTGAAGCCGAAAAAGCGGCTCGCGAACAGATCAATACGCGTCAGGAAGTGGAAGAAGCGGTTGAAGTTCGCCTCAGTAAAGATGAACAGATGCAGCAGCGCCGCGCGAACCAGCGCATGGGTGCCGAGGTGATGAGCCAGCGCATTCGCGAAATGTCAGATAACGATCCGCGCGTCGTGGCGCTGGTCATCCGCCAGTGGATGGGTAACGAACATGAGTAATACGCTTACGGGCACCGATAAAAGCGTCATCCTGCTGATGACCATTGGCGAAGACCGCGCGGCAGAGGTGTTTAAGCACCTCTCCCAGCGCGAAGTACAAATTCTCAGTGCGGCCATGGCCAACGTGCGTCAGATCTCCAACAAGCAGCTGACCGATGTGCTGTCGGAATTTGAGCAGGAAGCCGAACAGTTTGCGGCGCTCAACGTCAATGCCAACGACTACCTGCGCTCCGTGCTGGTTAAGGCGCTGGGCGAAGAGCGTGCGGCCAGCCTGCTGGAAGATATTCTGGAAACGCGCGATACCGCCAGCGGGATCGAAACGCTCAACTTTATGGAGCCGCAGAGTGCCGCCGACCTTATTCGCGACGAGCACCCGCAAATTATCGCCACTATCCTGGTTCACCTCAAACGCGGCCAGGCGGCGGATATTCTGGCCCTGTTCGAAGAGCGTCTGCGTCACGACGTGATGCTGCGTATCGCGACCTTCGGCGGCGTCCAGCCGGCCGCGCTGGCGGAGCTGACCGAAGTGCTGAACAACCTGCTCGACGGCCAGAACCTCAAGCGCAGCAAAATGGGCGGCGTGAGAACGGCGGCGGAAATCATCAACCTGATGAAAACGCAGCAGGAAGAGGCGGTCATTACGGCGGTTCGCGAATTCGACGGCGAGCTGGCACAGAAAATTATCGACGAGATGTTCCTGTTCGAAAACCTGGTCGAAGTGGACGATCGCAGCATCCAGCGCCTGCTCCAGGAAGTGGACTCCGAGTCACTGCTTATCGCCCTCAAAGGTGCCGAGCAGCCGCTGCGCGAGAAGTTCCTGCGCAACATGTCTCAGCGTGCGGCAGATATCCTGCGCGACGACCTTGCCAACCGTGGCCCGGTGCGTCTGTCTCAGGTGGAAAACGAACAGAAAGCGATCCTGCTTATTGTTCGTCGCCTGGCCGAAACCGGCGAGATGGTAATTGGCAGCGGAGACGACACCTATGTCTAATGAGCTGTCGTGGAAGCGCTGGACGCCGGACGATCTGGCCCCTCCCCTTGCCGAATTCACGCCCGCGGTGGTCTCGCCCGCAGAGCCCGACGCGGACGTCGAGCAGCCCGAGCTGAGCGAAGAGGAGCAGCAAGCGCAGATGCTGGCGCAGCTGCAAATGCAGGCGCACGAGCAGGGCTACAATGCCGGCCTGAATGAAGGTCGCCAGAAGGGTCACGATCTGGGGTACCAGGAAGGTCTGGCGAAGGGGTTAGAGCACGGCATCGATCAGGCGCGCCAGCAGCAGGCTCCGATCCATGCCCGCATGCAGCAGCTCGTCAGCGAGTTCCAGCACACGCTGGACGCGCTGGACAGCGTGATTGCCTCTCGTCTGATGCAGATGGCGCTGGAAGCCGCGCGTCAGGTTATCGGCCAGACGCCGGTGGTGGATAACACCGCGCTGATCAAACAAATTCAGGGGCTACTTCAGCAGGAGCCGCTGTTCAGCGGCAAACCGCAGCTGCGCGTCCACCCGGACGATCTGCAGCGCGTGGAAGAGAGCCTCGGCGCAACGCTTAGCCTGCACGGCTGGCGTCTGCGCGGCGACCCGTCCTTGCACCACGGCGGATGCAAAGTCTCTGCCGATGAAGGCGACCTGGATGCCAGCGTCGCCACCCGCTGGCAGGAACTGTGCCGCCTGGCGGCACCGGGAGTCGTCTGATGACCGCACGCCTCACCCGCTGGCTCACCACGCTCGACAACTTTGAGACGAAGATGGCGCAACTGCCATCTGTTCGTCGTTATGGGCGACTGACGCGCGCCACCGGTCTGGTCCTGGAGGCGACCGGCCTGCAGCTCCCGCTGGGTGCGACCTGCGTCATTGAGCGTCAGGATGGTCAGGAAACGCGTGAAGTCGAAAGCGAAGTGGTCGGGTTTAACGGCCAGCGCCTGTTCCTGATGCCGCTTGAAGAGGTGGAAGGCATTCTGCCCGGCGCGCGCGTCTACGCGAAAAACATCAGCGGCGACGGGCTGCAAAGCGGGAAACAGCTGCCGCTTGGCCCTGCCCTGCTCGGCCGAGTACTGGACGGCAGCGGGAAACCGCTGGATGGTCTGCCCGCACCGGACACCACCGAAACCGGCGCGCTGATTACCCAGCCGTTCAACCCTCTGCAGCGTACCCCTATTGAACATGTGCTGGATACCGGCGTGCGTCCGATTAACGCCCTGCTCACCGTAGGACGCGGGCAGCGTATGGGCCTGTTCGCCGGTTCCGGCGTCGGGAAATCCGTCCTGCTGGGCATGATGGCGCGCTATACCCAGGCCGACGTGATCGTTGTGGGCCTGATCGGCGAGCGTGGTCGAGAAGTAAAAGACTTTATCGAAAATATTCTGGGTGCGGAAGGCCGCGCCCGTTCGGTGGTTATCGCCGCCCCGGCGGACGTGTCGCCGCTGCTGCGTATGCAGGGTGCCGCCTACGCCACCCGTATCGCCGAAGATTTTCGTGACCGCGGCAAGCACGTGCTGCTGATCATGGACTCCCTGACCCGCTACGCGATGGCGCAGCGTGAAATCGCGCTGGCCATCGGTGAGCCACCGGCGACCAAAGGCTATCCGCCTTCGGTCTTCGCCAAACTTCCGGCGCTGGTAGAGCGTGCGGGGAACGGCATCAGCGGCGGTGGCTCTATTACGGCGTTCTATACGGTGCTGACGGAAGGCGACGATCAGCAGGACCCGATTGCCGACTCCGCGCGCGCGATACTTGACGGCCATATTGTGCTGTCGCGTCGTCTGGCTGAAGCCGGACACTACCCGGCGATTGATATTGAAGCGTCCATCAGCCGTGCGATGACGGCATTAATTACCGAGCAGCACTACGCCCGCGTGCGTAACTTCAAACAACTGCTTTCCAGCTTCCAGCGCAACCGCGATCTGGTCAGCGTAGGGGCGTACGCCAAAGGCAGCGACCCGATGCTCGACAAGGCGATTAGCCTCTGGCCGCAGCTGGAGGCATTTTTACAACAGGGCATTTTTGAGCGTGCCGACTGGGAAGATTCAATCCAGGCACTGGAGCTGATTTTCCCGCAGGTGTAACACAGGTGGAGGGCGAAGGTCATGGCGCAAAACAGCGCGTTATCAACGCTGAAAGATCTGGCTGAAAAAGAAGTTGATGATGCCGCATTGCAGCTTGGCGCAATGCGACGCGGGTGCCAGCAGGCTGAAGAGCAGTTGAAGATGTTAATCGACTATCAGCATGAATATCGCACCAACCTCAATACCGATATGACACAGGGCATTGGCAGCCAGCGCTGGATTAACTATCAGCAGTTTATCCAGACGCTGGAGAAGGCGATAGAGCAGCACCGCCAGCAGCTAAACCAGTGGACCCAGAAAGTCGATACCGCGCTGAATTTCTGGCGCGAGAAAAAACAGCGGCTGCAGGCCTGGCAAACCTTACAGGACCGGCAGATTGCAGCCTCGACCCTGGCGGAAAACCGCCTGGATCAGAAGAAAATGGATGAGTTTGCCCAGCGCGCATCAATGAGGAAACCGGAATGATCACACTGCAACAACTGCTGATGAGCGACAGCGATCTGTCAGGCAGGATGCCATCAGGGAAAGGCACCGAGGGTGCGCAAGACTTTCTCTCCCTGCTGGCGGGCGCCCTGACGGACGCAACGGGCAAGGGCAACGATGCGCCACTCACCCTGGCGGACCTGAAAGCCGCCGGCAGCAAGCTGTCAAAGGTGGCTCAGGACGCCAAAGGGGATACCACCCTGCAGGCCAAAATTGCCGACCTGCTCTCGCGCCAGGCTGCGCTGAATGGCGATGAAACGTCGCCCGTCACGTCGATTGATTCGCTGGTTACCGGGCTGGTGCCGCTGTCTAAGGGTGACGCGCTGAAAACGCTCAATGCGGCCAACGGTAAAGATGACGGTAAAGCCGAGCTGAGTGAAGAAGAGCTGGCAGGGTTAAGTGCGCTGATGGCGATGCTGCCGCACCAGCAAACTACTGCATCTCGTGCGGCGGGCAGCGATGGCGTATCTGCCACCCCGGCGCTGAGTCCAGCAACGCTTACGCAAAATGGCGCAGGGCAACCGTCCCTGAACGCGCCTGCGGGAAGCCATGATAAGGCGCAGCTTTCTGCATCCTGTCAGAGCCAGGCGAAGGATCTCGCCGCCAACGCGCCTGCCACACCGGTCGTGGCCGCAGCCGCAGAGAAGCAGGAGCTCGCCAGTTCGTCCTCCTCAGCATCCCCAACGGCTACCCTGGCGCCGATTATGTCCAGCCATGCGACCAGCCAGCCTGCCGCCACCGTTGCCACCGCGCCGGTGTTAAGCCAGCCTCTGGGTACTCACGAATGGCAGCAGTCCCTGAGCCAGCACATCACCCTGTTCACTAAGCAGGGCCAGCAGACGGCGGAGCTGCGCCTGCACCCGGAAGATCTGGGCCAGGTGCAAATCTCGCTCAAGCTGGATGATAACCAGGCTCAGCTGCAGATGGTCTCTGCGCACAGCCACGTGCGTGCGGCGCTGGAAGCGGCACTGCCCGTCCTGCGGACCTCGCTGGCGGAGAACGGCATTCAGCTTTCTCAGAGCAGCGTCAGCAGCGAGAGCTTTGCCGGACAGCAGCAGTCGTCATCCCAGCAGCATCATGCTTCACGCCCGGGCCAGCACGGCGGTTTTAATGAAGAGAGCGATGAACTCCTGCCAACCCCTGCCGCCCTGCAATCCGCGGCGCGCGGTAACAGTGCCGTAGACATCTTCGCCTAAACGCCAGAGGTAGCGTGATTATCCCCGTCTTTTCCACGCTTTGACGACGGCAGGACACGGGATAATCACCTTATTAAGCTGTACCGAAACAGGAAGCTCGTATCAGATGACAGACTCCGCTATCACCAAAAAAAGTAAGCGTTCCATCTGGATCCCGCTGCTGGTGTTGATCACGCTCGCCGCCTGCGCTACCGCGGGCTATAGTTACTGGCGTATGCAGCAGGAACCTTCAACCGCTGCGGCCAAAGCCGAACCTGCCCCACCGCCGGCGCCGGTCTTTTTCCCTCTCGACACCTTCACCGTTAACCTCGGTGATGCGGATCGTGTGCTGTATGTCGGTATTACGCTGCGCCTGAAGGACGAAGCGACCCGCGCGCGCCTGAACGATTATCTTCCGGAAGTGCGCAGCCGTCTTCTGCTGCTGTTCTCTCGTCAGGACGCTTCGGCGCTGGCTACCGACGTGGGCAAGCAAAAGCTGGTCGAGGCCATCAAACAGACGCTGGCAACTCCGCTGGTAAACGGTCAACCTAAGCAGGAAGTCACTGACGTTCTGTATACAGCCTTCATTCTGCGGTAACGACATGGGCGACAGTATTCTTTCTCAGGCAGAAATCGACGCGCTGCTTAATGGCGACAGCGATAAGAATGACGATCCGCAACCGGGTCTCACCAGCGACGATAATATTCGTCCTTACGATCCCAATACCCAGCGTCGCGTGGTACGTGAACGTCTGCAGGCGCTGGAGATCATCAACGAACGTTTTGCACGTCAGTTCCGTATGGGACTGTTTAACCTGCTGCGTCGTAGCCCGGATATCACGGTCGGAGCGATCCGCATTCAGCCGTATCATGAGTTTGCCCGCAACCTGCCGGTGCCAACCAACCTTAACCTGATTCATCTGAAGCCGCTGCGCGGCACCGGTCTGGTGGTGTTCTCGCCGAGCCTGGTGTTCATTGCGGTGGATAACCTGTTCGGCGGCGACGGGCGTTTCCCGACCAAAGTGGAAGGTCGCGAATTTACCCACACCGAGCAGCGCGTCATTAACCGTATGCTTAAGCTGGCGCTGGAATCCTACAGCGACGCGTGGAAAGCGATTAACCCGCTGGAAGTGGAGTACGTCCGTTCTGAGATGCAGGTGAAATTTACCAATATCACCACCTCCCCGAACGATATCGTCGTCAACACGCCGTTCCACGTGGAGATCGGTAACCTGACCGGTGAGTTCAACATCTGCCTGCCGTTCAGCATGATTGAACCGCTGCGCGAGCTGCTGGTTAACCCGCCGCTGGAGAACTCACGCAACGAAGATCAGAACTGGCGTGAAAACCTGGTGCGCCAGGTGCAGCACTCGCAGCTGGAGCTGGTGGCAAACTTTGCCGACATCTCGATGCGGTTATCCCAGATCCTGAAATTACAACCCGGCGACGTTTTGCCGATAGACAAACCCGACCGCATTATTGCCCACGTGGATGGTGTCCCGGTACTTACAAGCCAGTACGGCACGATTAACGGTCAGTATGCGTTACGCGTTGAGCACTTGATCAACCCGATTTTGAATTCGCTGAATGAGGAACAGCCCAAATGAGTGACATGAACAATCCGTCCGATGAAAACAGCGGAGCACTGGACGATCTGTGGGCTGACGCGTTAAACGAGCAAAAAACGACTCCGACGAAAAGCGCGGCGGACGCGGTATTCCAGCAGTTAGGCGGCGGCGACGTCAGCGGCACGCTGCAGGACATCGACCTGATTATGGACATCCCGGTTAAGCTGACCGTTGAACTGGGACGCACCCGGATGACCATTAAAGAGCTGCTGCGCCTGACGCAGGGTTCTGTTGTGGCCCTTGACGGCCTGGCCGGTGAGCCGCTTGATATTCTGATCAACGGTTATCTGATTGCTCAGGGTGAAGTGGTGGTGGTTGCCGATAAATATGGCGTGCGTATCACCGACATCATTACCCCGTCTGAACGCATGCGTCGACTGAGCCGTTAAGCATGAAAACCCAGGCAACAATATCACAACCGTCTGCCGTTCCCGGCTCCCCGCTGCTCCAGGTGAGCGGGGCGTTGCTCGGTATTATTGCCTTTATTCTTATCGCCGCCTGGCTGGCAAAGCGTTTCGGTGTGGCGGGTAAAACCGCCAGCACCCGCGGCCTGAAGGTCAGCGCCAGCACCACGCTGGGGCCACGCGAACGCGTGGTCATCGTCGATGTAGAAGATGCACGTCTGGTTCTGGGCGTGACCGCCTCAACTATCAACGTATTACATAAACTGCCGCCCGCCCCCGTCACGGTGGACGAGCGCGCACAAGCCCCTGCGGATTTTCAGTCCGTCATGAAGAGTTTGCTTAAGCGTTCCGGGAGATCCTGATGCGCCGTTTGTTATCCCTGACGCTTGCGGGCGTTGGCCTGTTTGCTCCTGCGGTTTATGCACAGCTGCCCGGACTGATCTCCACCCCTCTCGCAGGCGGCGGTCAAAGCTGGTCGCTCCCGGTTCAGACGCTGGTCTTTATCACCTCGCTGACCTTTATCCCGGCCATTCTGCTGATGATGACCAGCTTCACCCGCATCATCATTGTTTTTGGTCTGCTGCGAAACGCGCTCGGCACACCGTCCGCACCGCCAAATCAGGTTCTTCTGGGCCTGGCGCTGTTTTTGACCTTTTTCATCATGTCGCCGGTCATAGATAAGATTTATACCGACGCCTACCAGCCGTTCAGCGAAGATAAAATCTCCATGCAGGAGGCGCTGGAAAAAGGCGCTCAGCCGCTGCGGGAATTTATGCTGCGCCAGACGCGCGAAGCGGATTTAGCGCTGTTCGCCCGCCTGTCCAATACCGGCGAGCTGCAGGGGCCGGAAGCGGTGCCGATGCGCATTCTGCTGCCCGCCTATGTCACCAGCGAGCTGAAAACCGCGTTTCAGATTGGCTTTACCATCTTTATTCCGTTCCTGATTATCGACCTGGTGATCGCCAGCGTGCTGATGGCGCTCGGGATGATGATGGTGCCGCCCGCCACCATTGCCCTGCCCTTTAAGATCATGCTCTTTGTGCTGGTCGATGGCTGGCAGCTGCTGGTCAGTTCTTTGGCGCAGAGTTTCTACAGTTAAGGAACGGCAATGACACCCGAATCGGTCATGATGATGGGCACGGAAGCGATGAAAATCGCGATTGCCGTTGCCGCTCCACTCCTGCTTGTTGCGCTGGTCACCGGCCTGATTATCAGTATTTTGCAGGCCGCCACGCAGATTAACGAAATGACGTTGTCGTTTATCCCGAAAATCATCGCCGTTTTCGTGGCGATTATCGTGGCCGGGCCGTGGATGCTGAACCTGTTGCTGGACTATATGCGCAACCTGTTTACCAATCTGCCGTACATCATCGGCTGACCTGACGATGCTGCACTTCACCAGCGACCAGTGGGTTCAGTGGCTCGGCGTCTATTTCTGGCCGATGCTGCGCATTCTGGCGCTGATCTCTACCGCACCCATTCTCAGCGAGAAATCGATCCCCAAGCGTGTCAAAGTGGGGCTGGGCATTATCATCACCATTATCGTCGCTCCTTCCCTGCCTCCCGTGGATATTCCGATCTTCTCGGCGACTGCGGTGTGGGTGGCATTGCAGCAGGTGCTGATCGGCGTTGCCGTGGGCTTTACCATGCAGCTCGCCTTCGCTGCCGTGCGTACGGCCGGGGAGCTGATTGGCCTGCAGATGGGGCTATCGTTCGCCACGTTTGTCGATCCCGGCAGCCATCTCAACATGCCGGTGCTGGCGCGCATCATCGATCTGCTCGCCATGCTGCTGTTTCTGTCGCTTAACGGTCATCTGTGGCTCATCTCCATGCTGGTGGACACTTTCCATACGCTGCCGATTGGTGAGAACCCGGTCAACAGCAATGCCTTCCTCGCGCTGACCCGCGCGGCGGGGCTGATCTTCCTGAACGGCCTGATGCTGGCTCTGCCGATCATCACGCTGCTGCTCACCGTCAACCTGGCATTAGGTTTACTGAACAGAATGGCGCCGCAGCTCTCCGTGTTTGTGATTGGTTTTCCGCTGACATTGACGGTCGGAATTTTATTAATGTCATTACTGATGCCCCTTATCGCCCCCTTCTGTGAACATTTATTCGGCGAGATATTCAATCTGTTAGCGGATATTGTCAGCGAGTTACCCCGTAAATAATAGCCCTCACGGTTGATATTGTCTTTCTGAGGATATTCCTAAAATAAAACATGAAAAACATCTTCCAGGATATATCTGACGCGGTTTAAATGTTTCTAACCACCTCACAATACTTAATATTTACTTTACTTTAAGAAGATTCCTGGCAAATTATACGTAACTTTACGGGATAGTGAGTCCGCCTGAAAGTCTTTGTCATGCTCACAGGTTTATTATTTTTTTCCATCCCGTATGGCTGTTTTGAGCTCTCAGGCAGATGGTGAATTATCGTTACGCATTGAGTGAGGGTATGCCATGTCAACGATCATTATGGATTTATGCAGCTACACCCGGCTAGGGTTAACCGGGTACCTGGCAAGCAGAGGGGTAAGAAAGAGAGACATCAACGATGCACACACCGTTGAAGAACTCGCAGCCGCTTGTGACGAACTAAAACCAGGCGTGGTGTTTATTAATGAGGACTGTTTCATTCACGATCCAGCCAACAGTCAGCACATTAAGCAAATCATTAATCAGCATCCAAAAACCCTGTTTATTGTTTTTATGGCGATCGCAAATATCCATTTCGATGAGTATTTGTTGGTCCGTAAAAATTTATTGATCAGTTCTAAGTCGATTAAACCTGAGTCACTGGATGACATCCTGGGTGATTATTTGAATAAAGAAGTTAAAAATGTAGGAGCGGTTAACTTACCCACCCTTTCATTAAGCAGGACTGAATCAAGTATGCTGCGAATGTGGATGGCGGGACAAGGCACTATTCAGATCTCTGACCAGATGAATATTAAAGCGAAAACCGTTTCGTCACACAAAGGAAATATTAAAAGGAAAATTAAAACGCATAATAAGCAAGTGATCTATCACGTGGTACGTCTGACCGATAATGTGACGAACGGGATTTTCGTCAACATGCGTTAGTGGCTTAAACCCCTCTGCACCCTACCTTTGATCTCTGGCCCGGCCAGAGATTTTTGCTTCTCGCTGCGTAGTCGGGCATGCGCAACGCCACCCGACGCCGTGCTATTCCGCTTTCTCGACGAAAATACCGTCCGGATGCCCCAGTTCGTTAAAAAACCAGATGCCGAGCGGGTAGTCTTCCAGTGATACCAGGTACATTGTGCCTTCGCTAAACTCTTCAATTGCCAGTACCACACCCGGGCGGCGCGGCCCGCCGTCCGTTTTAACGGTTACCCGATCGTTGACCTTCATACATTCCTCCTCTGGTTTTGAGCCAGTGTAGAACAAAACGCAAAAACACACATCGCCGCCCGGCGTGAATGGCGTTTTTATACACAGTCTATACTTACCGTTGGACACGGTTGAATGAGGAACCCCGTAATGAAGACCGATAAAGAGTACAGCGACACCATCAAACGCGAGGTCGAGGTGGATGTCGATGCCCTGCTGGCCGCTATCAATGAGATCAGTGAGTCAGAAGTCCGTCGTTCGGACGATAATTCAGACCACGTCATTGTCAACGGAAGGGACTATCACACCTATCGCGAACTGGCGGAGGCCTTCGAGCTCGATATTCATGACTTTAGCGTGTCTGAAGCAAATCGTTAGCACGAAAAAAATCCCGGTCATGGGGATGGCCGGGATCAAAACTTGCTTATGCAAGAAGCACTTGAAAATTCGTTACACCAGGAAATCTGATGTACAAACAACACTATCCTCAACGTTTTTGTATGACAAGCATATATTCTCATGGCGAATATAATATTTTTAACATAATCATTTTGGTTATGAGTATTAACACACGCTGAATGCGGGTTTGACTGGATCGGGTCTCTGAAACGCGGTTTTACCTGCGGTGATTTTTTAGGAATAATCTTAGTCTGGCGTACATACGTTTCGGGAGTCATTATGCTTTCACTCCAGGGTTCCCTGCTGATTTTTTCCGATCTGGACGGTTCGTTGCTGGATATTCATACCTATGACTGGCAGCCAGCAATGCCGTGGCTGGACAAACTGCAGGATAACCAGGTGCCGGTTATTCTTTGCAGCAGCAAGAGCGCGGCGGAGATGCTGGATATTCAGCAGGATCTGGGTCTGGAAGGGTTGCCGTTTATCGCTGAGAATGGCGCGGTTATCCAGCCTGACGTGCGCTGGGAGAGGGAAAAACGCCATATCAGAGGCATGACGCACGAGCAGATTCGTCCGCTTATCGAGCGCCTCCGCCAGCAGGAGGGCTTCAAATTTACTACCTTTGACGACGTGGACGAACGCGTCATCAGCGAATGGACGGGACTGACGCGCTACCGTGCGGCGCTTGCACGAAAGCATGAGGCCTCCGTCACGCTCATCTGGCGCGATACCGATGAAGCAATGGCCCGGTTTGAGGAGGCGCTGGCGCAAAGCGGTCTGAAATGCCTGCAGGGTGCCCGCTTCTGGCACATTCTCGATGCTTACTGTGGCAAGGACGTGGCGGTTAACTGGCTGAAGGAACAATACCGGGAGCACGAAAATATCGAACCGACCACCCTGGGACTCGGCGATGGCCCGAACGATGCGCCGCTGCTGGACAGCGTGGACTTCGCGGTGGTGATTAAGGGGCTAAACCGCCAGGGCATCACGTTACGGGACGATAACCCCGAACGGGTCTATCACACCCAACGCCCCGGACCGGTCGGCTGGCAGGAGGGTCTGGATCACTTTTTGTCCTGATCGTTCCAGACAACCCGGTTACGCCCGCCCTGCTTCGCTTTGTACAACCGGGCGTCCGCAACCGACTGCTGCTGTTCAAAATCGTAGTTTTCTTTTTCCTGCGCGCTGCTGACGCCGAGTGACGCGCTGATGCGCAGGGTCGTGCTCTTTTTCACCAGTATTTCCTTACTGTTTATTCGGCATCGAATACGGTCCGCAATCACTCTTGCCTCCTCAAGACCGATTCCCGGCAGGATGACGCAAAACTCTTCGCCCCCCACGCGCCCGGCCACGTCGTTTTTACGTAACGCGCTGGCAATCAGCCCTGCCGTGTGGGAAAGCACCTTATCACCGGCCTGATGGCCGTACTGGTCATTGACGCTTTTAAAATGATCGAGGTCCAACTGAATGACCGAGAACGGCAGCGACTGCTGATGGCACTTCTCCGCCAGAATTTTCGCGCGTTCAAACAGCGCGCCGCGATTATTCAGGCGGGTTAGCGGGTCGTGCCAGGCCTGCCACTGGAGCGAGTGCTGCAGCGTGTACATGTTGCTGACCATCCGGCGGATCACCAGCCACGATATCAGCAGCATCGCGGTAAAGAGCGCCCACAGCAACGCCAGTACGATACTGATGCTGCCGAAGTCGCCCTGTACCCCTTCCTGCAGAGTATGGACCCGCAAAACCAGACCATCAAAATGGTCGAGCCGCTGCCAGCTGATAAACCGGCTGCCGAGGCGGATGCCGCCGCCGGTATCGTTCTCGATCGCCTGCGCAATCTGCGCGATTTCGCGTTCATCGAAATGGTTCACCTGGTTATCTGTCTTTTCAGAGGTGGCAATCATATTGAGCCGGGAGTCGTACAGCTGATACTCGCCCTCCGTCCGGTCATCCGTCGCCTCTGCCAGCAGGCGTTGCATCGTATTCAACGAAAAATCCATCGCCACTACGCCATACCAGTAGCGATTGAAATAGATAGGAACGCTGGCGGTGATCATTCGCTCGTCACCGGTCCAGGATGACGGCGTGGAGATAAACCAGCGCACCGCGCGGGCGCGATTGTTACGTTCTGACTGCTGGGTAAACCAGGACTGCGTGACCAGGTGATAATAGCGGGGAATAATATCATTCGCCTCTGTCTGCGCGTCCGTTGAAAGATAAAACCCGGCGCGTGAAACGTAGATAACCCGCGATTCGCTATGCCTGCTCGATGTCGCCAGCCTGAGCAGATAGCCCACCTCAAGCGCAGCCGAAATTTCATTGCTGATGTGCTCAGGGTCCCGGTTCAGAAGCGAGGTTTTTTCGACAAACGCATCCGACACACCGTTAATGGGAAGGGTTCGTTTTTTATCAACGAAAAGCTGCCAGGTGGGGCGCATGCGGACCGCGTTAAAGTGCGACACCGCATCGTGCATAACATCAAACGCCAGCGGCGTCTGTAGCGCATCGCGCATGCTCTGGAGAAATAACAGCATCTTATCCACGCTGTACTGCAGCTGCCTGTCCAGCGAGCTGGCCACGGTTTCCAGATGGTTACGCTGGCTGGAGATATACGCATCTTCGAGGACTACCACCTCACGCCAGGTCAGGAGGGTGGAAAATACCAGAACAACGATAAAACAGAGGTTAACAATCAAACCCGGATTGCTACGCTTATGCAGCCATTGCAGAAAAGATCGTCTTACAACAAAGGTATCGCGCTGCACACACACTCCCTGATTACTGCCTTACACCCGGTACTTCAGGTAAAAACGCCCGGCAAAGCCGGGCGTTATGTGATTAAGCCTGATCGTGCTTGCGCTGGCCGTCTCCCGGCTGAAGCTCATCTTCACGAAAGGCTTCCCGCTTAATGCTATAACCGTCATGCCACCGACATTCCACCATTCCGCTGGAATACCCGGTGACAATCATCCGCGGGCCGCCCTTCTTAGGCTTAACTTCATCACTGACCAAAAAGACCATACCTGCCTCCTGTATCAGGGTGAAACTGTTTCAATTTAGACGAGGAATGGTCTTTTTGCACCCTGCGACGGGTAACATTAGTGCGCTGTGCCGCGCATTTTTTCGATCAGTTTCACCGCCGCCACCACGATAGCGCCAACGATAAAGCCCAACACCAGATTAAGCAGCGTGGGCAGAATAGCTGCCACCACGCTCCCCTGCGCCGAGGCGAAATGTTCGATGGCATGATGCAGCGGAGCAATGCCGTGGACCACAATGCCGCCGCCCACGAGGAACATCGCCAGGGTACCCACCACGGACAAGCTCTTCATCAGCCACGGTGCCAGCGTCAGTAAGCCTTTGCCGATGCCTTTAGCCACCGCGCTGGATTTCTCCTCCAGCCAGTAGCCGATATCATCCAGCTTCACGATCAGCCCGACCAGGCCGTAAACGCCCACCGTGACCAGAATGGCGATCCCGGAGAGGATCAGCACCTGATTCAGAAGCGGCGCATCGGAGACAATGCCCAGCGTAATGGCGACAATTTCAGCCGACAAAATAAAGTCGGTGCGAATGGCGCCTTTGATTTTATCGCGCTCGAAAACTTTCGGATCCTGCGCGGCAAGCGCTTCAAGGCGCTGCTGGCGCATCTCCGGCGTGTCCTTCTGCTTGCGCGAACTCAAAGAGTGCAGCACCTTCTCAACGCCTTCGAAGCATAAAAATGCTCCGCCAATCATCAGCAGCGGCGTGATGGCCCAGGGAATAAATGCGCTGATCAGCAGCGCCAGCGGCACCAGGATCACCTTATTCAGGAACGAGCCTTTCGCCACACCCCATACCACGGGCAGTTCACGGTTAGCCCTGACCCCACTCACCTGCTGCGCGTTAAGCGAGAGATCGTCCCCCAGCACGCCTGCGGTTTTCTTCGCCGCCAGTTTCCCCATCACGGAAATATCGTCCAGTAAGGTGGCAATATCATCCAGCAATGTTAATAAGCTACTTCCTGCCAAAATCGTGATCCTTCTTTTTTTGGTAATTAAGTGAATAGTATGGAGCAAAAGCGCAAACGCGGAAACAGGCACCTCGCGTCAACAAAAATTTCACATCACCGACACAACTAAAGGGCTCGCCAGCGCGATAGTTTTCGCGTTTACTATCAGCGACCTTTTTATTTCGTCGTGAGGGATTATGCGTTTCCGGCAATTGCTACCGCTTATTGGGGCACTTTTTTCGCTGTATATCATCTGGGGTTCAACCTACTTTGTCATTCGCATCGGCGTGGAAAGCTGGCCGCCGCTGCTGATGGCGGGCATTCGTTTCCTCTCGGCGGGCGTGTTACTGCTGGCCTTCCTGCTGCTGCGCGGACATAAGCTTCCTCCCCTTCGCCCGATGCTGAATGCCGCCCTGATCGGCCTGCTGCTGCTGGCGGTGGGGAATGGCTTTGTGACCATTGCTGAGCACCAGAACGTGCCATCGGGGATCGCTGCCGTGGTTGTTGCCACCGTGCCGCTGTTCACCCTCTGCTTCAGCCGTCTTTTCGGCATCCGTACCCGCAAGCTGGAGTGGCTGGGAATTGGCATTGGCCTTGCCGGCATTATCCTGCTCAACAGCGGCGGTAACCTGAGCGGGAATCCGTGGGGCGCAGTCATCATCCTGATTGGCTCGATGAGCTGGGCGTTTGGCTCCGTATACGGTTCACGCATCGAACTGCCGACCGGCATGATGGCGGGGGCAATAGAGATGCTTGCCGCGGGAATAGTGTTGCTGCTGGCCTCCGCCCTGACGGGAGAAAAGCTGACTACCCTGCCGCCGTTGTCGGGCTTCCTGGCGGTAGGCTACCTGGCGCTGTTTGGATCTATCATCGCCATTAACGCCTACATGTTCCTGATCCGCAACGTCTCTCCGGCGGTTGCCACCAGCTATGCCTACGTTAACCCGGTCGTGGCCGTGCTGCTCGGCACCGGGCTCGGCGGGGAAACGCTCTCTTCTGTTGAATGGCTGGCATTAGGCGTGATTGTTTTTGCCGTCGTACTGGTGACCTTAGGCAAATATTTGCTGCCGGCAAAGCCTGTTGTTACGCCTTGCGAGGTGGAGAAACCGTAAGCGGGTGAATTCCACGGGTGTCGATCTGCGCGGTTTCACCGCCGCCGCAGATCCACTCTTCCAGCCGTTCGCTCAGATCGGCGTCGTTCAGTTTTAATCTGCCTCTCAGGGCGCACTCCCAGACGATCAGCACTCGCCAGCCCTGCGCGACAAGCGCGGCGAGATCCCGGCTGTCACGTTCAACGTTCTTGCCAATCTTCTCCAGCCAGAAATCGGTGCGCGTCGCCGGGACTTTAAACAGGTAGCAGTCGTGATGATGCCAGAAACAGCCGTGGGTGAAGATAATGCACTGATACGCGTCGATGACGAAATCCGGGCGGCCCGCAAGCGCGGGATCCTGCACGCGAAAGTCAAAGCCTGCCTGCGTCAGAAGCCCGGCAAGACGCTTTTCAATGGCGGTATCACGCGTGCCGATGGCACGCATGTTTTTGCTGCGCGTGGCCTTATCGTGAACGTCCGTCATTGACGGCCTCACTCTGGCGTAACGCCACCGCCTGTTTGATGCGCGGAGCCAGCAGTTTTGCCACCGCCGCAAATGCGGGCACCACCACCGAGTTACCAAACTGACGATAGGCCTGGGTGTCTGAAACCGGAATGCGGAAGCGATAGCCCTGCGGCGTTTCAAAGCCCATCAGGCGGGCGCACTCGCGTGGCGTCAGGCGTCGCGGACGGTGACGCTGGTTTTGCGGGTCGTCAAAATCCTTCTCGCCCAGCGCTTTATCCCAGCCTCTGTCGATCAGGATCTCTGCCCCGTCCTTATAGTAGCGAGCGGACAATGTACGGGCCACGCTGTGCGGATCGTTTGGGTTCACCATACCAAACCCGAAGCCGTTGCCTTTCGCCTGATGCTTTTTGGCGTAGCGGTAGAGGTATTTCCACAGGATCGGGGTAAGGATAAATTTCGCGTCGACCACCGGCTCCAGCAGGTCGGCAATCGTGGGACGGCGCTCGGGGTATAAGGAGGGAATATCCCGCAGGGTGAAATCCCCCTTCAGATTGAGATCGCGGCGGAAACCAACCAGCACAATACGCTCGCGATGCTGAGGCAGGAAATGTTTCCCGTCGATGATTTTGGGGTCATCCGCCCCCATGGCCTCTGAATCGGCTACGTCATAGCCCAACTCGTCCAGCGTTTGCATGATAATACGGAAGGTTTTTCCACCGTCGTGGCTCTTTAAATTTTTGACGTTTTCCAGCACAAAAATCGCCGGACGGCGGGCGTCAATGATACGGGCAACGTCAAAAAACAGCGTTCCCTGCGTATCGCAGGCGAAACCGTGGGCGCGTCCAAGGGCATTCTTTTTGGAGACGCCGGCCAGCGAGAAAGGCTGGCACGGGAAGCCTGCCAGCAGCACGTCATGCGCCGGAATCGTCTGGCGTATGTGTTCTGCGGCCTGTTCATCCGTGACGCCACTTTTATGGCTCAGGGTAACGTCGCGGATATCGGCGTTGAAATGATGCGCGTGCGGATCGCAGTACCAGTTTGCTTTATAGGTACGTACCGCATGCTTGTTCCACTCGCTGGTGAACACGCACTGGCCGCCGATGGCTTCAAAACCGTGGCGGATACCCCCGATACCGGCAAACAGATCGATAAAGCGGAAGGCATAGTCCGGGTGCGCGGCAGACGGACGCGGAAGCAGGTTTTGCAGATAGCGAAACTCGCCTTCGCTCAGGCGGCGCCCTGCCCGCTCGCTGGTCAGCAGTCGCTTAAGGATCGCCGGGCTCCAGTGGCTCTCACCCTGCGCCGCCAGCTGGTTTGCCAGCGTCTTAGCATCATAAATATCCAGCAGCTGGCGCAGCAATGCCTGCACCGTTGCCGTTGACTTCTCAGCCTGCTCAGGCGCGGGCTCTGTCACTGATCGATTTTCCTGCATTCTTTTAACCGGGCTATAAAGACTGGAAACAGATTACCACAGTTCACTTATGCAAACTGCGACGGAAGCGGTGTTGAATCTGGCTATCCAGCCCGATGCAGTCCCCCTGTAATTCGGCACTGAGTTTCGCCATAAACTGAATCAGAAAATCGGCGTTGTGCTGCGCGAGCTCTCGCCCGACGTCCGTTTGCATTGTATCAGGCAAGCGCAGCAGCTTAGTCTGAAAATGGTCGAGAGCGAACGCCCTGTCGTCAAGCGGGCGCGCATCGGCAAACGGATCTTCCGCGTCAAACAGCGGCACTCCCAGCGCACCTGAGACGGCAAAAACGCGCGCCAGGCCAATCGCGCCCAGCGCTTCCAGGCGGTCTGCATCCTGCACTATTTTGGCTTCCATGCTCTGCGGCGTAATTCCGGCGCTAAAGCTGTGCGCCTCAATAGCATGTTCCACGGCGGCATAGCTTTCTGACGGGAAGTCGGGGAAATCGCGGTGCAGAATGTCGCGCGTCCTGCGCGCCGCCAGACGGGATGACTGTCCGCGTTCAGGATGGTTTTTCGGCAGGCTGACGATGTCATGAAAGTAGCAGGCGGTGAGGACCGTTAGCGGATCGACCTGATGATGAACCATCATTTTCTGCGCCGTCATCCAGACGCGGCGGAAATGTGACACATCGTGCGCGGTGTCGTCGGTCGCGTGATGTTCTTTTAGCCAGGATTCAAAGCGCTGTTGCCACTGTGTGATATCCATCATATTTTCCTGTAACGAAAATGGGGGAAAAATTATAACATAGCCATATTAAATAAATTCATTAATAGAAATTCGAAATACTTAACAATAATTACCCGCAATAGTTTCAAATAATTAATTCACCAGAAAAATAAAGAGATTGATAGAAATATTTAGCAATATTTTTACCAATTTAATTACATTTATTTTGGAACCAAAATAACATTCCGTAGAATAGTATCAGACACGTAATTACGGAGGGTGATTACATATATTCATATTAATTATCTTTAAAGGGAATATATAATGAAAAGAAAAGTTCTGGCAATTCTTGTACCCGCTTTATTAATGGCTGGCGCTGCGCATGCGGCTGAAATGTACAACAAAAACGGCAACAAAGTTGACCTGTACGGCAAAGTAGACGCGCGTCATACCTTCTCTGACAACCCTGGCGACGACGGCGATGAAACCTATGTCCAGATTGGTTTCAAAGGCGAAACGCAGATCGCTAACGACCTGACCGGTTATGGTCAGTGGGAATATAAAACCTACGCTAACGATACCGAAGGCGCCGGTGATAAATCCTTTAACCGTCTGGCATACGCTGGCCTGAAATATGGTGAATACGGTTCATTCGATTATGGCCGTAATTACGGCGTCGTGTACGACGTTGAAGCCTGGACCGATATGCTGCCGGTATTTGGTGGCGATTCCTACACCTGGACTGACAACTATATGGTTGGCCGTACCAACGGTGTTGCGACCTATCGTAATAATGATTTCTTTGGTCTGGTTGATGGCCTGAACTTTGCGCTGCAGTATCAGGGCGCTAACGAAGGTGCAAACGCTAATGAAGATCAGGAAGGCACCAAAAACGGTCATGACGACGTGCGTTTCCAGAACGGCGACGGCTTCGGTATGTCTACCACCTATGACTTCGACTTCGGCCTGACGCTGGGTGCGGCGTATTCTTCCTCTGACCGTACCAACGATCAGGTTGCTTATGGCGCGGGCAACTATAACCGCTTCAGCAAATACGCAGGCGGTGACCGTGCAGACGCATGGACCGTTGGCGCAAAATATGATGCTCAAGGCGTCTACCTGGCGATGATGTACGCGGAAACCCGCAACATGACGCCGTACGGCAGCGACGGCATCGCCAACAAAACGCAGAACTTTGAAGCCGTAGCGCAATACCAGTTTGACTTCGGTCTGCGTCCATCCCTGGCGTGGGTCTATTCCAAAGGCATTGATTTGGGCGGTAACGATTATCACCAACGCAATGGCTATGACTATGTAGACCAGGATCTGGTTAACTACATCGACCTGGGCATGACCTACAGCTTCAACAAGAACTTCTCCACCTACGTTGATTATAAAATCAACCTGCTGGACGAAGATGACGCCTTCTACAATGACAACGGTATTGCAACCGATGACATCGTTGGCGTAGGTATGACCTACCAGTTCTAATCGCCATAAATACTAAAGCCCGCATTCGCGGGCTTTTTTCATTTAAAGGCCGAGTTTACGGCGCTTCCTGCAGCGCCACGCGAATAAACCCGTTATTTTGCGCCAGCAGCTCATGGGCTTTCCACGCATCCAGGCCCGTCAGCACCATCAATACCGCCGTTTTACAGTTATGGTTACAGCTCTCCAGCGCGGCTTTCGCCTGCGCCCGGGTGCATCCCCCCGCCTCCATCACGATGGCGATTTGCCGTTCGGCCCATTTAGTATTGCTTGCCTCAAGATCCACGCGCAGGTTGCTGTAAACGCGTCCGGTGCGAACGGCCAGCCCGGTGGTGATCGTCGTGAGGATCATCTTCTGCGCAATCCCCGCTTTGGTATTGCTATAACCAGCAACCACATCAGCCCCCAGTTCCGGGGCAATCACCATGCTGGCCAGCTGTGCCGCTTCACTTTGCGCATCACTGGTAATGACGGCCACCGGCGCCCCCAGCGACCAGGCATGCCGCATCGCTCCCCAGACCCACGGCGTTTTTCCGCTGACGGTCATGGCCAGCATCATATCCTGTTCACCAAATTTAATGGCCTGCAGGTCCGCGACCCCGCGCTCGTAACGCCCTTCTCCCTCTCCTGCCGTCACGGCAATCACCGCGCTTTTACCCGGCGCGTAGTCATCAGCAGCCTGCTGCGCGATGCAGCCTGACGGGCCCGCGCCGACAATCACCAGACGACCGCCGCGGTTAAGCGTCGCGGCGGCGTTATCCACCACGCGGGCGATCGTTGTTAGACAGGGGGTGATGGCATCAGAAATGCGGGCATCTTCCTGGTGAATAACCTTCAGCATGTCCAGCGTGGACAATCTATCAATGTTCATCGTGCTGGCGTGCCGTCTTTCCTTGACCGAACCGGTATGCGTAATGCTCATAAACAGCCTCCTTATTATGAGTACCCACACACTATAAAGTGTTTTATATGGATGACCTGCGAGTGGGGTCACGAAAAGAAGACCAAATCCACGCTTTTACATGGCTTTAAGAAAAGCCCGTCATCAGCGATAATTACCCCTTTCTTAATCATCGCGGAGTGTTGATGAGCGATTTGCAGCCTTTCCCACAGACGCGCAAGCGCCCCATGAAACTGAATACGCTGGTCACGTTGATGGTATGCGCAATTATCGCCTCTGTGCTGCTGGTGGTCTTTGCGCTCTACTCCGTGCAAATCACCCGCGCGACCCGCGATGACGTAAAAGATACCGCGCTGGGCATCGCCCGCACGCTGGCCGATAGCCCGGAAATCCAGCGGGGCCTGATGCAGTCCCCGCAGGCAGACATCATTCAGCCCACCGCCAAAGCCGTCACCCAGCGTAACGATCTGCTGCTCACCGTGGTGACCGACATGCGGGGCATTCGTTATTCCCACCCGAACGAAGCGCTCATCGGCCTGCATTTTATTGGCAACGATCTGGAGCCCGCGCTGGAAGGCAAAGAGAATGTCTCGGTTAACCGCGGCGCCCTCGCCGAAGCGCTTCGGGTTTTCACGCCCGTCTATGACAGCCAGCACGATCAGATCGGGGTCGTCGTCGTCGGTATCTCCCTCAAAAAGGTGGAAGACCAGATAGCCCGCGGACGGCTTAACGCCGTCTGGACTATTTTATTCAGTATTTTTATGAGTTCGATGGCGATTTGGGGGCTGGTGCGGGTACTGAAACGCATCCTTTTCGGCCTTGAACCTTATGAAATTTCCGCCCTGTTCGAGCAGCGCCAGGCGATGCTGCAGTCGCTTCGTGAAGGGGTGCTGGCCGTAGATATTCACGGCCGCGTGACGATGATTAACCATACCGCCAGAGAAATTTTACTCCTGCCTTCCGGCAAACAGACGGAAAACGCCAGCGCGCCCCTGCTGGCCAGCCTGCGGGAAATCTCAAAGACGGGCATAGCGCGCCAGGATCAGGAGATCAGCTGTAACGGCCGACTGCTGCTGTGCAACATGGTGCCCGTCAAAAGCCAGGAGCGGGTCATCGGCGCGATAGTCACCTTCCGCGATAAAACGGAAATCAGCCAGCTGATGCAGCGTATTGACGGCATGGTCAGCTACGTCGATGCCCTGCGCAGCCACACGCACGAGTTCATGAACAAACTGCACGTCATCCTCGGCCTGCTGCACATGAAGCGCTACGACAAGCTGGAGGAGTACATTATCCAGACGGCGCATAATTACCAGACGGACATTGGCACGATACAGAGCAAGGTAAAATCACCGGTCATCGCCGGGTTCCTGCTGGGCAAAATCAACCGGGCGAAAGAGGTGGGCGTCAATCTGACGCTGGCCGACGAGTGCCAGATACCGGATACCGCCAGTGAAGAGCAGGTTGCGGTGCTGATCACCGCGCTGGGTAACTTAATTGAAAACGCGCTCGACGCGATGGAAGGACAGCAGGAAGGCGAGATCGGCCTGCTGCTACATTATCAGAACGGCTGGCTCAGTTGCGAGGTCAGCGATGACGGCCCCGGCATTGATCCCACTCAGCTGGAGGCTATTTTTACTAAGGGATTCTCAACAAAAGGTGAAAACCGTGGCGTTGGGCTGTTCCTTGCTCGCCAGCAAATCCAGAACCTGGGCGGCGATATCACCGTCGAGTCTGAGCCTGGCGTATTTACCCAATTTTTTGTTCATATCCCCTGGGATAGCGAGAGGAATATCGCGTGATAAATGTATTAATTGTCGATGATGACGCCATGGTGGCCGACCTCAACCGTCTGTACGTCAACCGTGTTGAAGGCTTCAGCTGCTGCGGCGTCGCCTCCACGCTCAACCAGGCCAGGGCCATCATTAATAACCCCGGCCAGCCTGTCGATCTGGTGCTGCTGGACGTCTATATGCAGCAGGATAACGGGCTGGATCTGCTGCCCGATATTCGCGCGTCAGGCCGCCCGATTGATGTGATTATGATCTCCTCGGCCGCCGATGCCGCCACGATCCAGACCTCCATCCACTATGGCGTGGTGGATTATCTGATAAAGCCGTTCCAGTTCCCGCGCTTTGAAGAGGCGCTGAACGGCTGGAAGGCAAAGCACAGCCTGATGGGCTCGCACCAGTATTACGAGCAGGCGGACGTCGACCGGCTGATCCACGGCGGCGCGCCGGAGCTGGCGGACAGCAAAAAATTGCCGAAGGGGTTAACGCCGCAAACGCTGCGCACAATTTGCCAGTGGATCGACGCCCACCCGGAGACGGAGTTTTCTACCGATGACCTGGCAAACGCCGTCAATATCTCCCGCGTCTCCTGCCGTAAATACCTGATCTGGCTCGCGCAAATCAATATTCTGTTCACCAGCATTCACTACGGTGCCACCGGGCGTCCGGTGTATCGCTACCGCCTGCAGCCGGAACAGATCGGATTGCTCAAACAGTACTGCCAGTAACGCGATAGGCGTTGTCCAGAAGGGTAAAACGGAAGTGGTGCATCGAGGAGATCACCACTTCTTTTGTTTTAGTCACAAAGATAGCTTCAATATCCGGACGAGACCGCAGCGCGGCGCTGCCCTTTTCCACGCCCATGCCGTACATCAGCGTGGTCCAGATGTCGCCGTCGATGGAATCCTTTGAAATGATGGTAACGCTCTCCAGCTCGTTGTCCAGCGGATACCCGGTACGCGGATCGAGAATATGGTGATAACGCCTGCCGTTCTGCTCAAAGTAACGCTCGTAGATGCCCGAGGTCACCACGGAGAGGTTCTCCACCGTCATCGCCCCGATCAGCGCGTCACCGGCGAACGGTTTTTTCAGCCCCACGCTCCAGCCGCCTTCCGGCGAACCTAACGTCTGGATGTTTCCACCGAGGTTGATCAGCCCCAGCTCAGCGCCCTCTTTACGCAGGTAATCCCGCACCCTGTCGGCGATATAGCCTTTGGCGATGGCCCCCAGATCGATCTCCATCCCCGCTCTGGTCAGAAACACGCTGCTGCTGGCCTCATCAAGGAGGACATCTTCAGGACGGGTAATCGCCAGCAGCGACGCGATTTCATCGGCAGGCGGAACGCTGTCTCCGCGAAAGCCAATTTTCCAGCGCTTCACCAGCGGGCCGATCGCCAGGTTAAAGGCGCTGTCTTTAAGCAGGCTTGCCGCTTTCGCGCAGCGGATCAGTTCAAACACCGGACGACTGACGGCAACCGGATGCTGACCGGCCGCATGGTTGATGTCCATCACCTGAGAATGCGCCCGGTTAACGGTAAGCAGGTCTTCGTACTGTTTAATCAGGCGAAACACCCGGGACGCGAGGGCTTCATCGTGGGAGAAGAGTTTCAGAAGAATGGGCGAGCCCATCAGAACGGCGGAGTAGCTGTAAACGCGATGGCTATCAGGCATAGCATGAGTCCTCGTATGTAGCCCCGGCAGGCACCGCGCCGCCGGGGAAACAGGAGCCTTACCGTGTTTTCGAACGCATAGCCGCCTGATGTCCTGCAAGGGTACCAAAAATAATGATGTCTGCCACCGCGTTACCGCCGATACGGTTACCGCCGTGGATCCCGCCGACCACTTCACCCGCCGCAAACGCCCCCGGCAGCACGTTGTGGTTGCTGTCCAGCACGCAGGTTTCGGTGTTGATGGTCACGCCGCCCATGGTGTGGTGTACGCCCGGTGCAATCTGAATGGCGTAGAACGGCCCTTCGTTGATTGGCGCACGCAGCGCGGTGGTGCGGCCAAAATCATCGTCGTGCTGTTTTTCCACAAAGCCGTTGTAGCGTTCCAGCGTTGCCAGGAACTGGTGATGATCCATTCCCAGCGCTTCCGCCAGCGCTTTTGGCGAACTCGCGCTGGTCACGAAGCCTTTCGCGATGTACTCATCTGCGGCTTTGTTTTTGGCACGGACATGCTCGTCAAAGACGATGTACGCGTATTTCTCCGGCAGCGCGATGATTTGCGCCGAGACTTTGTCGCGGGTCGACATTTCGTTGTAGAAGCGGTTGCCCTGCTGATTGACCAGAATCGCCCCGCCGCCGCGGATGGATTCGGAAATCAGGTACGAGGTTTTCTGCTCAACGGTTGGGTGGATCTGAATTTCACCCATATCGACAGTGCCAGCCCCGATGCGCTCCAGCAGCGCGATACCGCCCCCAGTCGCCCCTTTGTGGTTGGTGGTGACGAACCCTGCCAGATCCGGGCGGTATTTCACCACCATCTGACTGTTGGCGCTGAAGCCGCCGGTTGCCACAATCACGCTTTTGGTTACCACAGTAACGGTTTCGTTCTCTTCGGTAGTCAGACGCACGCCGGTCACTTCGCCGTTTTCGAAGATGATGTCGCTGACGGACGTATCCAGCATCACCTCAATGTTGCGTTTGTTGACGTTACGCACCAGGCCGCTGATCAGATAGCCGCCCACCGCAGAACCGTCTTTTGGACGGTGCGTACGGTCAATGCTCATCCCGCCGGTGGTGGTGATGTCGTTCAGCATAATGCCGCGCGTTGCCAGCCACTCAATGGCCTGCGGTGCGTTCTCAACGAAGCGGCGCAGCAGTTCCGGGTTGTTCTTGTTGCCGCCGCCTTTCAGGCTTTCCTGGTAGAACAGCTCTTTGCTGTCATGAATGCCCTTCACGCGCTGGAAGCGGGTTTCTGCCGCGTTCATCCCGGCGGAGGCTTTAATGGTGTTCCCGCCGATGGTTGGCATTTTCTCAACAATCAGCACGCTCGCGCCTTCGTCGTGGGCCTGAATCGCCGCCGCCAGACCGGCACCGCCGCTGCCGACCACCACCACGTCCACGCTGCGGGTTTCGTTCGGGTCAGCGCCCTCTTCCGCCGCCAGCGCCTTGCTGGATTTCAGCATCGCTTTCGAGACCGCTTTCTTCACCGCTTCACTCTGGCTGGTTGCGCCGGTGATGGCATCCACATGCGGGGTGTTGGCATCCAGAATGCGGGTACGGATCTCTTCGAAGCTGGTGACAAACTCGACGTCTTCACTCGGGCCGGAGGCCAGCTCGATGTCGGCAATGCGGTCGGTTTCGAGGCTGACGTTAATCACCAGTTCGTTCACGTCGTCCTGCACTTTCTCAATGAAGGTGCCGGGTTTGAATTTGGATTCGCCCATGCTCATGTCGCGGATCATCGCTTCCACCAGCGAGAAGCGCCACAGCGGCTCAGGGATGCTCAGTTCTTCGCGTTTGGTGCTGTCCATAAACAGCTCCAGACTTTCGCCAGCCGCGATGCGGTCGGTCCAGTCCGGGTAGGCAATGGTGGCGCGGCCAACGGCAATCAGGTCGTAACCGCGTTCCAGCGCTTCATTCACGTCTGAAGCATTCACCACGCCACCCACGCCCATCACCGGAACCTGTGCCAGCGTTTCAGAACGCATCGCGCAATATTTTTCGATAAGCGGCGTCGGGTCCTGGGTGTCGACAATGGACGGACGCAGGGTGGCGCCCACGGAGAAGTGCAGATAGTCCACGCCGCGCGCCGCCAGTTTCTCCAGCAGGTACATGGTGTCGTCAAAGCGAATGCCGGGGACTTCCATCTCTTCAGGGGAGAAGCGATAGCCAATGATGAAGGCATCATCGGCGTACTGGCGCACCATTTTATGGGTAATGTCCAGCACTGCCAGCGGGAACTTCGCGCGATTATCGCGGCTGCCGCCCCACTCGTCGTCGCGCTGGTTTGAATTTGGGGAATAGAACTGCTGAATCAGATAGGTGTTTGCCCCGTGGATTTCCACGCCGTCGAAACCGGCCTGGATCGCGCGGCGCACGGCTTCGCCAAACTTGCCAACCATGCCTTCCACTTCTTCCGTGGTCAGGGCGACCGGCGTCGCAGCACCGTCACGCGGCGCGGCAATGGCGCTTGGGCCAACCGGCGTGCGGCCACCGATCAGTTTAGGGTCGACCATGCGGCCGCCGTGGTAGATCTGCAGCAGGGCTTTAGAGCCTTTAGATTTAATGGCCTCCGCGATTTTCGCCAGCCCGGCAATTTTCTCGTCGTTGTCAATTCCGATTGCGCCCGGGAAGGCGAGACCGAGATCGTCGACAAAGCAGCACTCTACGATGATGGTACCAATGCTGCCGGAACGTGCCCGATAGTATTCCACGAGCTCGCTGGTAACGGTGCCGTCATAGTAGCCGGTACAGGTTGTCATCGGGGCCATTAACAAACGGTTTTTCAGTTCGGTGCCATTCGGTAATGTGAAGGGGCTAAGAATGCGTTCGTTAGTGCTCATAATAGAAACTCCAAACTTTTAAAAACTGAGAATTCGTTATCGGATTGATTTTTTATTTCGTCGTTTTTTGCCGATGTCATGATATTAATATAATGATTTTTTTACTTTCTAAAGTTATTACGTTAGTTAAAAAACTATTTAATCCCTGCGATAACACGAATAATACATTGGTGTTAGCGAATGTAATTCTGACATTCACAATATTTTAAAACCTGTTAAATAAAAAATGGTAAAACCACTTCACCAGAAAACATAAATAATTATAAAAATCAGGAAGATAAACACAGCGTAAAATTTACTTTGTTGCAAAAATGATAAAATAAACCCGAAAAAGAGATAATAACCACATACGCCAGAGTGGTTATTAATAAAAGCATAAAAATAACGCTGCAATTCTGTTTTTTTGATCACGATCAATAGTTGCGGCATTCAAAAGCGCAATATAAAAACATCATCATTTTTTAATTTAGCGCAAACAAAAAAGCGTTAAATCGCTATTACTGAAAATACAAAAACGCATCTTTAATAACTAAAAAAAGCAAAAAAACTTAAGAAAGCAATTTTGGCTTTTCAGTGCGACCGAATTTTTGACAACTTAAGACATGAAACTATGAATACAAAAACTGCTGTAACGCCCCCGGTGGCGAACCAGGCATCAAATGGAAACGCAAAACGACTGCTGATGATGGCATTGCCCGTCATCGTCGCCGTCCTGCTGCTGTTTGTTCCCGTTCCTGAAGGTTTGCCGCCTTACGCATGGCATTACTTTGCCATCTTCGTCGGCGTGATCGTCGGGTTGATCTTCGAACCGCTGCCGGGCGCGGTGATTGGCCTGACCGGCGTCGTCGCCATTGCCCTGTGTAGCCAGTGGGTGCTGTTCAGCCCCGATCAGCTGGCCGACCCGAAATTCAAGCTGGCGGGCGCCTCCTTTAAATGGGCGGTGAGCGGGTTTGGTAACTCCACCGTCTGGCTGATTTTCGGTGCCTTCATGTTCGCCGCAGGCTACGATAAAACCCGCTTCGGCCGCCGCCTGGCGCTGATTCTGGTGAAATATCTTGGCCGTCGCAGCCTGACACTCGGTTACGCCATTACGTTTGCAGACCTGCTGCTGGCGCCGTTCACCCCGTCCAACACCGCGCGCAGCGGCGGGACCATCTACCCGATCATCGCTAACCTGCCGCCGCTGTACGGCTCAAAACCCAACGACCCAAGCGCGCGCAAAATCGGTTCGTATCTGATGTGGGTGGCCATCACTGCGGCCTGTATCACCAGCTCGATGTTCCTTTCCGCTCTGGCACCTAACCTGCTGGCGCTGGCGCTGGTGAAAAGCACGGTCGGGATTGATATCTCCTGGGGCACCTGGTTCCTCGCCTTCCTGCCGCTGGGTATCCTGCTGATCCTGACCATGCCGCTGCTGGCCTACTGGTTCTACCCGCCAGAAGTGAAAGTGAACAATGAAGTACCGCTGTGGGCAACACGTGAACTGGAAAAACTGGGCAAACTGTCGCGCAATGAAATCCTGCTGCTGGTGTTCGTGTGCTGTGCGCTGCTGATGTGGATCTTCGCCGCCGCGTGGATTGAGCCTGCGATGGCGGCCCTGCTCATTGTCGGCCTGATGCTGTGGACCGGCGTGCTGGAGTGGAACGATATCACCGGTAACAAAGCTGCATGGAACACCTTCGTCTGGTTCGCCACCCTGGTGGCGCTGGCGGATGGCCTCTCTTCTACTGGCTTTATCAGCTGGCTGGGTAAAGAAGGCGGTCTGCTAATGAGCGGCATCTCCCCGGGCGTGGCGACCATCGTGCTGCTGCTGGCGTTCTACCTGCTGCACTACCTGTTCGCCAGCACCACCGCGCACACCACGGCGCTGCTGCCTGCAATGCTGACCATCGCCTCCACCATTCCGGGCATGAATATGGAAGTGTTCGTCCTGCTGATGGTGACCTCGCTGGGCGTGATGGGGATCATCACCCCGTACGGAACTGGCCCAAGCCCGATTTACTACGGTAGCGGCTACCTGCCAACCAAAGACTACTGGCGCCTCGGCACCATCTTCGGTGCCATCTTCCTGGCGGCCCTGCTGCTGATTGGCTATCCGTGGATGTCCATGATGTTCTGATTCCTGACCGCCGGACATTTCCTCCGGCGGTTAAATTTTTGTGGAGCAAGCTATGTCAAACAAACCGTTTTTCTACCAGAACCCCTTCCCTCTTTCGCACGATGACACCGAATATTATCTGCTGACCAAAGAGCACGTTTCCGTTGCCGAATTCGACGGTCAGGAAGTGCTGAAAGTGGAGCCGGAAGCCCTGACTCTGCTGGCGCAGCAGGCCTTCCACGATGCCGCGTTTATGCTGCGCCCTTCCCACCAGAAGCAGGTCGCCGCCATTCTTAACGACCCGGAAGCCAGCGAGAACGATAAGTACGTTGCCCTGCAGTTCCTGCGCAACTCTGAAATTGCCGCAAAAGGCGTGCTGCCAACCTGTCAGGATACCGGCACCGCGATCATCATGGGTAAAAAAGGCCAGCGGGTCTGGACCGGCGGCGGAGACGAAGCGGCCCTGAGCCAGGGCGTGTATAACACCTATATTGAAGACAACCTGCGCTACTCGCAGAATGCGGCGCTGGATATGTATAAAGAGGTGAATACCGGCACCAACCTGCCTGCGCAGATTGACCTCTACAGCGTCGACGGTGACGAGTATAAATTCCTGTGCATGGCGAAAGGCGGCGGCTCTGCCAACAAAACCTATCTCTATCAGGAAACCAAAGCGCTGATCGCTCCGGCGAAGCTGAAAAATTATCTGGTTGAAAAGATGCGCACCCTGGGTACCGCGGCCTGCCCGCCGTACCACATTGCGTTTGTGATTGGCGGAACCTCAGCGGAAGCCACGCTGAAAACCGTCAAGCTCGCTTCCACCCGCTACTACGACGCGCTGCCAACCGAAGGCAACGAGCACGGCCAGGCGTTCCGCGACGTTAAGCTCGAACAGGAACTGCTCCAGGAAGCGCAGAACCTCGGCCTCGGCGCGCAGTTCGGCGGTAAATACTTCGCCCACGATATCCGCGTGATCCGCCTGCCGCGCCACGGCGCGTCCTGTCCGATCGGCATGGGCGTCTCCTGCTCCGCAGACCGCAACATCAAGGCGAAAATCAACCGCGACGGGATCTGGATTGAGAAGCTGGAGCACAACCCGGGCCAGTATATTCCTGAATCACTGCGCCAGCAGGGTGAAGGCGATGTGGTGAGCATTAACCTGAACAAGCCGATGAACGAGATCCTGGCGCAGCTTTCCGCGCACCCGGTCTCCACCCGCCTGTCGCTGAACGGCACCATCATCGTGGCGCGCGATATCGCCCACGCGAAGCTGAAAGAGCTGCTGGATAACGGGGAAGAACTGCCGCAGTACGTCAAAGATCATCCGATTTACTACGCGGGTCCGGCCAAAACGCCGGAAGGCTATGCGTCCGGTTCGCTCGGCCCGACCACCGCAGGACGCATGGACTCGTATGTCGACCTGCTGCAATCCCACGGCGCGAGCATGATCATGCTGGCAAAAGGCAACCGCAGCCAGCAGGTCACCGACGCCTGCCATAAACACGGCGGCTTCTACCTCGGCAGCATTGGCGGCCCGGCGGCGGTACTGGCGCAAAACAGCATTAAGAGCCTGGAGTGCGTGGCGTATCCGGAGCTGGGTATGGAAGCCATCTGGAAAATCGAAGTGGAGAATTTCCCGGCGTTTATCCTGGTGGATGACAAGGGCAATGATTTCTTCCAGCAGATCCAGAACAAACAGTGCGCGGGTTGTTCGCAGCGCTGAGTATCACCCGCCCGGCAGGCGCAATGCTGCCGGGCTTTTTCACTGGCTGCGTCTGTTCACAAAACAGAAAACACCCTGCGCCCGCGCCGGCAGGTGAATAAACCATCAAAACAATGTTAACCCATTGTTAATAATATAACTCTCACCGCGCCCTTCCAGATTGATGCGTAAAACGCATCAAACGATGTGTTTATTGCGCTTATAAAATGCCCCTCTCTGATCCAGTTTTCAGAAACAGACGGACAACACGTCAATAATAAACTGGAGACTACGATGATTTCCTCACCCTCACCTGCAACCGTTCGCGCAAGAGCGGGCGCGATACTTCGCGTCACCTCTGGCAACTTCCTTGAGCAATTCGACTTCTTCCTGTTCGGGTTTTATGCCACCTACATTGCGCATACCTTCTTCCCGGCGAGCAGTGAATTTGCCTCGCTGATGATGACCTTCGCCGTCTTCGGCGCAGGTTTCCTGATGCGCCCAGTCGGCGCGATTGTTCTCGGGGCGTATATCGACAAGGTTGGCCGCCGCAAAGGGCTGATCGTCACCCTGTCAATTATGGCGGCGGGAACTTTCCTGATCGTGCTGATCCCCTCCTATGAGAGCATCGGCCTCTGGGCGCCGCTGCTGGTGCTGGTGGGACGCTTGCTGCAGGGCTTTTCCGCCGGGGCGGAGCTTGGCGGGGTATCGGTCTATCTGGCTGAAATCGCCACGCCGGGCCGCAAAGGTTTTTATACCAGCTGGCAGTCCGGCAGCCAGCAGGTTGCCATTATGGTCGCCGCGGCGATGGGCTTTGCCCTGAACGCGCTGATGGAAGAGAGCGCCATCCGCGAATGGGGCTGGCGCATACCGTTCCTGTTTGGCTGTTTAATCGTGCCGTTTATCTTTTTCCTGCGCCGCAAGCTTGAAGAGACCGAAGAGTTCCGCGCGCGCCGCCACACGCTGGCGATGCGTCAGGTATTTACCACCCTGCTGGCGAACTGGCCGGTTGTGGTTGCGGGCATGCTGATGGTGGCGATGACCACCACCGCGTTCTATCTGATCACCGTCTATGCGCCGACCTTCGGCAAAAAAGTGCTGATGCTGAGCGCCTCTGACAGCCTGCTGGTCACGCTGCTGGTGGCGATTTCTAACTTCATCTGGCTGCCGGTGGGCGGCGCCCTGTCGGATCGCTTCGGGCGCAAGCCGGTGCTGATTGCCATGACCCTGCTGGCGCTGGCGACCAGCTACCCGGCCCTGACGCTGCTGGCAAATGCGCCCAGCTTCTCCATGATGCTGAGCGTGCTGCTGTGGCTCTCTTTCCTTTATGGCCTGTACAACGGAGCAATGATCCCGGCCCTGACGGAGATCATGCCCGTTGAAGTGCGTGTGGCCGGTTTCTCGCTGGCCTACAGCCTCGCTACCGCTGTCTTCGGTGGCTTTACGCCGGTCATTTCGACGGCCCTGATTGAGTACACCGGAGATAAAGCCTCGCCGGGGTACTGGATGAGCTTCGCAGCGGTCTGCGCCATGCTGGCAACGCTCTATCTCTACCGTCGCAGCGCGCTGCGTCTGCAAACCGCCCGTTAATTCAGAGAGGATAATATGCACAACGTTATGCGTTCCGGACTGACCGGGCTGGTATTGCTGGCGACCAGCGCTGCGGCGCTGGCCCAGGAGGTGACGGTGATGATCTCGGGTGGTTTCAAAGCCGCCCTCGAAAAGCTCGCACCGGAGTATGAAACCAAAAGCGGCGATCGCATCGTGTTAATCCCGGGTCCGTCGATGGGGAAAACACCGCAGGCGATCCCCAACCGCCTGGCGCGCGGCGAAAAAGCGGACGTGGTGATTATGGTCGGGGATGCGCTGGCGCATCTGGCGAAGGACCAGATGGTCCAGGACGGATCGCGCGTTGAACTGGCGGATTCACCCGTCGGCGTGGTGGTCAAAGCAGGATCGCCAGTACCGGATATCGCCACGGATGCCACCCTGCGCCAGACCTTGCTCAAGGCACATTCCATCGCCTACTCGGACAGCGCCAGCGGGCGGTATGTGCAAACCCAGCTGTTCAAAAAACTGGGTATTGAAGAGCAGATGGCGGGCAAAGCGCACAAGGTGGAGCGGATCCCGGTCGCGTCGGAGGTGGCAAAAGGGAAATACGACATCGGGTTCCAGCAGGTGAGCGAGCTGCTGCCCGTTCCGGGCGTAACCTTTGTCGGCAAACTGCCGGATAATCTGCAGTATATTACCCGTTTTGCCGGTGCGGTGACGGCCCATGCGGACCACCCGTCTGAGGCGAAAGCGCTGCTGGATTACCTCGCGTCAGCCAGCGCACAGCAAACCATCACCGCCACCGGGATGATCCCCGTCCCTACGCCGCGCGATAGCGCGCAGTAATCAGCGTTTCCAGCTCGGCGGCAATCCATGACTGAATGCGCCCGCTGCGCCGAATCAGCCCGACAGTGCGTTTCACTTCGGGCTCGATCAGCGGGATATGGGTCAGAATCGAATGTTCAGCGTGCGGCATTGACATCGCGGGGACGGCAGCAATGCCAATCCCCGCTTCTACCATCCCCAGCATCGTGGTGACGTGGCGCGTTTCGCAGATCCCCGGGCGCGCTGGCTTAATGTGGCCGAGCATCTGGTCGAGCAGGTTGCGGTTACCCGAGGTAATATCCAGGCTGATGTAATCCTGCTGATAAAACGCCTCCCAGGTCAGACTCTTACGCCCCGCCAGCGGATGATCGCGACGGCATGCGGCGACGTACACATCCTCCACCAGCGGAATGAACGTGATATCCGGCTGCAGGCTTCTTGCGAAGCAGATCCCAAAATCCGCCTGACCGCTGGCCACTGCCTCAATGACATTTCCCGCGCTGCTGTCGATAAGCTTAATGCGCACGCGCGGATAGCGGCTCTGAAACTGGCGGATGACCTCAGGCATAAAATGACAGGCAGCCGAAGGCACGGTAGCGACGGTGATCAGGCCGGTACGTTCCTCGCTCACCCTGTCGATATCGGCCAGCATCGATTCCACGTTTTCCAGAAGCTGCCCGCAGCGCTCGGCAAAGGTGTGCCCGAAGAGCGTCAGCGTCACGCGGCGGGTGGTTCTGTCGAACAGTTTTGCCCCCACCGCCGCCTCCAGCTTTTCGATGCGGCGGCTTAAGGCAGACTGAGAAATGCAGATAGATTCCGCCGCGATGCGGAAATTCCCGTATTCCACCAGGGCTCTGAAGGCATAAAGATCGTTGAGGTCGAAATTGACGGGCATACGTTCTGGCAATCCTTAGCGCTTTCCGGAAACTGGAATATTCATAATAGCGACTTATGAATCAGCGGCAACCTTCGCCGCTGATGTGGTTCCGGAAATCGCTATACGCCACAGTGCTCTTCAATATATGACTCGGCCGCCGACTCCACCTGCGCCATCTCCTCGCGGCTCAGCAGCTTCTCAATATTCACCAGGATAATCATTCGGCTGTCGAGTACCCCCAGTCCCAGCAGGTAACGGCCAGAAAGTACCGAGGCCACGTCCGGGGTCGGCTTGATGTTATCCATGTCAATCGACAGCACGTCCGCCACGCCGTCAACCACAATGCCCACCACGCGGTCACTGAGATTGAGCACAATGACCACCGTTTTGTCATCCTGCGACGGGTCGGGCTGCTCAAAGCGCACGCGCAGGTCCACAATCGGCACAATCACGCCGCGCAGGTTGGTCACGCCGGTAATAAAGTTTGGCGCGTTCGGAATGCGCGTCAGGCGATCGCAGCCGCGGATCTCCTGCACTTTGAGAATATCAATGCCGTACTCTTCGTCGCCCAGGCGGAATACCAGGTACTCCTGCGCGGTCGCGTCAGCGGCGGTGGGTTTACTGGCGATTGCTACAGTCATGCTTTTACCCCCTCCCTCCGGGGTTGTGGAACGTTGAGCGTCGACAGCTCAACCACATCAAGGATCAGCGCCACGCTGCCATCGCCAAGGATGGTTGCTGCAGAGACGCCAGGAACTTTGCGGTAGTTATGTTCAAGATTCTTGACCACCACCTGCTGCTGACCGATAAGCTGATCGACCCACAGCGCATAGCGGCAGCCCGCGCTTTGCACGATAACCACAATGCCGTCATCGGCAGGCGCTTCGCCCGCCACCGAGAGGCGCTGGCGCAGCAGCACCAGCGGCAGATACTCTCCACGCACCTGCAGCAGCCGCTCCTCGCCCACGAAGCGGCACAGCATCTCGTCGGTTGGCCGCAGCGATTCCATCACCGCGCCCAGCGGCAGGACGTAAATCTCGTCTCCCACCTTCACCAGCATGCCGTCAAGGATCGCCAGCGTCAGCGGCAGGATAATGCGGATAGTCGTTCCGACGCCCGGCGTCGAGAGCACGTCCACGTGGCCGCCCATCGCCAGAATGTTGCGTCGGACCACGTCCATGCCCACGCCGCGCCCGGAGACATCCGTCACGCTCTCGGCGGTGGAGAAACCAGCGGCAAAGATCAGCATCCACACGTCCTCGTCGCTCATGGTGTCGCTGATGGCCATCCCCTGCGAACGGGCCTTGGCGAGGATTTTTTCCCGGTTAAGGCCCGCCCCATCGTCGCTAACTTCAATCACGATATTGCCGCCGTGGTGTTCAGCGGAGAGCGTCAGGTTCCCCGTCACCGGCTTCCCTTTGGCGACGCGCGCCTCTTTCTCTTCAATACCGTGGTCGAGACTGTTACGTACCAGGTGAGTCAGCGGGTCGATAATGCGCTCGATCAGGCTCTTATCCAGCTCGGCGGACCCGCCTTTGAGGGTCAGCTCGACCGCTTTATTGAGACGGGTGCCCAGGTCGTGCACCAGCCGCGGGAAGCGGCTGAAGACGTAATCCATCGGCATCATGCGAATGGACATGACCGATTCCTGCAGTTCGCGGGTGTTGCGCTCCATCTGCGCCACGCAGCCGGACAGCAGATCGTAGCTGGCGGGATCGAGGGTTTTCGACAGCTGGGACAGCATGGCCTGGGTGATAATCAGCTCGCCGACCTGGTTGATGATCTGGTCAACTTTGCTCACCGCGACGCGAATGCTACCGGACTCCTGACTGGTTGCCCGCGAGGCTGGCGGCGCTTTTTTGGCGACGGTCTCAGGCGCGGCCACCGGCTTTTGTTCTGGCTCTGGCGCAGGCTGTGCGGGCTTCACCTCAATCTGCTTGCTGTCGAGCACGAAGCAGAGCACCGCGGTAATATCGTCCCCCGAGGCGGTGGTCACCAGCGTGACCGTCATGCTGTCCGGCGTCGTCTCAACGCCGGTAATCTCGCCCATATTGGTCAGCTCGTCGCGCAGCATCGTCTGCTCGCCCTCTCCGACGTTACGCAGGGTCACCACCAGCGTGGTTTCCTCCTTAGCCAGGCTGACGGGCGGCGGTGCAGGTTCAGGGGTCGCCGCAGGCTGTTGCCCCTCAAGCGCTATTTCCCGCAGAGCTTCACAGATATAACGATAACGGGCTTCATCAGGCTCCTGCGAAGACTGATAGGCTTCCAGCTGAGCTTGCATAATATCCTTACATTCCAGAAAAAGGTTAATGATTGACCGACTGAGCGTCCTCTCCCCTGCCCGCGCCTGATCGAGGAGATTCTCCAGCAGGTGAGTTGTCTCCTGTAGCGCACTAAAGCCAAAGGTGGCCGCGCCGCCTTTCAGCGAGTGCGCTGCACGAAAAATGGCGTTCAGCTGCTCCTGGTCCGGCGCCGCGACGTCAAGCTGCAGCAGAAGCTGCTCCATTTCGGCCAGCAGCTCTTCCGCTTCGGTAAAAAAGATCTGCGAAAAATCATTCATGTCCATCGGTATAACCCTGCACGTTTTGCAGATTGATATCGTTCAGCACGCTGTCTGCACGCTGAGCCTGGGTATCCTCCAGACGGATCTCCTGCTCTTTCGCGCGGCTGAGCACCAGTATGCTGATGCGGCGGTTGACCGCGCTCTCGGGCGACGTATTTTCCAGCGGCATCCGGCTGGCGGTGCCAATCACGCGTAAAAAGCGCTCATCGCTCAGCCCGCTACGGACCAGCACCCGGCGCGCGGCGTTGGCGCGTCCGGCGGAGAGCTCCCAGTTGCTGTAGCCGCCGTCGCCCCCGGCATACGGCAGCGAGTCGGTATGCCCCGTCAGGCTCAGCGCGTTGGGCAGTTCCTGAAGCAGGGGCACCAGCGCCTGCAGAATGCCGTTCATATAGGATTCCGGCAGTTCGCTGCCGACGCGGAACATCGGGCGGTCCTGCGAGTCGGTGATCTGGATCAGCAGGCCGTCGTTGGTGAGGTTCAGCAGGATATTGGATTTAAAGTTGTTCAGCCGCGGATCGGTTTCGATCATCTTCTGCAGCTTCTCTTTCGCCTGCTTCAGGCTGTCGAAGCGCTTGTGCTTATCAAGCGCGCTGATTTGCCCTTTGAATACTTCGCCCTGCCGCTTGAGGATGTCATCCCCACCGCCGGGGATGACGCTGTCGCTGAGGCTGGTTTTATCACCGTTCGCCATTGAGGGCTTAAGCGGCATGCGGAAGTAGTCCGCAATCAGCTCTCTCTCCATGTCCGTGGACTGCGACAGCAGCCACATCACCAGGAAGAACGCCATCATCGCGGTCATAAAATCGGCATAGGCAATCTTCCATGTCCCGCCGTGATGGGCATGTTTCTTCTTTTTTCGCTTACGTGAAATGATGACAGGCGTGACGTTCTTCATGCGGCGCTGTCCGAGGTTTTGGTTTTCAGCGTGGCGTTAGATTTGACCTCGCGCACGTGCTCTTCCAGCTCTTCAAACGACGGACGTTCGCTGGTAAAGATGGTTTT
Source organism: Enterobacter sp. UPMP701 (assembly GCF_053709515.1). Lineage (NCBI taxonomy): Bacteria > Pseudomonadati > Pseudomonadota > Gammaproteobacteria > Enterobacterales > Enterobacteriaceae > Enterobacter > Enterobacter sp. UPMP701. Next base: position 338,969 of record NZ_JBSKJN010000003.1, on the reverse strand, counting down.
ACGACCAAACTCCACCGCAATCTGCGGGGCATAACCGTTCAGGCTGGAGAGCAGCGTCACCTTGATGCACTGCAAAATTTTGACCTGATCGGAACTCTTCTGACGCAGCAGCGTTGCCAGCGGCAGCACGAAGCCATAGGCGATAAGAATGCCGAGGAAGGTGCCCACCAGCGCGTGGCCAATCAGCATGCCCAGCTCCGCCGCCGGACGATCCGCCGAGCCCAGGGCGTTCACCACCCCCATCACCGCCGCCACAATGCCGAAAGCCGGAAACGCATCGCCCACGGTATTCAGGCTGTGGGCCGGCACTTCCAGCTCTTCTTCGCAGGTTTCGATCTCTTCGTCCATCAGGGCTTCGATTTCATGAGCGTTCATGCTGCCGCCGATCATCAGGCGGAAGTAGTCGAGGATAAAGTTGGCGAGCATCGGGTCGTTCATCAGGCGGGGATAGGCGCTAAAAATATCGCTGTTCTGCGGGTCTTCGATGTCCTTTTCCAGCGACATCAGCCCGTGCACCCGGCTCTGCGACAGCAGCAGAAACATCAGCGCCATCAGGTCCATATAGACCGCTTTGTTATAGCGCTTGCCCACGAAGACTTTAACCAGCGCTTTCCCGGTGGCCTTCAGGGATTTCACGTTGTTGCCCACAATGAACGCCCCAACGCCTGCACCGCCGATAATCAGCAGCTCCAGCGGCTGAAACAGCGCCATCAGATTACCGCCGGACAGAATAAAACCACCAAAAACGGTCAGGATGACAACAAGATAGCCAACAATAACTAACACACTCTCTCCTTTTACTTTATGACCGATGCCGGTTGCCCCGGCATCAGGTAAACGCCATCTTGCGCACAGCCGCCCGTCAGGGTTACGCCGTCATGATTTCCGGCGCGGCGAACGAGCCCAGAAGCCCGGAATTGCTCACCTGGGATTTTTTAAGCGCGCGCGACGGCGGACTGCACAAGCTGCAGGTAAATGGGTTTTTAATAAATTCGGTGGTGACGACAAAACCTCCACCACACACGTTGCAGGCTTTACGCGAAATAATGCCGCAGTCGATAAACCGTAATAATGTCCAGGCACGCGTCAGCCCCAGTACCGGCTTCTCATCAGCACAGGTACTGCACTGCTCCAGATAAAGACGATAGGTCTTCATCAGCATTTCTATCGAGCGCCCCTGCTCCGTCTTTTTCAAATACAGGTAAATGTTGTAGAACATGGAAGAGTGAATATTTTGCTCCCACGACATAAACCAGTCTTCAGAAAACGGCAGCATTCCTTTAGGCGGTGGGCAACCGCGTAACTCTTTATATAAACGAAGCAGACGACGGCGGCTTAGCGACGTTTCCGTTTCCAGTACCTGCATTCTTGCGCCAAGGGAAATTAAGCCCATGGCAATGTTAACCTCATCAATTTCCTGCAGCAGACTTTTTTCACCGCACATAATTAAGCCCCCTCTGCCGTAACAGCATCTTCTTCGCTTAAGGCGTTCAGAAGATTGGTCGACAAAATAATGCCGGTGTGTATTTGCTGCAGTGCTTCAATACGTGAATCTTTTGTCAGATTTTCAATTACCACTTCATCATCAACGCGCAAACGACAAATAAGCTGATTGGTCGCCGCCAGCTTCATTAACTGCGGAAGCGAAAGCTCTTTAAGATTATCAATTGTTCCTTCAGACAATCCAAGGCGAAAACCCGCCGCAAATTTATCCTGGCGGATCAGCTGCTGGGCCAGCAGAAGATAGGACAGGTTAATATCATGAATATTTTGCAGGTACTCGTCGAAATTAGACACAGGCGAAAACTCCCAATGTTATTCAGCCATCAACTGGCATGTCAGTTTAGTTAGATAACGTTTCCGAACTGATGCAGAGAGTCTTTTGGCATTGATATTCACCAGGGTAAGTCAATCTTCCTCGGTAAATGAATAACAATCATGTCAATGCCAAAGGAGGCTGCATCTCAAAACTGGCAAAATCATAAACATTAAGTATTTTCCGAACAAGCGACGGAAATTTCTCTAAATCAACAAATTACTGTTAACCCACTGATTTTAAAAGCCAATAAAGCATTGTTAAACCTTATTAAAGCTTGATTTTAATGATTAAACCTGCGTTAACCGTCGAATTAACATTATAAATGTTAACAACCTGTAATTATGCCTATGCTGATTCCATACGACTTCTTAACCTTTTAACTGCCAGGCTGTGAAGCTGGCTCACGCGGGTTTCGGTAATCCCCAGAATCAGCCCAATTTCTTTCATGTTCAAATCCTGAAGATAATAAAGCTGCAGCAGCTGCTGCTCTCTTTCAGGAATGTACTGAATATGCTCAGCGATCCGTTCCATCAAATTTTCCTTGATGGTATCAATGAGCGGATTAAGCTGCTCATGCTCATCGCCGCTCGTTTCCCAGCTGTCGGCATAATTCTCCTGCAGCTCGTCAACCGAATACATCTGACTGGCATTATTATCCGCCAGCATTTGCTGAAATTCCGGCAATGAAACGCCCATGCGCTCTGCAATTTCAGCTTCCGTGGCTTCTCCGCCCTTTTCCTGCTCGATCTGCTGAATAATGGCGACGATTTCACGCGTATGGGTCCGTACCCGTCTCGGAACCCAGTCGCTTTCTCTCAGTTCATCTAATAATGCCCATTTCACCCGCTGGGTGATCCACGCTGTAAGCGTCACCCCTTTTTTCGGGTCAAAACTTTCGATGGCGCTTAAAAATCCGATCGACCCCGCCTGAATTAAATCGTCCAGCTCAACGCTGGCAGGAAGCCGCTTATGTAAACGCAATGCTTCCTGCCGCACAATATAATGATATTTCGACCAGACGACCGATTTATCTTCCAGCCCTTCGGCCGTATAAATACCATCCACGATTACATTCCACCTGACATTCTCTGTGAGAATTATCCGGTGAAATGGCGCATTCAAATAGTGCGATAAGCCTTTATAAAAATGCGCATTCTGTTACTTCGTTTTTATTAACAGGCTATTTTATAAAACAGCGCTATTAATGACGGCAATTAATAAGATTAAAAGGTTTCCCACTGGGCGAGGTCTGGTTCTTTTTGGCGTCGTGGCTTATTGTGTTCCACGGCCACGTTCGTCACGGTGCTCTCCTGGTTCAGCCTGAACTGCGCCACCAGACGCTCAAGCGCATCGGACTGGGCCTCCAGATCGCCGGCCGCCATCGCAGCTTCTTCCACCATGGCCGCATTCTGCTGGGTCACCAGATCCATCTCATTAACCGCCTGCGAAATCTGGTTAATGCCCGCGCTCTGCTCGTCCGAAGCCGACGTGATTTCGCCCATGATCTGCGTCACCTGCGACACGGACGTCACGATCTCCTGCATCACGGTGCTGGCCTGGCCCACCTGACGCGAACCAATATCAATATTGTTCACGCTGGTGTTGATCAGCTGGTTGATCTCTTTCGCCGCATCGGCGCTGCGTTTTGCCAGGTTGCGTACTTCTTCCGCCACGACCGCGAAGCCACGCCCTTGCTCACCGGCGCGCGCCGCTTCCACCGCCGCGTTGAGGGCCAGGATGTTGGTCTGGTTGGCAATGCTGTCGATTACGCCGTTGATGTCGGCAATCTGACGCGAACTGGTGGTGATTTGCGCCATAATCTGCTCCAGGCTCTGCATCACCTCGCCGCCGTTATGCGCATTGTGGCTGGCGCTTTCTGCCAGTTCCCGCGCCGCGTGGGCGTTGTCGGCGTTCTGGCGCACGGTGGTTTTGATCTGCTCCATGCTGGCCGCCGTCTCCTGCAGCGCCGCCGCCTGCTCTTCGGTACGGGAAGAGAGATCGTTATTGCCGTGGGCAATCTCCTGGGCGTTGGTATGAATGCGCTGTACGCTGTCGCGGATCCCCAGAATCGTGCTGGTCAGGGAGGTACGCATGGACTCAAGCTCGGTGAGCATATGGCCGATTTCATTCTGGCTGCCGCTATCAATGGGCTGACTCAGATCGCCGGCCGCGACGCGACGCAGCATCTCCACCGTGGTCTCCATACGACGCACCAGGGTGTGGCGCAGCCAGAAACGGATGGCGAACAGCAGACCGACAGCCAGAATCATCACCACAATCCCGACGCCCAGCATGATCTGGTAGCCGCGCTCGGAGTCCTCAATATAGCTCTGGCTCAAACGAGCGCTGGCATCGCTGTACTGTTCCACCTTATTACGCAGCGCGGTACGCAACTGCATATCGTGTTCCAGCGAACCGGTATACCCCGCCGGGTTTTGCAGATAGCCCAGTTTAACTTCGGCAACCTTATACACCTCGTTGAACGCCGTATTCACCTCGGCGGCCAGGCGGCTCTCTTCCGGGGTATTAAACGGCGACGCCATAAAGGCATCCATATTACGACGCGCAATTTTCACCACGTTCTGCGTGTGTTTGGCCACATTCTCAGAGACCGGATTACCCAGCGCCGCCTGCAGCATCAGGCCGTTGGTATTGGCCATCACGGCGCTGATGTTATAGGCCGCATCGCGCATCTGATCGTTATTTTCAGACGCCACGACGATACGTTTAAAATTGTTGTTATTGGAGACGGCGTCATAAACAGAATACGCCGTCACGCCGAACAGAATCACCGCAAACAGGCCGATAATTAGGCTGATTGCGCTATAGATTTTCAGTTTTGTTAACATAAATTTTCACCTGCCGTGCATGACCTGCGCCATGCACGAGAGGTGCCTGTGAAGTAGTAAAAGGGGGTCGGCGAATTAGCGGTTAAACAGATTCATCTTTTGCATATTTTTATAGACGTACATTGAGGCGTTCAGCGCCAGCTCTGACATCTGGGATTCCGCCACCAGTGAGACCAGCACGCCGGTATCTGCACCTATCGCGTTCTGTACCTTAACGATCATGTCATTGATCATCACGTCACCGGACATATCCAGCGCGTCCAGCTGCTGCAGATTCGTCCCTAGCTCGGCCTGCGCTTTACCCAGACGGTCGATACTCGCTTCTACGGCCTGGCTGGCGGCGCTCACTGCCGCTTTCATCGCAGTTTCATCAATAGGATCGCGAGTTAACTCATCCACCGCCTTCTGAAGCTTCTCAAAAATGTCACCAAAGACTTCGTCCCCTATATGGCCCATCTGCATCTCCGCGCCATCCGCAACGGTCTGCTTGCGCGTTTCAACGCTGCCGACATAATCACCGTTCGGATCAAAAGGCGGTGCATCCGTTGCAAAGCCACCGAAAATATAGCGACCGTTACCGTCGCGGTTATTCGCCAGATCCAGCATATTCTTACGAATACCTTCAATCTCTTTGCCCAACGCCGCACGATCGTCATCGTTGTAGGCGTCCGAGCCTGCCGCCACGAGCTTCTCTTTCAGGGTGGTGGTTAATAAATTCCCTACCCCGGCCAGAATATTATCCTCATGCTCCAGCGTACCGCGCGCGCGGGAGCGCACGTTACTGTAAAGTTCCAGCTTTGCCAGCGCGTCCTGATACTTCACCGCGTCGGTGGCGGCGGCAGGATCGTCCGACGCCTTCAGCAGCGTTTTGCCCGCTGACATGCGCAAATAGACGTCGTTACTCTGGCTCATGCGCGCCGTCATGGTTTCCGCGCTCTGTTTATACATATAAAGCGTACTTAATCGCATAATCTTTTCCTTTAGCGAATCGCCAGCAGCGAATCAAACATTGCGGTCGCAGTCTTAAGGATTTGCGCGTTCGCGTTGTAATACTGCATAAACATATCCATGTTGATGATCTCTTCGTCCGTGTTTACCCCGGAGAGCGCCTGTTTGGTATCAAACTTGGTGCGCATGTCGGATTCCGCACTGACCAGATTCGATTTCACCCCGCGCGCATGATCGCCAATGGTGCCCACCAGGCTGGCGTAGGCTTCGGTCAACGTGCTATCACCAATCAGCTTCTCGGTCTGGATCTTCAGCATCTCTTCGAGGTTTTTGTTGTCGCTTGCACCCTCGGAAGGGTTGCCAGAGGCAGCAAACTCCTGCGCGCTGGTGATGTTGCGGCTCATGCCTTCGGCTGCGCCGGCCATAGGGTTAAGCGTAAAACTGTCGCCATTGGTCCCGGTCCCGGCTGCAGGCAATTTGATATTGATGCCGTCAAAGGTGATGTCTGCTGCACCGTCAGCAACCCTCGCCACCTCACGACCGTCGGCCCCCTGCACGACCCAATTACCCGCCTCAAAACGCACGGTGTAATCTTCGTTTTTGACCTGCTTATAGTCCGGTTCCACAATCGTAATCGGGCCCAGACCAGCACCACCATTGTTCGGGTTAGCTCTGGCTTTAATCTCCGGCAGCGAAAAGAGAGGCTTACCAGCATCACCATTTGCGTCGAGGCCGGCAGCGTTCTGCTCGTTCATCCGGCTCGCCATCATAAAGGCGATCTCATCCAGCTCTTTGCGCGCCAGCGCCAGATCGTCATTACGGAACTTGAACAGCCCTGCCAGACGGCCTTTGGTGATGCGTTCTTCGTCCAGCGGCGTCGCGTTGCCGTTGGCATCAACGTACGAAACAATGGTTTTATTCGGGTCGGTCGCGGACGGTGAGGTTTTCAGCTCGTAGGCTTTATCGCCGGAGACAAGAGGACGGCCATCGGCGAGGGTCACGTCGACACGGCCGCTCTGTGGGTTTTCGGAGACCTCAATCCCCATCTGCTCGCTCAGCGCCTCCAGCAGGGCATCACGACGGTCGAGCAGATCGGCAGGCGGCGTCCCCTGCCCCTGCGCGCGTTCCAGCTGTTTATTGATTTCGGCCAGCTGTTTGGTGTAGCTATTGATGTCCTTCGCACTCTGCTCAATCTGCGTGTTGGTGCTTTTTTCCAGCCCGCTCAGGCGTTTGCCGCTGGCATTAAAGCGATCCGACAACGTTTTCAGCGAGTTAAAAACCGCAGAACGCGCCGCGCTTGACTCCGGGTCGCTGCTCAGCGTCGCCATCGCTTTAAACATGTCGTTAAGCGAGACCGAGACGTTATCGGACTCATCCGCCAGCATGTTGTCGATGTCCGCCAGCTGTTCCATTCGCCCGTTCAGAGCTGAATAGTGAGAAATCGCACCGCGAAGCTGATTATTGGCAAAGGCGTCATAGGCACGTTCAATGCCGTTCACCTGTGCGCCGTAGCCGTAGAAACCGTTTGGCGTCGACATCCCGCCAAGCTCGCCAATAATAATATTGCGACGGCTGTAGCTGGCGGACATTGAGTTCGTCATGTTGTCGCCGGTCACTTTTAACGCGGCCTGCGCGACGCTTAACCCACCTCGCGCTAAGTTAAATAAGTTATTCATACGTTCTGGTTATTCCCTGTTTGCAGGCCCGCTGTTTGCAACCGGGCCAGAAAGTTCATGTCTCTGCTTATTTCATCGGTGATGGCAAAATTTTCTAAAAAATTTTGTCGAGATCGTGTTTGTATGCATTCACACCCTGCTGAATATCGCCTTTCACCTTCTGAATAATGGTGATGAGCTTTTTGGCGTAGGCCGGGTCGGTCGCGTAGCCGCCCGCCTGCAGCGCCTTTGCCCCCTGCTCTGCTGAATCTGACTGCACCACGCCGCGATAGCGCGGATTTTTGGTCAACAGCTTCGCGTAGTCAGAAAGGGCGTGCTCGTAGGAGTCGTAGACGCGGAACGCGGCTTTAACCTTCTGCTTCACGCCGTTGACGTATTCGGTGGTGGTGATTTCGGTGGTTTTGCCGCGCCAGTCACCCGTCGCCTTAATGCCAAACAGGTTATGGCTCGGGCTGCCGTCAGCGGCGGGGATTTCACGTTTCCCCCAGCCGGACTCCAGCGCCGCCTGGGCGAGGATCAGGTGCGGATGAAGCCCGCTCTGCTGCGCAGCCTCCTGAGCCGGGCGCAGCAGGCGCGCAATAAACGGATGCGCCCCTTCGGCGGGTTTCCCGAACGAAACGGGAGCGGGCAGACGCAGCGGGCCGGTTGCCGGTGCGGCGGAAAGCCCCGGCCGCAGAAAATCACGCCCCGGCGTGCTCACCACTGGCCCATCGCTCTCCCCGCCCAGCTGGCGGACGATAAGATCGGCAAAGCCGAGCTGACCACTCCCGGCAATGTTTTGCGCGATCTGCTGATCGTGCATGGCGGTGTACATCTCTGACGACTGGCTGCTCAGCAAATCATCCTTAAAGGTGGCATCACGCATGCTCTTCATCATCATCTGCACGAAAATCCCCTCCATCTGCTTCGCCGCCGCCTTCAGCGCGCCGGGCGTTTGCCGCCCGGCCTCCCGCTTCAGCGTGTCCAGCGAGCGGACATCAAACGCGGGCTGGTCGAATTTATCGAAGGCGTTCATCAGTTCACCTCCAGCTTCGCCCGCAGACAGCCGGCGTTTTTCATCGCCTGCAGAACCGACATCAGCTCGTTCGGCGTGGCGCCCAGACCGTTCAGGGCGCGGATCACCGCGTTGAGATCGGTGCTGCTGCGCACGTGCTGCAGCGAGCCGCCGCTGTCGCGAACAGAAATATCGGTTTGCGGCACCACTACCGTTTCGCCACCCGCGAAAGGCGTATCCGGCTGGCTGATGACGTTGTTCTGCATCACTTCCACCGTCAGCGAGCCGTGGGCCACGGCGCAGGAATCCAGCGAGACGTGGCGGTTCATCACCACCGAGCCGGTGCGGGAGTTCACGATCACCTTCGCGTCCTGCACGTTGACCTTCACCGGGATGTCCTGAATGTTGGCGAGAAAACGCACGCGTGACGGGCCGTCCGGCGGCGCGAACAGGCGCACGGTGCGGGCATCTTCTGGCATCGCCACACCGCCGCCGCTGTAGCGCTGGTTAATGGCGTCGCTGATCTGTTGCGCCAGCGAGAAATCGGTCTCGTTAAGCTGCAGCCGCACGATGCTCTGGGTGGCGAAATCGTTAGGCACTTCCCGCTCGACGGTCGCCCCGCCGCTGATCCGCCCGCCGTTAAGCTGATTCACCTGCACGCGGCTGCCCCCCGCCTGCGCGCCTGCGCCGGAGATCAGGATATTGCCCTGGGCGATGGCATAGATCTGGTTGTCGGCCCCTTTCAGCGGGGTCATCAGCAGCGTACCTCCACGCAGGCTTTTGGCGTTACCCACCGAGGAAACGACGATATCCAGCTTGTCGCCAGGACGGGCAAACGCGGGCAGCTCAGCGGTCACCATCACCGCCGCGATGTTTTTCAGCTGCATGTTAGTGCCCGCCGGAACGGTGATCCCCAGCTGCGAGAGCATGTTATTCAGGCTCTGGCCGGTGAACGGGGCCTGCATGGTCTGGTCGCCGGTACCGTCAAGGCCAACAATCAGGCCGTAGCCCATCAGGGAGTTCGAACGCACGCCCTGCACGGTTGCCAGATCGCGAATGCGTTCCGCGTGTACCGCTTTCGGTACCGCCAGCATCATGCCGTAGAGCAGGATGCTGAGAAAAAACAGGATAGATTCTTTTTTCATGGTCATATCAGAAAGGAGAAAGGTTCAGGAACAGGCGCTGCAGCCAGCCCATGTTCTGCGCTTCGTTGATGTAGCCGTTACCGACGTACTCAATGCGGGCATCCGCCACCTGGGTGGACGGTACGGTATTGCTGCCGCTGATGGTGCGCGGGTTCACCACCCCGGAGAAGCGGATAAATTCGGTGCCCTGGTTGATGGCGATCTGCTTCTCGCCCACCACGCCGAGGTTGCCGTTCGGCAGCAGCTCTTTGACAGTCACGGTGATGGTGCCGGTGAAGGTGTTGCGCGCCGCCGCGCCGCCTTTTCCGGTAAAATCACTTTTCCCTTCGGCTTCAAAATCAGCCTTACCGTCGCCGAGCCAGCTGTTGAGTTTGGTTGGCATCGCAATCAGCCCCATCCCGGCCGATCCATTACGGTTGGCACTGGCGGAGGAACTTTTGCTGGCGCTCACGTTCTCCTGCAGCAGGATCGTCAGCGTATCGCCCACGTTACGCGGGCGACGGTCTTCGAACATCGGCTGATAGCCGTAGTTCATCCCCTGCCCTGCCTGAAACAGTGAGCCGCCGGTCGCTGCCGGTGCCATCGGTAATGGTGTTGCCGTTGTCGGACCTTCAACAAGGGGCTTTTGCATAATGTGCGCGCAGCCGCCAAGCAGCAGCATGCTTGCCAGCAGCGCGGCCGCCGGAATGTGCATAGACAATATTTTCATTTCAGTGTCGATAAAAAGTCTGGCCGCGCGAGCGGCCAGAGAGGATTACAGCTGGGAAAGGCGCTGCAGCATCTGATCGGATGCCGAGACCGCTTTACTGTTGATTTCGTAGGCGCGCTGCACCTGAATCATGGTCACCAGCTCTTCCGCCACGTTAACGTTGGAAATTTCCACGTAGCTCTGCTTGAGCGTACCGGCGCTCTCCATGCCCGGATTCAGCTCGTTCGGTGCCCCGGAGGACTGCGTCTCTTTGTAAAGATTGCCGCCCACGCTTTCGAGCCCGGCGTTATTGACGAAGGTGGTCAGCGTCAGCTGACCAATCTGCTGCTCTTCCGCCTGGCCCGGGATCTTCACGCTAACGATACCGTCGCTGCCAATCGTCAGCTTCTGCGCATCCTGAGGGATCACGATACCCGGCTGAATAGGATAGCCTTCGGCATTCACCAGCTGCCCGTCCGGGCTTTTACCAAAGTGGCCGTCACGGGTGTAGGCCGTGCTGCCGTCCGGCATCTGCACCTGGAAGAAGCCTTCCCCTTCGATGGCGACGTCATACTCATCGCCGGTCTGATTCATGCCGCCCTGCGTGTGGACACGCTGCGTGGAAACCGGACGCACGCCGGTACCGAGCTGCAACCCGCTTGGCAGGGTGTTCTGCTCCGTCGACTGTGCGCCAGGCTGGCGCATGTTCTGATACAGCAGATCCTGGAACACGGCGCGCTGACGCTTAAAGCCGTTGGTGTTGACGTTCGCCAGGTTGTTGGAGATGACGTCCATATTGAGCTGCTGTGCTTCCAGCCCGGTTTTTGCGATCCATAAAGAACGAATCATGTTGTGACTCCTTGCGCGAATTTAGCTCACGCTTAATAGCTGGTTAGCCTTCTGGGCGTTCTCGTCGGCGGTGCGGATCACCTTCATGTTCATGTCGAAGCCGCGGGAGTTGGCGATCATCGCCGTCATAGCCTGCACCGGGCTGACGTTGCTGCCCTCGATGGCTTCCGGCGTCAGGCGCAGGGTTTCGTCCTGTGCCAGCATCTCGCCGCCTGCCGTGCGGAATAGCCCGTCGTCGCCGTGAACCATGCCGTTCATCTCTGCGTTAACCAGCTTCAGGCGGCCAACGGGCACCAGCGCCGTCGGGTCATCGCCCATGCCGAGCGCCGACACGGTGCCGTCGCTACCGATGGTGACGTGAGACTGCGGCGGCACTTCCAGCGGCCCGCCGTCGCCCATCAGCGGCCCGCCGTCGCCCATCAGCGGACGGCCGTTGACGCTGAGCGCCCCGTCCTGATCCACCTCAATGGCGCCGTTGCGGGTATAGCCTTCGCTGCCGTCGTCCATCGCCACCGCCAGCCAGCCGTTCTGCGGCAGCGCCACGTCCAGGCTGCGGCCGGTGTGGGTGATGGGGCCCATGGTGGTGTCATGAAACGGGGTCGACTCCGCCACCAGGGCGCGGGTACGCAGGCTTTCCCCTTCGATGGGAACCGAACGAAACGCCGCCAGCTGGGCGCGGAAACCAGCCGTGGAGCTGTTCGCCAGATTGTTTGAGGTGACCGCCTGGCGGTTGAGCGCCGCGTTGGCGGCACTCATGGCGGTATAAATAGCGCGATCCATCATTCAGCCTTAACGCAGGTTAACCAGCGTCTGCAGAACTTCAGACTGGGTTTTAATGGTTTGCGAGTTGGACTGGTAGTTACGCTGGTAGACGATCATGTTAACCATCTCATCACCGAGGTTAACGTTGGAGGACTCCAGCATCCCGCCGCTGATATCGCCGAAGCTGCCGGTGCCGGAGGTGCCGAGGAACGGCTGACCGGACTGCGCGGTTTCCGCCCACAGGTTGTTGCCCTGGGCTTCAAGACCGCCGGCATTGGCGAAATCCGCCAGCACCACCTGCGCCACGGTCTGACGTTTGCCGTTGCTGTAGATGGCGATCACTTCGCCAGTATCGCTGACCTGGTAGTTGTTGAATTTACCCGGCGCCTGACCGTCGATTTCACCCAGCATCACCTGGGTATCGCTGGCGTTTTGGGTCAACTTTGAAAGATCCAGCTTCAGCGCCAGCGGCGCAGAGCCGTTATAGCCCTTGCCTTTGATATCCATTTCCGCAGGGCCGGTCAGATTACCGGATGTATCAAAATTGAGTTCAAGTTCCTCAAAGCCATCCGGTGAGGTGGAGTCTTCCGCATGCGCTTTCCACTTCCCTTCCGCGGTATGCACGTAGTAAATCTTGATGGCATGCGTATTACCCAGACTGTCAGTGGCGGTCACTTCACTGACGTAGTTGTAGGTATCAGCGTTGTCAGGATCAAAGACCGGTGTCGCCGGAATGATTTTATCATCTGACTTCAGGTTGCCGGTCACTGACCCTTTCGTCGATGCCGCTGGCGGCATATCGTCTTTCGGGATGCGGATCGGCCCTACCTGAGCACCGGGGTTAATCACCCCGTCCGTCGCCTGATAGCCGGTTAAAAACAGGCCGTTGGTTTTGTTGACGATAAACCCGTTCTGGTCCTGCTCGAACTGGCCGTTACGGCCATAGAAGACACTGCCCGCTTCATCGACCATGCGGAAGAAACCGCGTCCAGAGATGCCTATATCCAGAGCAGAACTGCCGTTCATTAAGCCGCCGTCACCAAAATTCTGGTCAACGCCCGCCACCTGTACCCCCATCCCCGTTGAACCGGCAAAAATGTCGGCGAAGGAGACGGAGCCTGCTTTAAAGCCCACGGTCTGGGAGTTGGCGATATTGTTACCCACCACATCCAGTGCTTTTGCCGCGGCGCTGAGGCCGCTAAGACCTTGTGAAAAACCCATAATTAATTTCCAGAAGTAAGATTATTTTTGAATAACGAACACTTTGCTCATCGGGATTGGATCGTGTTCCGAGAGATGCAGGATCGGCCCGCTCGGATCCATCGTGACGCCCTGTACCTGCTCCTGAACCAGGCCAATCACGTCCGGCTTATCGCCTTCCGGATTCGAGGCTGCAAAGCTGATGGTGTATTCCCTGTCGCGCGGCGGCGCAGCCGGTTTGAACTCTTTGAGATCGTCAAGATTAAAGGTATTCATCCCCTGCTTAACGTTCTTCAGCTCTGCGGTATAGGCATTCCCTTCGCTGTCTTCCAGCGTGACCGTCACCGTCTCGGCATCGCCCGTCATCGCGAAGTGGAAATCATCCGAATTGCCTGGGATCTCCACCCCTTCCTGCATGATGCCCATACCCGGTTCACCAAATGAGACCTTCGCCTCGCCCTCAATGAGCACGCTGCGCCCTACCCAGGAGGAGGCGCTCATGCTGCCGAGCTGAATCATCATCGCCTGCACGCCCGCCACGGACTCATTCAGTTTCTCGACCCCGGCCGCCATGTTGAACTGCGCCAGCTGGGAGGTAAGCTGGTTGTTGTCCATCGGGTTGGTGGGGTCCTGGTTTTTCATCTGCGCCACCAGCAGGGTCATAAACTGGTTCGACAGATCGGCTGCACTGCTGCCCGTGCCGTTACTGCCGGAGCCGTTGTTGTTATTAATCGAAGAGACCGCCATACGCGTCCTTACTGACCAAGGGTTAATGTTTTCAGCATCAGGCTTTTGGCGGAGTTCATCACCTCCACGTTGGCCTGGTAGCTGCGAGAGGCCGAAATGGTGTTCACCATCTCGTTCATGACGTTGACGTTGGGCATCCGCACGTAGCCCTGTTCGTCGGCCAGCGGGTTGCCCGGCTCATAGACCAGACGATCCGGCGCGCTGCTCTCCACCACCTCACTCACCTGCACACCACCGATCTCCTGGCCGACCGTATTGTCGACGCGAAAGACGACCTGCCGGGCGCGATACGGCTGGCCGTCCGGCCCCGCCACGCTGTCGGCGTTGGCCATATTGCTGGCGCTGACGTTAAGGCGTCGGGACTGGGCGGCCATCGCCGACCCTGAAATATCAAATACGCTAAAAAGCGACATCGCTAATTACCCCTGACTGAGCACAGTCATCATTTTCTTAATATCCGCGCCCAGGAACGTCAGTCCTGACTGATATTTCACGGCGTTATCCGCAAAATTGACGCGCTCACGATCCATATCCACGGTATTGCCGTCGGCACTCGGTTGATCCGGTATGCGATACAGCAGCTGACTGTCGTCCAGCGGCATCGCTTTTCCTTCAATATGTCGGTTTGACGTTAATGAAAGGGATACGGGAGATTTCGCCAGAGCATTATTTTCCATCGCACTTTTTAACTGCTGATGAAAATCGATATCTCGCGCCTGGTAGCCAGGCGTGTCGGCATTCGCAATATTCGAAGCCAGAATATCCTGACGGCGCGAAAGTAAACCTAACGCTTGCTGTTGAAAGCGAAAGGCGTCATCGAGTTTATTCATGACGTGAGGCTCCTGCCTTGCATAATTTTAAACTGCGATAGTGTAGTCAGCGCAGGTGAAATATCACACTGCAAAGACCCGTCACAAATAAGCCTATTTAGGGAAATAGAAAGCGAGAATATTTCGTTAAAAAAACGATGGATTTAAATGCTGTCATAAGTGTCATTATTTAAGACAATAAAACCCCTGCCACTGCGTATATAATTTCGCCATATCCATTCTTTCCATTAAGGCAATACGATGAAGTTTCCGTTATTCCGCGCGGCGGTTGCCGTATTACTCTGTTCGGCCACGGCTGCCGCCAGCGTACCGTCAACCCCTACGGCAAAGCAGCGTTTGATGCTTAAGCTTGATGCGTTGATTAAGCAACCAGAAGACGGCAACGACATCGTACGTACCGCTACTCTGCTTGCCACCCCGTCCCAGCTTGCCTCGGTGTGTGATAACCCGGAGCTGAGCCTGGTGGGACGCGACAGCCGTCTCACCGGTAAACGCACGGTGCTCGCGCAGTGCGGCGCGCGCCGCCATTTCCTGCCGGTGCGTATCAGCGCCCAGGGCACCTGGTGGGTGGCCAGCCAGAGCCTGCCCGGCGGTGCGATAGTGCAGCGCAGCGACATCGAACCGGTGACCGGGATGCTGGACAACCAGCCCGGCGGCTTAATCTTCAATGCGGACGCGATTATCGGCCAGCGCCTGACCCGTGCGGTAGACGCCGGGAAACCGCTGTTAGAAAACCAACTCCGTCAGCAGTGGCGGCTGCGCGCCGGGCAGACGGTAGACCTGGTCACTACCGGCGAGGGCTTTCGTATCCGCAGTCAGGGAAAGGCGCTGAACAACGCCGCCATTGATGACATGCTGAAGGTCAAAACGGCAGGCGGGCGCACCGTGAGCGGAAAAGTGGCTGCCGACGGCCAGGTTCTGATTATTTCGCAACAATAAATTTTAGGTTTTCTGTGAACCACCGATGAAAGAAACATAGGTCACATAAAACGAATCCCTGCGAGGACAACCATGAGCATTAACAGTAACCAGACCACCGCTCCGATTGCGAAAATCGCCCCGACGCACGAGGTACGTCACCGTAATCAGGCACAGGAAAACGGCGTTGCAGAAAAACGCCCGGAAAAGAGCGATAAAACCGACGTCACCCTGAGCGCCCTGACGAAAAAGATCCAGACCGATGACAGCCGCGACGTGGATCACGCTCGCGTTGCCGAGCTCCGTGCCGCTATCGCGACAGGTACCCTGCACATTGAGCCTGAGAAAATCGCTCAGGCGATGGTGCAGGACATGTTTCAGTTTTAATCGTTAGCAGGATTGTTATGGATAAGCTTTACCCAATACTCACACAGATGAAAACGTCTCTGGATGAACTGGAGGCGATCATGATTGAAGAGGTGAATCAGCTCAATCGCGTGCAGATCAACCCGGTTTCGCTGCAGGTGCTGGCGGATAACAAAAGTCAGCTGCTGTCGACTATCCAGTATTACGACGATATGCGCCGTCAGCAGGAGCAGCAGTGCGCAACAGAAGCCCCCTACCCTGGGCTCGGCAAGCTGTATGCCAGCTGGCAGCAGGTCAGCGAAAAAGTGCGCCACTCGAAAGCGCTGAACCAGCAGGTGGAATCGCTGCTGCAAAGCCATATGAAGAAAAATCAGCACATTCAGAAAGCCATCGACCACGTGGGCCATACAAATTCGCTGTACGGCCCGGCGGGTGAGTCAAGCCAGCTGCCCTCTGGCCGCAAGTACAACATCAGTATCTGATCGTTCCTGTCTGCGTTGTCCTCTTTTGCCCGCCTCTGGCGGGCTTTTTTTTGTGAAAAAATGCCCCCTCACCCTAACCCTCTCCCCGGAGGGGCGAGGGGACTGTTCGGTGCGGTCTTTAATTTTGGCACAGGTCTGCTTTTTACCCTCGCCCCTTTGGGGAGAGGGCCAGGGTGAGGGGGGAAAATGAATTAAACGGCCGTGTAGGCTTTTGCGCTGGAGCTGGATTTGCGAAGGGTGGACAATTCACGGCTAATCTCAGACAAACGCGCCTGAATAGCCTGGGTTATCAGCGCATCGTTCTCCAGCAGATGGGCCAGACGGGCGCTCACCTGTGATTTATTGCGCTGTGCCAGCTGGGGCAGGTCGATCTCACTCAGGGTTCTCATGCCCATGGAATAGGCCACAGATTCGTCAAGAAACGCGTCCCACTCCCCCTCTTCGGCCTGCTGGCGCAGTTTGGCATTGCTCGCCAGCAGCTCCTCAATGAGCATCATCACGTCGTTATCCATGTTTCACCTGCTTTTGCTGTGGGCTGATAAGCTGCCAGGTTTCCGACATCTCTGTCATCAGCGAAATAAGGTGCGGTAAGTTCTCACCCGTTTTATTCAGGTTCGCCTCCAGCAGCGTGCGGGAGATATATTCGTATAAACTCTCCAGCTCTTCGGCGATTTTCCCGCCCTTCTCATGATCCAGCCCGGCGCGCAGGCCGTTGTCGATAATGTTAATGGCGCGGGAAATCATCTCGCCGCGACGGGCGATATTCCCGGACTGAAAGTAGATCTCGGCCCGCTTCATGGCGTTAATCGCCCCGTCATACAGCAGGACGATCAGCTCGTGCGGCGTCGCGCCGTTGATCTGGCTGTCCAGAGAGACCGCGGTGTAGGCACTGTTGCCCGTTTTGGTATACATCATTAAATCCTGCCGGGCAGCGAACTGCCCGGTGTTATGGGTTAAACCAGCCCCGCCAGCGACTGTTGCAGACGGGTACTCATGTTATTCATATCGCTCATCGCCTTATCGAGACGCTGGTACTCTTTTTCCCGGCGCAGCATGGTCTCTTCAATACGTCTTTCGACGGCGGTGATCTGCTTGCCGATGCGCTTTTCCTGTTCACGCAGGGATTCCAGCGCGGTTTCGATCACGCCGTCTTCCTTCGTGACCGCGTCTTTATCGCCAAGATAGGTATTGAAGATCCCTTCCATGCGATCCTTAATCCCCTCTTTGCCCCCTTTACCGAGGAAAAGTGCCTCCACCGCTTTCGGGTTGTCCTTCAGAGCGGCGTCGAGCTTTTTGTTATCGATCGTAAGCGTGCCGAGTGTGCCAGTGCGTTCATCGCCGATTTTGCCATCAAACGTCACGGTAATGCCGATGCTGCCCAGCGACTGAATCACGTCGTTGACGTCAGAGTAGCTGCCGGTAACGGTGGATTTGAGCTGGCTGGTGAGGCGGCGCAGCGAGCCGTCGCTGAACAGCGCGCCGTTGGACGGATCCGGCTGGGCAAGGTCGCCCGTGTTGCTGTCTCGATCCGGTGCCGTGTATTTGGTGGCGCTGGCGACGGTGCTGAGGTAGCTGTTGTAGTTTTTGACGAACTCTTCAATCAGCTTTTTGACGTTTGAGGTGTCTTCGGTGATGGTGAGGGATTCGGTTTTGTAGCTGTCCGGCTCGTCTGGATCGAGTGTAGGATCTTTCAATTCCGAGACTTCACGCAATTCAAGCGTCACACCGGTGATCAGATCGTTAATGGTGTTTGAGCTGCGGGTAACAAGGTTACCGTTGAGAACAATTTCCGCATTTTGGGGTGCCATTTCTTCAGACGCACTTTCGAGCTTCGTCTTTAACTCACTGTTGCCTTCCACTGTGATGGCCATTTTACCGGCGTCACCGGTTTTTTTAGACGTCAGCACCAGCTTGTGCTTACCGTCCTCAATGGTTATCACTTCCGCAACAACATCGCCTTTCTGCTCATTGATCTTTTTGGCAATCTGATCGAGCGAGGTTTCGTCACTCTTTAAGTTCAACTCCAGTGGTTTTTCGCCCTCTTGCAGGGTGATTTTCACTTTTGCATCACTGGTACCAATCAGCCCATCGCGAGAAGTATTCTCTACCGCCAGCTGATGCGCTTTCGCCAGTTGTTTAACAGCGATGGAATAGCTGTTGGGAATTGCCCCATTCCCTGCCGTCGCCTTAAAGGTTTTGTTGTCGCTGACGCTGACACCGTTAAACCCTTCTTCCTCCAGCTTGCCGAGATTATCTTTTAGCGTGCTGAGCGAGCTGGAAATAGAGCCCCAGGCAGAAATCTGTCCTTTATAGTTGCTCTGCTTTTGCAAATACGGGTTTAGTTTTTGGGTAATGCCTTTGCGCTCGTCCGCCAGCCACTGGTCAAACGGCAGCCCGGAGCCGACGCCTAAAAAGTTAGTTGCAGCCATAATCATTGTTCCTGTTGAAATAAGTTAGCCAGACACTCTTTCTATCGGGTAATAGAGAAGGAAGTTTAATTTTTCATATATACGGCAACAACGTTGCGGCATGCGCAAATCATTTTTATGCGCTTATTAGCCGATTGCTATGGGCTATTTGTTTAAATGCATTCATAACTGCACGCAATTCAGTGAATGATAAAAAAATCAAAAAAATAATTTAGCCAATGTTATTTCCTCCCGATGAAGTAAGTATGCGCATCAACGAACGCATATTACTTACAGTCGTTATTACTTAGAAGGATATAACAATGGCACAGGTCATTAATACCAACGCACTGAGTCTGATGGCTCAGAACAATCTGAACAAATCCCAGAGTCAACTGGGTACCGCTATTCAGCGTCTCTCTTCCGGTATGCGTATTAACAGCGCAAAAGACGATGCAGCAGGTCTGGCGATTTCTAACCGCTTCACCTCTTCTATTCGCGGGATGACCCAGGCTGCACGTAACGCCAACGACGGTATCTCCCTGGCACAGACCACCGAAGGCGCGCTGGAAGAAGTGACCGAAAACATGCAGCGTATCCGTGAGCTGACCGTACAGGCGAAAAACGGTACCAACTCCTCAAGCGATCTGGACTCCATCAAAAAAGAAATCGGTACACGTCTGGAAGAAATTGGCCGTGTGGCTGAAGTCACCAACTTCAACGGTGTAAAAGTGTTCGACGGCTCTAAAGACAGCATCACCATCCAGATTGGTGATAAAGACGCCGATACCATCGATATCAAACTGAACAAGCTGGACATGGAAACGCTGGGGCTGGATGAGTTCCTGGATGACTTCGCAGGGATTGGTATTACTGTTAATGGTGCGGGCACTCTGGCCAGCCAGTTTGAAGGTAAAGGTGCAGAAGCCAAAGATGCTGATGAATTTGACGCAAGCAAGCTCGGTATAACTGACCCTGCGGCACCAAAATACAAATTAACTACAGCAGACATTAAAACTATTGCTGATGCTGCGGACGATATTGGTACTACGACGGGTGCTAAACTCCATACTTACGAGGAAAAAGACGGTTCTCTGCGTTTCTTCGCGGAAGGTACAAGTGGTGCTGTACAGGAAGTCAAAGTCGAATTCGAATTCGTCGCAGGTCCTCCGCCAGCAACAAAAATCCTAGGTACGCCGGCAGCTGTAGGAAAAAAACTTAGCGATGCTGATACTGACATGCTGCTGAATGGCCCGTCAACTCTGAGCGATACCAAGCGTCTGAAAGCAGGAGATACCTTCAAGGTAGGTACTGATGACGTTGTGCTTGATGCAGCTATGCTGGATGGTATCTCGAACACGTTATTCGGTGGAGACGTTGCAGATTCTAAAATGCGCATGTTCTCAGTCAAAGACAGCGCAACGGGTACTGAAAAATTCTACGCAATTAATAAAGACGGCGATGTTAAGTCATTCACAATGGATAATACAGGTGCCGTGGTTGCAGGTTCAGATGCAGATGCCCGCTATGCTGAAGCAGAATTCATCGCCAGTGAATCCAGCCGCATCGCGTCTGAAGACTTGCTGGAACGTCTTGACGGAGCCCTTACTCAGGTTGCTGACTTCCGTGCCGACCTGGGTGCCGTTCAGAACCGCTTCAGCTCCATCATTGCGAACCTGAACACCAACATCATCAACACCACCGAAGCGCGCTCCCGTATTCAGGACGCCGACTTCTCCGTGGAAGTGTCCGCCATGAGCCGTGCAAACATCCTGCAGCAGGCAGGTGTGTCCGTACTGGCCCAGGCTAACCAGGTTCCGCAGAACGTGCTGTCCCTGCTGCGTTAATCTGTAAAACCACCTTACATTGTCGTTACGCGCGTGCCTCACGCGCGGTTGCCCTCCCTGGCGGAGGGCTTTTTTTATTTCACGGTCTGGCATTTAAAAGCCTGCGACTTCCCGCCCTTCTTCTGCACCAGTGCGATATACCCCTGTTTGCCCATGTCGAACTCAAGGGTTCCCTCTCCACTGCTGAAGGCCATCTGCGAAGGATTGTGCTTTGGCCCCGTGGGTTCAACAAAGTGGTACGTTGTGCCGTCAAACATCACCGTTTCGGTTTTTGAATACATTCTGACAAGACGATTTTCGCCGCTCTTATCGCTGCATTGCATGTTCAGAGCGTAGAGATCCGGCTCGCCAGCCGTGGGGGTTCCCGTAACACGCTCGGTACAGCCGACCAGCGCAAGGGCCGTGCACAGGCCATATATTGCTTTACAATTCATAGCTTTCTTCTTCCTTAACGTTACCTGACTAAGGTAGCAGGTAACAAAAAGCCCTCCACCAGGGAGGGCTGAGAGTGTAAAACATCGATGATTTTCGTCGGGTGACGCTGCGCTTACCCTACCTCCATTTGATCGGGCATCAATCCTGTCGCCCCGTCATCGTAGGCCCGTGCAAGCGCAGCGCGGCCGGGCAATACTGGCAGGGCGCACCGCATCACACCTTAAACCGCTTCACCACGCTTTCCAGCTCCGCGGCCTGCTCCTCCATCGCCCTCGCCGTCGTCGACACGTCCGCCACCAACGTGGCGTTCTGCTGGGTGGCGCCTTCAAGCTGACAGACCGCCACGTTAACTTGCTCAATACCGACGCTCTGCTCACGGCTGGCGGTTTTGACCTGCTCCATCAGGGCTGAAACCTCATTAACCGAGCCCACCAGCGTGTTCATGGTTTCCCCGGCCTGCTGCACCAGACGGCTGCCGTCCTGCACGCCCGTGACCGCGTCGTTAATCAGCTGGCGGATCTCCTTCGCCGAGCTGGCAGAGCGCAGGGCCAGGCTTCGCACCTCGGATGCCACCACGGCGAAGCCGCGCCCCTGCTCGCCCGCGCGTGCCGCTTCAACCGCCGCATTCAGCGCCAGGATATTGGTCTGATACGCAATGCCGTCGATCACCCCGACGATGTCGGTTACGCGTAGAGATGACGCTTCGATATGATTCATCTTCTCCACCGCGGCATTCATCAGCGTGGCACCCTGCTGCGCGACCGTGGCCGCCTGCGTCGCCAGCCGGTCGGCATGTTCCGCGTTGTCCGCGTTATTGCCCACGATACCGGCAATCTGTTCCATCGACGCCGCCGTCTGCGTCAGGGAGGCGGACTGCTCTTCCGTGCGTGACGAGAGCGCCAGGTTGCCGTCTGCAATCTGATGAGAGGCCGCCGCAATCGCGCGCGTGCTCGTCCCCACCTGCTGTAACAACCCCTGCAGATAGTGCATAAAGGTATTCACATTATTGGCAATGGCGTTCAGCTCCCGGGTGCGGCTCTCCGGCAGACGGAGGGTCAGGTCGGCCCCGCCAGCAGATAATGCGGCCAGACGATCGCTCACGGTCTGGAGGTTACGCATCATGAAACGCACGGTCAGAATCAATACCACGCCCAGCAACAGCAGCAGTGGGATCTGTACCATCCCCAGGCGCTGCAGGAGGGTGCGGGAGTGTTGGCTCAGCAGATGGCTCCGGGTGTCGGTTGCCACAAACCACGGGCTGCCGGCAATGGGAGAGACAAAAATGGTGTGTTCGCCATCGTCGGCGTCGTAGGTCCGCTCGCTGTAGCCGCCGCTGGACTGCGCCAGCATCTCCTGCAGAATAGCGATCTCATGTCCGGGCAGGTCATTAATATTTGTCAGCTTCGGCGTGGTGTCGGTGGCACGGCTGTAGCCAATAATTTTGCCGTTGGCCTCGACAATCAGCACGCCGCCCTGCAGGGGCTCTGCAATCTTGCGCGCCAGCTGATTAAAGAAGCCCAGCGTCACGTCCAGCGTTGCCACGCCCCACAGCTGACCGTCACGCCAGAGAGGCATCGCACAGTTGGTTCGCGGCTGCGGGCTGGCGGCGTCCATATAGGCGTCGGCCCACGCGCACTGCCCCTTTGCCGCACGCATCCCGGCCTTAAACCACGGTTGTTGCCAGTACGCGGGCGCATCAGGCTGATTCCACGTGGTGTTCAGCTGCAGCTGGTTCTGCTTGTCTCGGGCATAAAAGGTGCTGTGTTTCTCCACTCCCGGCTCGCGCTTCCCCGGCAGCGGCCACACGCCGCCGCCAAACAGGGTGCTGTCACCGTTCTGGTTAACCAGGGCGGGAAGCAGACGGTCTATTTGCGCGCTGTCGAGCTGCGCCACGGTCTCCGTCAGCCCACGCTGTTGCGCCTCAACGCGTGACATGAGCTGCGTCACGGCGGCAGTGTGTTCGTTAATTTGGTAGTGCACGCGCCGGTACTCGTCTTTCAACAGCGCGGGCGCAATAAAATGCATAACCACCCAAAGGGTAATGAGGGTCAGTAAGATAAAGAAAGCCGAGACCAGCACAATGGCCCTGCTTTGAAGGGAAGAAAACATAACAGGAAATTCTCGTTGTTTATCCGCTGTTGCGGTGAATTAAGGTGTTTGCCACCGTATAGACTTCTTCAATCAGCACGCTGTTATTCTGCGCCACCGACGCTGCGCCGTTCTGCGCCTGCATCATCGCATCGTCAACCAGCGCCCGAAGCTCTTTCGACGAACGCGCGCAGCGGCTCGCCAGGTTGCGCGACTCCACGGCGAAAACGCCCTCTTCGTTATGCAGCGAATAGCTGTAGGCGCGGCTGGCCAGTTGCACCAGTGCGCCGCTGCTGTCGGCAATGTTCAGCGCGGCGTCGTGCAGGGTGTTCAGCGCCCGAATCACGCTCGTGGCGCTTTCACTCAGCACCGCCAGCATATTGGCGTTCGCTTCAGGTACGCGCAGGAGTCGTTCGTTTTCCTCAGCAACCGTGTTGGCTGCCTGGGCGATGGCGATCACCTGCTCGCCGATCTCCTTCATCAGCGGCGGCAAGTGCGCCCCCTGCTCGGTTTTCAACTGCGACGGGAGCTCTTCGTTGAGGCGGGAAAGGTGCAGGTTCAGGCTGCGCAGCAGGGTCAACGTGGAGACCAGCAGCAAGGCCGCCAGCGGCCACGGCTTGTGCAGAAGAATACCCGGACGTTCACCCATTCTTCGGGTGGGAACGTCAAGGGCGAGCAGCCACGGCCTGTCCGGAATGGGCATCACCACCAGCGTATGCTCGCCGCTGGCGCTGCGAAACTGGGTGTGGCGCAGCCCCCCACCCGACTGGGCCAGCAGCGCGCGCAGCGGTACCGCCATCGGCAGATCGGTATCGTTGAGGGATTGCACCGTCGGCGCACCGGCGGCATCGCCGATGATGCGTCCGGTGTCGTCCACGATCCAGGCGCGACCGCCAAGCCGTTCGCCCGTCTCTTTGACCAGCGAATTGAGGAACTGACGGCTGCTGCCCGTCTCGTCGGCAATATCCGTATCGCCAGGGGCGCTTTTGTCCAGCGCAAAGCTTTTGAGGGTGACTACGCTTTCGGTCATTGAGCGCTGCTGCGCTTCAACGCGGTCAAGCTGCTCACGCAGCTGGGTCGCCAGGGCATCCACCTGCGTGCGCAGGCGCTGCCCCTCCGTGCGAATAAACCACGGCATGACGCCCGCCTGCACCAGAATCACCAGGGTAATGAAAATAACGACCAGTATGACAATAAAAACCATGACATCAGCGCCTGTTCTTTTAACGGCAGCACAACGCTGCCTCTACAGGGCTATTTTATTATGCAGGGGTCAGGAAATATGCTCTTCAAAGCGTTGATAACCGCGCACTTCTGTTAACCCTCAACAAAAACAATTTTGCGCACCTTCTGCCAGCGTTTAACCAGCCATCCGTCAAGGCTGCAAAGCGTGCCACCCCAGGTCAACGGGAACAGGCAGAGCACGATATAGAGCGTCTCGGGCAGATAAAACAGCCAGCTCAGCCAGGAAATCAAATTCAGCCCGCGCGGAATGGTGTAAATGCCGATAGTGACCAGCGCCACGCTGCTGATGATCATCAGAACCAGCGCGCTGACGCGGCTGAGCAGCCCCAGCGTCAGCAGCAGCCCCATGCTGCACTCCAGGAACGCGACGACTACAGCCATGATGACCGGAAAAGGGATCCCCGCATCGTGCATCGTATCAACCATCAGCAGCTGGTTCTCGGGAACAAATAACTTATTAAACCCGGCGGTAAAGAAAAATACGCCCAATACCAGGCGGCAGATAAATACGGGAAACATCGCCGGCATATCGGACGTATGCATTAAACGCTTGAGAGAGAACATCGATCATCCTTGTAAAGAAAATGAATACTGTTTAATAAATTCAATCACCTGACTTTTACGCAGTATAAATTCGCGGACCTCGTTCGCAACCGCAGCGCCCTCATTTCCGGCACAATTAATAACGTGACAAAGATTAAAAATCATTAATCCAAAGTAATAACAGCGTCTCATTATCAACGCTGTAAAACTCTCGCACACCACGCTGAATTTGTAAGCAATTGGTTTTAATATGATTAAAGTTAAATCACCAAAAACACCATTTTTGATGTGGTTAAAATACCGCGATTAATAACCTTAAAAGCGTTAAGGCTGTTTTGACATAATGGTTGCAAAAAGACGACGTAAGACATAAAAAGCATGTCGCTCTGGCTCCCGGCTAGCAATAACGTGCTTTCATTACTATTAATTACATTAGCCAGAAGCGATACCCAATACACCAGAAGAATCAAATAACTATGCTAAACATTATCGCGATTGGATCGTCAGTGACGCTGGATATGCAGACTCGTACGCTTGCCCGTACGGATACGCAAGAAACCGTCACGCTTCCCCAAAGCGCATGTCTGTGCCTGGCCGCACTGGTGGAAGCGCAGGGAGAGGTATTGTCCCAGGAACAGTTAATGGAGATCGGCTGGCGCAGCGCCGGAGTGGAAGTCACCGACAACAGCGTGCGGGTGATGATCACCAAGCTACGCCGCGCGTTCGCCCAGCTAAACCTGCAGGACGCCATCACGCTCATCGCCGTGACGCGCAGCGGCTATCGCCTGATCGTCCGGGAAACCGCGAGCGAACAGCCGCCTGTGACGCAGACGGAAGCCATTGGGCAGCCGGAGCCCCCCGTGCAGGCCGATGTGCCAGAGGCCCCGCCAACTGTTATGTCCCCCCCGCCCCGTGCCCGCAGCACGCTAATGCAAAAGAGCTGCGCCACATTCAGCGGCCTGCTCGTGGGTCTGGTGATTGCGCTCCTCCTGCGCGGCATTGTCGACTTTAGCCCGCAGCCGGTGCACTTTGTGCGCTGGAATGGCCCCGGCGTGCCGCCCGGCACTGAAGTGATGGTTCAGCAGGACAAGCAGTCACAGACCGCCCTGATTGAGTCCACGCTGCAAACCTACACCCGCCATGTGCTGGCGCGCCGTACTGACGAGAAGCCCGCAGCCGTGCTGTATGTCACGACGGGCTCGGAAAAGATGAGTAAATTCCAGGGGCTTATTGCCTGCCAACAACCCTTTAAGGATTCAGGGAATGACTGCGAATCGTTCTATTTTCGCCATTATTAAATCGCCGATTACGCTGCTGTTTTTAGGCGGCGTGGCGATCGGGACCGGCGCCATGATGCTGTACGGGCTATACACCTCACCCTACAAGGCGGTCTGTATTGCCCCGACCTCGTATTACATTATCGAGGACGACAACAACGCGACGCTGGCGCGCGGCATTTACCGCTCGTATCGTGACGGCCTGTTTAACGGGCATACCACCTACATCGGCAGCATTAGCCATTTCAAAGATGGCAAACGCGACGGGCTTCCCAAAGCCGTTAATCGCGAAGTGCGTTACGACGTTGACGTGTCGGGCAAGCGGCTCCATCTGACCGTTACCAGCCAGCACCGCAAGCTCGGCGGCCAGAGCTCGGATGAAGACGTGACCGACTATATCTTTCCGCAAATCAAACCGGGTGAAGTGGCGACCAGCACCGTCTATCTGTTGGACGACAAAGTGCTCGCCTCCGGCACGGAGACCGTCGCCCGTATTGCCTGCATGAATTAATAATCAGACCAGCGCCTGAATCAGCCCGGCAAGGGTTTCAAACCCGAGGGACATCAGGCGCTCAAAGAACGGTGCCAGCGTTTCGGCAATCAGGAACAGCGCCAGCATGCCGAAGGTGAGCGTCAGCGGGAAACCAATCACGAAGATGGAGAGCTGCGGCGTCAGGCGGTTTAACAGCCCGAGGATAAAGTTGATGCACAGCAGCAGCGCAATGACCGGCAGACCCAGCATCAGCCCCTGACTGAAGATCATCCCCGCATGGGTGACCAGATACATAAACCCGCCCGCGTGCAGCGGCGTTGCGTCAACCGGCAGTGTCTGGAAGGTTTCCGCCAGCAGCGCCAGCAGCC
Source organism: Enterobacter sp. UPMP701 (assembly GCF_053709515.1). Lineage (NCBI taxonomy): Bacteria > Pseudomonadati > Pseudomonadota > Gammaproteobacteria > Enterobacterales > Enterobacteriaceae > Enterobacter > Enterobacter sp. UPMP701. The sequence goes on along the minus strand of NZ_JBSKJN010000003.1, from coordinate 311,992 downwards.
AGAGATGGCCGTTGAACGCCAGGAACAGCAGCGTCACCAGCAGGTTGAGAAAACGCGAGATCACAGGGCTGTTACCGGCGCCGGGGTCGAAGAAGGTGGCGAATGAGAGTCCCATCTGCATCCCGATGATTTCACCGGACATGCGCACGGCGGAAAACAGCAGCTGCAGCGTCAGCCCCATTGCCGCGCCGATAATCACCTGTTTCGCCAGCACCCATACCCCCTCCCAGGAGTAGAGACTTATCTGCGCGTCAGGCAGCGTGCCGCCGATCAGGATAGCCGTCAGCAGCGCCAGGCAGGCGCGTAAGCGGGCGTTAATGGCCTTCTCACCGAATACCGGCGCGACGTGCAGCAGCGCCCCGATGCGGACCATAATAAAAAAATAGTGGCTGACCAGCCCGTAGAGCTGGTCGAGAGGAAGTCCGAAGGCCATCAGCCGATCACAAATGGAATGCTGGCAAAGACTGCGCGGGTGTATTCAATAAAGATTTTCATCATCCACGGGCCGAGCGCGACCGCCACGCCAACGATGATCAGGATCTTCGGGATGAAGGTCATGGTCATTTCATTGACCTGGGTGGCGGCCTGCAAAATACTGATGATCAGACCGGTGACCAGAGCAGCCACCAGCAGCGGGGCCGACACCATCAGTCCCACTTTGATCGCCTGCATGCCTATCACCATTACGCTTTCCGGGGTCATGGTCGTCTCCTAACTGTAAAAGCTCTGGGCCAGCGATCCCACCAGCAGCTGCCAGCCGTCGACCAGCACAAACAGCATCAGCTTGAACGGCAGCGCAATGGTGGTGGGCGGCACCATCATCATCCCCAGCGCCATCAGAATGCTGGCGACCACCAGATCGATAATCAGGAACGGAATAAAGATGGTAAAGCCAATCTGGAAGGCGGTTTTCAGCTCGCTGGTGATAAACGCCGGCACCAGAATGCTGAGCGGCACCTCTTCCGGCGAGGCGATAGCCGGGGTTTTGGCGATACGGGCAAACATGGCCAGATCGCTTTCGCGGGTCTGATCGAGCATAAACGCGCGCAACGGTTTCACCCCTTCCGCCAGTGCCACCTCCATGGTGATCTTGTTCTCCTGCAGCGGCTGCCACGCTTTTTCGTAGATCTGGCTGAACACCGGAGACATCACAAAGAAGGTCAAAAACAGCGACAGCCCCACCAGCACCTGGTTTGGCGGCGCAGTGGGCGTGCCGAGGGCGTTACGCATCAGCCCCAGCACGATAATGATGCGGGTAAAGCCGGTCATCATCAGCAGTACGGCAGGGATAAAGGTAAAACCGCTCAGCAGGAGCAGGGTTTGCACCGGCAGCGTCCAGCCCTCTTCCCCCGCCGGTTTACCGAGGGTGATATCACCGTTGGCCGCCAGCGCACCGGCGGCGGGCAACATCAGGACGAGCGCCAGCAGCAGACGACGTTTCACTGCTCACCTCCCGGACGATACTTCTGGCGCAGCTTTTCCAGCATCAGCGGGAACGCCGCCACAGGCGCGGTGGTCTGCGGGGCATCCGCCGGACGCGCCTGCGTCGCGAGACAGGTAATTTGCGAGGCAGTCACCCCCAGCACCAGCCGCTGCTCGCCCACGTCAACCAGCACCAGGCGCTCGCGCGGGCCCAGCGACTGGGTCGCCACCAGCGTCATGTTGCCGTGGGCATCGTTCAGCCGACGCGCCAGCCCGCTGCGGCGGGCGGCCCACGCCATCACCACCATCAGCAGGATAATCAGGGCCAGCGCGCCGGTAACCGTCATCAGCACCGAGCCGGTGGCCGGGAGGGAGTCAGTGGCGTTCATTAGCGGCTCAGGCGATGCATACGTTCAGACGGCGTAATGATGTCCGTAATGCGGATACCGAACTTATCGGAGACCACCACCACTTCACCCTGCGCAATCAGATAACCGTTAATCAGGATATCCAGCGGTTCCCCCGCCAGACCGTCCAGCGACACCACCGAGCCCTGGCTCAGGCGCAGCAGCTCTTTGATGGTCATCTTGGTGCGCCCCAGCTCCACGGTCATTTTTACCGGGATATCAAGGATCAGGTTCATCTCGTCAGAAAATTGCGGTGCAGCCATAGTGTCGGTAATTCCCGCCGCGTGCTGTTCGCTCATTGCATCACCCCAGAGATTATCAATGGACTGATCGTCAGAACCCGATGAGGTGTTCATATCGCTCATGGGGAAATTACTCCTTGTTTAATGATAGTAATGAAGGCTGAACCATCTGCTCGACCTTCAGGGCATATTGATTGTTAACGGCGCCGTAGCGGGCCGTGAAGACAGGCACGCCACCCACGCTGGCCTCGATAAATTCCTGTTTATCCAGCGCGATAATGTCGCCTTTTTTCATCTGCATCACGCGGGAGAGACGGGTGCCGATATCCGCAAAGCGAGCCGTCAGCTCCAGCTCCGTTTCCCGCATCTGGCTGGCCAGCAGGCCGCGCCACTGGGTATCTTCCTGCCGGGAGTTGTCCATCGGCGGGTTACTCAGCAGCTCGCGCAGCGGTTCGATGGTGCTGAAGGGAATACAGATATTGAACTCCCCGCGGTGCGAACCGATCTCCACCGAAAACGGCGTGGTGACCACCACATCGTTAGGCGATGAGGTGATGTTGGTGAACTTCACCTGAATTTCCGAACGGATGTACTCCGTTTTGATTTTGTAGATTGAGCTCCAGGCAAATTCGTACGCCTCGCGCGCCATCGACAGCATGCGGTGGATCACGCGCTGCTCGGTGGGCGTAAATTCGCGACCGTCGGCCTTGGTCGGGAAACGACCATCGCCGCCGAACAGGTTGTCCACGGCCATAAACACCAGCCCCGGCGAAAAGGCCATCAGCGAGGTACCGCGCAGCGGATTAAGGTGCAGCAGGTTCAGGTTTGTCGGCACCGGCAGGTTACGCGCAAACTCGTGATACGGCTGGATCTTAATATTCCCCGCCGTTATATCCGGGCTACGGCGCAGAAGGTTAAACAGCCCCATACGGAACTGACGGGCAAAACGTTCGTTAATAATTTCCAGCGAATGCAGACGTTCGCGGATCACCCTGCGCTGCGTGTTCGGATCGTAGGGTTTTATCCCGGCATCGGGTCGGCTGTTATGCAGATCGCTGCTGCTCTCAGCGTCAGCGTTAAGCAAGCGGTCGATCTCATCCTGTGATAAAAAGCTGTCAGCCATAATAATTACCGCAGAATAAATTCGTTAATAAGGACGTCGGTGACGCGAATGGACTGGTTAAACGCCAGCGGTTTATCCAGCTCGTTCTGAATATTGGTTATCAGACGGCGTTTCCCCTCATCGGTGGCTAATTCTTCATAGGTCTGATGGGTGAGCAACATAAATAAGCGGCTGCGATATTCCGGTAAATATTTTTCCAGAACGGCAAGCGATTTCTGCTCAGCCACCCGAATAGACAAGCCCAGATACAATACGCGATCCGATTCATTCGCCGTCGGCTTCAGGCTGACGGTGAAGGTATTCATCGAGGCGTAAAGCGGCTCGACTTGCGCAGGCTCAGATGCTTTTTTCGCTTCCCCTTCCACGACCTCCTCAGCCGGCTTCGCGAATTTCATTTCCCAGAACAGGTAGCCGGAAAATCCGCACGCCGCAACGGCAGTCAAAAACATGAACGTCATCAGAAGCGAGCGAGCCCCTCCGCCGCTGGCGACCTTTTTATTTTTATTACTCATTGAACGTACACCTGATAAATAAGAGAAGGCAGCGTACTACCCTCGTGTCAATATGGCGGACATTGTAGTCCATTTAATCATCCTGATAATCAGGCGATAAAATTTCATTCCTGAAGCTAATTCAGGACTTCAGGCAAAGGTATTAATTCCGTATATATTTCCCGGCGTGGTGGTTAATAATGTCGGCACACTCTCTTCCTCCATCTTTCGCGTTTCCCCCTCCTGTTCGGCCTGTTCCTGGCCTGATGCGTTTTCGCCCTGCTCACCGGCGGCAAACGGCTGCCCGTCGGCGCTGACGTTCGCCTGGCCGAGCTGAATACCCGATTCCGCCATCGCGGCGCGCAGCTGCGGCATGGCCTGTTCCATAGCATGACGAATGTGGGCATGCTCGCTGACGATATGGATCTGCGCCTGATCCTGCTGCATGCGCAGGGAGATTTGCAGGGATCCCAGCTCTTCCGGATGCAGGCGGATCTCCGCGCTGTGCAGCCCGTTGCGGCTAAAGATAGCAATATGCTGGCTGACCGACTGCTTCCACTCCGGCGTTTCCGGCGGGTGATTGACGGTTACCACCTGCTGCGGCGCGTGTGCGACGCTGGTGCGCACGGCGGCGGGCAGCGCCACGGCGCCTGCCGTTGTGGTTACGGACATCTCCGGCGCGGCGACGGGTTCACCCGTTGCTGGCACTGGCTGCGCCAGCACAGAGGATGTTGCTACCGGCGGCGTTTTCTCCGTCGCGCTCAGCGGTGACGTTACTTTACCGTCCTGCGCCAGCGGCTTTTCGCGCACGGCGGGCTTGCCAGTCGCCGTCTCCGCACCCGTTACGCTGCGGGTGACCAGCTGCTGGAGCTGCCACTGCGGGCTCTCTTCCCCTTCGCCTTCGGTGATAGCAACGCCCGTGAGCGCCTCCGCCAGCCCCGGCGGGGTCATCAGCAGCGTGTCGTTATCCTCACCCTCACTCTCGTCAATTCTCTCCGCGAATTGCCCCGGCAGCATGCCGGTCGGCAACGTTGTCTCGGGTAATGCGACCAGCGCCTGCGGATCCAGACCGGTAAACAGCTGCGCCAGCTTTCCCTCCAGCGCCGGGCCGAATTCCTCTTCAGACAACAACCCGGCTTTCGGTTTGCCCTGCGCTCCGCCGCCCAGTAGCAGGGCGGCAATATCAATGTTCATAGCCTTTCTCTCTTTTGTCCGGCACGCTGAGCAAATTCATCCATCAGCTTTTGTTCATGTCGGCTCTCAACCAACGCCTGCGCCGTCGCCCGGCGTTCAATTAGCGTTTCAAACGCGTTCAGGCGCTGCTTGTTCTGCACCCAGTTCTGTTTCACTTTGTCGACCGCCTGCTCGCAGGCGCTGACGTGGCCTTCCTGCTGCTTCACTACCTGCTTCAGCGACAAAATAAACGACTGGTGATTCACCAGATCCGCCACTGACATACCGCCGCCCATCATTCCCTGACGCAGGGACTGCTGGTACTCCTGTTCGTAGTGCTGCAGCTGTTCGCGCTGGGTCAGCGCCTGCTGAAGCTGCTGCTGCGCGCCGCCCAGCGCGCGGGTGGTCTGCGTTAACGTCTCCTGCGCCATATCGCGCAGTCGGGTCATGGGGTTATTTTTCATCGCGCCTCCGGATTAGTCCTTAATGTCCGGAAAGAGCCCGGACAGGGCGCGAATAGCGTCGTCATAGCCGCTGCGCTCGTGTATCGCCTGATGGAGGAAGGTCTCCAGCGCAGGGTATTTGTCGATAGCCTGATCCAGCATGGCGTCGCTTCCTTTGACGTATGCGCCCACGCTGACCAGATCGCGGTTACGCTGATAAGCGGAAAGCAGCTGTTTGAAACGCTGCACCTTGCGGTACTGGGCGTGCGGGATAAGCTCGGTCATGGCGCGGCTGATCGAGGCTTCAATATCAATCGCCGGATAGTGCCCCGCTTCGGCAAGACGACGCGACAGGACGATGTGGCCGTCGAGGATCGCCCGCGCGGAGTCGGCAATCGGATCCTGCTGATCGTCTCCCTCCGTCAGTACCGTATAAAAGGCGGTGATCGAGCCGCCCCCTTTCACGCCGTTACCGGTCCGCTCCACCAGCGCAGGCAGGCGGGCAAAGACCGACGGCGGATAGCCTTTGGTCGCGGGCGGTTCACCAATCGCCAGAGCCACTTCACGCTGCGCCATGGCGTAACGCGTCAGGGAGTCCATGATCAGCAGCACGTTGAGGCCGCGCTCGCGAAAGTCTTCGGCGATGCGGGTGGCGTAGACCGCCCCCTGCATGCGTAAAATCGGCGACACGTCAGCCGGGGCGGCAACCACCACCGCCCGCGCCAGCCCCTGCTCGCCGAGGATATTCTCGATAAAATCTTTTACCTCGCGGCCACGCTCGCCGATCAGCCCCACCACGATGACGTCCGCGGTGGTGAAGCGCGCCATCATGCCGAGCAGCACGCTTTTCCCGACGCCGGAACCGGCGAACAGGCCCATACGCTGGCCGCGCCCCACCGTCAGCAGGCCGTTAATGGCGCGCACGCCGACGTCGAGAACGGTTTTGATCGGGTCGCGGTGCAGCGGGTTAAGCGTCGGCGTAAAAAGCCCCGCCGCCGGTTTTCCCGGTGCGGGACGGCCATCCAGCGGTCGGCCCTGCGCATCCAGCACGCGGCCCAGCAAATGCGGGCCCACGGGCAGCTGTTTACCGGCGTGGCTGTCGGTTTGCAGGGCGTAAATGCGCGCCCCCGGCAGAATGCCATCGACATGCTCCAGCGGCATCAGAAACAGCGTCTGGCCGTTGAAGCCCACCACCTCGCTTTCTACAGGAATAATCCCGTGCCCGGTCTGGCGTTCAACGATGCACAGCGCGCCGATCGGCAGCTTCAGCCCCACGGCCTCCATCACGAGGCCAGTGGCGCGCGTCAGTTTGCCGTACTGGCGAAACTCGGGTACCTGAGCGAGTTTTTCCTCCACCCGATCAAGGGCCGATAGCCACTGCTTTAGCTGCTGGCTCATTGCGAGAGCTCCTCGCGCGCCAGCTGGCACAGCGCCTGCCAGCGGGTTTCCATGCTGGCGTCCACCTCCACGTCCGGGGAGACCACCCGGCAGCCACCGGCAGCCAGGCTGGCATCACGGTGCAGTTCCCAGCCCATCGCAGTGAGGATTTCCCCCAGCGCCGCCTGCACGTCCGCAAAGGCGTCCGGGCTGACGTGCAGCTGGACGGTGCCGTGCAGCAGCGCGTCCTGCTGCATCAGGCTGCGGATCCGGGTTACCAGGGCATGGTTATCCGCCACGCGGGAGGTGCCGTAGAGCTGCTGTACCGCCGTCAGCGACAGCTGCACCAGACGGGCGGGGATCAGCCCTTCGAGGTTTTCCAGCGCCAGCTTAAAGTTGCTGACCCACAGTTCAGCCTCGCGCAGCAGCGCCTGCTGCTCAACGCGCGCCTGTTCAACCCCCTGGGCAAAACCCGCGTCGCGGCCCTCTTTCAGCCCCGCCTCATAGCCCTGCTTGCGGCCCTCTTCCTGCCCCTGCTGCTGCCCCTGGGCAAACCCCTGCTGCTCCGCCTGCTTGCGCAGGCGGGCCAGTTCGGCTTTCAGCTGTGCCTCAGACTGGCTGTTGTCCATCGTCGGCAGCGGAGTTTCCAGCGGTTCTCCCAACAGGTTTTCCGGCTGCCAGGTGCGCCATCCGGTAGCGTTATGTTCATCAAACGTAGGCATCGTCGCTGCCTCCAATCAGGATCTCGCCAGATTCGGCCAGGCGACGCACCACGTTGAGGATGGTCTTCTGTTCGGCTTCGACCTGCGACAGACGCACCGGCCCACGGGAGGCCAGATCGTCGGTCATCAGCTCGGCCTGACGGCGCGACATGTTGCGGAAGAACTTCATGCGCAGCGGCTCGTCGGCACCCTTCAGCGCGACGATCAGCGTCTCGCTCTCGATCTCCTGCAGCAGACGCTGGATGCTTCTGTCTTCCACTTCCACCAGATTTTCGAACAGGAACATCTCGTCGATAATTTTCTGCGCCAGCTCGCCGTCGAACTCGCGCACCGCCTCGATGGCCGCCTCTTCCTGGTGAGACTTCATCAGGTTGAGGATCTCCGCCGCCGGGCGGACGCCGCCCATCTTGCTGCGCTTGAGGTTCTGACCATGCAGCAGGTTGTTCAGCACTTCCGTCAGCTCCTGCAGCGCGGCAGGCTGTACACCGCCAAAGGTGGCGATACGCAGCATGATGTCGTTACGTTCGCGGTCGTCGAATTTACCGAGCACGTCCGCCGCCTGGTTACGCTTGAGGTGTACCAGAATGGTGGCGATGATCTGCGGATGCTCTTCGCGGATAAGATCGAACACCGCCTGTGGATCCATAAAGTTGAGCGTCTCAATGCCGTTGGTACCCTGATGAGTATCCAGCAGGTCTTCCAGCAGCGACGAGGCGCGCTCCTCGCCCAGCGCCTTGACCAGCACGCTGCGCAGATAGTCGTTGGTGTTGAGACTGAGCGCCGCGTATTCGCTGGAATCTTTCTTAAACTCTTCCAGCACCATCGCCATCTGATCGTGAGTAAAGCCTGCCATGTTGACCATCGAGGCGCTGATCTGCTTCACCTCGTGGGCGTTGAGGTGTTTGAACACCTCCGCCGCCAGGACATCTCCCAGCGTCAGCATGACGATGGCGCTTTTTTCTGAGGCATTCATTATTTAGGCTCCTTACTCATCCACTGGCGGATCACGAGGGCGATAACCCGCGGCTCCTGCTCTGCCAGCTCACGCAGCTGTTGACCATTGAGTTCCGTATCCACCCGCTGCTGGGCACGGTCGCGGTTGTTTTTCTCCGCAGCACGTTTCCGGGCGGCAAGCTCTTCTTCCCGCGCCTCTTTTTCCATCTCCAGACGACGGATAGTGGTCTCCTGGTGGCGGATCCAGGCCGGCTGCACCAGCTTGCGCCACATGACCCAGGCAATAATTGCAATCACCAGGTAGCGGGCGATCGCCATCAGCAGGGCGTAGAAACGATCCTGCTCCCAGAACGGCGGAACCGGCTCTTCCACCACGCCGTTAAAGGCGGAATTGAGGATATTGACGCTGTCACCGCGCGCGGCGTTATAGCCGATGGCCTCTTTGACCAGCGCGTTAATGCGGGTCAGTTCAGCCTCGCTAATCGGCCCCGGCTTCCCCTCTTCGCCCTGCGGCAGGTGGTTAATCACCACCGCCACCGACAGCTTCTGGATACGTCCGGTACTGGATTTGGTATGGGTCAGGGTGCGATCCACCTCAAAGTTGGTGGTCTCGTCACTGCGGTTGTTGTACGGCTGTGCGGGTTCGCGATTCGCCCCGTTGCCGGTGGTTTTCTCTTTTTTGTCATCCGCCGGCGTGTTGAGCGGCTGGGTCAGCGGTGCGGTGGCCGGTGCGGGTGGCGTATTGCTCAATGCTCCCGGCACGCCGCCCGCGCCACGGCGATTGCCCTGCTCTGAGAGGCTCGCCTGACGGCTGCGGATCGCCATTTTTTCAGGATCGCTGTTCGGCTGATACTGCTCCAGGGTCTGCTCCTGCTCGGTGAAATCAATCTGCGCCGTCACCTGGGCGCGGATGTTTTCATCCCCCACCAGCGGGGCTAGAATGCGTTGAATGCGCTGCTGGTAGTCGGTTTCAATTTCGTTGGTATATTTCAGGTGCGCCGTCTGCAGGCCGCGCAGGCCGCTCTGGGTCAGCAGGTTGCCGCGCTGATCGACAATGGTCACGCTCTCGGCTGCCAGCCCGGTTACCGCGCTGGAAATAAGATGGGTGATAGCCACCACCTGGCTGTCATCAAGGGTACGCCCCTGCAGCAGGTTTACGGTGACGGACGCGGTTGGTTTTTTCTGCTCGCGGACGAACATTGAGGGTTTCGGCGTAGCCAGATGCACGCGCGCGCTCTGGATCGGCCCGAGATTTTCGATGGTACGTGCCAGCTCGCCCTCCAGGGCACGCTGATAGTTCACCTGCTCGGTAAACTGGCTGACGCCAAATTTCTCCTGGTCGAGCAGCTCAAAGCCCACCGAACCGCCTTTCGGTAGCCCCTGTTGGGCCAGCTTCATGCGCACCTCGTGCACCTGCGAAGCCGGTACCATAATAACGCCGCCCGGCGTGTCGATACGGTAAGGAACGTTGAGCTGCGACAGCTGCGCAACAATCGCGCCGCCCTCTTCATCACTGATATTGCTGAACAGCACCCGATAGTCCGGCTCTTTTGCCCAGAACATTAACGCAATGATGACGGAAAGCGCCGCAGCGCCGCAAATCACCAGCAAAAGCTTTGGACTGCTGCGAAGTGAGGACAGTATTGATTTAATTCGCTCTGCCGGGTTGTTGGTTAACTCATTTAGTGTGGCACTCATGCCGTATTCCTGTATGAAATAGCACGCATCCGCGATGCGCGTCAGCTCACGAAATTCGCGAGAGTGATGTCGACGATTTCAAAAATATAAGAATTTTTCAGGCGGGCATTATCGTCTGAAAGGCGTTTTTTTTAAGGATAAATAAGCTCAAAGTTCTGACGGCTTATTGGATTTTCTGAGCTTTTTATTCGCGTGTTAAGCTGTCGACGTTTAAAAGATATGCAACAAACAGCGGTTTTTATCCCATTTACCAGGAATTGAACATGTCAGCGACATTAATGCGTGGCGTACTCGATCAAATACAGACTCAGGCGCAGCAGGTCAGCGGTTCGTCGAATCGCCTCCAGACATCCCGCGGCGACACGCCCTCTTTTTCTGACGTTTTATTTAACAGCATTAACGAAATAAATAAAACCCAGGTCGAGGCGAAGAGCAAAACACAGCAGTGGATGTCCGGAAGTCACGATATTGCTCTGAATGACGTAATGCTGGCGATGCAGAAGTCTTCTATTTCATTCAGCTTTGGTATGCAGGCGCGAAATAAAATGATCGGCGCGTATCAGGAAATAATGAATACACCGGTTTAAGGTTTGCCCCTATTCTATGAGTGAAATTATCAGCACTTCTGCACGCTTATCCCTGAATACGCTTTCTCTGACTGACGGCGAATTACAGCGTGTCGGGAAATTAATCTATAAGCGCGCCGGAATTGTCGTCAACGCGCAAAAGCGGGAGATGATTTTTAATCGTCTTTCCCGTCGCGTGCGCACGCTGGGTCTTGCCACGTTCAGCGAGTATATCGGCCTGCTTGAGTCGCATGCCGAGCACCCGGAATGGCAGAACTTTATCAACGCGCTGACGACCAACCTGACCTCCTTTTTCCGAGAGGCGTATCACTTCCCGATCCTCGCGGAACATGCGCGCCAGCGCGCGTCGGGCTACCGCGTCTGGTGTACCGCCGCCTCAACGGGTGAAGAGCCCTGCTCTATCGCCATGACGCTGCACGAGCAGCTGGGCGCTTCGCTGGCCGGGCCGCGCATCTGGGCGTCGGATATCGACACCGAGGTGCTGGCTAAAGCGGAAGCAGGCGTTTACCGGCTGAGCGATCTGGACGCGCTGACGCTGGCGCAAAAGCGTCACTTCTTTCTGCGCGGTACGGGCGATAACAGCGAGTGGGTGAAAGCCAGACGGGAGCTGCTGTCCGCCATTCACTATCAGCAGCTTAATTTGCTGGATGAGAAGTGGTCCGTGCCGGGGCCATTCGACGCCATTTTCTGCCGTAACGTGATGATTTATTTCGACGCGCCGACGCAGCAGCGCCTGCTGCAGCGCTTTGCGCGCCTGCTTAAGCCGGGCGGCCTGCTGTTTGTGGGTCATTCGGAACATTTTAACCACGCCCATATTCCGCTGCGCCTGCGCGGACAGTCGGTGTATGAACTGACGGAGGCCACACGGTGAAGGCAATTCGTGTGCTGGCGGTCGATGATTCGGCCCTGATGCGTAACATGCTCAGTGCGGTAGTCAATCAGCAGCCTGATATGGAAATGGTCGGCACGGCGCCGGACGCGTTTATTGCCCGCGAGCTGATTAAACAGCTCAACCCGGACGTGCTGACCCTGGATATCGACATGCCGCGGATGGACGGGCTGGAGTTTCTCTCCCGCCTGATGCGCCTGCGCCCGATGCCGGTCATCATGATCTCCTCCCTGACCACCCGTGGTTCAAAAGCCACGATGGCCGCGCTGGAGCACGGCGCGGTGGATTTTTTGCCCAAGCCGGAACACCGCGGGGCAGAGAATATCGACAGCTGGAGCCAGCAGGTAGTGGAGAAGATCCGCGTCGCCGCTCGCGCCAGACTGGCGCAGCACAGCCCCGCCGCCCGACCGATCCTCGCCGGTATTCCCGTGCGTCAGCAGAGCATCATCGCCATTGGCTCTTCAACGGGCGGCACGGAGGCGCTGCGTCGGGTTTTGATGCCATTACCGGTCAGCACGCCGGGGATTGTCATCGCTCAGCACATGCCTGCTGGTTTTACCCACTCTTTCGCCCAGCGTCTTGACTCGCTGTGTCAGATTGCCGTGCGTGAAGCGCGGGATGGCGAGCCGGTACAACCGGGATGCGCCCTGATAGCGCCGGGTGACAGCCACATGGAGATCGTCGGCCAGGAGAACGGCTACCGGGTCAGGCTTAGCGATGCCCCACCGGTGAATCGCCATCGGCCTTCGGTGGACGTGCTGTTTGACTCCGTGGCGCGTCAGGCCAGCAAACACGCCAGCGCCGCCCTGCTGACCGGCATGGGCGCGGACGGCGCGCGCGGCCTGCTGCACCTGCGTCAGACCGGGGCGTTTACCCTCGCGCAGAGTGAAGCCACCTGCGTGGTATTCGGTATGCCGCGCGAAGCCATTGCGCTGGGCGCGGCGAAGAAGGTCGTCGATCTCGACGACATCAGCCAGTGCTTACTGGATAGTTTTCATAAACATAATCTTTCTAAGACCGACTCACGACGTTCAGGAGATACCCCCCATGTCGGATAAAAATTTGCGTTTTCTGGTGGTGGACGATTTCGCCACCATGCGACGCATCGTACGAAACCTGCTGCAGGATCTGGGCTACAAGCACATTGACGAGGCCGAAGACGGTCAGGACGCGCTTAACAAACTGCGTGCCGGCGGCTTCGATTTCGTCGTCAGCGACTGGAATATGCCCAACGTCGACGGGCTGGAGCTACTGAAAACCATCCGCTGCGATGCCACCCTGGCAAAACTGCCGGTGCTGATGGTGACCGCTGAAGCGAAGAAAGAGAACATCATCGCCGCTGCTCAGGCGGGCGCCAATGGTTACATCGTTAAGCCGTTCACCGCTGCCACGCTGGAAGAAAAGCTCGGCAAAATCTTTGAAAAACTCGGGTAACCCCTATGAACACCCCGTTAAACATGCAGGCGGATAACGCCACAGAGATTTTCGTTCGCATCGGGCAACTGACCCGTCTGCTGCGCGACAGCATGGCCAACCTTGGTCTTGAACAGGCCATCATGGAGGTGGCAGACGCCTTTCCAAACACCCGCGATCGCCTGAACTACGTGGTCGGCAAGACCTCGCAGGCGGCCGACCGCGCGCTGACCAGCGTGGAAGTGGCGCGTCCTCTGCAGGAAGGGCTGAGCGAAAACGCTACCGCGCTGAGCACGCGCTGGGATGCCTGGTTTGAAAATCCGCAGCCGCTGGACGACGCCCGCGAGCTGGTCAAAGCCACTCGCACCTTTCTTCATCAGGTGCCGGATGTGACCCAGCAAACCAACCGCCAGCTGACCGAAATCATGATGGCGCAGGATTTCCAGGATCTCACCGGGCAGGTGCTGCAAAGCCTGATGCACGTTATCGAGACCGTCGAGAAGGAGCTTATCAGCGTACTGGTGGAAAACATGAGCGAGCGCGATGTGATTGCCGAAACGGGTGACGCGCATCTGAAGAATGGTCCGCAAATCGATGCCCGCGCCGAAGGGATCGTCGCCTCTCAGGAGCAGGTGGACGATCTGCTGGAGTCTCTCGGCTTCTAATCCCGCCGGGCGAAGGGTATGTCAGAACAAAACGACAGTGAAAAAACAGAAGACCCCACACCCCACCGAAAGCAAAAAGCGCGTGAGGAGGGGCAGGTTCCGCGTTCGCGCGAGCTGACGAGCCTTCTGATGCTGCTGGCTGGCTGGGGGTTAATCATGGTTGCGGGGGGCTGGCTGGCAAAACAGCTGCAGCACCTGCTGCACAACGGTTTGACGTTTGACCGGCTGTTAGTCAGCGACCCGCAGCAGATGCTGCACCACGCGGCATCGCTGTTGGGGATCGCCTTCCTGGCGCTGCTGCCGTTCGTCGGCGGGCTATTTCTTACCGCCGTCGCCACGCCGTCGCTCATTGGCGGCCTGAACATGAGCGCCAAAGCGCTGAAATTTAACCTGAAGAAGCTCAATCCGCTGAGCGGCATTAAGCGCCTGTTTTCCGGGCAGATGGTGTCGGAGATGGTGAAAAGCATTCTGAAGGTCACGCTGGCAGCGGTCGGCGGCGGGCTGTTCCTGTGGTTCAACAAAGCGAAGTTTATCAGCCTGATGTTTGAACCGCTCGGCATGGCGCTTAGTGATATCAGCGCCCTGCTGCTGGGCTGCATGCTGGCCATTATTTTATCGCTGATCCCGATGGTGGCGTTCGACGTGGTTTACCAGCTCTGGAGCAACTTCAAAAAGCTGCGCATGAGTCTGAAGGAAATTAAAGACGAATTCAAAAATCAGGAAGGCGACCCGCTGATTAAAAGCCGCGTTCGCCAGCTGCAGCGTCAGATGGCGCAGCAGCGAATGATGAGCGACGTCCCCACCGCCGACGTGGTGGTGAATAACCCGACCCACTATTCGGTCGCCCTGAAGTATCAGGAAGGCGCCATGGGCGCGCCGATGGTCGTTGCCAGCGGCAGCGGCTTAATTGCCCTGCGTATCCGCGAACTGGCCGAAGAGAACCGGGTCCCCATGCTTGAGGCACCGCCGCTGGCGCGCGCCCTGTATCGCCATTGTGACCCCGGCACACCGGTTCCCGCCGAGCTGTACAGCGCGGTGGCGGAAGTGCTGGCCTGGGTTTATGGCCTTAAGCGCTGGCGTAAAGGCTACGGCCTGCGTCCGCTGACACCTAAAGATCTTCCCGTTCCGGCGGGGATGGATTTTGCACAAGAGAGTAGAGAGTGATGGCCAATATCGCCACCAAATTACGATTACCCAACATGAAGGAAACCCAGTGGCAGGTGCTGGCCGGACCGGTGCTGATCATGACCATCCTGGCGATGATGATCCTGCCGCTGCCGACCTTTGTGCTGGATCTGCTGTTTACCTTCAACATCGTGCTGTCGATCATGATCCTGCTGGTCGCCATGTTTACCCAGAACACGCTGGAGTTTTCGGCGTTCCCGACGGTGCTGCTGTTCTCCACCCTGCTGC
Source organism: Enterobacter sp. UPMP701 (assembly GCF_053709515.1). Classification (NCBI taxonomy): domain Bacteria; kingdom Pseudomonadati; phylum Pseudomonadota; class Gammaproteobacteria; order Enterobacterales; family Enterobacteriaceae; genus Enterobacter; species Enterobacter sp. UPMP701. Next base: position 296,973 of record NZ_JBSKJN010000003.1, on the reverse strand, counting down.
GTCTGGCGCTGAACGTGGCCTCAACGCGGGTGATCCTGATGAACGGTCATACCGGCTCCGAAGCGGCCGGTCAGGTCGTTGAAGCCTTCGGCCACTTCCTGGTGGGCGGGAACTTCGCCATCGGTATTATTGTGTTCGTCATCCTGATCATCATTAACTTTATGGTTATCACCAAGGGTGCGGGACGTATTGCGGAAGTGGGCGCGCGTTTCTCCCTCGACGGCATGCCGGGCAAGCAGATGGCGATAGACGCGGATCTGAATGCCGGACTGATCGGCGAAGAAGAGGCCAAGCGCCGCCGTAAAGAGGTGACGCAGGAAGCGGATTTCTACGGCTCGATGGACGGTGCGAGTAAATTTGTGCGCGGCGATGCCATCGCCGGGCTGCTGATTATGGCCATCAATATTATCGGTGGCCTGGTGATCGGCGTGATGCAGCACGACATGTCCGTGGGCGTGGCCGGGGAGACCTATACCCTGCTGACCATCGGTGATGGTCTGGTGGCGCAGATCCCGGGGCTGGTGATCTCCACCGCCGCCGGTGTGGTCGTGACCCGCGTTGCCAACGATCAGGATGTGGGCGAGCAGATGGTGGGCCAGCTGTTCACCTCCCCGCGCGTGATTGTGCTGGCGGCGGGCGTGATTGGCCTGCTGGGGCTGATCCCCGGAATGCCGAACTTTGTCTTTCTGCTGTTTACCGCCGCGCTGCTGGGCGTCGCCTGGTGGCTGCGCGGCCGCGAAGGTGAAGTGACAAAAAGCAGTGGTGCGCAGGCCGATGCCGAAGCGGCGGAAGCCGAGGTTGCGCAGGTGCATGAGGCCACCTGGTCCGACGTACACATGGAAGATACTCTGGGTCTGGAAGTGGGCTATCGCCTTATCCCGATGGTGGATCACGAGCAGCAGGGTCAGCTGCTGACCCGCGTGCGCGGCATTCGCAAGAAGTTCGCCCAGCAGATGGGCTTCCTTCCCCCTGCTGTGCACATTCGTGACAATCTGGATCTGGCCCCGACGCACTATCGCATCCTGCTGAAAGGGGTCACGATTGGTTCTGGCGACGTTCAGCCGGACCGCTGGATGGCGATCAACCCCGGCTGTGCTGAGGGGGAAGTCCCTGGCACACCGTGCACCGAGCCAACCTTTGGTCTGCCTGCCCTGTGGATTGACGAAGTCCATCGCGAGCTGGCGCAGACGCTGGGCTACACGGTGGTCGATCCGAGTTCAGTCGTGGCAACGCACCTTAACCATCTGATGAGCACCCACACCGAAGAGCTGTTTGGCCGCCAGGAGGCGCAGCAGCTGCTCGATCAGATCACCAAACACTCACCGAAGCTGGTGGAAGATTTGATCCCGGCGGTCATCAGCCTGACCACCCTGCACAAGGTGCTGCAGAACCTGCTTGCCGAGCGCGTGCCGATCCGCGATATGCGCACCATCATCGACACGCTGGCGGAGTTTGCCACCGCCCAGAGCGATGCCGACGAGCTGACCACCCGCGTGCGGGCACGTCTCTCCCGAGCCATCACTCAACAGTGGTTCCCGGGCGAGGATGACATTCAGCTGATTGGTCTGGATCTTTCCCTGGAGCAGCTGCTGGTGCAGGCGACCCAGAGCGGCAGCGCGATTGAGCCGGGAATCGCTGAAAACCTGATGAAGCAGACCGAACAGGCGCTGCAGCACCAGGAAGGCCTGGGCGCGCCGCCGGTGCTGCTGGTGAACCCGGCCCTGCGCCTGATGCTGTCGCGCTACCTGCGCCGCATCTTCCCGCAGCTGGCGGTGCTCTCCAGCCAGGAGATCAATACCCAGCGCAACGTGCGGATGACGTATCTGATTGGGGGCAAAGGATGAGGAGAGCAGCGCTTGCACTGCTTCTGGTTTCGCCGCTGGCTGTCGCAGCGGACGGTTCCTGGAGCAGTCAGAGCTTTGGCGGCACGCTGACCCGCGGTCAGCAGGTGCTGAAAAGCAAACCGGTGCAAAGCGCCTCTCCCCTGCCCGCAGGCGCGGTAGCCACGCACGTAAACTGGACGATTCAGACGGACGGCCTGACCCCCGTCGGGTTTCGCATTCGCCTGTGCAGCACCGCACGTTGCATAACGCTTCCCGGTGTTGCTGGTGAACGGTCGCTGCCTCGCGGCATGCCCGCTGGCGGACCGTTTCGTTTCGAATATTATTCCGTCGCGGGGGGACGTTTCGAGACGCCGCTGACCGTGCTGAGTAATCAGATTACGGTGAGTTATCGGGGTAAGGAATGACGATTTACTTTTTCCCGACAACACATTGATGGAATGCAGATATAAAACGTAAAGAATGCAACATCTGTTGCACAGAATACTCATTCATTAAGGAGAAGAGTCATGCGTTATCTCGCTATTGTGTTCACCTCATTTTTCATGTGCGGCTCTTCACTGGCTGCCTCCGTCACCGCGACCAGCATTCCCGATCTCGCCGATGCCATCAACCAGCGCTTTGAGGTGATGAAAGATGTGGCGGGATACAAACTGGCGAACGGCCTGCCGGTGGAAGATCTGCCCCGGGAAGAAAAAGTGCTCAAGCAAACCCAGCATTTTGCCGACGAGGCCAGGTTAGATCCGCTCAGCATTGAAGGTTTTATTCATACTCAGATGATGGTCAGCAAGGCGATTCAATATCGTTACCTGGATCGCTGGCGCATACAACCTGAGAGTCACTGGCAGCCAGAATCCTTGCAGACGGTAAGAGAAAAAATCCTCAAGCTTGACCACCGCATTCTCGACCTTATTAGTCAGCAGCTGCTGGCAGGGGGCGGCTTTAGCAACGAGCAAACCGAAGTGCTGCGCCAGCAGCTTGACGGCAAGCAGATCTCCGAATGGGAAAAAACCGTGTTGATTGACTACCTTGTTCGAATTAAACGCCAGTAATAAGGCTAGCCTGCAGCCTTATTACTGATAATGTTACCAGCGGATAGCCGTTTATTTCGTTAATTCAGCTTCCGCTGCGAGCAGCTCGGCTCGGGCCTCTTCAAGCTTAGCGCGTTTTTTGGCAATCTTATCCGTACGCCCGGACGCGTTTGCTTGCTGTAGCTCCTGTTCCCGCTCGCTCACCTTTTGCTGTTTTTTACGCACGTCAGCCTCACGCTCTTTTCTGAGTGAAGCATCCGTACAGGTTGCGACAACTTCTGCGTAAGCTTTTTTTAGGCCCTCAACGCGATAACTGTTTTCGTGCGTTTCGGCCTGGCGAATTTGCTGCTCGATGTTTTGCCGTTTCGCCGCACATCCCGTTAATGCCTCCTCCGCCAGGGCTGAAAAAGGAATACTCAGGGTGACCACTGCTGCAAGAAATGTTTGCTTATTCATCTTTTGATTCTCCACGTATTTCACTCAACTGCATTAGAGTTACTTCGGCGGATAGAGCATTTTCTGAAATATTTTTCTCTGATAATGCCAAAAGAGCGAGGCTGCACGTCACGCGATCGTGCCTATGGGAGTTTTGTCACTGAAAGAAAACGGAATAAGTGTTTGAATAGCGACCGGGAGAGGGGTTTTGTACCTGCGGGAAACATTCCCCCTGTTCCGTTTTATTGTTGCCTTTATGCCGGGTTCTTTGGCATGTTAACAGCACATCACCTTCCCATTTTTGTTCAAGTGACGAGTTTGCGAGCAAAGCGATGATTAAGTGGCCCTGGAAAACGAATGAGACTGGCCGGGATATGGCGCTGCCGTGGGATGACGCGCTGGCGATCCCTGTTCTGGCGAATCTTAAGCCGGATGAGCAATCAAAACTGGTTCAGCTGGCGGATCGTTTTTTGCAGCAAAAACGCCTGGTGCCGCTGCAGGGGTTCGAACTGGATCCGCTGAAAAACGCCCGCATCGCCCTGCTTTTCTGCCTGCCGGTGCTGGAGCTCGGCATTGAATGGCTGGACGGTTTCCACGAAGTGTTGATCTACCCCGCGCCGTTCATTGTCGATGACGAGTGGGAGGACGATATTGGTCTGGTGCACAACCAGCGGGTGGTGCAGTCCGGGCAAAGCTGGCAGCAGGGGCCGATTATCCTCAACTGGCTCGACATCCAGGATTCGTTCGACGCCTCAGGCTTTAACCTGATTATTCACGAGGTGGCGCATAAGCTTGATACCCGCAACGGCGATCGCGCCAGCGGCGTGCCGCTGATCCCGCTTCGTGAAGTGGCAGGATGGGAGCATGACCTGCATGCGGCAATGGATAATATCCAGGATGAGATCGATCTGGTGGGCGAAAGCGCCGCCAGCATTGATGCCTATGCGGCAACCGACCCTGCCGAGTGCTTTGCGGTGCTGTCAGAGTACTTCTTCAGCGCACCCGAGCTTTTCGCCCCCCGCTTCCCTGCGCTGTGGCAGCGTTTCTGCCAGTTTTATCAGCAGGATCCACTCCAGCGCCTGCGGCAAAATGAGGGCGTCGGTGGCCCTGCATCCCGCCACGTGCATTAATGCTTTTCAGCAGGGGTACGCGCAATAAACCGTACCCCGACGCTTAGCGCTAAAAATAGTACTGCCATTCCCCAGGCGGCCATCGTTAAATACTGCTCGCCAAAAAAACGCGTCACAGCGGGCACCAGCAGTGCGCTGACGCCGTAGCCCAGCGTGTGGCTGGTCGCGATAGCCCCCGCCCCTTTCCCCGTCGTCAGGCGATCGTTCAGCAGCAGCTGATAGCCCGGCGTTGCCATTGCCGCGCCGAGTGAAGTGATAGCAATCCCCACGTAGAACAGCGCCAGTTCGGCAACACACATTAAGCCAAGCCCTGTCACCATCAGTACCGCCGCGATGCAAAGCAACGTCAGCGGGCTGAAATGCTGCGGACGGACGACGAGAAACTGCGCCGCGAGCGTTGCCAGCGCGGCCAGGCTCAGCAACAGCGCCACATGGTGGCTGATATCCCGGGCGTTGCCCTCCAGCAGGGGGCTGAGGTGCGGTGACAGGCCAAGCTGCATCAGGCTCACCAGCGCCGCCAGCAGCAGCGCCAGCAGCAGAAACGGCAGCATCGAGACCTGTAAACGGGTGGACTGATGCGCCACCGGCGGCAGAGGTGGGTCCGCTACTTCACGCAGCACCAGCAGCAGAGCAATAAAAGGCGCAATCGCCATCAGCCAGAGCGGTGCCACAGGATTAACGCTGAGCATCAGCGCCGCCAGCGGCGGGCCCAGCAGACGGCCACAGCTGAGGCCGGAACTGATTGTTGCCAGCGCCGCCATGCGTTTCTCCAGCCCCGCGCGCTGAATGGCCCACGTCTGCGCGGCAGGCACCATGCCCGATACCGTCAGACCATACAGCAGCCGCGAGAAGATCAGCCCCGCCAGCCCCAAGGAACTCGCCAGCATCCCGGCGGCCATTGCCCAGACCACCAGCGCCATGACGCCAAAGCTGGCGAGATAGCCGCTGAGCGAGGCCACCATCACGACCTTACATCCTAGTCGCTCGCTCTGGCGTCCCCACCAGGGTGACGCGGGCAAAAAAAGCATGGAGCCGAACATCAGCAGCCCGGCCCAGACCGAGAGTGACAGCCCGGTCAGGGTCACCAGCTGCGGAAGCATCACCAGCAGGCCATTTTGCCCGACGCCCAATAAACCCGCGCAGAGCGCCAGGGGCCAGTTTGCTTTAGGGGTAATGTTTTCCGTCAATGTTTCAGAATAAGCGCGCATGAGAATGTGAACATAGTGTCAATAAATGTGTGGAAATTATGAAGTTAATGAAAACAAATATTGCAAAAATAGTTGCCACTGTAAACAGAATGAATATCATAACGAGAATTATTATCAGTCATGGAATGAGGTACATCTATGCGTGCTCTGCCCCGCTCTGTCGGTACAGACGTTGCAGCCCAGTGTTTTTTAAACGCCCTGTTACGCGAAACGAAGGACTGGCGCTATCTCCCTGCAGCCGCAGCGGATGAGTTAGCGCACATTCATATTCCACTCTCTTCCTCCCAGGCCCTTCGGGTTCCGGTACGCTATTTCTCCCCAACCCAGCACCATCAGTACCGTTTCCCGGCAACGCTTATTCAGAGCGATAGCGACAACGGTGACGCCGTCACTTTCACTCAACTTATTGATTTAATACTTGAAAAACCGTCAGTGAAAGGCTCACTGGATGCCGATACGCTGGCGCGGTTTAAACAGCGCGCGCTCGAAAGCCACGCGCACACCTGGCAGGCAATCGATCTGCGCCACAACTGGGCCACGCTGCGCGATAAGCCGCTGACGTTTGCCGACGCGGAACAGGCGCTGCTGGTCGGCCACGCGTTTCACCCTGCACCAAAATCCCACGAGCCGTTCAACGAAACCGAGGCGCGTCGCTATCTGCCGGATTTCGCCTCCCGCTTCCCGCTGCGCTGGTTTGCCGTTGAGAGCACGCTGGTTGCCGGTGACAGCCTGAACGTCTCCCTGCGCGAGCGTCTGCTGCGCTTCGCCGCACAGAGCGCACCGGAGCTGCTCGGCCACTTCACCGACACCCGCTGGCTGCTGCCGATGCATCCCTGGCAGGCCGACTATCTGCTGGAGCAGGACTGGTGCCAGCGTCTGGCGGCAAACGGTTCATTACAGGATCTGGGCGAAGCGGGTGCACAGTGGCTGCCCACCAGCTCGTCTCGCTCGCTGTACAGCGAAACCAACAACGACATGATTAAGTTCTCCCTCAGCGTGCGCCTGACCAACTCCGTGCGCACGCTGTCGGTGAAAGAAGTTAAGCGCGGTATGCGCCTGGCGCGGCTGGCGAAAACGGAACGCTGGCAAGATTTACAGGCGCGCTACCCGACCATGCGCGTGATGCAGGAAGACGGCTGGGCGGGACTGCGTGATGAAAGCGGCGTCGTTCAGGAAGAGAGCCTGATGGCCCTGCGCGTTAACCTGCTGTTCGATACCCCTGAAACGCAAACCAACGTGCTGGTGAGCCTGACCCAGGCCGCGCCGGACGGCGGCGACAGCCTGCTGGCCGCAGCGGTGCGTCGTCTGAGCCAGCGTCTGGATTTACCCCTCGCCCAGGCCGCCCGCTGCTGGCTGGACGCCTACTGCGACCGCGTGTTGCTTCCGCTGTTCAGCGCCGAGGCGGACTACGGTCTGGTCCTGCTGGCGCACCAGCAGAATATCCTTGTTGAAATGCAGCAGGATTTCCCCGTCGGGCTGATCTACCGCGACTGCCAGGGCAGCGCCTGGACCGAAGGGGCCGACGCGTGGCTGAAAGAGGCGGGCGAAACCGAAGTGGAAAACCGCTTCGGTGAAAGCCAGCTGCTGCGCTACTTCCCTTATTACCTGCTGCTGAACTCCACCCTTGCCGTGACCGCCGCCCTCGCCGCCGCCGGTTTCGACAGCGAAGAGAGCCTGATGGCGCGCGTGCGTGACGCGCTGGCCGAACTGCGCACGACGGCGAAGCAGACCCGCTGCCTCGACTACGTGCTCGACAGCCCGACGTGGAACTGCAAAGGCAACTTCTTCTGCTACCTGCACGATCGCAACGAAAACACCATCGTCGACCCGGCGGTGATCTATTTCGACTTTAACAACCCGTTTTACAAGGAGAAGGCGTGATGGCGAACGCGAATATCGTCCATTCCGGCTACGGCTTTCGCTGCACGGCCACGGAGCACAACCTGCCGCTGACGCTGGGTCTTGACGGCAGCGCGGTCCTTGAGCGCCTGACCGGGATCCCGGACGGCTGGCTGATGGACGCCCTCGATCAGCTGTTTATTGCCGCTCCCGCGCTGACCGGCATTACCCTGCCGTGGGCGGCCTGGCAGGATGAACCCCAGGCGCAGGCGCTGTTTCGCCAGGCCCACGGGGATTATCTGCCGCGTGAAACCTTCTGGCAGCTGCCGCTGTGGCTGAAAGGCGAACGGCCTCAGGCCAGCGGCGGGATGCAGTTTGATGAAAGCCGTCAGCTGTATTTCCCGCTGCGCCCTCGCCGCCCGCAGGGCGAGGTGTATCGCCGTTACGATCCGCAAATTAAGCGCACGCTGAGCTTCCGCGTGGCCGACGTGGCGCTGGACGGCGAGCGTCTCACTCAATGGATGAATAACCCGCGCGTGAACGCCTTCTGGGAGATGGCGGGCCCGCAGGCTGAGCAGGAGAACTACCTGCGTCGCCAGCTTGACTCGACCTACTGCTACCCGGTTATCGGCTGCTTCGACGACCAGCCGTTCGGCTATTTTGAACTCTACTGGGCGGCAGAAGACCGCATTGGCCGTCACTACCGCTGGCAGCCGTTTGACCGTGGGCTGCACATGCTGGTGGGTGAAGAGAACTGGCGCGGCGCGCAGTACATCCGCAGCTGGCTGCGCGGCCTGAGCCATTATCTGTATCTCGACGAGCCGCGCACCACGCGCATTGTCGCCGAGCCGCGCTTCGACAACCAGCGCCTGTTCCGCCATCTGTCGTCTGCTGGTTTTAACACGATGAAAGAGTTCGACTTCCCGCACAAGCGCTCGCGCCTCATCATGAGCGAGCGTCACCGCTTCTTCAGCGAGGTGGAACTGTGAACGCGCTCTGGCAGAAAGTGAACCGCGAGATGGTGGCGAAGATCCTCGCCGAGCTGGAATACGAACGCACCCTGCGCGCTGAGCCGCTGTCGTCAGATACCTGGCGCATCACCATGGGGAACGAATCCTGGCAGTTTCGCGCCACGCGCGGGATCTGGGGCTGGCTGCATATCGACCCGGACACGCTGACCACCGCCAGCGGCGCCGCCGTGGAAGCGGAACGCGCGCTGCTGCAGCTGGCAACCGTGCTGGAGATGAGCGACGCGCAAACGGCAGAGCACATGGAAGATCTCTACGCCACGCTTCGCGGAGACATGCAGCTGCTGCAGGCGCGTGAAGGGCTGGACGCAGACGCGCTGATCCACCTCGACCCGGACGAACTACAGTGTCTGATGCGCGGTCACCCGAAGTTTATTTTCAACAAAGGACGCCGCGGCTGGGGGCTGGACGCGCTGCGCCAGTACGCGCCGGAGTATCGCGGACGTTTTCGTCTGCACTGGGTCGCCGTTCAGCGCGAGCATCTGGTCTGGAGCAGCGACGCCGATTGTGACATTCACACTCTGCTGTCCAGCACCATGGACGATGCCGAGCGCGCCCGGTTTAACGCCCGCTGGCAGGCGCTGGATCTGAACGACAGCTGGCTGCCGGTGCCGCTGCACCCGTGGCAGTGGCAGCAGAAGATCGCCATTCATTTCCTGGCGCAGCTGGCGCGCGGTGAGATGGTTGAGCTGGGCGAGTTTGGCGACGAGTATCTGGCGCAGCAGTCCCTGCGCACGCTCACCAACGCCAGCCGTCGCGCGCCGTATGACATCAAGCTGCCGCTGACCATCTACAACACCTCCTGCTATCGCGGTATTCCGGGCAAGTATATCGCCGCCGGTCCTCTGGCCTCGCGCTGGCTGCAGCAGCAGTTCGCCGCTGATGCCACGCTGGTCCGCTCCGGCGCGCAGGTATTGGGCGAACCCGCCGCCGGGTATCTGTCGCATCCGGGGTATGCCGCATTGCCGAAAGCGCCCTACCGCTATCAGGAGATGCTGGGGGTGATCTGGCGCGAGAACCCGTCCTGTTACCTGCAGGACGACGAGCAGGCGGTGCTGATGGCGGCGCTGATGGAAACCGATAACGCAGGGCGTCCGCTGATCGACGCGTGGATCAAACGCTCGGGGTTAACCGCCGAAGCGTGGCTGGAAAAGCTGTTCGAGGCAACGGTGATCCCGTTCTACCACCTGCTCTGCCGCTATGGCGTGGCGCTTATCGCCCACGGCCAGAACGTCACGCTGGTGATGAAGGATTATGTCCCGCAGCGCATTCTGCTGAAGGATTTCCAGGGCGATATGCGCCTGGTGGATGAGGATTTCCCGCAGGCGCAAAGCCTGCCGGAGCAGGTAAAAGCGGTGACGGCGCGCCTGAGCGCGGATTACATCATTCACGACCTGCAGACCGGCAACTTTGTGACGGTGCTGCGCTTTGTTTCGCGCCTGACCCTGCAAAGCGGCGTGAGCGAAACGCGCTTCTACCAGATTCTGGCGCAGGTTTTACGGGGTTATATGGCCGCGCACCCTGAGCTTGCGGAGCGCTTTGCCAAATTCGATCTGTTTAAGCCGCAGATTATTCGCGTGATCCTCAACCCGGTCAAACTGACCTTCTCCGAACACGACGGCGGCAGCCGCATGTTGCCGAACTACGTTACCGATCTTGATAACCCACTTTTTCTGGCCTCCCGGGAGTCCGCGCAATGAAAACCTATGATTTCATCGGCATTGGTATTGGCCCGTTTAACCTCAGCATCGCCGCTCTGGCGGAAGGGCTGGACGACTTTAGCTCGCTGTTCCTTGAGCGTAAACCGCACTTCTCGTGGCATCCGGGCATGATGGTGCCGGACTGCCACATGCAGACCAGCTTCCTGAAGGATCTGGTCAGCGCCGTGGAGCCGACCAACCGCCACAGCTTTCTGAACTACCTGGTGCAGCGCAAAAAGTTCTACCGCTTCCTGACCACCGAGCAGCGCACGGTTTCCCGCGAAGAGTTTGCGGACTACCTGTGCTGGGCGGCGGACAACCTCACCAACCTCGCCTTCAGCCAGCAGGTGCAGCAGGTGAGCTTTGATGAAAAAAGCGGCCTGTTTGAGGTGGTGACCCAGCGCGATCGCTTCCTGGCGCGCCATGTCTGCGTGGGGATTGGCAAGCAGATCAATCTGCCTGACTGCGTCACCGTGCAGGACGATACCTGCTTCCACGCCAGCGAGATGATGCTGCGCACGCCGGATCTCGCGGGCAAGCGCGTCACCGTAGTCGGCGGTGGCCAGAGCGGTGCCGATCTGTTTTTAAATATCTTCCGTGGCGAATGGGGCCAGCCGCTGAGCCTGAACTGGGTATCGCGTCGCAACAACTACAACGCGCTGGATGAAGCCGCATTTGCGAACGAGTATTTCACGCCGGAGTACGTGGACAGCTTCTCCACGCTTGGCGAAGAAGCACGTCGTCAGATGCTGCACGAGCAGAAGATGACCTCCGACGGTATCACCACCGAGTCCCTGCTGGCGATTTACCGCGCCATGTACCACCGCTTTGAAGTGCTGCGTGAAAAACCCTGGGCGCACCTGATGCCCTCCCGCTCGGTGACGGCGCTGACGCGCCAGGAAACTGGGCAGCGCCTGAGCATTCAGCATCACCTGGACGGCGGGCGCGAACAGCTGGAGAGCGACGTGGTGATTTTCGCTACCGGCTACCGCGCCGTGCAGCCCGCGTTCCTCGCGCCGCTGTCTCACCGCCTGCATCTGGATGCGGACGAAGCCTTCTGCATCAACAACGATTTCACCCTCGAATGGGACGGCCCGCAGAGCAACCGCCTGTTCGCCGTGAATGCCGGGATGCACCGTCTCGGCATTGCCGAACCCCAGCTCAGCCTGATGGCCTGGCGCGCGGCGCGAATTCTGAATCGCGCACATGCCGACGAGCCGTTTGAACTGGCCACCACCCCTGGCGTTATCCACTGGCGGAGCACCACCAGCCCGGAGAGCAGCCAGGTTTTTAAATCATTAGCAAAAACCACTGAGTACTGACACACACAATCAGGATCAACATAACAATGAAACGTTCTCATCTTTGGGTTTTAAATCCTTGCTTGCTTGCAATGCTTTCTACCTCTGCGTGGGCGGAAGAACAAAAGGAAGAAAATATCGTGGTCTCCGCCAGCCGTGCGCATCGCAGCGTGGCCGAGATGGCGCAGACCACCTGGGTCATTGAGCGCTCTGAGATCGAGCAGCAGGTTCAGGGCGGAAAAGAGATTAAAGACGTGCTGGCGCAGCTGATCCCGGGCATGGACGTCAGCAGCCAGGGGCGTACCAACTACGGCATGAACCTGCGCGGCCGCTCCATGATGGTGATGGTGGACGGCGTGCGTCTTAACTCGTCCCGCAGCGACAGCCGCCAGCTCGACTCGATCGATCCGTTCAACATTGACCGCATCGAAGTGATCTCCGGCGCCACCTCGCTCTACGGCGGCGGCAGCACCGGCGGCCTGGTGAACATCGTCACCAAAAAAGGCCAGCCGGAGACCGAAGTTGAGTTCCAGACCGGGGCAAAAAGCGGCTTTAACAGCCATAACGATCATGATGAGAACGTGTCGGCAGCGGTCAGCGGCGGCAACGACAATGCCTCCGGCCGTCTGTCAGTGTCGTATCAGCGCTACGGCGGCTGGTATGACGGCAACGGCGACGAGGTGATCATTGATAACACCCAGACAGGCTTACAGTATTCCGACCGTATTGATGTGATGGGAACAGGCACCCTCAACATTGACGATCACCAGCAGCTGCAGCTGACTACGCAGTACTACAAGAGCGAGTCCGACGGCAAGCATGGGTTGTATCTCGGGAAGAACTTCTCGGCGGTAACGGGCGATGCCACCGCGTACAATAAAGATAATCTCGACTCTGACCGCATACCGGGCACCGAGCGCCATCTGATTAACCTGCAGTACTCCAATACCGATTTCTGGGGCCAGGATCTGGTCGCGCAGATTTACTACCGTGACGAGAGCCTGACCTACTACCCGTTCCCGACGCTGACCAAAGGCGTGGTGAGCAGCATCGGCGCGTCACAGCAGAAAACCGATTTCTACGGCGGCAAACTGACGCTGAACAGCAAGCCGGTGGACGATTTGACGCTGACCTGGGGTGTCGATGCCGACCACGAAACCTTCGATGCTAACCAGCAGTTCTTCGACCTGAGCAAGGCAGCGGCAAGCGGCGGTATGGAGCTGGACAACGCCTACAACGTGGGTCGTTACCCGGGCTACAGCATCACCAACCTCGCCCCGTTCCTGCAGGCGAGCTACGACATTGACGCCATCACCCTGAGCGGCGGCGTGCGTTATCAGTACACCGAAAACAAGGTGGATGATTTTGTCGGTTACGCCCAGCAGCAGGCCATCGCCACCGGGAAAGCCACTTCCGCCGACGCGGTGCCGGGCGGGAAAACCGATTACAACAACTTCCTGTTTAACGCCGGGATCCTCGGTCGTCTGACCGAACAGCAGCAGCTGTGGTTTAACTTCTCCCAGGGCTTTGAAATCCCTGATCTGGCGAAGTACTACGGCTCCGGCACCTACCAGCTCAGCAACGGCCACTATCGCCTGCTGAACAGCGTGAACGTCAACGACTCAACGCTGGACGGCATTAAAGTCAATGCTTACGAGCTGGGCTGGCGCTACACCGGTGACAACCTGCGCACGCAGGTCGCGGCGTATTACTCGCTCTCGGATAAAACCATCACCATTAACAAGACGGATATGACCATCAACCTGGAAGACGACAAGCGTCGTATCTACGGGATTGAAGGCCAGGTGGACTATTTCTTCACCGACAGCGACTGGAGCACCGGCGCGAACTTTAACGCCATCAAGTCTGAAACCCGCGAAAACGGGAAGTGGGAAAAGCTGACGGTCGACAGCGCCAGCCCGTCAAAAGCCAGCGCATGGGTAAACTGGGCGCCGGGCGACTGGACCCTGCGCGTGCAGAGCACGCAGACCTTTGACGTGTCCGACTCTGATGGCAAGAAGATCGATGGTTATAACACCGTCGACTTCCTGGGCAGCTACGCTCTGCCGGTGGGGAAAGTCAGCTTCAGCGTGGAGAACCTGCTGGACAAAGACTACACCACCGCCTGGGGCCAGCGCGCGCCGGGACTGTATAGCCCAACCTACGGTGCACCGGGTCTTTATACGTATAAAGGCCGTGGACGTACGTTTGGTCTGAACTACTCCGTGCTGTTCTGATGCTGCGCGCCGCCTGCGGGCGGCGCATTTTGCTGTGTAATTTCAATGCGAATTTGCTATAAAATCAGCGATTTGCTGAAATTGTCGGCAAACGAACAAAAAGCGCGGTTTCACCCTTTGACAAGGCGTACCGAGGTCGCTACTATGCGCCTCGTTCACACGATTCCTCTGTAGTTCAGTCGGTAGAACGGCGGACTGTTAATCCGTATGTCACTGGTTCGAGTCCAGTCAGAGGAGCCAAATTTAAAAAGCCTGCTTCAAAAGCAGGCTTTTTGTTTTTCTGCGTCTCTGATGTTAATTCAGAATCGCATCCAGCCTGGCAAGCACCTCATTTACAACGGCGTCAGGTATGTGTTCCAGCCGCATGCCGTTCCGGGCAACCATATCAATGGTTCTGGGCTGGTCGCAGCGAATAACGCCCGTTGTTTTTGTCCCCGCCCCTTCCAGTGAAACAGTGAAACCTGCAGTGCGAGCAAAGTTTCCGCCGCTGGTGACGGGAACCACTACCGGTAGCCGGGTCAGCTTGTTAAACGATGCCTTCGATACAATGAGTACAGGACGTTTTCCACTTTGCTCGTGGCCAGCAATCGGATCCAGTGAAACAAGCCAGATTTCCCCTCTGTCCATTTACAGGATCTCCTTGCCTACCGCAGGCGCATCAATCCATTCCCGTTCCCCTTCGCTCACTTCAGCGTGCGGATCGCACTGCGCCAGCAGCTCCTCAAGCGAATAATGTGGCCGTTTCTGGGGTTCAATAATCAGGCAGCCATTATTAATGGTCATGCCGACTTCGCTGTCCGTCGACAGCTCCAGCGTTTTCAGCACGGCGGGAGGAACCGCCAGCATGATGGATCCGCCAACCTTTTTCAGGCGAGTTTTATACATAGCGCACCTCCGAATATTATATTTTAATATAACATTCAGGACGGGAGGTGCGCAATTATTCATCAGATTCATGGTGATTTCCTTTTCGTAATGAAGTGTGCAGAAAGCCGTTATCCATCGGAGGGCAGTGCAGGTGGGAACGAAGTGCGTCACTAAGAAGGTAGATAATAGAAAACTGTTTTTGCGGTTCAAAGGATTATGGCGGATCGGATAGACGAAATGCGAGGCGGCTTCCGGATCGGCGCTGTGTGGGGGCCAGGTTGAGGTCCCCCTCTCTCACGGCTTCATAACGATGCGGCCAAGCGGTTTCGCTGTCTCAGCGTATTCATGGGCCGCAGCGGCGTTAGCCAGGGGGAAGATGCGGTCAATGACAACCCTGATGCGCCCTTCTGCCACAGCCTGCAACATGTCGTCCACGCTTGTCCGAACGCCGGGCCTTTCAAAAAGTGGCCCCATGAATACCCCCATGAGTGTCTGGTTAGACTGCATTGGCGGCCACAAGTCGACAGTCAGACTGCCACCGCCCGCATTACCGACGAAGACGAGACGTCCTTGCGGAGCGAGTGCAGAAAGCGAAACAGGCAACGTCGTCCCTACCGGATCGATGACGAGGTCAACACCGGCGCCACGGGTGTACTCTCGGACACTGTCAACGATGTTGTCCTCTACACGATCCACGACATAATCGGCACCCAATTCAAGCAACCGACTTCTTCGCTGCGTTCCGCTTGCCACAGCGATAACCGTCGCGCCAGCTTGTGAGGCAAGCTGAACGGCCGCGAGCCCCACGCCACCTGCTGCTGCCTGAATCAGGACGGTTTCTCCGTGCCGAAGCATGCCTCGTGTGAATAGGCAATGATGCGCGGTTCCAAAAGAGATCGGTACCACCGCAGCATCTGTTGCATCCACTCCATCCGGAATAAGCCAGGTGCGTTCCGCGGGCACCGCCCAACGTTCCGCATGCGATCCCTGCATGCTAAACGCAGTCACTTTGTCCCCAACCTTTCGGCTACGGACTTTCGAACCGGCGGCAACCACTGTGCCCGCGGCCGCGTAGCCGACGATCCACGAAGGAAGAGGCGGCGGCGTTGAGCGCCGGTTGATCAGATCTCCCCCTTCAATCGAGATTGCCTCGACAGAAATCAGGACGTCATCAGGCCCTGCGACCGGATCCGGGACATCAATGTATTGCAGGACGTCGGGAGCGCCTTCCACGTCATAAACCGCTGCTTTCATTAATTTTCCTCTGTCATATCAAGACCCGTAGGAAGCCGTTAGATTTGGTGGCAGGTGAGTACCGATTACGATCATAGAGCGCCTGCCGTCCGAAGGGGAAAACGGCTTCGCGTGTTGTCATGTTTGTACCTTTGTAATGGGGCGAAATCTGTCCGGTGAACACAAAGACACTTTACAGGTGCCAGATCGGGCGGATAAACAAGCGACGTTGTCCATCATTCTTTATAAGCTGCTCAAGGGTTCTTCCCATCGTGCTATTCCCTCTCTAAAAACTATCCTTTCAACTGAGCGACAAGCCCGGCCAGCGCAGCGCTAACGGGCAAGCCAGCAGCTAGATCTGGTAATCAATCGCTACTTCTTCCGGCTCCATTACCTGACGTTTAATCTCGTCCACAGACAGCCCGGCATTGCATAGCTCGATAAAGCGCCAGACATAGTTGCGCTGCAGCTGTCCACGCTTCAGCCCAAGCCAGACGGTATTGGCGTCAAACAGGTGACGGGTATCAAGACGCACGAGGTTCCCGTCTTCGCTTTCCCCGCTGGACTGTTCCGCCACCAGGCCTATACCCAGACCCAGCTCGACGTAAGTTTTGATCACATCGGAGTCCTGCGCGCTCAGCACCACGTCCGGCGTGAGCCCTTTGCGGTTGAAGGCTTCATCAATGCGCGAGCGTCCGGTAATGCCCTGGCGGTAAGTGATCAGCGGCCATTTCGCAATGTCTTCCAGCGTCAGGGGAGAGACCTGATTCAGCGGATGATCGACCGGGAGTAATAAACTGTGGTACCAGCGGAACCACGGGAAGGCCACCAGCAGCGGATCGTTGCTCAGACGCTCGCTGGCGATGCCGATATCTGCCCCGCCGTTTTGCAGCAGCACTTCGATTTCCTGAGGCGTGCCCTGGATAAGCTCCAGACGGACGTCGGGGAAAATTTCGCGGAAGGCCTTGATCACCGGGGGCAGGCTGTAGCGCGCCTGAGTGTGGGTAGTGGCGATGGTGAGCACGCCCGAGGCGTCATTGGTGAAGAGATCCGCCAGACGACGCACGTTGCTGGCCTCGTTGAGGATCCGCTCAGCGATGGTGAGCAACGCTTTACCGGGCTCCGTCATGCCAAGCAGGCGCTTGCCGCGACGGATAAAAATTTCGATGCCCAGTTCCTCTTCCAGCTCGCGGATATGGCGGCTGACCCCGGACTGAGAGGTATAAAGCATATTGGCGACCTCGGTCAGGTTGTAGTCCCGCCTGGCCGCCTCACGGATAATTTTAAGTTGCTGGAAATTCACGATTCACTCCGGCGCATCTGACATAACGCTATTGTTAGAGTCAGCGGTGCTGCAGAACAAATAATAAAAACCAGCATCTTATGCTTTTATGGAATATCAACTCACGAGCTGCAGTTCACGGTTCTCAAGCGATGGCTTGCTGACCAGCGACATCAAAATCTCTTTTACCGCCTGCGCCTGCGGCGTCAGCGAGCCGCGTGCGGACATGTTCAGCGACAGCGGCAGGCTCATGGAAGGCGTGGTGATGCGCGCCATCCAGCCGTTCGCCGCGCTGCACAGCGAACGCGCTGCGGACTCCGGCAGAACCGTCACACCCATTCCGCTGGCGATGGCCGCGGTCAGGGTGGAGATCGAGTCAATTTCACCGATGATTTTGGCCGTCAGGCGGCGCAGGGAGAATGCTTCATCCACGCGCACGCGCACGGCGCTGTAGTCGCGCGGCAGGAAGAGGTTCATCTCTGCCACGGCGGTGAGGTCTACGCTCTGGCCCGGACAGTCGCGGGTGCCCACAAGGTAGAGATCTTCTTTCAGCAGCGGCTGGCTGGTGATCCCGGCGACCGGGGAGCGATCGTACAGGACCGCCATGTCCAGCTGGCCGTTAAGCAGTTTGTCGTTCAGTACAGAACCGCTGTTTTCGTGCAGATACACCAGCACTTCAGGCAGCTCGGCGCGCACGGCCTGCAGCAGCGGCATGGTGATAGAGGACGCAGCCGTTCCCGGCGCAAGGCCGATGGAAACATGGCCGCTCAGGGTCTGGCCCACATTGTTCACCGCCAGCTGCGCCTGCTCGCACTGGCGCAGAATAGTGCGGGCATGGGTATAGAGGATTTTACCCGCTTCCGTTGGCGTAACGCCGCGTTTGGTGCGGATCAGTAATTGCTGATCCATCTCGCCTTCCAGAGTAGCCACCTGCTGGCTCAGTGCGGGCTGCGCGATATGCAGCACTTCTGCCGCTTGAGTCAGGCTGCCGATATCGACGATTTTTACGAAGTATTTCAGTCGTCTTAAGTTCATTTTGCCCCCTGTTCGAAATGCTTTGCCGGAACCGGCTGTCGTTGTTGAACAGGTTTTGCAATATGGATGCCACTTTTACCGGGTGGTCTGATTTGTTCGCTAAGCGCCTGAAAATAAGGAAACCTAATCACAGGGGTGGTTTTATTACTGAAACAGCAGATTACGATCTGCCCCATTAGAGGTATATCCGCACCATAACGGTGCATTTCCGCTGTCAAAAACATCACTTTGCCGATTTTGTCAGCAAACGATCAAAAGGGGGTGATCCACCCTTTGACAAGGCGAACGCAGGTCGATAATATGCGCCCCGTTCACACGATTCCTCTGTAGTTCAGTCGGTAGAACGGCGGACTGTTAATCCGTATGTCACTGGTTCGAGTCCAGTCAGAGGAGCCAAATTTGAAAAGCCTGCTTTTAAAGCAGGCTTTTTGCTTTTCTGCGCAAGGTAAACGCAAAAGGGCAACCAGGTTGCCGTTTTTCGTGTTTGCTCCCTCTCCCACGGGAGAGGGCTGGTGCCCTCACATACCAATCTTAACCGGCATCCCCGACCGACGTTCCAGTTCAGCCCCCGCGCCTTCGTTTATCAGCTGCGTCAGCTGCGCGCCCGATACGGGCAGCGGTACCTTATTCGACGATTCAAACTCCGCGCGGTTACGCGACAGCGGCTCGTGAACCTCCACCCAGCGGCTACCGTCCGGCTCGGTAGTAACTTTAACGGGGCGATCGATAAGCTGCACGCGGGTGCCGACGGGAACGTTATCGAAAAGATATTTGATGTCGTTGTTACGCAGACGAATACAGCCCTGGCTCACCCGCAGCCCGATGCCGAAATTGGAGTTTGTGCCGTGAATGGCATACAGCCTGCCGATATAAATCGCATACAACCCCATCGGGTTATCCGGCCCGGCGGGCACGAATGCCGGAAGCGTTTTCCCTTCTGCCGCATAGGCACGCCGCGTATTCGGCGTCGGGGACCAGGTTGGCCCCTCCTGCTTGCGCTCAACGGCCGTCACCCAGTTACGCGGGGTTTCGCGACCGGCTTGACCGATGCCGATAGGCAACACTTCCACGGTATTGCTGCCCGGCGGATAATAGTAGAGACGCATTTCCGCCACGTTCACGACAATCCCCTCGCGGACGGTGTCGGGCAAAATCAGCTGTTGGGGGATGGTTAAGATCGTTCCGGCTTTTGGCAGAAAAGGATCCACGCCCGGGTTCGCTTCCAGCAGATTGCTCAGCCCCTGCCCGTGCTGCGCGGCATAATACTCCAGTGGCCGGGTATTTCCCTCAGGGACCACAACCGTAACAGGGGCACCGACAAGACGACTGCCTTCAGGCGGAAGTGGATACGTAACGGCCAGCGCACCGGGCGTTACGGCAGCAAGCATTAGCGCGAGCGAGAATAAGCGAATCATAGTTTCCCTGCGATAAACCGAATGGTCACAGGCTAACTATAACTGCCCGCTGCGAAATTTGTCAGAATAGTCACGCTGCGATAATGGTTTGCAATAAAAACCAGCACAATATGCTGATGAAATAATGCGAGAATAGCGATACCAGACCGGGTCAGGAGGACACAATGCTGGAAAATATGAAAGCCTTCAGAATGGTTGTAGAGTGTCAGGGGTTCCGCGCCGCCGCGATGGCCATGAAACTCTCCCCGGCCATGATCAGCCGCAGAATTGAAAAGCTGGAAAGCGAGGTGAATGCGCAACTGATTAAACGCAATTCGCGTCGCATTTCTCTGACGACGGCCGGTGAGCAATTTTACCAGCGCTGCCTGCTCATTATTGATGAATATGAGTCCTGCCTCAGGGATGTCAAAAGCCTCAGTAACGAAATTGGCGGTAATCTCAAGGTGGGTATACCCCATTCAATCAGCAACCAGCACATTATTCCGCACCTAAGCGCCTTCCTGGAACGCTATCCAAATCTGAAGCTGGATATCGTGACCGGCAATCACTGCATGGAACTGTTCAGCCACGGCTTCGATCTGGCGCTTCAGTGCGGGCCGCTCCCCGACAGTAACCTTTATTACACCCTGATTGGCTACTGGCGAAAATATACCTGTCTTTCGCGAAGCTACGCGCAGCAGCACGGCATTCCGCAACATCCTGATGAGCTGCGCCAGCATACCTGCCTCCTGCATTTCGATAACCATCGACGCAGCTGGAAGTTTGTCATCGACGATGAACTGGTTGAGATCCGCCCTCATTACGTTTCCAGAGTGAGTAACAGCCTCGACCTGTGCAATATGGTGCATCATGGGCTGGGGATCTGTTACCTGCCGGAATTCACCGTAAGAGCGGGAATGGAATCAGGAGACATCATCACCGCCCTTGACGCCTTTATGCCTGCCCCTCTTCCCATGTATGTGGTGCATATCAATCCTCACCCCTCACCGAAGGAACAGGCATTTATTGATTTCCTCCGCACGCTTAACCTGGCAACGGCCCCGGCGCCAGCATCCTGAGCGGGTTCAGACGCGCGATCTCATCAATGCGCGCTGCATCCAGTCCGGCCTCTCTGAACCAGCGGTGGCTGTCCTCCAGCCACTCGTCGATGTCGGGCTGGCCTGGCTGGCCCAGATCCGAGCTGTAAACCAGGTTATGCACTCCCGTCAGCACCTCATAGAGATCGTCGAGGGGCTGATAGCCTAAATAGACCGTCAGGGCACACTGCTCAACGAAGAGCCACTCGTGTTCGCCGAGCGCGCGCAGTTCCCGGGCGGTAAATCCCGTCATCGGATTCGCAGGCTGGTTCAGCATCAGCCTGCAGCCGCCCACGCGCTCAACGGCCTCAATCAGACGCAGCGTTTGATCTTTCGTGGCATGTCCTGAGGAGAGCACAACGTCATGATGCCGGGCAAAATGAATGAGCGTTTTTACGCCAGAACGTAATTCCCCCTCATCGTCAGCAATCGAGAGCGGCTGCCCGGCGAAATGCCGGGCGTACTCGTTACTGAACGTCCGGGATAACCCGCTTTTATGCGCCGTTGGAACCACGGTCGGCAAGTGCACGAGCAGCCTGGGCGCGCCGTCAAACTGGTACTGACTCAGCGCCTGGCGGACAACGTTCAGGTTTATTCCCCCGGCGGCCGCATTCAGCACGACCGAGCCAAAGACGGGCAGTCCCCTCTCCTGCATTGCCGATGCCAGCGCGCTAACACTCCCCAGGTGGTTCTTAAGCACCACGCCCCCCTGAAGCTGTGCGTAACGCTCTCCGGCCTCCATGGCAGAATAACGCCGCTGATAGCTGTCCGGGCGCGCGTGATAGTGCACGTCCAGAAAGCGCAAGCGGGACGCCCAGTAGTCAAAAAACGGGCTTGTCATGCTTTTGCTTCCCAGGGAACGTGGTAGCCCAGCGTTTGTCGGGCGACGTCGAGCGAGGTGCCTTCACGAACAGCGTTGATGATTTCACGCTCCGTCTTCTCAACGTTTTCTGCCCGACGTATCACCTCCTCCAGCTGCTCAGCGGGGATCACCAGGACGCCATTCTCATCGCCGAAAATCCAGTCGCCGGGGCAAATCGTGACCCCTTCAATTTGCAGCGCACACTGTACCGCGGTGACCCGCGCACGGTTCTTCCCGGAGACCATATAGATATTGCTGGCGTACAGCGGGTAATTCATCTGACGAATGTCTGCAATGTCCCTGGCTGAGCCGTAGATGACGGACCCGGCGATACCTTTAAGCACGGCTTTGGTGGTCAGAATATTGCCCCAGCTGGTGCAGTCCGTACGGCCGCCATTGTCCACAACGATGACTGCGCCTGCCGGAACCTGATCGATATAGTTTCCGGCATTCATAAACTGATTTTTCTCCGCCACGCAGGCTTCATATTTGACGGTCCAGGCAGGCCCTGCCAGCTTCCTGCCCCCGGTCTGCAGCTTTATGCCCGCAAGGCCTCCCGCAATGTATAAACTGTCCAGCGCATCCGAAATGGCTGCCGTATCCAGCGCCAGCAGGCGCGACTGAAGCGTCGGGTGAGTCGTCATTGTCGAATTATCCATGTTGTGTTGTCAGGGTTTTTAAGGCGCACCAGGCGGCATATTCCGGCAGGGTTTGCGCGAGCAGTATTCTGTTCATCGGAAACGTCATCTGATGTGACTGACCATTCTGATGACGAACCGAGAGGGTCATTTTCCCCAGATGAGCTTCGCTGTTCAGTAGCTCAGAAAGCGAAGGGCTGACCGTCACATCCATCCTGACCGTCGGCTCTCCCTTTCGGGAGAGGGCTGCGGCGGGCAAATACGCCGGGAGGTCTGCATCCGACGTATGCCAGCGGATACTGCATGCGCCCCGCAGTATTTCTCCCGCCGTTTTATTCCGTTTACTCACAAGATAAGGACACAACGCCCGGTCCAGACTTTGCCTCACCGAAAGCGGCAGGGGCCGATGTTCAGGCGTCTCAATCTGAACAATGACGTAAGGGCTTTTCCATAAGAAATGGCTGTCCCAGTCCGTGGAGGTGACCAGCGCGCTGACGATAGAACCGACCTCGCTCTCGCTGATGCCGAGCAGGGTCCAGCTGTGCTTTTTCCTTTCAGGCCCGGCTTCAACGCTGTTTGCCAGCGTCTCTTCCAGCATCGGCAGCGCCTGGGAGGGCGGCCCCGGCAGAACCACCAGCTGGCTGCCCGCCACGCATGCGCTGAACCCAGGAGCGGTACCGGAAGCGTTATCCAGAATGGAAGCGCCTTCGGGGAAGCGTGCCTGAAGACGGTTTGAAGGATCGTTCTTCACTCCGAACGTCACGAGACGGCGCTCAATGGTTTTCCACGTTTCTTCGTCGTCTACCAGCGGTTTATTCAGAATCAGAGCAATCGCCTCACGGGTTTTATCGTCAGAGGTTGGACCAAGACCGCCGCACACCACAATGAGATCGTCCTGCCCGATACGCCCCGTCACCACCGAGCTTATCTGCGGGATGTTGTCTGCACAGGTCACCTGAAATCTGACCTGATAATGTGCCTTTTCAAGGCATTGGCTGATAGCCTGCTGGTTCGTATTAAGGCATTGCCCGGACAGGAGCTCGTCACCAATCGCGATCACGCTGGCCGTTTTAGCGATGGCTGGCTGAACCAGGGCGTCGATAATCGCCTTTGCCATCTCCTCCGTTGTCGCCTGGCCGCCTAAATCGTAGGTGGCCACCTTCCCGTCACGAACAACGCGATCGACAGTCTGCTGCAGTTTTTCCGCCTGCGCCTCAAAGCCCAGGTACGCCAGCATGAGCGCAATCGTGTAGAACATCGCACACGGATTGGCTTTTCCCTGCCCGGCCATCCCCGGCGCGCTGCCGTGGACGGGTTCAAAATAGGCCACCTCGCTGCCAATGTTGGCGCTGGGGGCCAGGCCAAGCCCGCCCATCACACCGGCGGCCAGATCCGACAAGATATCGCCAAACATATTTTCTGCGACAATCACGCCAAACTCGTGAGGCTTACGCACCAGCCAGAGGGCGATCGCATCCACGTTGTGAATATCCGCCCGAATGTCTGGAAAGCGCGCGGCCACTTCATGAAAAATTGTTGCCGCAAAATGACCGCTTTCGCGCATGACGTTGGGTTTATCGGCAAACGTGACGCGTGAAAAGTGGTGCTGGCGGGCATAGTCAAAGGCCGTCTGAAACAGGCGCTCCAGTCCGTAGCGCGTTTGCAAACGCACTGACCATGCCGCCTCTTCCGGGCCATATTTTTCGAGGTTCGGGTGTTTAAGCCAGCTGGCAACGTTCGCACCGACACCTTTAAAATCCATTCCGGCGTACAGCCCCTCGGTGTTTTCCCGGATCACACAGCAGCGGAAAGGACGTCGATCGCCCGTCACATATTTCACCGGGCGGATGTTGGCAAAGAGCCCAAGCCGCTGACGGAGCTGGATCACCGGTGAAACGTATTCAATGCCTTTCTCCCGGAGTGCGACGGGCAACGCCTGCTGAGCCTGCACTTTCCCCTTGCTGGTGATGGCCCCCAGCAGCACCGCGTCCGCCTCCGCAATCTGTTCCCAGGTACGGGCCGGCACAGGATTGCCCTCGCGTTCCCAGCAGGACCAGCCTATTTCCCCAAAGGTCAGGTTGATGGGGAGATCCAGCGCATCGATGACGGGCAACGCGGCGTCGCAGACTTCCTGACCAATACCGTCTCCCGGTAAAACCAGAACATTTTTTTTCATAAGGTATCGATCCATTCGTTGAGCAGCGCATTCACCGCAGCGGGATTGTCATTCCACGGGCGCATCCCTGCGCCGGGAATACGTTTGTAATAGTGCTGGGTTCGGGGGCTGTGGGTCTGGTTTTCCCATGAGGCCAGCTGGGATTTTTCACCCACAATCGCCAGATAGTTGCCGTCATAAGCGGCAATATCCGCGCGGGCGTCCATTTTTAACAGCAGCGAGAAGCCGGTGAGCATTCGCTTTATCGCCTCCATTTTCTCTGCTTCTGGAAGGGAAAATGTCTCCTGCGGCGCAGGCTGACCTTCCGGCAGGACATAGTGATGCAGATTCTCCATGGCCGAATCGAGTTCGCCTTTTTCCAGCAGTGCGATAAGACGAACCAGTCGCTGCGTTAATTTCTCATCGGCAAAACCGGGGGCACTCACGCTCATGACGCCCGCTACGCCGCGTAAACGGTGCGCCAGCAGCTGCACCAGCGTGCCCGCCATCGCAAACCCCACCAGCAGCCAGGGGCGTTTGACCTGGGCATTTAGCTTCTGGCAAACCGCGTCAATTGCGCTCTGTGGGTCGTCGTGCGTAATCAGGCTCAACGTATCAACGATCGTGACGGAAAATCCCTTCTCTTCAAGCAAGGTCACCAGCGGAGCGCAAAATGCCCCGCCGTCCCAGGCAGGCATTACCGGCGCCAGTATCACCGCATCCTGTAATTTCATGCTGCCGTTCCCGTGATCACGTTATCCGTCGCGCTGAAGGTTCTCTGGCTTTCTGTCGTCAGCGTCTCTTCAACCATTTTCCGGTTTTCGACGCTGAGATTTTTCACCCCAAGGATCATATCCACGACGCTGCGGTAAGAGGCGTTGTAGAATTCCTTCGAGACCAGCTGATGTACCTGATTAAATATCCACTCCGTGTGATAACGCTCTTTGCCTTCGTTGAAATTACACAGCGACAGCCAGGTTTCCATCGCCAGATTTCCCGCCCCTTTTCCCATGCCGGTCAGGGAGCTATCAATAAAGGTCGCGCCGGCCTTTACGGCTTCAATGGAGTTGGCCATCGCCAGCCCCAGGTTATCGTGCGCGTGGAATCCCACCTCAAGCGGCGTGGTGCATTTAAGCAGGTTGACCAGACGCGCCGTCTGCTCAGGGCGCAAGCTGCCGTTAGAGTCCGCAATGCAAATAATATCGGCCCCGGCTTTCTCACACTGCAAGGCCACGTCAACAAGCGTCTTCGCGTTAATTTGGCTGGCTCGCGTAAAGTTCATACTCACGCGCAGGCCGTTTTCTTTCGCCACCTCACACATTTCCAGCGCGGGTTGGGGATTATCGGTTTTGATACAGATCCGCAGCAGCGCAACGCCGCTTTTTCGCAGGCTAATAATATCCTGCCGGGTAATATTATGAGGATGGGCAATGACCACTAATTTCGCTTCGGGAACGGCATCATGAATCGCCTGAATATAATTATCAGGAGACATTCCGGTTAAACCAATATCCGCAATGGGTTTAAACGAGCCGTTTCGGTAACCTATTTCTACCCATTCAACGCCACTGCCCACCAGTGCGCGCACATGCTTAATTGCGTAGTCTACGGGGAAGCTGAAATTGTTTTGATACCCGCCGTCCCTTAATGTGACATCGATATTATTAATCATTGATATTACTCTCTTTACTGGAGACAAATTCCATAAAACCATATTGACCAAAAACATATACCAGGAAACCTACAACGCAGACGCAGGCAATAATCAGCGCGGTCATGACGGGCGCATGAGCTGAGAGTTTTCCAATCAGGAAAGTTGCGAGCGCTGCGCTGCCAAGCTGTAATGCTCCCATCACTCCCGAAGCGGTTCCTGACGCCTGCGGGTGCGCCGCGATGGCAGACGCCGTGCCCAACGGCAGCAGGAAGCCATTGCCAAAGGTCAGAATGCCGATAGAGATAATGCTCGTGAACAAAGGCGCCGGGCTTAAGTACATCTGAAGCGCAAAGACGATGCCGCCGATGACAAAAATGCGATACCCAAGGCGAATGGTCTCTTCAATACCCACCTGGCGAGATCTTTTTTTAGCGATAAGATTCCCCGCCACGTAGCTTACGGAGAGCAAAATATAGGTGTAACCGATATACAGCGGTGAAAGCCCGAGCTTGCCCAGCAAAAAGGGCGACTCGACGATATAGGAAAAATAGGCCGCGTAAGCAAAACAGGGAATGGCGGCATAAAACAAAAACTGCCTGTTTCTTAACACCACAAGGGTATTAACCATGGCCGCCATCACGCTCAGCTTTTGCCTTTTTTCAGGCGGTAACGTTTCGCGCAGCGCGGTGAGACACAGTCCCAGCGTCATGACAATAAACAAGGTTAAAAAGATAAAACAGGATTTCCAGCCGAAATGTTGGGTTAACACGCCGCCGATCATGGGCGCAATAGCCGGTGACATCCCGACAAAGGGAAATATGACAAGATAAAGCTGGGCCGAAGACTTCTTATCCAACATGTCATTAATAATCGCCCGGCTGACGGTGATACCGGCGCAGGAGCCGATGCCCTGTAATAAGCGTAAAATAAGCAACTCATTAATATGGGTAGAGTAAATAACCCCGACCGTCGAAACCAGCCAGATTAATAGCCCCGCAATAAGCGTTTTCTTTCTCCCCAGACTGTCGCTTAACGGCCCATACACCAGCTGTGAAAACGCAACACCAAATAAAAACAGGGCGATAGCATCCTGTATTTGCGCCTCCGTGACCTTATAAAATAATTGCATTTCACTCAGCGCAGGCAAAAAGATATCGGTGGATATTAATCCGCCCACGGACAGGCATGCAATTAATACCACGAGGGGCATAGATAGCGTTTTATTCATATTCGTATAAACCAGAAATTGGGGTAATACGAATTTATCGAAAGCGCCTCACAATGAGAACAATAATAAACTAAACGGTCTGTTGCACATTAGTAAACGAACGTTTTACGGTTTTGCCAGACGCGTTGAGGGCAGCCAGCCCTGCCCGGCCCCATCAGGAAATAAAATCAGTTTGCACAGGCCCCCTGTCGCGGTAGTCTCATAGATTCCGTTTATATGACGGCAGCTATGTGAGTAACATTTTCTTATACCAATAATTAAAAAATACGTGCAGACAGGACAACTATGGACTCCACTCTCACCTCCACACATCCCAACGAGGAGACACCTTCGCTCAACCGTGCCCGCCGCGCCGCCCTCGGCAGCTTCGCGGGTGCCGTCGTCGACTGGTACGATTTTCTGCTTTACGGCATTACCGCCGCGCTGGTGTTTAACCGCGAATTCTTTCCCCAGATCAGTCCCGCGATGGGCACGCTTGCCGCGTTTGCCACCTTCGGCGTCGGCTTCCTGTTTCGCCCACTGGGCGGGGTGGTCTTCGGCCACTTCGGTGACCGACTTGGCCGCAAGCGCATGCTGATGCTCACCGTCTGGATGATGGGGATCGCCACCGCGCTGATTGGCATACTCCCTTCGTTTTCCACCATTGGCTGGTGGGCGCCGGTATTGCTGGTGACGCTGCGCGCCATCCAGGGCTTCGCCGTGGGCGGCGAATGGGGCGGCGCGGCGCTGTTATCCGTCGAGAGCGCACCGAAAAACAGGAAAGCGTTTTACAGCAGCGGCGTGCAGGTCGGGTACGGCGTGGGCCTGCTCCTTTCCACCGGGCTGGTATCGTTAATCAGCCAGCTCACCACCGACGAGCAGTTCCTGAGCTGGGGCTGGCGCATTCCGTTCATCTTTAGCATTGTGCTGGTCATTGCCGCGCTGTGGATCCGCAACGGAATGGAGGAGTCAGCAGAGTTCGAACAGCAGCAGGAAAAACCGACCGTCAAAAAACGTCTTCCGGTAATGGAAGCGCTCGTCCGGCATCCTGGCGCTTTTCTGAAAATTATCGCCCTGCGCCTGTGCGAACTGCTGACGATGTATATCGTTACCGCGTTTGCCCTGAACTACTCGACGCAGAACCTCGGTCTGCCGCGCGAACTGTTCCTGAATATCGGTCTGGTGGTGGGCGGAATCAGCTGCCTGACTATCCCCTGCTTCGCCTGGCTGGCGGACCGGTTTGGTCGTCGCCGGGTCTATATCACCGGGGCGCTGATTGGCACCCTCAGCGCCTGGCCGTTCTTTATGGCGCTGGAGGCACAGTCGGTCTTCTGGATCGTCTTTTTCGCCATCATGCTCGCCAATATCGCCCACGATATGGTGGTCTGCGTGCAGCAGCCGATGTTTACCGAACTGTTTGGCGCAAGCTATCGCTACAGCGGCGCGGGCGTGGGCTACCAGGTGGCAAGCGTGGTCGGCGGTGGGTTTACGCCGTTTATCGCCGCCGCGCTGGTCACCTTCTCCGGCGGAAACTGGCACAGCGTGGCGATTTATCTGCTGGCGGGTTGTCTGCTGTCGGCGGCAACGGCGCTGCTGATGAAAGAGACGAGCCACGCCTGATCTCCCTTTTGTTTCACAGGCGTGTGACATACTATCGGGTAGAGTCGCACACCTGTGGAACAAGGAGACAGAGATGAATAATAAGGGCTCCAGCCTGACCCCGGCTCAGGCGCTGGAAAAACTCGACGCGCTGTATGAACAGTCCGTCAACGCGCTGCGCAGCGCCATTAGCGAATACATCGAAACAGGGAAACTCCCCGATCAAAAGGCCAGAAACGCGGGCCTTTTTGTTTATCCATCGCTTTCCGTGACCTGGGACGGCAGCGCAAGCACAACGCCGAAAACCCGCGCCTATGCCCGCTTTACCCACTCCGGCTGCTACAGCACCACCGTCACCCGCCCTGCACTGTTCCGCCCCTATCTTGAAGAGCAGCTTACGCTGCTGTATCAGGATTACGGCGCGCACATTGCCGTGGAGCCTTCGCAGCATGAGATCCCGTATCCGTACGTGATTGACGGTTCGGCGTTAACCCTGGACCGCTCCATGAGCGCGGGGCTAACCCGCCACTTCCCGACGACCGAGCTTTCACAGATTGGCGATGAGACGGCTGACGGGATTTATCACCCGGCAGAATTTTCGCCTCTGTCGCACTTTGATGCCCGCCGGGTGGATTTTTCCCTGGCGCGTCTGCGCCACTACACCGGTACGCCCGCCGAGCATTTCCAGCCGTTTGTGTTGTTTACCAACTATACCCGCTACGTGGATGAGTTTGTCCGCTGGGGCTGTAGCCAGATCCTCGATCCAGACAGTCCGTACATCGCCCTCTCCTGCGCGGGCGGGATCTGGATCACCGCAGAGACCGAAGCGCCCGAGCAGGCTATCTCCGACCTGGCGTGGAAAAAACACCAGATGCCCGCCTGGCACCTGATCACCGCCGACGGTCAGGGGATCACGCTGATCAACATCGGCGTGGGCCCGTCAAATGCCAAGACCATCTGCGACCATCTGGCGGTGCTGCGCCCGGACGTATGGCTGATGATTGGCCACTGCGGCGGCCTGCGTGAAAGCCAGCTGATTGGCGACTACGTGCTGGCGCACGCCTATCTGCGCGACGACCACGTGCTGGATGCGGTACTGCCGCCGGACATCCCGATCCCGAGCATCGCCGAAGTACAGCGCGCGCTCTACGACGCCACCAAGGAGGTCAGCGGCATGCCGGGTGAAGAGGTGAAGCAGCGCCTGCGTACGGGTACGGTCGTCACAACCGACGATCGCAACTGGGAGCTGCGTTACTCCGCCTCCGCGCTGCGCTTCAACCTGAGCCGTGCGGTGGCGATTGACATGGAGAGCGCCACCATCGCCGCGCAGGGATATCGCTTCCGCGTCCCTTACGGCACGCTGCTGTGCGTCTCCGATAAACCGCTGCACGGTGAAATTAAGCTGCCCGGCCAGGCCAACCGCTTCTATGAAGGGGCCATATCTGAGCATCTTCAGATCGGCATTCGCGCCATTGATTTGCTGCGGGCTGAGGGTGACAGGCTGCATTCGCGCAAGCTGCGCACCTTCAACGAGCCGCCGTTCCGCTAATAACAGTAAGGAAAAACCATGCACGCAACATCACCGTTATCCGCCCTGCGTCAGTGGATAGAAGCCCATCACCTCGACGGGATGATCGTCCCGCGCGCGGATGCCTGGCAGAGCGAATACTGCGCGCCGTACGACGAAAAGCTGGCCTGGCTGACGGGTTTTGACGGCTCTGCTGGCGTCGCGCTGGTACTGAAGGATAAAGCGTTGCTGTTCGTCGACGGGCGCTATCAGGTGCAGGCCCGCGTTCAGGTCAATATGGACGAGATTGCAATTCACCATCTGCACAATGAACCGCTGGCCGAATGGCTGGCGGTAAACGCAGAGGCAGGAACGCGCATCGGCTTTGAGGCGCTGCTGATGACGAATGCCGAGTTCGAACAACTGTCCGCCACGCCGTGCGAGCTGGTGCCGCTGAATGCCTCACCGTTTGATACATTATGGACAGACCGCCCTGCCGCACCGGCGGGGCGTATCCGTGAAATGCCGGTTGAAATAAGCGGTGAAAGCAGCGAGGACAAGCGTCAGCGGGTTGCCGCCGTGCTGGCCGCAAACAATGCTGATTACCTGGCCGTTACGCTGCCGGATAACATTGCATGGCTGCTCAACGTGCGTGGCTCCGATATTCCTTACAGCCCGGTGCCGCTCTCCTTTGCCCTGCTTGACCGTGACGGGCGCGTTGAGTGGTTTGTTAACGACAATAAGCTCGCCGAACTCCCTGACGCTGTTCTAAACGCCTTTACTGTTGCGCCGCAGGACGCCTTTATCGAACGCTGCCAGCACCTTGCTGAAGGTAAGCGGGTAATGGTTGATGCTGATTCCGCGCCGGTCGCCCTGCGCTTCGCCATTGAACCGCGCGGAGAAATTGTCTGGCGAACCGATCCCATCACCCTGATGAAGGCCACCAAAAACCCGCTCGAGCTGGCAGGGTATCGCGAGTGCCATCATCAGGACGGCGCCGCGTGGGTCAACTTTCTGGCCTGGCTGAGCCAGGAAGTGCCGCGACGTGCGGCGACCGGGCAACCCCTGACGGAGCTGGAAGTGCAGGCGCAGCAGCTCGCGTTCCGCCAGCAGCAGCCCGGATTTATTGAGCAGAGTTTCGCGACCATTTCCGCCGCGTCGAGCAATGCGGCGATGTGTCATTACCATTCAAGCGAGGCCAGCAACAAGCCCCTTTGCCACGGTAGTTTTTACCTGAATGATTCCGGCGGCCAGTATCACAACGGCACTACCGATGCTACGCGCACGCTGGCGTGGGGCAATGTACCCCCGCAGCAGCGTTTGCACTACACCGCCGTGCTGAGAGGTTTTCTGTCACTGATTACCTTGCAGTTCCCTTCCGGTACGCAGGGGCATCAGCTGGATGCGTTTGCGCGACGTCCGCTGTGGGAAATGGGGCTGGATTACGATCACGGTACCGGGCACGGCGTGGGGCACCAGCTGCTGATCCATGAAAACCCGCATCGCATCGCTAAAAAGGTTAACCCGTGGCCGCTGGCGGCAGGAAATATCATGACTATCGAGCCGGGCTACTATCTTGGCGATAGCCACGGCATACGTATTGAAAACCAGGTGGAAATTGTGGAGAGCCGACCGGGGTTCTGCAGGTTTGCCTCACTGACGCTGATCCCGATTGATTTGAGCCAGGTGGAATTGCATCTGTTGAGCGAGCAGGAAAAGCAGTGGCTGGATGAGTATCACCAGCAGGTGCGTGAGGCGCTGTCACCGCGGGTGAATAGCGAGGCGCGCGCATGGCTGGAGGCGGCGACGGCACCGATTCGCGTGTAATTTCGTGCGGTCTGGTGCCCTCACTCCATCCCTCTCCCACGGGAGAGGGAGCAAACACGAAAAACGGCAACCAGGTTGCCGTTTTTCGTTTACCTTGCGCAGAAAAGCAAAAAGCCTGCTTTAAAAGCAGGCTTTTCAAATTTGGCTCCTCTGACTGGACTCGAACCAGTGACATACGGATTAACAGTCCGCCGTTCTACCGACTGAACTACAGAGGAATCGTGTGAACGGGGCGCATATTATCGATGCTCCTCCGGGATGTCAAAGGCAGATTGCATATTTCCGATCGTTTGCCGATTTATTCTCCACTTCGCGCAATTGTCAGGCATTTTGCCGCGGATATTTCCACAGCCAGCGCCCGCTAACCATGCGCCAGTAGAACAGCGCCCCGCGCACGGCCCAGTCCAGGAACATCCCCAGCCAGACGCCAACTACGCCCCAGCCGAGCACCACGCCAAGCGTATAGCCTGCCACAACGCGACACCCCCACATGCCGAGCATGGACACCCACATGGCGAAACGGGCATCGCGCGCCCCTTTCAGCCCGGCGGGCAGTACCCAGGATGCCGCCCAGATGGGCATAAAGGCAGCATTGAGCCAGATGAGGATCTTCACCACCTCTTTTACATCCTCTTCGTGGGTATAGAACGCGGCCATCAGCCCGGCAAACGGCGCGGTGCCCCAGGCGAGCAGCGTCAGTCCTATCGTCGACAACCAGAACACGTGGCGCAGCTGCCGCTCCGCCTGACCTATCTGCCCTTTCCCGAGCCGTTTACCGGTGATGATGGTCGAGGCCGACCCCAGGGCGTTACCCGGCAGGTTAATCAGCGAGGCGATGGAGAAGGCAATAAAGTTACCGGCGATGACGTCGGTCCCCATCCCGGCAACAAACATCTGCGTCAGCAGCTTGCCGCCGTTAAACAGCACAGATTCAATGCTTGCAGGAATACCGATGCCCATCACTTCCCAGATAATGGCGAAGTTAAAGGGCCGGAAATAGCTCTTGAGCGTAAGACGCAGCGAGGGCGTAATGCCCGTCATCAGCACCCCGATGATGGCCGCCGCCCCGATATAGCGTGAAATGGTTAACCCCAGCCCTGCCCCGACGAATCCCAGCCCGTCCCACGAGAATGCGCCGTAGATCAGCACGCTACTGATGATGATATTCAGGATATTCATCCCGCCGTTAATCAGCAGCGGTATTTTGGTGTTGCCCGCCCCACGCAGCGCGCCGCTGCCAATCAGCGCGATGGCCGCCGCCGGATAGCTTAAGACCGTCATTTCGAGGTAGGTCAGCGCCAGGTCTTTGACCTCGTTAGTGGCTTCCCCGGCGACAAAGTCGATAATCTCTTTACCCAAATAGTGGATAACCGCCGCCAGCACGATCGAAAAGAGGGTCATGATCATCAGCGACTGGCGTGCAGCCTCGCGCGCGCGTTTGGGATCGAGCTTGCCGAGGCTAAAGGCCACCACAACTGTCGTCCCGAGGTCTATGGCAGCAAAGAACGACATCACCACCATGTTGAAGCTGTCCGCCAGCCCGACCCCTGCCATTGCCTCTTTCCCCAGCCAGCTCACCAGGAACGTGCTCAGCACTCCCATCAGCAGAACGCAGGTATTCTCCAGGAAGATAGGCACGGCAAGAGGGGTGATTTCACGCCAGAACAGAACACGATAGCTTTTACGTTTTGCGTACCATGGCGTGCGCATGATCGCCTGGCGCAGAGGGGCAGTAACGTTCAAAATGGACCTTAGCGAGAAAAGTTGAAACTTCATTTCAAATGATGGGGGAGAAATGCTAATCCTGCAAAGTATTTTGCCTGAAAAGATGTGTGGAATTACAACAAACTGACGACAGAATCGGCAATCAGTCGATTTTCCCTAAGATCAGGTTTGACAAAACTTTTTTCGCCGCTAAGATAAGCCTCCACAACGATTCCTCTGTAGTTCAGTCGGTAGAACGGCGGACTGTTAATCCGTATGTCACTGGTTCGAGTCCAGTCAGAGGAGCCAAATTTAAAAAGCCTGCTTTTAAAGCAGGCTTTTTGCTTTTCTGCGTCGGGTAAAAGTGTCGGGTGGCGGCTGCGCCTGACCGACAAAACCAACTGACCGTTGATCGTCAAATAAAAAAGCTCTCTGTCACCAGAGAGCCTTTTTCACAATTCGCTGCGATTACTCGCTTTTTGCTTCGGCGTTTTTGATTTCGCCCATCACTTTCAGCTTCTTAGAGATGTCGCGACGCTCTTTGGACAGCTCCGCATTTTTGATGATGTAGTCATCAACGCGGTCTTCATAGTCGCTCTTCATGCTGGCAATGATGCCCTGAATAGCTTCAACGCTCATGCCTGGCTTGATGTAGTCGCTCAGGTTGTCGAGCAGCAGAACACGCTTCTGGTTGTCACGGATCTTCTTCTCAACGTCCTGGATTTCACGCTGCAGTTTGTTTTTGCGGCGGAACAGGCGGACGAATTCCAGAACATCCTGGAACGAAGGCTTGGTAGTTTCCATTTTTACACCCCTGATAATGTGAGATTCGGATTCGTTAAAGCAACCGTTGTAACAATAACCTTACTGACAGCGGCTGCGAATGACAATGGCTATATCGTTTAAAGCTATCATAACCCCAATTGCTGCTGAATCGAAGCAGCAGGCGTCACTTCCGCGTTTTATTTGCGCAGCGCCCGGCAAATCAGGTGCGATAGCAGCTCAAGCTGGCGCGCCAGTTCCAGGCTCAGCCAGACATAACCATGGATGGGCGTTTCCGCCACGTTATCGCCCTGCCGCTCGTTGATCAGCTGTTTCAGCTCTGCCACGATTTCATTCAGACGCTCGCTGTTCGCCAGAACGGGCTGCGGGTTGCCTTCATAGAGTGCATGGGCGATGGTCAGCAGAGTTTGTTGCGTCATCATCTGCGTCTCTTTGAGGGTCTGCGCGTTTAGCATCAACAGGTGGCTGGGACGCGAGGCCCAGTGCGCGTTGATTTGCAGTTCAAGTATGCACACCAGATTGCGGCTGACCGTCTGGATAGCTTCGAAAATCGCTTTCTGAATATGAGTCTCTTTGCTGGCAGGTGTGATCAGGCCGCGCATTTTGACCACGTCGTTGAGTATGGTTTGCAGATGCTTTTCCAGCCGCGGACGTTCAACAAGATTAGGGGAAAAACCGGCCTGATAGACGCGGTTAAAGGCTGTGACATAGTTGGCCATCTGGATACGCCAGTGCAAAAAAGCCCGCTGCGGCCAGATGCCGGTAAACAACATGGCGAGCAGCGATCCCAGAATAACATCCCCGCTTCGCCACAGCGCCGTGGTCATATCCCCGGCGGGCGCGCCGACCACGACCGCGAGAGTGATACCAATCAGCAGCGCCTGATAGGGCCGTTTGCCCAGCGCCAGCCAGCCGCACAGGAACATGGCGGCACCGCACCATGCCAGCATCACCGGAAAAGAGATCAGCTCCAGCTTCAGAGCGATAAGCCCCAGGGCGGAGCCGAGAACGGTACCGCCAATACGCTCGAAGGCACGCGGGACAACGTTCCCCCAAAATGAGATAGGCCCCATCACCACTACCAGCGTGATCAGCGGCCATGTCCCTTCAGGCACATCCAGCAGCCGGACCAGTACAAACGTCAGCACAAATGCCAGCGCAATGCGGCACCCGTGCACCACGCGGTAATGTTTGTATAAGCGAATTTCAAAAGGGGTTAATGATTTGTCGGGACGCACACCCGCTCTCCAGCTACACGGCAAACCACAATTGTACTGTGTTTTCAGCCGGGCGGATCGCTCCCGGCTGAAAAACCCTTCATTAAACAGGCTTAAACCGTTTTGTGCTCTACTGCGATGAACATTTCAATATCCCAGTAGCCGTCGGCGTTGCCATCATTGAGATAGCGCTCAAAGCAGGGCTTGAGCGCCATCTGGTATTTATTGTCCTGCAGCAGGGAATTAAAGAACTGATACCACGGGGTCGCAAAGTCGTAGTTTTCCACGCGCGCCGTTGCCACGGCATAATCACCGGCCGCGATTTCCGTCATCATCACCCCTTCGCTATTTTCCGGGATGACGAAATCATCCGGTACCGTAACGGCCGTATCGCAGCGCAGTTTTTCTGCCGGGACCTCATCGGGGTTATCGTAGTAGACCGCCACCCACTCCAGCGGCTCAATGTGACGCCCGTCCACCCACATGACCAGCTGTTCAAAGCCCTGCTTGACCGTTTTTTCCCACGGCCCAACAAGATGAAAACCCGCAATTTTACGCTTCTGTTGCTGCTCGATGCTGTAGTCCATGCTGCCTCCGATTATTACTGTATATTTATACACTATAAAGCAGGATTTCTATTATCGGCAAACGAGGAGTGTTTATTATGTGAGCAGACTCGCAACCCTGCCAGTCTGCTCATCAGCGGGTTACAGCGTGTGGTGAAGATAATCGCTCAGGCGTGAGAATACGCCGCCCTTATCAACGGCTTCCAGAGTGACCAGCGGCCAGTGCGCCACAACTTTGTCGCGATCGTAGAGCTGGATCTCCCCGACCCGCTGATGGGCGGCAATCGGCGCTTCCAGCTCTTTTTTATCCAGCACGTATTTGGCTTTGATGTTCGGCACTTCCGCTTTCGGCAAGGCCAGCCAGAAGTCCTGATCGGTGCCCAGGCTTATCTGTTCTTTATCACCGTACCAGATACGCTCTGTCCCCACTTTTTTACCGTTATGCAGGATCTGCACCGTATCAAAATTTTGCTGTCCCCAGTGCAGAAGCTTGCGTGCCTGGTCCTCGCGCCCTTTCGGACTGTCGGCCCCCATCACCACCGCGATCAAACGACGCTGGCCGTCCACCGCGGAAGCAATCAGGTTAAAGCCCGCACCCGAGGTGTGCCCCGTTTTCAGCCCGTCAACGTTCATGGTCTTATCCCACAGCAGACCGTTACGGTTCTGCTGGGTGATCCCGTTCCAGGTCAGGCTCTTCTCGCTGTACATATGATAAAACTCGGGCTCACCGTGGATGATGGCGCGGGAGAGCACGGCCAGATCGTAAGCTGAGCTGTGCTGGCCCGGCGCATCCAGCCCATGAACGGTTTCAAAGTGGGTGTCGCGCAGGTTCAGCTTTTGCACGTAGTCGTTCATCATCTTCACAAACTGCGGCTGTCCACCCGCCACGTGATCGGCCAGCGCCACGCAGGCGTCGTTGCCGGAATCGACAATCAGCCCGCGGCTCAGGTCTCGCACGGAGACGCGATCGCCCTCTTTCAGAAACATCAGCGACGATCCGTCAAAAACCGGATTCCCCTTTGCCCAGGCATCACGTCCTACGGTGACAATGTCGTCCGGCGTAATGCGGTGGCTATCAATGGCCCGATCGACCACATAGCCCGTCATCAGCTTAGTCAGGCTCGCCGGATTGCGTTGCTGATGTTCGTTGCCCGCCGTTAAGATCTGACCAGTCGTGTAATCCATCAGCACCCATGAGCCCGCCTGAATGGCCGGAGGCTGCGGCGAAAAATCCAGTGGTTCGGCCGCAAAAGCAGATGAGACACTCGAAGCGAGTAAAGAAACAGCAATAAACAGACGGCGTTTCAACGGTATATCCTCAGGTCATTAAAAATCGATGACCTTTTTACGGGAGTTCTGATGTCGTTACCTGGCTTAATTGAAAAAAAATGTGACAGAGCGCAGATTTTTCTCTGAAGCTGACGCGCAAATTTGCACCACGGCGGCGCTTTTTATTCGGTCTGAACCGCACGATCGTTTACCATAGTGACGTCATTTTTTTAACAGGATGGTATTACTGGTGTCTGACTCTGCCGCACGCCCGACTTTTTTATTCCACGACTATGAAACCTTTGGCACGCACCCGGCGCTGGACCGACCGGCGCAGTTTGCCGCCATCCGCACTGACGACGAATTCAATATCATTGGCGAGCCCGAGGTCTTTTACTGCAAGCCCGCGGATGACTACCTGCCGCAGCCTGGCGCGGTCATGGTCACCGGGATTACGCCACAGGAAGCGCGGGAAAAAGGGGTCAACGAAGCAGAGTTCGCCCGACGCATTCACGATCTGTTTACCGTTCCCAACACCTGTGTGGTCGGTTACAACAACATCCGTTTTGACGATGAAGTGACGCGCAATATCTTCTATCGCAACTTCTACGATCCGTACGCCTGGAGCTGGCAGAACCGCAACTCGCGCTGGGATTTACTCGACATCATGCGCGCCTGTTATGCCCTGCGCCCGGAAGGGATCAACTGGCCGGAGAATGAGGAAGGGCTGACCAGCTTCCGGCTGGAACACCTGACGCGCGCCAACGGCATCGAGCACAGCAACGCCCATGACGCGATGGCGGACGTTTATGCCACCATTGCCATGGCGAAGCTGGTGAAAACCGCACAGCCCCGGCTGTTTGAATATCTGCTGAGCCACCGCAGCAAGCAGAAGCTCATGACCCTTATTGACGTCCCGCAGATGAAGCCGCTGGTGCATATCTCCGGCATGTTTGGTGCCTGGCGCGGTAATACCAGCTGGGTTGCGCCGCTGGCGTGGCATCCGGATAACCGCAATGCGGTTATCATTGTGGACCTGGCGGGCGACATTTCGCCACTGCTGGAGCTTGACAGCGATACCCTGCGCGAACGGCTTTACACCCCGAAAAATGAACTCGGGGATCTGCCGGCGGTGCCGGTCAAACTGGTGCATATCAATAAATGTCCGGTGCTGGCGCAGGCCAACACGCTGCGCCCGGAAGATGCCGACAGGCTGGGTATTAACCGCCAGCACTGCCTGGATAATCTGAAGGTTCTGCGTGAAAATCCGCAGGTGCGCGAGAAAGTGGTCGCCATCTTTGCCGAAGCAGAGCCGTTTGTTCCGTCGGAAAATGTAGACGCGCAGCTGTATAACGGCTTCTTCAGCGATGCCGATCGTGCGGCCATGAATATCGTCCTGCAAACCGAGCCGCGTAACCTGCCCGCGCTGGATATCACCTTCGCTGATAAACGCATCGAAAAGCTGATGTTTAACTACCGGGCGCGTAACTACCCCGGCACGCTGGATGAAACGGAACAGGAACGCTGGCTACAGCATCGTCGCAATGTCTTTACCCAGGAGTTCCTTAATAGTTATGCCCAGGAGCTGGAAATGCTTTATGGCCAGTACGAAGGGAACGCAGAGAAGCAGACGTTGCTGAAAGCACTGTTCCAGTACGCACAAGAGATAGTGTGAAATTCAGATGTAAAAAAACCGGAGGCGATGGACTCCGGTTTTTTTTCGCCCGTTGGCGCTGCGCTTACGCGGCGTCTTCGTACTGAGGAACCGGGTTACGGAAGCTCTTCGTAACGCAGGCCAGATAAACCAGACCAATACCGCCCCAGATCAGACCCAGAACCATTGAGCTCTCTTCCAGATTAATCCACAGCGCGCCTACCGTCAGGGCACCACACACTGGCAGTACCAGGTAGTTGAAGTGGTCTTTCAGCGTCTTGTTGCGCTTCTCACGGATCCAGAACTGCGAGATCACGGAGAGGTTAACGAAGGTAAACGCCACCAGCGCACCGAAGTTAATCAGCGCGGTCGCCGTCACCAGGTCAAATTTAATCGCCAGCAGAGCAATCGCACCAACCAGCAGCACGTTCCACGCCGGAGTACGCCATTTCGGATGCACGTAGCCGAAGAAACGAGTTGGGAACACGCCGTCACGACCCATAACGTACATCAGACGGGAAACACCCGCGTGTGCCGCCATGCCGGACGCCAGTACGGTCACGCTGGAGAAGATCAGCACGCCCCACTGGAAGGTTTTACCTGCTACGTACAGCATGATTTCAGGCTGTGACGCATCCGGATCTTTAAAGCGAGAGATATCCGGGAAGTACAACTGCAGGAAGTAGGAGGCACAGATAAAGATCAGGCCGCCAATCAGCGCTGTCAGGAAAATCGCTCGCGGGATCACGCGCTCAGCGTCTTTGGTCTCTTCAGACAGAGAAGAGATACCGTCGAAGCCCAGGAACGAGAAGCACAGGATGGTCGCACCGGTGATCATCGGCACAACATGTGCGCCTTCAGACCAGAATGGACGGGTGCTGGTCAGCGTGCCTGCGCCTTCGCCGTGAGAAACGCCGTAGATGATCAGGCCGACGATAACCGCAACAATACCCATCTGCAGGATCACAATCAGGGTGTTGAAGTTAGCCACGGTCTTGATGCTGCGCAGGTTAGAGATGGTCATAAAGGCCACCAGCGCGACAACGAAGATCCACGACGGCACGGAAGGCACCAGCGCTTCAAAGTAAATTTTTGCCAGCAGAATGTTGATCATCGGCATGAACAGATAGTCCAGCAGCGATGACCAGCCCACCATAAAGCCAACCGCCGGGCTGATGGATTTCTGGGCATAGGTGTACGCAGAGCCTGCGGACGGGAAACGGCGAACCAGCTTGCCGTAGCTCAGCGCAGTAAAGAGGATAGCGACCAGTGCAAAGGCGTACG
Organism: Enterobacter sp. UPMP701; assembly: GCF_053709515.1. Taxonomy (NCBI): domain Bacteria; kingdom Pseudomonadati; phylum Pseudomonadota; class Gammaproteobacteria; order Enterobacterales; family Enterobacteriaceae; genus Enterobacter; species Enterobacter sp. UPMP701. Next base: position 256,389 of record NZ_JBSKJN010000003.1, on the reverse strand, counting down.
CCGTCGCAACGTGACCGTCAGTGAGGCCCGATACGATACCAAATGTATCGAACAGCGTCATCGGTTGCATATAGGCAAGGCCCATCATAACAACCGGAATCAACGTAAGCGTTTTACGTAATTCCACGCGAGAGGTGTTTGGAGTTGCATTATGCGACATAGTTATTCTCCTTTACGGTGATAACCGCCACGTAAGCGAAAAATTGCCCCATTTCTTTCTTCCTCAGCGACAACAACTGTCGGATTTTAGTAAATATCTATCCGGTACGAAGCCCGGCCTCTTGGTTTTTAGTTTCGTTTCGTACATGCAAAAAAAAATAACCGACGCCTTTTATATCGTCGATTATTCATTTGGTTGCAGCGGCGGCATTTTGCCCCACATCGGATACAAAAGGCAATACTTTGCAACGCACCGGGCAATTTTCTTTTTGCTAACTGGCTGATTTCTCGACGCTGCCCTGAGAGTAAACGGCGGCGATAGCACTATTTGCTAAAATTTCGTCCCGCCACCAGGCGCTGGCAAGCCCGGCGGTTTGTTCATTCCAGCCCACCCATACCGATTCGTTACTGCTTTGAGCAAGTACCTGTTTTTCAACAAGCGCACCGCTATCAATAAAGCGCTGCGCCAGATACCGCGGCAAATAGCCGCAGCCCAGACCGCTAATTTGCAGTTCCAGCTTGGTTTTGAAGTCGAAAACGGTGATGGCTTCCTGCTCATCCAGCAGCTGCGAGGAAACCGAACATTCGGGGCGTGAACTGTCCCCCACCACAATCGCGCGGTACCCCTTAATGACGCGGCGGTTAAGGGGCTCTGGCACCAAAGCCAGCGGGTGATGGGGCGCTACGGCAAATACCTGCTCCAGCACGCCCAGGCGGGCGAAGCCAAACTCACTCAACTGGGGAGGCTCATGCAGGGCACCGACAAAAATGTCCGCCCTGCCCTGGGTTAACGCATCCCAGGAGCCGCCCAGCACGCCGTTGATGAAGATAAGCCGGGTGACGCTGTGATGCTGATAAAACGCTTCAATAAGGGGCGTCAGAAGAGAAAACGGAAAGGTATCATCCACACCGATCACCAGCTCATTCTCCCACCCCTGATGGAGCTTGACGGCCTGCTTTTCCAGCTCGCGAACGGTATGCAGAACGTCGCGCCCTTTTTCCAGCAGCATCTGCCCGGTGCGGGTAAAACGCGCGCGATGCCCGGTGCGATCGAGGATCTGAATATTAAGATCGCTTTCCAGTTTCTGAACGGTATAGCTGAGTGCCGAAGGGGTTTTGTAGAGCTTTGCCGAGGCAGCCGCAAAGCTCCCCTCTTTTTCCAGTGCATCCAGAATAATAAGAACATCCAGCAGCGGTTTCATGTTCGCCCCCTTCTGGTGTGCGATCGTCTCCGCTGCGGGACTTATTCCATGGGCATCACCAGCGGATCGGGATACAGATACTCAAACCCCAGCTCATGGCAAATGCGATTGCCATCAACAATTTTGCCTTTGCTTTCGTCCTTTGCTTCACCAAAAACTGGCGGAGTTAACCCAAGCTGGCGTGCCATGAGCGGGTAAAACGTGCTTCGCGCCGGATGAGACGGTGCACATATATTATAGATGTGTCCGCCTTTTGGAGCCTGCAAGAGTAGCCCAATCGCGCCAATCACATCTTCAAGATGCACAAGATTCACGCCATGCTGACCGTCTGGCGCGGTTTTTCCGGCAAAAAAGCGTCCCGGATGGCGTCCGGGGCCGACCAGCCCCGCCAGACGGACGATATCCACCTGCGTGCCGGGAAGGTTGTGCAGCCAGTCTTCCAGCTCTTTCAGAACCTGACCGCTCGCCGTCACGGGATGCCGCTCGGAACTCTCTTTCACTACGCCCTCAGCATCGCCATAGACTGACGTCGAGCTGGTAAAAATAATGCGCGGCACGTGGTGCGCCAGCGCGCTGTCGACAATCTCCTGCATCGCCTGCAGATAAAATGACTCGCCCGGCCCGCTGCGCCGCGCGGGTAGCGTAATCACCAACGCATCCACGTTCATCAGCGTGTCCAGATCGTCAGCATCACACACCAGCTCCGGTTCAAGACGCAGTTCAACGCCATCAATACCGCACATGCGCGCCGCTTCTACCCCATCCGCCGTGGTTTTGCTCCCGGTCACCTGCCAGCCCTTCGCGGCTAATGACATCGCCAGCGGCATTCCCAGCCATCCTAAACCGACAATCGCGACCTTTTTCATGTGAATTCTCCTGACTCTCACTCGTCATTCATAAGGCTACGCCAGCCCGGCAGAACACACAATTCATAGCATCAATATGAAATGAATTAATGATCAAAAAAAGCCCTTGCAATATGTCGTACAACTGGTTTAGGTTAAAAGACATCAAATGAATAAGCATTCATCGAGAATTTATATGACACGCGTTCAATTCAAACACCACCATCATCACCATCATCCTGACTAGTCTTTCAGGCGATGTGTGCTGGAAGACGTTTGGATCTTCCAGTGGTGCATGAACGCATGAAAAAGCCCCCGGAAGATCTTCTTCCGGGGGCTTTTTTTTGGACCAAATTCAGACAGGTTAAAACAGGTTAACGAGGAATAAAGAATGTTAGATAACTCACGTTTACGCATAGCTATTCAAAAATCAGGCCGTTTAAGTGACGATTCACGCGAACTGCTGGCCCGCTGCGGGATCAAAATCAACCTGCACACCCAGCGCCTGATTGCTCTGGCTGAAAACATGCCGATCGACATTCTGCGCGTGCGTGATGACGATATCCCGGGCCTGGTGATGGATGGCGTCGTTGACCTCGGCATTATCGGTGAAAATGTGCTGGAAGAAGAGCTGCTGACCCGCCGCGCTCAGGGCGAAGACCCGCGTTACTTCACCCTGCGTCGTCTGGACTTTGGCGGCTGCCGCCTGTCACTGGCGACGCCGGTTGATGAAGCGTGGGACGGCCCGGCCGCGCTGAACGGCAAACGTATCGCCACCTCCTACCCTCACCTGTTAAAGCGTTACCTGGACCAGAAAGGCGTGCAGTTTAAATCCTGCCTGCTGAACGGCTCTGTTGAAGTGGCGCCGCGTGCGGGTCTGGCGGACGCCATCTGTGACCTCGTCTCTACCGGCGCGACGCTGGAAGCCAACGGTCTGCGCGAAGTGGAAGTGATCTACCGCTCTAAAGCGTGCCTGATTCAGCGCGATGGCGAGATGGCCGACGCCAGGCAGCAGCTCATCGACAAACTGCTGACCCGTATTCAGGGCGTGATTCAGGCGCGTGAATCCAAATACATCATGATGCACGCCCCAACCGAGCGTCTGGATGAAGTGATTGCCCTGCTGCCGGGTGCTGAGCGCCCTACTATTCTGCCGCTGGCGGGCGACCAGCAGCGCGTGGCGATGCACATGGTCAGCAGCGAAACCCTGTTCTGGGAAACCATGGAAAAACTGAAGGCGCTGGGCGCAAGCTCTATCCTGGTGCTACCAATTGAGAAGATGATGGAGTAATGGCCATGAGCTTTAACACAATCATCGACTGGAATAACTGTAGCGACGTACAGCAGCGCGAGCTGCTGATGCGCCCGGCGATTTCCGCCTCTGAGACTATCTCACGCACCGTGGCCGAGATCCTGGACAACGTCAAAGCCCGTGGCGATGACGCCCTGCGTGAATACAGTGCAAAATTTGATAAGACCGAAGTCGGCGCACTGAAAGTTACCGAGCAGGAAATCAGTGATGCCAGCAATCGTCTGGGTGATGACATCAAGCAGGCGATGGCCGTCGCGGTAAAAAATATTGATACTTTCCACACCGCGCAACAGCTGCAGGCCGTGGATGTTGAAACCCTGCCGGGCGTGCGCTGCCAGCAGGTGACGCGCCCGGTTGCATCCGTCGGCCTCTATATTCCCGGCGGCTCTGCCCCGCTCTTCTCCACCGTATTGATGCTGGCGACCCCGGCGCGTATTGCCGGGTGTCAGAAAGTGGTGCTTTGCTCACCGCCTCCGATTGCCGACGAGATCCTTTATGCAGCGAAGCTGTGCGGCGTGCAGGCGGTCTATAAAGTGGGTGGTGCGCAGGCGATTTCAGCCCTGGCGTTCGGCACGCAATCCATTCCTAAGGTCGACAAAATCTTTGGGCCGGGCAATGCGTATGTCACCGAAGCGAAGCGCCAGGTCAGCCAGCGTCTGGACGGTGCCGCCATCGATATGCCCGCCGGTCCGTCTGAAGTGCTGGTCATTGCCGACAGCGGCGCAATGCCGGACTTCGTGGCCTCCGACCTGCTTTCACAGGCGGAACACGGCCCGGACTCGCAGGTCATCCTGCTGACGCCGGATGCCGATATGGCGAAACGCGTGGGCGAAGCCGTTGAACGCCAGCTTGCCGACCTGCCCCGCGCCGACACGGCACGTCAGGCGTTAGCGGCCAGCCGCCTGATTGTGGCGCGCGACCTGGATCAGTGCATCGCCATCTCTAACCAGTACGGCCCGGAGCACCTGATCATTCAGACCCGTAACGCGCGCGATCTGGTCGACAGCATCACCAGCGCGGGCTCGGTGTTCCTCGGCGACTGGTCACCGGAGTCCGCGGGGGATTACGCCTCCGGCACCAACCACGTCCTGCCGACGTATGGCTACACCTCTACCTGTTCCAGCCTCGGCCTGGCGGATTTCCAGAAACGCATGACCGTGCAGGAGCTGTCCCGCGAGGGGTTTGCTTCACTGGCTTCTACTATTGAAACCCTGGCCGCCGCCGAGCGTCTGACCGCCCACAAAAACGCCGTGACGCTGCGCGTTGCCGCCCTGAAGGAGCAAGCATGAACATTGAAGAATTAGCCCGTGAAAATGTCCGCCGCCTGACGCCTTACCAGTCTGCGCGTCGTCTGGGCGGTAACGGCGACGTCTGGCTGAACGCCAACGAATTCCCGACCGCAGTGCAGTTTGAGCTGTCGCAGCAAACGCTAAACCGCTATCCGGAATGTCAGCCGAAAGCGGTCATTGAAAACTACGCGCAGTATGCGGGTGTGAAGCCAGAGCAGGTGCTGGTCAGTCGCGGCGCGGATGAGGGTATTGAACTGCTGATCCGCGCCTTCTGCGAGCCGGGGAAAGACGCGGTGATGTACTGCCAGCCTACGTACGGAATGTACAGCGTCAGCGCGGAAACCTTCGGTGTGGCATGCCGCAACGTGCAGGCGCTGGACAACTGGCAGCTGGATTTGCAGGGCATCGCCGACAATCTCGACGGCGTAAAAGTCGTGTTTGTCTGTAGCCCGAACAACCCAACCGGACAGATTATCAATCCGCAGGATATCCGCACTCTGCTGGAGATGACGCGCGGCAAAGCGCTGGTGGTAGCCGACGAAGCCTACATTGAGTTCTGCCCGCAGGCGACGCTGGCAGGCTGGCTGGAAGAGTACCCGCACCTGGTGGTACTGCGTACGCTGTCAAAAGCCTTTGCTCTCGCGGGTCTGCGCTGCGGATTCACCCTGGCGAATAAAGAGGTTATCGACCTGCTGCTGAAAGTGATCGCCCCGTACCCGCTCTCAACGCCGGTTGCCGATATCGCTGCACAGGCGCTGACGCCTCAGGGTATCAACGCGATGCGCGATCGCGTGGCGCAGATCCTGGAGGAACGTCAGTATCTGGTGACCGCCCTGAAAGATATCCCTTGCGTCGAGCAGGTGTTCGACTCAGAAACCAACTACATCCTGGTGCGCTTCACCGCCTCCAGTGCCGTATTTAAATCTTTGTGGGATCAGGGCATTATCTTACGAGACCAGAATAAACAACCTTCTCTGAGTGGATGCCTGCGCATTACCGTAGGCACCCGCGCAGAGAGCCAGCGCGTGATTGACGCCCTGAAAGCGGAGAAAGTATGACCCAGAAGATCCTTTTTATCGATCGTGACGGCACCCTTATTTCGGAGCCACCAGCCGATTTCCAGGTCGATCGTTTCGACAAGCTGGCTTTTGAACCGGACGTGATCCCGGTGCTGCTTAAGCTTCAGAAAGCGGGCTATAAGCTGGTGATGATCACCAATCAGGACGGTCTGGGTACCGACAGCTTCCCGCAGGCGGACTTTGACGGCCCGCATAACCTGATGATGCAGGTGCTGACCTCTCAGGGCGTGGTATTCGATGAAGTACTGATTTGCCCGCACATGCCGGCCGATGAGTGTGATTGCCGTAAGCCAAAGGTGAAGCTGGTAGAGCATTACCTGGCTGAAGATGCGCTGGATAAAACCAACAGCTACGTCATCGGCGATCGCATCACCGATATTACGCTGGCGGAAAACATGGGCATCGCGGGGCTACGCTACGATCGTAACGACCTTAACTGGGCAAAGATTGGCGAGCAGCTGACAAAACGCGATCGCTATTCCCACGTTGAGCGCAACACCAAAGAGACGCAGATTGATGTGAAGGTCTGGCTGGATCGTGAAGGCGGCAGTAAGATCCACACCGGCGTCGGTTTCTTTGACCATATGCTGGACCAGATTGCCACCCACGGCGGTTTCCGCATGGAAATAGCGGTGAAGGGCGACCTTTATATTGACGATCACCACACCGTGGAAGATACCGGCCTCGCGCTCGGTGAAGCCCTGAAGCTGGCGCTCGGCGACAAGCGCGGCATCAACCGTTTCGGCTTCGTTCTGCCGATGGACGAGTGTCTGGCGCGCTGTGCCATGGACATCTCCGGTCGTCCGCACCTGGAATATAAAGCCGACTTCACCTACCAGCGCGTGGGCGATCTCAGCACCGAAATGGTGGAGCACTTCTTCCGTTCATTGTCCTACACCATGGGCCTGACGCTGCACCTGAAAACCAAAGGCAAAAACGATCACCATCGCGTGGAGAGCCTGTTTAAAGCCTTTGGCCGCACCCTGCGCCAGGCGATCCGCGTGGAAGGTGACGCTCTTCCCTCGTCGAAAGGAGTGCTGTGATGAACGTGGTGATTCTGGATACCGGATGCGCCAACCTGAACTCCGTGAAATCGGCCATTGCGCGCCACGGCTATGAGCCCGTGGTGAGCCGTGACCCGGACGTGGTGCTGCGCGCCGACAAGCTTTTCCTGCCGGGCGTTGGTACGGCGCAGGCGGCGATGGATCAGATTCGCGAACGCGAGCTGGTCGATCTGATCAAAGCCTGTACCCAGCCGGTGCTAGGCATTTGCCTTGGCATGCAGATCCTGGGCCGCCGCAGCGAAGAGAGCAACGGCGTTGACCTGCTGGGTATTATTGACGAAGACGTACCGAAAATGACCGACCACGGTCTGCCTCTGCCGCATATGGGCTGGAACCGCGTGTACGCCAAAGCGGGCGACCGGCTGTTTCGCGGCATCGAAGACGGCGCGTACTTTTACTTCGTGCACAGCTACGCCATGCCGGTGAACGTCAATACGATCGCCCAGTGCACCTACGGCGAGGCATTTACTGCGGCCGTACAAAAAGACAATTTCTTTGGCGTACAGTTTCACCCGGAGCGCTCTGGCGCCGCAGGCGCGCAGCTGCTGAAAAATTTCCTGGAGATGTGATGATTATTCCCGCTTTAGATTTAATCGACGGCACGGTTGTCCGTCTTCATCAGGGCGATTATGGCCAGCAGCGCGACTACGGAAACGATCCGCTGCCGCGCCTGCAGGATTATGCCGCCCAGGGAGCTGAAGTGCTGCACCTGGTCGATCTGACCGGTGCGAAAGATCCGGCGAAACGCCAGATCCCGTTGCTGAAAAAACTGGTTGCGGGTGTTGATGTGCCCGTCCAGGTCGGCGGCGGCGTGCGTACCGAAGACGACGTGGCAGCTCTGCTTGACGCGGGCGTGGCGCGCGTGGTTGTAGGGTCAACCGCCGTGAAAGATCCTGACACGGTGAAAGGCTGGTTCCGCCGCTTTGGCGCGGATGCACTGGTGCTGGCGCTGGACGTTCGCATTGACGAGCAGGGTAACAAACAGGTTGCCGTCAGCGGCTGGCAGGACAATTCCGGCGTGACGCTGGAAGCGCTGGTCGATATCTATCTGCCCGTTGGCCTGAAGCACGTGCTGTGCACGGATATCTCGCGCGACGGTACGCTGGCGGGCTCCAACGTCTCGTTATATGAAGAGGTCTGCGCGCGTTATCCGAAGGTTGCGTTCCAGTCTTCGGGCGGCATTGGTGATATAGACGACGTGGCCGCACTGCGCGGTACCGGTGTGCAGGGCGTGATCGTGGGCCGTGCCCTGCTGGAGGGAAAATTTACAGTGACGGAGGCGATTCAATGCTGGCAAAACGGATAATTCCTTGTCTTGACGTGCGCGATGGTCAGGTTGTGAAAGGCGTGCAGTTCCGCAACCACGAGATCATTGGCGACATCGTTCCGCTGGCAAAACGCTATGCCGATGAAGGCGCCGACGAGCTGGTCTTTTACGACATCACCGCCTCCAGCGATGGGCGCGTCGTCGATAAAAGCTGGGTCGCGCGCGTGGCGGAAGTGATTGATATTCCATTCTGCGTGGCGGGCGGGATTAAGTCTGCTGAAGACGCCGCCAAAATTCTCTCCTTTGGCGCGGACAAGATTTCTATCAACTCCCCTGCCCTGGCCGAGCCGGAACTCATCACCCGCCTGGCCGATCGCTTTGGCGTGCAGTGTATTGTGGTAGGCATTGATACCTGGTTCGACGCCGCCACGGGCAAGTACCACGTCAACCAGTACACCGGCGATGAGAGCCGCACGCGCGTGACGCAGTGGGAAACGCTCGACTGGGTGCAGGAAGTGCAGAAGCGCGGCGCAGGCGAGATAGTGCTGAATATGATGAACCAGGACGGCGTGCGTAACGGTTACGATCTCGAACAGCTGAAAAAAGTCCGTGCGGTCTGCCACGTTCCGCTGATTGCCTCCGGCGGTGCGGGCACCAAGGAGCACTTCCTGGAAGCCTTCCGCGATGCGAACGTGGACGGCGCGCTGGCAGCCTCCGTGTTCCACAAACAGATTATCAATATTGGTGAGTTAAAAACGTACCTGGCTGACCAGGGCGTGGAGATCAGGGTATGTTAACAGAGCAACAACAGGCGCAGCTGGACTGGGAAAAAACCGACGGATTACTGCCGGTGGTTGTCCAGCATGCCGTCTCAGGCGAAGTGCTGATGCTGGGTTATATGAACCAGGATGCGCTGGCGAAAACGATCGACAGCGGCAAAGTGACGTTTTTCTCACGCACAAAACAGCGCCTGTGGACCAAAGGGGAAACCTCGGGTCACTTCCTGAACGTGGTCAGCATTACGCCAGATTGTGATAACGATACCCTATTGGTACTGGCAAACCCAATCGGCCCTACCTGCCATAAGGGCACCAGCAGCTGCTTCGGCGAGACGAGCCACCAGTGGTTGTTCCTGTATCAGCTGGAACAACTGCTGGCAGAGCGTAAATCGGCGGATCCTGAGAGTTCTTATACGGCGAAGCTGTACGCCAGCGGAACGAAGCGTATTGCACAAAAAGTGGGTGAGGAAGGCGTTGAAACAGCGCTGGCCGCCACCGTGCATGACCGGGAAGAACTGACGAATGAAGCATCTGATTTGATGTATCACCTGCTGGTGTTGCTGCAGGATCAGGAGCTGGATTTGACGGCGGTGATTGAAAATCTTCGCAAACGTCACAAATAAAAAAACCGGGGATAATCCCCGGTTTTTTTAATCTGAAATCAAGCTTTTGGTTTGTAGTTGCGCAATGCATTACGCCCCAGAACCACACCACAGCCAATCATTCCGCCCAGCAGCACGGCAAGAACAAGAATAACCGCTTTCTTAGGACTATCGCGACGAACGGGCAGATCCGGCTTCATAACGTAACGGTAAACGTGGATAGTGTCCGGGTTTACGTTCAGATTCTGGATGTCCAGCAGGTTTCGTTTGGTCTGATAATATGCGGTAGAGAAGATCAGCGGGCGCGACGCTTCATTGTCTATCATCGATTTCAGCCCCTCACTTCCCAGCAGGAACATCGTCTCCTGGGTTACATCCTGGGTTTGCTGAATCTGTGGCGAAGATATTTTTGCCGCTTCAGCATTCTTCAATGCTTCAGCAATCTGTTTAATACGCAGATCTTTCTGCTCCTGAGCGACCTTCTCCTGGCTTACCAGAGAATCGTTCAGGGTTTTAATCTGTTCCTTGATATTATCCTTGAGGTCAAGGGCAAGTTCTTTTGCCGTCTGTTCATCAACCTGCTGGATGTACTGCGCCAGCTGCTTTTGCGCCGCTTCAGCTGATGTACTGGTATAGGAGACGCTTAACGGCAGCGGCTGTCCTTTAACAGCAGGCTCAATGGTCAGTTTTTCAGGCTCATCCTGGTTGTCCAGCGCCTGAGATAACGCTGAGAAAGAGGCGTTAAAACGGTCAATCGCGCGCGTTTGAATATCCAGCATTGAGGGAGCTGCACTGCCGTAGAGGATGTTCAATGCGTTTGAGTAGGTCGCTATCTGCGCTGCATCAGGTTGGGCAATGATCGCACTTGAGGTCCACTTTTCCTTAGCAACTGTGAGATATCCCACAGCAAGGGCAATAAAAACAACAACAAACGTTGCTATCATCCCCTTTCCACGCCACAGCTGTACCACTAAATCAAGTAAATCAATTTGCTCAGGGTCATTGCTTCGGCTGACCTGGCTATTGTTGTTTTGTGTCATACAATCCCTAACAGATGAAAAAGGGGAAACATAATTATGTTTGCATAGTTTATCTATTGCTGGGGATTTTTCTATAAGAATCCGATGAGTTATATCGGAAAGATGCGTTATGTAACTCACCCCCCTTCGCGCTATCATAGACACCATGTGATGCGTTATAGCATCTGTAAGAATAGGGTTAAGAGGGAAAATATGAAATTTCTGGTCACCGGTGCAGCAGGTTTTATCGGTTCGAATGTCAGTAAACGCCTCATTGAAGCCGGACATCAGGTTGTCGGTATTGATAACCTGAATGACTATTACGATGTCAGTCTGAAGCTGGCGCGTCTGGAACGGCTACAATCAGAGCGTTTCACCTTTCACAAGCTGGAGTTAGCAGACCGTGAAGGCATGGCTGCGCTTTTCGCCCGTGAGAAGTTTGATCGCGTCATTCATCTGGCTGCACAGGCAGGCGTACGCTACTCCCTGGAAAATCCACATGCCTATGCGGATGCCAACCTTATTGGCCATTTAAACGTGCTGGAAGGGTGTCGCCATAACAACGTTCAGCATCTGCTGTATGCCTCGTCCAGCTCCGTATATGGCCTCAACCGTAAAATGCCGTTCTCTACTGATGATTCAGTGGATCACCCCGTTTCACTCTATGCTGCGACCAAAAAAGCCAATGAATTGATGTCGCACACCTATTCGCACCTGTACAACTTGCCGACTACCGGCCTGCGCTTCTTTACCGTTTACGGACCATGGGGACGCCCGGACATGGCCCTGTTTAAGTTTACTAAGGCGATGATTGAAGGCAAAAGCATCGATGTCTATAACTACGGCAAGATGAAGCGCGACTTCACCTACATTGATGATATTGCTGAAGCGATTATTCGCCTGCAGGATGTTATCCCCCAGCCTGACGCAAACTGGACCGTTGAGACCGGCTCACCGGCAACCAGTTCAGCACCTTACCGGGTTTACAACATCGGTAACAGCTCGCCAGTAGAGTTGATGGACTACATCACCGCGCTGGAAGACGCGCTGGGTAAAAAAGCCGAGAAAAATATGTTGCCACTCCAGCCAGGGGACGTACTGGAAACCAGTGCCGATACTCAAGCGCTGTATGACGTGATCGGTTTTAAACCGCAAACCACAGTTAAAGACGGAGTGAAGAACTTCGTTGACTGGTACCGCGAGTTTTACAAGGTCTGAAAATAAAAAACCCGGCAAATCAGCCGGGTTTTTTATGAAGCAAGAGAATTAGTCGCTACCAAACAGATCGCGGGTATAGACTTTGTCCGCTACGTCAGCCAGTTCTTCCGCCATGCGGTTCGAGATGATGACATCCGCTTCCTTCTTGAAAGCATCCAGATCGCGGATCACGCGGGAATTGAAGAACTGGTCTTCCTGCATGGCCGGTTCATAGATAATAACCTCTACGCCTTTCGCCTTAATACGCTTCATGATCCCCTGAATGGAAGAGGCACGGAAGTTATCGGAACCGCTCTTCATGATCAGACGGTACACACCAACCACCTTCGGTTGACGTGCAAGGATCGAATCGGAGATAAAGTCTTTACGCGTACGGTTAGCATCAACAATCGCAGAGATGAGGTTATTCGGCACCGCCTGATAGTTTGCCAGCAGCTGCTTTGTGTCTTTCGGCAGGCAATAGCCACCGTAGCCAAATGACGGGTTGTTGTAGTGGTTGCCAATGCGCGGGTCGAGACAGACCCCTTCAATAATCTGGCGAGTATTCAGTCCAAGGCTTTCTGCGTAGCTGTCGAGCTCATTGAAGTAAGCCACTCGCATCGCCAGATAGGTATTCGCGAAAAGCTTAATCGCCTCGGCTTCGGTTGAATCAGTGAACAGCACCTGAATATCTTTCTTCACTGCACCTTCCTGAAGCAGCGCAGCGAAACGTTCAGCGCGTTCAGAACGTTCGCCAATGACGATACGGGAAGGATGCAGGTTATCGTAAAGCGCTCTCCCCTCACGCAGGAACTCTGGCGAGAAGAAGATATTATCAATACCAAACTTTTCTTTAATGGATTTGGTAAAACCAACCGGGATCGTCGACTTGATGACCATTACCGCATCAGGGTTGATGGCGATAACATCCCTGATAACCGCTTCTACGGTTGAGGTGTTGAAATAGTTGGTTTTTGGATCGTAGTCAGTAGGCGTGGCAATAATGACGTAATCCGCATCGCGGTATGCATCTTCTTTATCCGTCGTGGCGCGGAAATTCAGCGTTTTATTGCTGAGATAATCCTGGATTTCTTTGTCGACAATCGGCGATTTCTTCTGATTGAGCATATCCACTTTGGCCTGCACGATATCCAGTGCAACCACTTCATGATTCTGAGCAATCAGAATGCCGTTAGAAAGACCGACATACCCTGTTCCGGAAATTGTTATTTTCATTCGCTAATGACTTCTTTTAGTTAACTGTACTGATGGCCGCCAGACCATCGCGATAAACATAACTGTTGGGCTTTGTACCTCCTGGCAAACAACACTGTCAAGGCAAACCAGGAGTAATCATTACGAGCGGGACGAGATTCAGACTACTTCGAATATTGCGCGGCATTTTTTGCATAAAAAAACCCGGAGACGAGCTCCGGGTTGATGTTATTGCAGAGAGTTAACTCATTCCATCCATTCGGTATGGAAGACGCCCTCTTTATCCGTACGCTTGTAGGTATGCGCACCGAAGTAGTCACGCTGCGCCTGAATCAGGTTGGCAGGCAGCACGGCAGCACGATAGCTGTCGTAGTACGCCACCGCAGCGGAGAAGGTTGGAACCGGAATACCGTTCTGTACTGCGTAAGCAACCACGTCACGCAGCGCCTGCTGGTACTCGTCCGCAATCTTCTTGAAGTACGGTGCCAGCAGAAGGTTGGCGATACCGGCGTTTTCAGCATAGGCATCGGTGATTTTCTGAAGGAACTGTGCACGAATGATGCAACCCGCGCGGAAGATTTTCGCGATCTCGCCGTAGTTAAGATCCCAGTTATTCTCGTCTGACGCCGCACGCAGCTGAGAGAAGCCCTGTGCGTAAGAAACGATTTTACCCAGGTACAGTGCACGACGCACTTTCTCAACGAACTCAGCTTTGTCGCCGGCTGGTTTAGCCTGTGGACCAGACAGCACTTTAGATGCCGCGACGCGTTGCTCTTTCAGAGAAGAGATGTAACGCGCAAAGACGGATTCGGTGATCAGAGACAGCGGTTCGCCCAGATCCAGAGAGCTCTGGCTGGTCCATTTACCGGTACCTTTGTTCGCTGCTTCATCCAGAATCACATCAACCAGGTATTTACCCTCTTCATCTTTTTTCGTGAAGATATCTTTGGTGATGTCGATCAGGTAGCTGTTCAGCTCGCCTTTGTTCCACTCGGTAAAGGTTTCAGCCAACTCTTCATTGGTGAGATTCAGGCCGCCTTTCAGCAGGGAATAAGCTTCAGCAATCAGCTGCATGTCACCGTATTCGATGCCGTTGTGCACCATTTTCACGTAGTGACCTGCACCGTCCGCACCGATATAGGTTACGCAAGGCTCACCATCTTCAGCCACGGCTGCGATTTTGGTCAGGATTGGCGCAACCAGTTCGTATGCATCTTTCTGGCCGCCAGGCATGATGGATGGGCCTTTCAGCGCGCCCTCTTCACCACCGGAAACACCGGTACCGATGAAGTTGAAGCCTTCAGCAGACAGCTCACGGTTACGACGAATGGTGTCCAGGAAGAAGGTGTTACCGCCATCAATGATGATGTCGCCTTTTTCGAGGTAAGGCTTCAGGGAGTCGATAGCTGCATCGGTACCCGCCCCTGCTTTCACCATTAACAGGATACGACGAGGCGTTTCCAGAGACTCAACGAACTCTTTCACCGTATAGAAAGGAACCAGCTTCTTGCCTGGGTTCTCGGCAATGACTTCTTCGGTTTTATCACGGGAGCGGTTGAAAACGGAGACGGTATAACCACGGCTTTCGATGTTGAGCGCCAGGTTGCGCCCCATCACTGCCATACCGACAACGCCGATCTGTTGCTTGGACATTACATACTCCTGTCAGGTAACATTATTATTGAGCAAGCACAATTTATAAATACTATCTTATGTTTGTGAGAAGAGAAAGCATTTGAGATATTATTTTTATAATAAAGCACAAATTGGAAATTACGAAATAAAAAATTTGGTCGCCAGGAGGGGGGAATGAACCACAAAAAAAATAGCCATATATTCAATAGAATAGAGCATATAGCAATGGATTATATTTCGTTTTGTTAAATATACTCACTTAAAGTATTGTGAACATTCAGCAATTCAAATTTTTCTCTTAGTTAACAGCCCAATACTTACAGCTAATAATATCATGCTTGTTAACTCTACTGAAGCTATTGTAAAAATAGCACCAATCGTACCATATTGATGAACTAGTATATACATTAGTGGAATAGCTATGCACATACAGATTATTGCGATATATAAGCCAAAACGATATAGTCCCTGAGATTGAATGATTGATGTTAGTGCACCATTCATACACTTGATTCCGGCAATTAATAGAAACCCGAGTATCATTATGTTATTACTTTCATTATCCAATATTAAGTACCGACCAAAGAAAAATAGAACAGTAAAGTAACACACTGAACTTAAGATTATATACCCAAGGATCATGTAGATAAACGGATAAACCTTATTTATGTTCCTATGGCTTCTTAAATCCAAACGACTAAATTTTGCATAAGCCACAGTAGAAAATAATGATGACACCATTACTAGTGGATCAACCAGACGAAAAATTTGTCCATACGCAGCTAAACCCTCAGGAACTATATTTTTTATATATATATTATCCAGTCTACTGTAAATAATTACCACCATAGCATTAAGGCCTATACTGACAGTATGCTGATACAACAAGAATACATCTTTAGGAGAAATCTTCCCTGCAGCAAGAATCTTTTTCCAACCAACTTTTCTAAATAAATGAATTGTAACTACCGAAACAAATAAACTCTCTGCAAGCAAATAATTCCAGGCAGTAAAAGGCATTCTTAAAATAAACTGAACACCATAAATTACAAAAGTTAAAAACAGGGCTAACGCTATGGAAGGAGATAAAGCTTTATTCAAATTTTGTGATTGGAAATAGCTATTAGATAAATTAAAGAGAAGTGCAAAAAATAATGACAGTGAAATTGGAATATAAATATCTCTGTTATATCCTAATGCATAACAAATTACAAAAAACAATATTGATACTACTACCCCGACGAATACTTTTTGATAGAACACCCTCTTCAACAATCGAATGGGATTTTCAACATCAGAGTACTTCTTGATTACAAATATATCCACACCAAAATCAGATACAACTCTTAATATTTCTAGCGTACCAATTAAAAATATAAATACGCCTCCTGATTCTATGCCAAGTTCTCGAGTAATTAAAACAATAGCGAGTGTTTTAGCCCCAAAATAACTTACCTTATTAAAGAGTGCATAGATACCATCACTAAGAATATCTTTTAGCATTTCAATTTCTACTTTTTTGTTGAGTCAATAGATTTGCAATTATTATTATTGGAAACGATTTTAAAACATAAGCAAATGGCAAAATTAATTCTCCACGAACAGAATAGAAGAAACCAGTCATCATAGCCAGGGCAAAAAAGTTAAAAATAACATAATTACTATTCAAACCTTTTTGAATTATCGAGATCATAATTAACAGATAGGCAAGATAAATAAATAAATTGAAATGCAAACTTATTATACTTGCTTCAAGAAGACCAGAAGATGACAACGCTATCCCATTAGACACGCTGCCAAGTACTATTGTTGAATATTCATGAGCAATTTGTGCATCGCTTATAAAGCCAAAACCACTGAGCGGCAACACTTGCGATAATATCGTAAGGGGGTTTAGTAACGCCCAACCATTTTCATGGGGCAAAGAGTATAAATCTTGTAAACCTGCAAGCGTAGACGACAGAGAGTCAAGTACAACGCCAAGATAATTAATAAAATTGATTTCATATCCTTCACGAAGATATGAAATCATTGAAAAACCGACGAAGCCAATTAATAAATAGTGTACTTTGGATATTCTAGCGAATATTGCTATTATTTTCTTTCTATTTGAATATAACGAGAGAATAATAATACATATAAAAGCAAAAAAGAATTTATTTCTTATCCCAATAACAAGGTCAGATGCGAGCAAAATAAATGCTAGCATCTTATATTTTTTCGATGATTTATAATAAAAGACTGCCAAAGCCATTATAGAAGAAAAGCCACTAATAGCACGGACAGCAAAAGGAATACTTGAAAGTAATTCTTCACTATCAGTATAAATAGCTAAATGCCCTAAGCCTGATGATAAAATAAATTTCAGATAAAAAACAATTTTAATTAACTGACAAACACCAACAATGGAAAATATAATCTTAAATAGATTATTTATACTTTTTGTTTGTTGCCTATGAACATTTTTGATAGCTGTAAGATAGAGTATGATATTTATTAACATACCCCATATACAAGTCATTTCAAAGCCATCAGAAGCTTTTTTAAAGAAATACAAATAAAAAGAAGGAATACCTATAATCAAAGAAAACACAAAAGCAAACATTAATTGCAACGAGATAAACTTCACTCTATGCATATAGAAGTAAATCATCTCACCAAACAATATAATGGCACAAAAAACCGCAAAAATATCCTCTACAGTTCCATAAAGTGTAGCACTTGCCGATTCCGTTAAAAAAATCAATAATAAAGAAGAAGTAAGCAGGAAATATATAAACGCTAAATGCGCACTTATTTTGAAGTAATTATTTTTTAAACTCTTCTCATTCATAGGAATTGTATACTTCCCAACATACAAGATTATTAAGGAATCAGATATTAAAAATAATAATATTTAATCCATATATTAATGGGTGCACAATTACTACATGTGCACCCATATAAAAGACAAGCTATGCTCGAATTTTATTCAATAACTCTGCTGTTTTGGCTTCCATTAACGCAGTATTACCACGAGACTCAACATTCAAGCGGATAACAGGCTCAGTGTTTGAGCTTCGGAGATTAAAACGCCAGTCAGAAAATTCAATACTGATTCCATCGGTATAGTCTACTACCGAGGCATCACTTTTATAGTATTCAAGTATTTCAGAAATCACTTTTTCTTGATCATTAACGATGCTATTAATCTCTCCGCTGGCCGGGAAAGATTTCATCCGATCATGGACTAGTTCTGCCAACGTTTTATTTTTAATACTCACTAACTCGGCTACAAGTAGCCACGGAATCATTCCGCTATCACAGTAGGCAAAGTCACGAAAATAATGATGAGCACTCATTTCACCACCATAGACAGCATCTTCCAAACGCATGCGTTCTTTGATGAAAGCATGGCCTGTTTTGGACATTACAGGAATACCCTTTGCTCGCTGAACCACATCTATAGTATTCCATGAAAGGCGGGGATCATGTATGATCCGCGCGCCTGGTTGCTTTTCGAGGAAAGATTCTGCAAGCAACCCGACAATGTAATAACCTTCAATAAAATTACCTTCATTATCGAAGAGGAAACATCTGTCAAAATCGCCATCGAATGCAATGCCCATATCTGCCTTGTGATTAATAACGGCTTCGCTTGTATCGGCACGGCATTCTTGAAGAAGAGGGTTTGGAATCCCATTAGGGAAATTTCCATCAGGTAAATTGTGAATTTTCACAAATTCAACTGGAATCTGAATTTCCTTGAAACGTTTTTCAATCTCATCAATAACAGGGCCTGCGGCTCCGTTACCTGAGTTAATAACAAGTTTAAGTGGTTTAATATTTTCAGGTTTGATATAGCTGAGAATATGATCAATATATGCTTTTTTGGTATCTATTTTTTCATAACTTCCACGTTTCGCAATATCTACATGAGAAAAATTATTTTCTTCAGCTAAACGTTGTATATCTCGCAGCCCTGTATCACCGCTGATAGGCCGGGCTCCCTCGCGAACCAACTTCATCCCATTGTAATCCATGGGATTATGACTTGCTGTAACTTCAATTCCTCCGTCAACACCGAGATGGAATGTAGAGAAATAGATTTCTTCGGTCCCTGACATTCCAATATCCAGTACGTCAACACCTGCGTCCTGCAAACCTTCGGCTAGTGACATTTTTAGAGATTCACTTGTAAGGCGCACATCACCACCTAATACAACGGTCCGAGGTTTCAGATATTCACCATAGGCTCGACCAATTCGCTTTGCTATATTATTATTAAGTTCGTCACCTAAGCGGCCGCGAATGTCATACGCCTTGAAACAAGTCAATTTATCCATTATTTTCCTCATATATCTCTGGCAATTATTACCTTAAATCTTGATATAACGTATTTGCTATGACAATTTCTAAATTCGCCCATAACGATCTGAAAGGCGAATAATGTCATCTTCTTCCAAATAGGAACCAGAACGCACTTCAATCAGTTCAAGCATGATTTTCCCTGGGTTCTCAAGAGAATGAATAACGCCAAGTGGGATATAAACGGATTGATTTTCTGTCAAAATTTTTTCTTCTCCGTTAATTGTTACTTTCGCAGTCCCAGATACAATAACCCAGTGTTCAGAACGGTGATGATGCATTTGTTCTGATAGCCCCTCCCCAGGTTTTACGCTTATACGCTTAACCTGGTAGCGTTCTCCAGCGTCAATCGAATCATATTTACCCCAGGGACGAAAAACTTCGCGGTGTTTATGATGCTCTAAACGCCCCTCAGCCTTTATTTTCTCCACTATCTTTTTAACATCCTGTACGGCATGCCTATCAGCAATGAGAACTGCATCTTTGGTCTGCACAATGATAAGGTCTTTCACGCCCACAGTGGCAACGAGACCTGATTCTGAATGTAAGTAACTATTTTTTGTTCGGAAACTAATGACATCACCACGATGGACATTACCATCGGTGTCATGTGGGCTAATATCCCACAATGATGACCATGATCCAACATCGCTCCAGCCGGCATCCATTGGCACTACAACGGCGTCCTCAGTTTTCTCCATCACAGCATAATCAATCGACTCATCCGGACAAGCCAAGAATGACTTCTCATCAACTCTGGTGAAATCAAGGTCAGGATTGATAGCACTCATTGCTTTTTCGCATGCCTCAAGAATATCAGGCCTGAACTTTCTCAATTCGGCCAGATAGCTATCAACCTGGAAAAGAAACATACCGCTATTCCAATAATATTCCCCGCTATCTACATAAGATTTAGCAGTATCCAGATCGGGTTTTTCTACAAACCTTGAGACTTTATATGCTTCCTTACATCCTTTCTGACTTATGCTATCGCCGCGGAGAATATAACCATAACCAGTTTCAGCTCTATCAGGCACAATCCCAAAAGTTACAAGTTTGCCTTGTTCTGCACAAGGAATCGCTTGTCTGATCGCATCTCTGAAAACTTCTTCCTTCTCAAAAATATGGTCGGCAGCAAGTACCAGTAATAATGGATTGCTTTCGGCGTTATTCTTTTTCGCGGCTAATGCAGCAAGTGCGACGGCTGGAGCAGTATTTCGCCCTGCAGGTTCAAGGACAATATTTTTAGTGAGCTTGTTTAATTGTAGTAACTGCTCTGCCACGATAAAACGGTGTTTTTCATTACAGATTACTATAGGATTATTACAATCAAGCCCATCCAAACGGTTGATTGTTGATTGCAACATCGTGTAATCACCCTTTACTGGAATGAACTGTTTGGGATAAAGTTCACGGGATAGTGGCCATAAACGACTACCTGTACCGCCAGCCATTATAATAGGTATCAATTTGCTAGTAGCCATTTTTCAATTTCTTCCTCTAAAATAATATGATACTTAATCTTATAACCTGATGAATCACTAGTCACATTAGCCAAATAATATTTCTCACAAAAAGAATGATCGTCATATAAATAAACACTTTCGTCTCTATGTTCTCTAAATGCAGAAATATTTGACGCTAAAACGCTTTTCCCACATATTCTGCCTTCAATTACTGGTCTTCCGAATCCTTCATGAGTCGAATGAGCCCAGACCATTGAAGCGTTCTTTAGTTCCGATAATAATTCGTCATCTGTAAGAACCGGCAGCACCTGGACATTCTCAATCTTTAATTCTCTAAGTATTTTCAATGCCCATTCTTTGTGAGAGCCTAATCCTATAACCTTAAGCTTATGCGAAGCAGCGTATGCACATGTTTTCCATAACTGCATTGCGTGATTAAATTCTTTATTAGAACCATTACCTGAAATTAATACTGCATAGGATTCAGCATTACTTTTTTGAATATTATCTTGTGATAATTTAGCTTCTAGTTGATAGAATGAGTTAGGGAAAAGATAAACATTACTATCTTTTAACCATTTAACATTCATTCCAATTCTTTTTGTTGTTGCTGAGACAAATGCTACATCTCTTTTCAAAAAAGCATGAAATCGCTGTGTTAGTACAATATATAACGCAGAAAGACTTAGCCTTTCCTTAATTCTTTTATTTGGGATGAAATCATGAATTATTAATATGGATTTCTTGGAAAAAGCCGATATTACAGAACATGAGTTATAAGGATATATAACTTTTTCATATCTTCCCATAATACTTATCATAGGAATAATAACTTGCTCACAAAGAACAAAGAGTAAGTCTATAATTGCCCTAGGGAATTTCTGTGCAAATTTTGGACAACTCCACTCATTGACTATACATCCTTTCTTTTCAAGTGCTGTAATTAAGTTGGATGAATAGATCGGAATACCTCTGTACAATATTCCCTTATAGAAATTGAACAACAATACTTTTTTCATTTCATTCCTGTCACACAGTTGATAAGATTCCAGTTGTAATGTTTCTTCAATACTTCTATCGCACAAAGAGAATTTTTATTAGCAATCTCTTCTCTAGACTCAAAAAGCTCGATAGAACGGATAAAATCATTTTTACTATTGGCAACGATAGCGTATTCACTAAGTTTTGGCATTGAATCCAGAACTATATTTGTAGTTATGACTGGCAGGCCTAATGCAAACGCTTCTAATACTTTATTCTGAAGCCCAGAACCGTCGAAAATAGGGAATACCGCTATATCCATATTTGCCAGAAGATTCTTCAAATCATCAACATAACCATGAACGATAACTTCATTTGGTTTATTCAAAGCCAAAACTTGTTTACATGGCTGAGCACCGATGATATGAAGTTTATATTTTTCTTTTGGTAGACTATTAAACAAATCAGTTAAAAAGATTGCAGCTTTAACATTGGGGTAATAACTCATATTCCCCCAAAAAGCTAAATTTATAACGCCGTCGTCTTTTTTTAAGGTTTTTTTTACTCCGGGAATGTTTACGCCATTAGGTATAATCTTAAAACCTTCTTTACCTATATGTTTAGCATCTCTTTCTGAAATTATAAATCCCGTATCGATTACTTCGTATATTTCCCTCTCAATTGCGGACAGCTTTTTACTTTCGAAGCCACATATTTTCTTCATGAGAAAGTTTTCTGTTGCAGCTCTATTCTGCATATTTAATGAAAGAGCATCAACAAAATCACAATATATTAATGATTTGATACTGTGTTTTTTTCTTAAAGAAATAGTTTTAAAGATAAGGAATTCCAACCTAACCAGTTGGAAAATTATTATGTCATAATTATTAGCAAGTAAATTTTTTTTTAATTTTTGCCACGAGGCATTATCATTATACATCGCACATTGCAATGCAGTTTGCCCCCTATTTTTAATTATGTTTTTTATTTTACCGATCTTTGATAAATTACCAGAAGCACACGAATTTATAAAATTATTGACATTACCACTTGTGGTGTTTGCTTTTTCTACCGAAAAAACATCTACTAAATTTTCTTTCGAAAGCTCTTTTATTTGATTATAAGCACGCAGAGCATCTCCAGTAATAATCGGCCAAGGGAAACGTGCAGTTACAAATAAAATTTTCTTCATCATCTAACCTATCTGTTTCTTATATTATATAAGGCTCATAAACACAAACCATGCAGGCGACATTATGTTAATAAAGTTTTGTTATCTATTAATTAATTTTAGTAAATATGCGCCGTAGTTAGTTTTCGCAAATAGCCCCGCTCTTGAATATAAATCCTGATCGCTTAACCAGCCATTTCTCCACGCTATTTCCTCAAGGCACGCAATCATCATCCCCTGACGTTTTTGAACCGTCTCAACAAAGCTTCCTGCCTCAATTAAACTGTCATGAGTACCTGTATCAAGCCAAGCAAATCCTCGACCTAACAACTCGACTGTCAACATATTATTTTCTAGGTATACTTGGTTTACAGTTGTAATTTCGAGTTCACCTCGGGGTGATGGCTTTATATGTTTAGCAATATCAACAACTTCATTATCGTAAAAGTAAAGACCTGTTACTGCCCAATTTGATCTGGGTGCTACAGGTTTTTCTTCTATATTCAATGCCGTGTAATTTTTATCAAATTCGACGACACCAAAACTCTCAGGATTCATAACCTGATAACCAAATACAGTAGCACCTTTATTTCTATTTGCTGCCGTTTTAAGTTTTGGTGTAAATCCTTGACCAAAGAAAATATTATCCCCAAGGACCAAACAAACAGAATCATTACCAATAAAGTTGTCACCGATGATAAATGCTTGAGCTAAACCATCAGGGCTGGGTTGGATTGCATATTCTATGTTTATGCCAAACTGACGGCCATCACCGAGTAAACGTATAAAAGCTGGCTGATCATCTGGTGTTGTAATAATTAAAATATCTTTAATGCCAGCCAACATTAATACTGAAAGCGGGTAATAGATCATGGGTTTATCATAAACAGGAAGTAACTGTTTCGATACGCCCATTGTAATTGGATATAATCGTGTACCTGAACCCCCCGCTAAAATAATACCCTTCATTACTAACCGCCCTCATAATTTTGCTTTATCCAGGAGTGGTAACTTCCGTTATTAACATTTGCTATCCACTCCCTATTCGCTAGAAACCACTCAACCGTTTTACGAATTCCGCTTTCAAAAGTCTCCAGAGGTTTCCATCCCAGTTCCTTGCTAATCTTTTTAGCATCAATTGCATAACGACGATCATGACCGGGCCGATCTGGTATGAAAGTTATTTGTTCTCGGTAGGAAACTATTTTTGGTACAATTTCATCTAACAGATCACAGATCGTATGCACAACATTAAGGTTTCTCTGTTCATTATAGCCTCCTATATTATAGGTCTCACCGATTTTACCTTGCGTTACTACGATATATAAAGCACGGGCGTGATCTTCTACATACAGCCAGTCACGTATTTGATCTCCGTTGCCATACACTGGCAGAGGTTTGCCTTCTAGTGCATTGAGAATTACTAACGGGATTAATTTTTCTGGGAAGTGATACGGGCCGTAGTTGTTTGAACAATTGGTTACGATGGTAGGGAAGCCATAGGTTCGCAGCCATGCGCGGACTAGATGATCACTTGAGGCTTTTGAAGCAGAATACGGGCTGCTTGGGGCATATGCGGTTTTTTCAGTAAACAGCGGCAGTTCAGTGCCCTTTACAACTTCATCCGGATGTGGAAGATCGCCATACACTTCATCTGTAGAAATATGATGGAAACGGAATCTGGTTTTTTTCTCTGCGCTAAGTTCGGACCAGTATTTACGGCTAGCTTCTAATAGCACATAAGTGCCGATAATATTAGTTTCGATAAAGGCTGCAGGACCACTTATCGAACGATCGACATGGCTTTCAGCCGCCAGATGCATCACTGCATCAGGTTGGTGATAAGACAAAATACGTTCCATAGCAGCGTTATCGCAAATATCAGCATGTTCAAAATAATAACGATCGCTCTGTGCGACGGTGGCTAGCGATTCGAGATTACCGGCGTAGGTCAATTTATCGACATTAATCACAGTGTCCTGCGTGTGATTAATAATGTGTCGTACAACAGCAGACCCAATAAAACCAGCTCCACCCGTGACCAGTATTTTCACGTTTATTTCGCTCTTAAAGTTTTCTGAAACAAAAGATGGTATGCCTACCACCCTGTTTACTCATTATAAGTAAACAAGGAGGAGAAGGACGACGATAGGCTTTTAACTCACATTTTTATTCCATAGTAAATCGCAGATACCATCCGTTGGATTGAACGCGGCAGGTGCCTGCAAGAGTATCTCACGCACACGTTCGTAGTCGAACTCACGGCAGGCGTTGTCGAGATCCTGAAGAATGTTGCTCATTTCACTCCATGGCAACATTACTTCGTTAGCTGTTCTGATACGCGGGTGCTGCGTAGCGGATACATTGTCGCCGATAAGCAACTCTTCATACAGTTTCTCACCTGGACGCAGACCCGTCGTTTTTATCGCAATATCACCATAAGGGTTTTTATCATCACGAACGGTTAGCCCTTGCAGCGTAATCATGCGGTGTGCAAGATCGATAATCCTGACGGGTTCCCCCATATCCAGAACAAAAACATCGCCGCCCGTGCCCATGGCTCCCGCCTGGATCACCAGTTGAGCCGCTTCAGGAATGGTCATAAAGTAACGCGTGATATCTTCGTGTGTCAGCGTCACCGGCCCACCTGCAGCAATCTGTTTTTCAAATAACGGCACAACTGAGCCTGATGAGCCTAACACGTTGCCGAAACGAACCATACTAAAGCAGGTATTATTGGATTCCTTCGCCAACGCTTGCAGCACCAGCTCCGCCATGCGTTTGGTCGCCCCCATTGTGTTGGTGGGCCGTACGGCTTTATCGGTCGAAATTAAGACAAAGTTTTCAACACCACCACTTGCCGCGGCCTGAGCGCAGCTCAATGTACCAAAGATATTATTGCGCACACCGTCAAGAACATTGAACTCGACAAGCGGTACATGCTTGTACGCCGCAGCATGATAAATTGTGTCGACGTTGAATGCTCTGATTAACCTTTCGAGATGCTCTTTATCCTGAACGTTACCGAGGATTGGATAGATTTTAACTTTAAAATCCTGACCAAGATTTAGGTTACGCAGTTCGGAATCAATGGAATAGAGTGAGAACTCTGACAATTCGAACAGAATAAGCTGGTTTGGCTTATTTTTAAGTATCTGTCGGCATAGTTCAGACCCTATTGACCCCCCTGCCCCGGTAACCATCACTGTTTTCCCGTTAATATTACGGGATATCAGTTCCGGAATGGGTGAGACAGGATCGCGGCCCAGCAGGTCTGTAATAACGACTTTCCGCAAGGAATCAATACTTGCCTTCCCCTCCACCAGATCGACCATTCCCGGGATGGAGAGCACTTCGCACGGCAGACCTTCCAGTGTTTTAATGACTTCGTTCTTTCTTGCCCGGCTTGCGCTTGGCATGGCCAGCAGAATTTTCTTCGCTTCGTATTTCTCAACCAGCCAGGGCAGTTTTTCTGGTGCAAAAACGCTTACCCCGTGAATCACCTGACCTTGCAGGGCACGGTTATCATCGACAAAAGCAACGGGGTAATATTCGTCCATCTGGCTCAGCGCAGGCAGTAATTGACGACCGGATGCACCTGCACCATAAATAACTACCCGGGTGCCCAGATTCAACCCACGATTCACCAACATTCTCATCCCAAGCCGTGATCCGGCAATAAGCAGTAGACCGAATGAGAAATAGATAAAAGGAATCGTTCTCGGCAAATAGACGTTGGTATAGAACGCTGCGATAATAAGCAAAATGGACGATATGATCATCCCCATCGTTACTACCAGTAATATTTTGGCAGTAATATAACGAATTACGGCCCGATACAGCCCTAATTTAACAAAGATTGCCAAAGTAACTAAAATTATTGAAAGAATAAAAAGCCAATGCTCTGTACTATATACTGGAGTCATTGAATCAATGCGCACCCAAAATGCAAACCAAAATGCGCACAACAGAAGCACAACATCTATAGAGAGTGTGATAATACGTTTTATTGGTCGTGGTAAAGATATTAAATAATTTAGCATACTAAAAACTAGTCGCCTCACTAAAGCTTGCATTCAGTTTATAAAATAGTACCAGCAGGACACACTGAGTAATCGTCTACTTTAGTATTATAACCACCCACTGTCCCCGCCTGGAGAAACGCTGATTTCCCAATCACAGCGCTGCCCGCAAGATGGACACCAACACCTAAGTGAGCGAAATCACCAACAATGGAATCGTGATCTATTGTCGAGTGGCTATTCACAATCGTCGCCAAACCTAATTTTGCGTTGGCGCCCACTACAGCTCCCGCTAACACAACAGAACCATCAGCAATTGTCGCCGATGGACTGACAAATGCAAAGGGATGTATGAGCGTTACAGGATGAATACCTAAGCCGATCAGTTGCTGATAGAGTTGCTCTCTGACTTTATTGTTTCCGATGCCAATAGCAACATGACTTACCTTACCGATATGGAACCGTAGTTCTGAAATTTTTCCAACAATCAGTTTGTTAATTTCCTGGCAGGCGGATGTATTATCGTCGAGAAAAACGATATCGTCATATCCCAGCAGTCTCGCTGTCTCGTACAGCGTACGGCCATGACCACCCGCTCCCAAAATCAATAAGTCATGCATTGACATTGCTCTCTTTGTCTTTAACACCTGCACCACATTTCAGCGCAACAACGAGAAGCGGGAACCAGGCGATGAGTAGCCCCACAACACCATCAATTTTGCCTGAGGCAATAAAAAAGGCGATGGGGAAGAGCCACAGAAGATTGACGGCAATCGCCAATGATGTCACCGGAACGTGGCTGCCATATTTTCTTGCAAGAATTTGGTAGCCATGGCTGGCATGTGCTTCATAGACCTTTTTACCTGCTACGAGCCTCCTCAATAAAGTTGTCGTGGCATCGACGATAAATACGCCCAGCAAACATAATTCTGCAATAAAGAAATGCGTATCTGCTTTCGCAATATGGAGAATCATCAGTCCGATAGTTATCCCCAGGAAACCACTCCCGGCATCGCCCATGAAGATTTTTGCTCTCGGGAAATTCCAGACAATAAAACCGGCCGCGGCACCGATAAGGGCAAGCGTCAGCGGATAAATACTTCCAGGCGCGTCCGTGTACTGGTTTACAACAATTAATATAGCACTACATGCGGCAAATGTTATTGCTTCAGCGCTGGCTAAGCCATTAATCCCATCCATAAAATTATATAAGTTCAGCATCCAGACCAGATACACACAGCCGAGAATCATACCAATCCATGATAAGGAAAGATCGTAACCAAACAGCGTAATTACAGGGAAGGAACCCAGGAAATAGATGCCAATTGCTGCTGCCATGAAATGCATCAATAGACGCCAGCGTGCCGCAATATGACCATGATCATCAAGGAAGCCAATGATGGCGACAATTACACCTGGAATAAATAAACCCAGGAAACTGTCGAACGTAAGCGTATGGTTAAAATAAAATCCTACCAAAGCGACCAGGAGCGTCAGGACGATCGCTACTCCACCACCTCGCGGGGTGGGCACAGAATGAGAACTTCGCTGGTTTGGGCGGTCAATAACATTATGCTTTATTGCATACCCCCGCAATCCCCAAGTCAGTGCGCAGGAGGCTAAAAAAGCGAATATCACAATCCCAAAATTCATCATTATTTATTACCTTCGATATAATATTTCGCCGTTTTTTTCATCGTTTCATAAAGCGTTATCGGGGGCGTCCAGTTTAAATGTTCCCGGGATTTAGAGGCATCGACTTCCAGATCGCCAAACAGCTGATCGTAAATACCTCGTTTACCAACAGAAGAAAGCAATAACCTAAAGAAACCCGTTGGGAAAGAGACCAGTTTCGCTTTAATGCCCATTCCAGAAGCAAAAGCATTAATCATATCTTCTGTAGAAGGTCGTTCCGCATCTGCAAGTAAATAGAGTTGATTTTTTGATTTTTCATTCACCACGCATTCGCTGATGAAACTGACGACATTATCTAGTGACACGAGTGCCCGCTTGTTCCTGACATTTTTAAATGGTAACGGCAGGTTCTTAGACACCAGTTTTAAAAGACGCTGTATATTACCCGGCGCATTTTCACCACAAATCAATGCAGGACGGACAATGGTGATCGCCATATCACTCTCTGCAAAATTTTTAAGCAGGTTCTGTTCAGCTTCTAGCTTGGAAATGGCGTAATCAGAAGTTGGCCGTGGCTCAGAGGCTTCAGTAAAAGGGTGCCCCGAGGTGGCATTACCATTGACGCCGATTGAGCTGACGAAGATAAAATGTTTAACACCACTGGTCGCGGCATCCGTAGCTAATTTCATGGTCGCGTCGTGATTAACCCGGCGAAATTCTGCCAGGGCATCCTGTGCATCATCATTAAGGATATGCGCTCTTCCCGCAGTATGAATGACAGTGTCGCATCCCTGAAGAAGATTTATCCAGTTGGTATCGGCTGAGATATTACCCAGGTTGTAAATTCCCTGTTCTGGGTTCTCCTGCTTGCGCGTTGTTAATATCACCTCGTGTCCTGATAATTTCAACGTCCGGACTAAAGCAGTACCAAGAAACCCGGTTCCGCCCGTCACCAATACTTTCATTGATATCCCCTATCTGCTCTATCTGATATTTTTTGCCCGCGAAGAGTGCAGAATCGCGAGAAACTATATAGGCCACGACTGTTCGTTCAATTTTCAATTGCAAATGCCAGGCACGCTACCGCCCCTGGCTTAACAGCTACCAGTGCACTGAGTGATGTTTGATTGAATGATTCTACTTGTCTGGTTACAGACAAAACTGGCGTTAATTGTCGTCCTAAACGACCTCAGAAACAAGCACAAATCGCTACAAAGCTGCTGAGATTTGAATCAGATAACCCTATGTAATCATTAAAATTAATAACAAAAAAACGGCAGTTATCATTTTGGTTATGTCTTAACATTCCAAAATGATAACTGCCGTTTGTTCAGGCCGTGGCAGAAATATCAGTCGTTAGCCAGCAGCTTCTCAATCCGGCTTCTGAACTTCGCCCCTTCCTTCAGGTTACGCAGGCCGTAGTTCACAAACGCCTGCATATACCCCAGTTTCTTACCGCAGTCATAGCTGTCACCGGTCATCAGCATCGCGTCAACAGACTGTTTTTTCGCCAGTTCAGCAATCGCGTCGGTTAGCTGAATACGGTCCCAGGCGCCTGGTTCTGTTTTTTCCAGCTCGGCCCAGATATCCGCGTTCAGAACATAGCGACCTACTGCCATCAGGTCAGAATCCAGCGTCTGCGGCTGATCCGGTTTTTCGATGAATTCAACGATGCGGCTCACCTGCCCTTCCGTCTCCAGCGGTTCTTTCGTCTGAATAACGGAGTACTCGGAGAGATCGCCCTTCATGCGTTTTGCCAGCACCTGGCTGCGGCCGGTTTCATTGAAACGTGCCACCATTGCCGCCAGGTTGTAGCGCAGCGGATCGGCAGAAGCGGTATCGATAATAATGTCAGGAAGCACAACGATAAACGGGTTATCACCCACAACCGGACGGGCACACAGAATAGAGTGGCCCAGGCCCAGCGGCTGCGCCTGACGCACGTTCATAATGGTCACGCCTGGTGGACAAATAGACTGTACTTCCGCCAGCAACTGGCGTTTGACGCGCTGCTCAAGCAGCGCTTCGAGTTCGTAAGAGGTGTCGAAGTGGTTCTCAACCGCATTCTTGGATGAATGGGTAACCAGGACGATTTCTTTGATCCCTGCAGCAACAATCTCGTCGACAATGTATTGAATCATCGGTTTGTCGACAATCGGCAGCATCTCTTTAGGAATGGCTTTTGTGGCTGGCAGCATATGCATGCCCAGGCCTGCTACCGGAATGACTGCTTTCAAATTAATCATTATTTCTTCCACCTTAAAATGGTTGACGAATTATAGCTCTTAAACCTGTTTTCGCCAGCATGATTTGCCGTAATCCTCAGGTAATGTTACGCCCTGGCCCCACAAATTTCTGTAGTTGTAATCTGAATAGATCACGCTTCTGTGCCAGGAATAGTCTTAAAAAAGAAAGTTGTCGATTATCTGTGCGGAAGCGCAAAGTTCAGCCTTTCCACATTCACAACCTGCTGATCAACCCGGTCAATATCCACTGAGCTCTGCCCCTTTTCATTTACCGCTTTGACGTTCGCCAGCGACAGCAAGGTCTCGTCTTTCGCCATAAATTTGCCTCGCACATCTTTACGCAGGTCGAAGTTGATCTTCAACGCGGGGCCAATCGCCGCTTCCTGCATCACGTTGATATTACGTAAGAACAGATGCTGCGGCTTATTGTGCAGCTCAAGCGTTGCCCGCTTCATCTCCACGTTGGTGATCGCCACAAAGGAGGTCGCATTACCTGATGAAATTTGTATTCCGCGCAGCTTATACGCAAGCTGTCGATTATCCAGTTGAATATTGTTGAGCTTGAAATTCTGCGGGATGGATAAATAATCGCCTTTTATTACCCCATAGCCGATTAACATTCCGGCACTATTAACCATGTCAACATTATCAATAATGAAATTATCACAGCCATAAATAGCGACCGTCGCATTGTCTATACCCGCCTTTTTACTGAAATCGGGGGTAATATTTTGGGCCTTTATATTGCGGATAACAAAGTGTTTCCCGTTCTCAACATGCACCAGCTGGCGGCAGTTGCTGCCTGTGATATTTGCCACCACGAAGTTCTTAACGGTCTGTTTTTCCGGGTAGTCGTTGTCGTAGGTGCTGCCGGCAAGGCCAATGCCGATACCCCAGTTAATCTTGCCGTTGGTGCAGTTGATGTTATCGATGACATGATCGGAGATCAGGATATTGCGATCGTTGATAGCGACGTTCCACTCGATCGCATCGCCCTGCAGATGGCTGAATTTGCTGTTGGTGATGCGGGCGCCATCGACCTGATTATGGAAGCCCTGGCGAAGAATGGCGTAATTCGCCTGGCTTACGCTGATGTTATCAATCAGCAGATTGCGCATCACGCGAGGTTTCTTGCCGCCGATGTAGATCTGCGTTACGGGGCCAAACCCGCTCATCGCCAGGCCTTTAATGACACAGTCAGAGCCGCGAACGTCGAGCGTAATGTTCTCCGTGCGCCCGCCGCCTTCACCAATCACTTTGCTGCCTTCCTGCAGCACAAAACGCCCGCGTCCGTTGCCGGTTAACGCCCCGCGGATCAGCAGCGTTTTGCCGTCAGGAATGAAAATGCCCGTATTGATATTTTCACAGGTGAGTCCGGCCGGAACCACGACGGTATCGCCGTCCTTAAACGCCTTCTTAAAGGCGGCAATCCAGTCGTTGTTATTGTACTGATTAATGGAGACCGTCTTTCCGCTTGCCGCCCGCGCGATGCGGGACGACAGCAGCGGCGTGGCCGCCAGAACGGAAAGAGAAGAGACAAAAGTGCGTCGGGTAATCTTTTTCAGCATACAACCTCGGCGTTACAGCGTTTGCAGCAGGCTCGCTAACTGGCGGTTAATCACCTGCTGGTTAAAATCGGTTTCAACTTTTTGGCGCGCGTTATGAAGCACGGGCTCCAGCGCCTGCTGGTCAATGTCGCTGAAGGCAGCTAATCGGTCCGCAAGGGCCATCGCGTTGTTCTCCGGTACCAGCCAGCCGGAGTGATCGGATTTGATCAGCTCCGGGATGCCGCTGTGCAGCGTCGATACCACCGGGATCCCCACGGCCATCGCCTCCATCAGCGCCACCGGTATACCTTCCATATCGCCATCGGCGCCCGTTACCGAAGGCAGCAGGAACACGTCCGCTTCATCGAGCATGGCTTTGACCTCGTGGCTCGGCTTGAAACCTGGCATCTCCACGACATCCTCCAGCTGATACTGCTCGATAAGCGTACGCAGGCGACGCTCCCATGGCCCAATACCGAGAATGCGATAGTGGAAATCCACCCCGCGCGCTTTCAGCTGGCGGCAGGCTTCGATGGCCACATGCAGACCTTTCTTTTCGGTCAGACGGGCTACGGAGATGATTTGCAGCGGTTTTCCCGGCACCTTAACCGGGCGACGGGTAAAGCGGGCTAAATCCACGCCCATACGCGACACGGTAATTTTCTCCCCCGGGCAGCCCATTTTTTTCAGGCGTCCGGCCCACAGCTCGCTGATGGGCAGCATCATGTCGCCACGGCGGAAAAGCTGCTGGTATTCCGGCGTATAGTGGTTCAGCACCTCGCGGCTGGAAATATCGATCCCATGGAAGATGGTGGCGATCTTGCCGTCAATCACCCCCAGTTCACGCAGCTTCGCGGCGGTGACGCCCGCCGGGCCAAAGTGGGCGATAAACACGTCGGCACGATACGGCTGCGCCGTTTGTCCGCAGATGGCCGACAGGATCAGATTGCGAGATTCGGATCCATAGCGGGAAACATTCAGCGCCCGCCAGGTCGACGCGCGGTGGATCCCGCGTAAGGTCTGGCTGGCCCGGTGGCGCAGCTTACTCAGCTTCCCGGAAGGCTCATCCTGCAGCCAGCGGGTTTTCGCCTCCAGCCCATACTGGGTATACGCCGCATGGGTATTTTGGGTATCGCCCTTTTGCAGGGCGATAATCTCCACGTCATATCCCATATCGATAAACGCGGTGATTTGGTTCAGTACAAAGGTCTCAGACGACAGCGGAAATTTCAGTAAGAAGAAACCAACCTTCATTTCCCCTCCCGTACGCGATCCAGTACCGATTTCACCATCCCGATGCCCTTCTCGCGCTCGGCTTTCACCGCCACCGCCAGGCGTTCATTGATGGCAGGCAACTGACCCAGGGTGTCGCCCACCATCGCTCCTAGCGAACCATCCAGCAGATGACGGATATCCACGGCCATTTCAGGCATACCCAGCTGCTGCATAATCCCGGCGGATTTGTGCTCATAGTTGATGGCAATGGCCGGCGTACCGAAGTTCATGGAGATAATGGCGGAGTGCAGGCGCGTGCCCACAGTCAGGTCGCAGGCTGCGAGCAGCTTGCCCATCTCCAGGTCGTTCAGTTCGTCCATTACCACGTGATAGCGGGACGGATCGTTGACAAGGTTGCGCAGGTTCAGCGCCACCATGCGGTCATCTTTGTTGTAGCTGTCGATGCCGGTACAGGTCGAGAGCGCCAGCAC
Organism: Enterobacter sp. UPMP701; assembly: GCF_053709515.1. Lineage (NCBI taxonomy): Bacteria > Pseudomonadati > Pseudomonadota > Gammaproteobacteria > Enterobacterales > Enterobacteriaceae > Enterobacter > Enterobacter sp. UPMP701. The sequence continues at coordinate 222,604 of NZ_JBSKJN010000003.1, read as the reverse complement.
CTGGTACCCGCTGTCCAGCACGCGGTTCACCACGTCGGCGAAGGCTTTCTCGTAGGCTGCCTGGGTGGTGCCAAGACGCTTATCGAACGGAGCGAGTTCACGCAGGGTAATCGCGACGGTTTTCTGTTTCGCCGCCACGTCGAGCCAGTGCTGCACCGCGTAGCTCGGCTGGAAGCTGTCATCCTGGTGATCCACCAGCCAGGCGGTGTCCACACCATGCTCAACTTTAGAAGTATCAATTTCGCTGCGCTTCATCATGTCAAGGCTGACCGATTCACGCAGGATCAGCGCATCGCAGTGGCCGAAGACATAGTTCGCCAGCTGGTTAAACTGCGGATCCTGGAATGGCCCGACGCTGTGGCCAATCATAAACAGCGGCTTTTTCGCCATGAAAGTACAAAGCGCATGCTCAAACTGCGGCACGCCGTAGAGATCGACGAAGAACGAACCGCCCACCTGAATAATCGCATCATAGCCGGACAGCAGACGCACGAAATCGGTAAAGCCCTGCGCGATAGCGATGTTGCGCAGCTTGCCGGTATCGGTCACGCGTGAAAGCAGCACCTGATGCTGGTAGCGACGACGCAGCACTTTCTTCACGCGGCCCATCACGCCCGCGGCGTTGTTGTGCTGCTTCATCTGGCTGTAGAGCGGGTCGCCCATCACCGGGCGGTTCAGTAACCAGGATGAGCTGACCGGATAACGGCTCATCACGTCCACTTCAGTCTCAGGCTTAAGGGTGTTAATTGCATCCAGTAAACCGCGCAGGATGGCGCTGTCGCCACGGTTGCCGCAGGTATGGTTGCCAAGAATTAATAATTTCATAATGGCCTCTTAAATAACTAGCCTGCGCGAAGCAGCGTTTTCATTTTTTCGTTACGGCAAAACTGGCGCTTCATCTCCACCACCAGCGCGTTGCGCGACAGCACAATCATCACGCCAAACGCCAGCGCGCCCGCGGCAACCTGCACCGCCAGCAGCGCGGCCAGTGGCAGATGCCCGCTGAGGATAATGCCCAGAGCGTAGCTCACCGCCAGAGTCGGTAAGGAGAGATAGAACGGCAGCCACAGGCTCAGGATGTACTGACGGTAGCTGGAGCCCAGCACCGGTTTAATCATGATGAAGTAGCTCAGAACGGTGTTGACGACCTGCACCAGCAGGAAGCCCAGCGTGACGCCAATGGCGCCCGCCATATGCCCACCAACGATAATTGCCGGAATAAACAGGAAGGTCTTGAACACGTTGAACTTAAAGCTGATGTCCACGCGCGCTTTTGCCATCAGCAGGGAACCAATCGGATTCCCCACGGAGCGCAGCAGCCCCACCACGCACAATAGCTGCAGGATCGGGATGATGCCGTTCCACTTCTCGCCAAACACCAGCGGCACGAAGTTGCTGGAAACCACCATTAGCCCCAGCAGCACCGGGAAGTTGATGATCCCCACCACGGAGAGCAGCTTGTAGAAGTTGACGCGCAGCTTCTCGGTGTCGTCCTGAATCTTGGCGAACGCCGGGAACAGCACGCGGGTGATAATGGGGTTCAGCTTCATAGGCGGGACAACCGCGACGTTATAGGCCAGGTTGTAGCCCCCCGCCACGCTCGCGCCCAGGATGCGAGCCAGCACCAGCGTCGACAGATTGGTGTTCACGTAGTTGATGATGCTGTCCGCCGTCAGCCACGCGCCAAAGCGCAGGTTGGACGAAACGGATGCGAGAGAGAAATGCAGCCCCGGACGGTAAATCTTGCGGCCAAAGTAGCCGAACAGCAGCGTACGCACGGCAGAATTCACCAGGTAACCGAGGATGGCGGTCATCGCCAGCGGCCAGAAATGGGCGCTCACCACGGTGAAGGTAAAGCCCGCCAGCACCGCGCTGGTCTCGATCATGCCGATCTTGTTGAACTCCAGCTCTTTTTGCATCAGCGCGCGGAACTGCTGCCCGTGCGGGATCACCACAAAGGCAAACGACAGCGTGCGCATCAGCGGGGCGAGATCCGGGTTGTGCAGCACGCTGGCGATGGTGTCGCTCAGCAGGAACACCAGCACGAACACGACAATCCCCAGCCCCACGTTCAGCCAGTAGAGCGTGGTCAGCTCGAGATGGCTAATCTCTTTACGCTGGATAATGGAGTTGGCGATACCAAAGTCAGACAGCGTGTCGGCCAGCGCGATGATCACCAGCGAGACGGTCAGCAGGCCGAACTGGTGATTATCAATAATGCGCGCCAGCACCGTCATCTGCACCAGGCCGAGGCCAATGATGACGATAGTCGCCATCGCTGACCACTTGGCGCCGCTGATGGTTTTTTCACGTAAGCTCATCTTAGTACGCCGCTTTGTTCACGAAACCTTTGAAGATGGTCAGAAAAACAATCTTGATATCGAACCAGATACTCCATTCACGGATGTATTCCAGATCGAATTCGATACGTTTTTCCATTTTTTCCAGCGTGTCGGTTTCACCGCGCCAGCCGTTGATCTGCGCCCAGCCGGTAATGCCTGGCTTCACCTTATGGCGCAGCATGTAGCCCTCAATCAGCGAGCGGTACTGCTCGTTGTGCGCCACCGCGTGCGGACGCGGGCCAACAATCGACATGCCGCCGGTAAAGACGTTGATAAACTGCGGCAGCTCGTCAAGCGAAGTGCGGCGCAGGAAGTTCCCCACGCGGGTGACACGCGGATCGTTCTGCGTTGCCTGGGTCACCACCTTGTCGTTCTCCATCACCTTCATGGAGCGGAATTTCCACACCATAATCGGCTTACCGTCCATGCCGTAGCGGGTCTGGCGGAAGATAACCGGGCCGGGAGAGCTCAGCTTCACCGCCAGGGCAATGCAGCACAGCACCGGGGAAATAAGCAGTAAAATCAGCGAAGAGAGCACGATATCCTCCACGCGCTTCAGCACGCGGTTAATGCCCGACAGCGGCGTGTCGTACAGCGGTACCACCGGCACACCGTTTACTTCTTCAATGCGTGAATGGAGGATGTTGAAGGTAAAGACGTCCGGGATGAGGATCACCGAACAGGTGGTATCCGCCAGCTCGCGCATCAGTTGCTTAATGCGGGATTCGTCTTTCATCTGCATGGCGATGTAGACGTTGTGAATTTTGCCGGCTTTCGCGTCTTCAATAAGCTGTTCGTAATTGCCCGCCCAGTCCGACGGCACACCGCCCGGCTTCGCGTCGTGATAAATCCCCACCACTTCAAACCCCAGCCACGGCTCTTTGCGGAAGCTGTCGAGCAACACCCTCCCGACCGGTAAATCACCCGCCACGGCGACAAAGCGACGGTTATAGCCGCGGTTACGCAGCCAGCCCGCGCCGAAGCGGATCAGGGAGCGGCACACTACCATGCCGACGCTGGTTAACAGATACCAGCAGAGATAGGTCACGAAGCGGTTGTCAAAATCATGGCTGAATGCCACCAGACCGGCACTGAAGATCAGGCTCAGGGTCCAGTTCTGCAGCAGCAGCATCAGTTCGGTGGTCATTTTCACGCCGCGCCACGAGCGGTAGAAATCGGTCATCCCGCCGATCATCTGAAACACGACCAGCGCAATCTGTGCCATCAGCAGATGCATGTATAAGAACGGCAGCCCGCTGATCCGACACACCGCCCACAATCCACCGACCATGATGGTGATATCAGAAAAACGCTGCACCATAGAGATTAACGATGCATTCGTTCTCGCTCGTTCGCGTTTTTTTAGATTCGTCATCGTTGTTCCTTTAGTTCTAAACCTTACCCCTCGCCCCTCACCCCGGCCCTCTCCCCAAAGGGGAGAGGGTGTTCAAGTTCCCTCTCCCCTTTGGGGAGAGGGTTAGGGTGAGGGATAAGGTTTTCTTTTTACTGATTCAACAGCGCCAGAATGTCCTTTGTTCGGGCTTCCATCAGCGCTGTGTCAGCGCGGGACTCCACGTTCAGGCGTACCACCGGCTCGGTGTTGGACGAACGCAGGTTGAAGCGCCACTGCGGGAACGCCATGCTGATACCGTCGGTACGGTCAATTTCCAGCGCGTGAATCGCAAAGTGCTGCTCCACGCGGGCAATCGCCTCGGCCGGCTGCGCCAGCTTGCTGTTGATCTCCCCGCTCGCCGGGAACGCCGCCATGCGATCGCGCACCAGCTCGCCCAGGGTCTGCCCCTTCAGGCACAGCAGTTCGGTGACAAGCAGCCACGGGATCATTCCGCTGTCGCAGTAGGCAAAATCACGGAAGTAATGGTGGGCGCTCATCTCGCCGCCGTAGATGGCATCTTCTTCGCGCATGCGCTCTTTGATGAAGGCATGACCGGTTTTGGACATCACCGGCGTGCCGCCTGCCGCGGACACCACGTCAACCGTGTTCCAGGAAAGACGCGGGTCATGAATGATCTTCGCGCCCGGGTTTTTCTCGAGGAACGCTTCCGCCAGCAGGCCGACAATGTAGTAGCCCTCGATGAACTGCCCTTTCTCGTCGAACAGGAAGCAGCGGTCGAAGTCACCGTCAAAGGCGATGCCCATATCGGCACCGTGCTCAATCACCGCGTTGCGGGTATCGTCGCGGCACTCCGGCAGCAGCGGGTTAGGAATACCGTTCGGGAAGTTGCCGTCCGGGGTGTTGTGCACTTTGACGAAGGTGACCGGCACGTTCAGCGCCTTAAAGCGCGCTTCAAGGGCATCGACAACCGGGCCGGCCGCACCGTTACCGGAGTTGATCACCAGCTTCAGCGGCTTGAGGTTCGCCACATTGATGTAGCCCAGCAGGTGGTCGATGTACTCTTTCTGCAGGTTAATTTGCTTGTAGGTGCCGCGCTTCGCGTCGTTCACCGGCGGGAAGTCATTGGCTTCCGCGAGGCGCTGCACGTCGCGCAGGCCGGTGTCACCGCTGATGGGACGCGCGCCCTTGCGCACCAGCTTCATGCCGTTGTAGTCCATCGGGTTATGGCTGGCGGTCACTTCGATACCGCCGTCCACGCCGAGGTGGAAGGTGGCAAAGTAAATCTCTTCGGTCCCGGACAGGCCGATATCCAACACGTCCACGCCCGCGTCCTGCAGCCCTTTTGCCAGGGCCAGCTTCAGGGACTCGCTGGTCAGACGCACGTCGCCGCCCAGCACGATGGTTTTTGGCTTCAGATATTCACCGTACGCGCGGCCAATACGCCACGCGATGTCTTCATTCAGCTCTTCGCCCAGCTTGCCGCGAATATCGTAGGCTTTAAAACAGGTTAACTTTTCCATGATGACCCCTTTTTCAGGCAACAGTTGGCCCTGACCAATTAATGGCCAAATTTATTTTTGTCATTCGTAGGCCCGGTAAGCGCAGCGCCACCGGGCAGGATGCGAAGGTTTACACGCGACCGTAGCGGTCCTGGAAGCGGATAATGTCATCCTCTTCGAGATACGAGCCGGAGCGCACCTCAATTAAGTCGAGCGGAATTTTCCCCGGGTTTTCCAGACAGTGCGTGGCACCCAGCGGAATATAAATAGACTCGTTTTCGCCCAGCAGTTTGACTTCCCCGTCGATAGTCACTTTAGCGGTGCCCGCCACCACCACCCAGTGCTCGGCGCGGTGATGGTGCATCTGCACCGACAACCCTTCACCCGGCTTCACGGTAATGCGTTTTACCTGATAGCGTTCGCCGGAGTCGATGGAGTCATATTTCCCCCACGGGCGGTAAACTTCGCGGTGAATATGGTGCTCGTGACGGCCGTCCGCCTTGATCTTTTCCACCACTTTTTTAACGTCCTGCACGGCGTTACGGTCGGCAATCAGCACGGCGTCTTTGGTCTGGACAACCACCAGATCTTTCACCCCGACGGTGGTGACCAGGCCGGACTCGGCGTAGACGTAGCTGTTTTCCGTTTTGTGGCTAATCACATCACCGTGATGGACGTTACCCTCCGGGGTATGGGCGCTGATCTCCCACAGGGAGGACCAGGAGCCCACATCGCTCCAGCCCGCATCCATCGGTACCACCACCGCGTCTGCGGTGCGTTCCATTACCGCATAGTCGATAGACTCTTCCGGGCAGGCGAGGAACGCCTCTTCATCCACGCGGATGAAGTCGAGATCCGGGTCCACCACCGCCATCGCTTTTTCGCAGGCGTTCAGAATATCCGGACGGTATTTGCGCAGCTCTTCCAGATAGCGTCCGGCGCGGAACAGGAACATTCCGCTGTTCCAGTAATACTCCCCGCTGGCGACATACGCCTGCGCGGTTTCCAGGTTCGGTTTTTCAACAAACTGCGCCACGTCAAACGCCACGCTGTCGCCTTCACCCGGCGTCACGCTGCCGCGACGGATGTAGCCATAGCCGGTTTCCGGCAGATCCGGCACGATGCCGAAGGTCACCAGCTTGCCGCTTTCCGCATAAGGAATGGCCGCACGCACCGCATCGCGGAAGGCGTCTTCCTGCTGGATGACGTGGTCAGCCGCCAGCACCAGCATTAGCGGGTCACAGTCAGGGCTGCTGCGTTTTGCCGCCAGCGCCGCCAGGGCGATCGCAGGCGCGGTATTACGGCCGGCAGGCTCCAGGATGATGTTTTCTGTGAGTTTGTTCAGCTGGCGCAGCTGCTCGGCAACGATAAAGCGGTGCTGTTCGTTACAAATCACCACCGGGCTTTCACACTCCACGCCGTGCAGACGGTTGACCGTCGTCTGCAGCATGGTGAGATCCCCTTTCAGGCAGAGGAACTGTTTTGGATAGAGCACGCGGGACAGCGGCCACAACCGGCTACCAGAGCCACCAGCCATCACAACCGGATACAAAGTGGTTTGACTCATGATTTATCCCCGTATATCTGCAATAAATTGGCTCAGCACGTTCTCTTTCTCGAGCGTGCGTTCGGCATATTCACGTGCCACCGTGTTTACTTTTGGCATGGCAAGTGCCTGTTCAATTCCGGTCACCAGCGCCGGGACCGATTCCGGCTCCACGCACACGGCAATTCCCGGATAGCTGTCGCACAGCTGGCCTAATTCTGTTTCGGCTTCTGCCGTAATCACCGCGTTGCCACCCACTGCCAGAATGTTGGTCAGCTTGGACGGCAGCACCGCGTCCGCCGCGCCGCGCTTTTGCACGACCAGATGGCAGTCGCCCATCTTCAGCAGCGCAGGCAATGCCTCGTAAGACTGCAGCGGGAAAAATTTCACGTTGGTCAGGCCGCGCTCGCTGGCCATTTTCTCCAGCCGCGCTTTCCCACCGCCCTGCCCGACAATCACAAACGTCCACGGATGTTCGCTAAGCTGCTGGGCCGCTTCAATCACGCTCTCCAGCCCCTGCTTTTCGCCGATGTTGCCTGAGTAAAGAATGATTTTTTGGTCTTCAGGCAACCCAAGCTGCGCACGGAGCGCCTGAGCGTCCTGTTCTGTCACGTCGCGAAAACGCGCCACTTCGGACCAGTTCGGGAAGAAGATCACTTTTTCCGCCGGGACGCCCTTTTCCTGCGCCTTGTTCATCATCGAGCGCGAGATCGTCGAAACGTAGTCCACGTTATGCAGCCCGCTACGCTCAAAGGCGCTGGCGAGCTTCGCCACCTTGCCGCCCTTACCTTTGCCTGCCATCCCCAGGCCGAGCATCGCGTCCACTTCGTAATCCTGAATGTGCAGCAGGGTGCGCGCGCCGGAGAGTTTGCCCAGCAGGCGCATGCCCGGCGTGCAGAACAGCGTCGGCACCACGCCGATAATGCGATCCGGCTTCCAGCGACGCTGCGCCATCAGCGGGAAAAAACTGCTCAGGGCAAAGCTGCCGAGATGAATCAGCCGCTTCAGCGTCGAGGGCTGCTTAGGCACATACAGCGGGCAGCGCCAGACGGTCGCTGCGCCCTCTTCGCGACGGTAGCGCCAGCTTGAGTAGCGCTCCCCGACTTTCCATTCCGGGTAGTACGGCGGCGCGGTAATGACCCGCACGTCATGTCCCTGGCTCGCCATCCACTCGACCATCTCGCCGGTGTATTTCCCGATACCGGTTAATTCCGGCGAGTAGTTGATTCCGTACACCAAAATTTTCATAGGCCCGGCACCTCGGCCTGACGTTCCGCGAGGAAGTACGCCCGACTATTGTCGTGAACGTTGTCGCTCGCCAGCAGTGCCTCTGGCGTTAACCAGCGGTAGTCGTCATGCTGAGAATCAGGCAGACGCAGGTCTGCCTCACTCACTTTCAGGCGGAACCCCAGCACGATGTAGTGCGTGGTGAACCCGGTGCCCGAAAAGTTATCGTCATAGAAGTGCTGCCAGACCCCGTAAAACTGACCTGCTGCCATTGGCAACTCCAGGCCCAGCTCCGCCAGAGTGAGACGCTCAAACGCATCATGAAGCGTCTCATCCTTCTGCACGCGCCCGCCGGGCACGAACCAGAAGCCCTGTGCAGGGCGGTTGGTTCGTTTCCCCAGCAAGAACTCGCCGCGTTCGTTCTCCACGATCAAATCAATTGAGATCAGCGGAGTGGAACGCACTACCGTGGCAAAATCTTCCTGACTTAAAAACATCATTACCCCCGGAAGCGGTGCTGGTTTTCCAGGAACCACTGGTAGGTACTGGCCAGCCCCTGCTCCAGTGAGACCTCGTGATACCAGCCCAGCTGATGCAGACGGGTCACGTCCAGCAGCTTGCGCGGCGTGCCGTCCGGTTTCGTGGCGTCAAACACCACGCGGCCTTTATAGCCCACCACCTGCGCGATGGTCTGCGCCAGCTCGCGAATGGTGCAGTCCACGCCGGTACCGACGTTGATGTGCGAAAGCATCGGCTCGGTGTTCTCCTGCCACACCTCGCGATCCAGCTCCATCACGTGAATGCTGGCCGCAGCCATGTCATCCACGTGCAGGAACTCGCGCATCGGCGTGCCGCTGCCCCACACCACCACGTCCGGTGCGTTCTCGGCGGTCGCCTCGTGGAAGCGGCGCAGCAGCGCCGGGATCACGTGCGAGTTGCTCGGGTGGAAGTTGTCGTGTGGTCCGTACAGGTTGGTCGGCATCACCGAGCGATAGTCGCGGTTGTACTGACGGTTGTAGGACTCACACAGCTTGATCCCGGCAATTTTGGCAATCGCGTACGGCTCGTTGGTTGCTTCCAGCGTGCCCTGCAGCAGTTCGCTCTCGGCGATCGGCTGCTTCGCCATTTTCGGGTAAATACAGGATGAGCCGAGGAACAGCAGCTTGTTCACGTTGTGCAGGTGCGCCGCGTGAATGATGTTGCTCTCAATCATCATGTTTTCGTAGATGAAATCCGCCGGGTAAGTGTTGTTGGCAACAATGCCGCCCACCTTCGCCGCCGCCAGATACACCTGGTCAATGCGTTCGCTCGCAAAGAAGTCCTGTACCGCACGGCTGTCGAGCAGGTTCAGCTCGTCGCGCGTGCGGACAACCACTTCAACGTCACCGCGCTGTTCCAGCTGGCGAACAATCGCGGAACCCACCATTCCGCGATGACCGGCGACAAAAATACGTTGTTTTGTCATTCTCAGGACTCCAGCGCGATGGCAACCTCGTAGCCATGAGACTTGAGCAGGGAGTGTTTTTTCGCTGCTTCAAGATCTTTGGCCACCATCTCGGAAACCATCTCCTGCAGAGTGGTCTCTGGTTTCCAGCCCAGCTTCTCGTGCGCTTTGGTTGGGTCGCCCAGCAGGGTTTCCACTTCAGCAGGACGGAAGTAGCGCGGGTCAACCTGCACAATTACGTCGCCTGGCTTGACGCCCGGTGCGTCGTGGCCGGTCACGGAAACAACAATCCCCTTCTCTTCCACGCCGGTGCCTTCGAAACGCAGTTTGATGCCCAGCTGTGCAGCGGCCATCTCAACGAACTGACGCACGGAGTACTGCACGCCGGTTGCGATCACGAAGTCTTCTGGCTGTTCCTGCTGCAGCATCATCCACTGCATTTTCACGTAGTCTTTGGCATGGCCCCAGTCACGCAGGGAGTCCATGTTGCCGAGGTGCAGGCAAGATTCCAGACCCTGAGCAATGTTGGCGATAGCGCGGGTGATTTTGCGGGTCACGAAGGTTTCGCCGCGGCGCGGGGATTCGTGGTTGAACAGAATGCCGTTACAGGCGTACATGCCGTAGGATTCACGGTAGTTTACGGTGATCCAGTAAGCGTACAGTTTCGCTACCGCATACGGAGAACGCGGATAGAACGGCGTGGTCTCTTTCTGCGGGATTTCCTGCACCAGGCCGTACAGCTCGGAGGTAGATGCCTGGTAGAAGCGGGTTTTCTTCTCAAGACCGAGGAAGCGAATCGCTTCCAGCAGACGCAGCGTACCCATGGCATCAACGTCAGCGGTGTATTCAGGGGACTCGAAGGAGACCGCTACGTGGCTCATCGCGCCCAGGTTGTACACTTCATCCGGCTGCACTTCCTGCAGGATACGAGTCAGGTTGGAGGTATCGGTCAGGTCGCCGTAGTGCAGGTGGAATTTCGGGTTCGCCGCGTGCGGATCCTGGTAGATGTGATCCACACGTTCGGTATTGAAAGAAGACGCACGACGCTTAATACCGTGTACTTCATACCCTTTTTCCAGCAGTAACTCTGCCAGGTAAGAACCATCCTGCCCGGTAACGCCGGTGATGAGAGCGACTTTAGACATGTTTATATTCCTCTACTTATGAATTTAATCAGTTTCAACGCGTTCGCGTATCACCACTGCGGGGTTGCCACGGCAAACTTTATTTGCCGGTAGCGATTTAAAAACGCTGCTGCGGGCACCGACTACCGTGCCATCGCCAACAGAAACACCCGGTGCAACAAAAACATCCGTTGCCAGCCAGCATTTTTCGCCGATCACAATAGACGAAGCGGTAATATCAAAATGCTGACTCATAAAATCGTGGCTGCCGGTGCACAAATAACATTTCTGTGAAACCACCGAATTTGCGCCTATCGTAATCTCGCCCAGGGTATATAACACCGCGTCATCCCCTACCCAGGCGTAATCCCCAAGCGTTAATTTCCAGGGGTAGGTAATTTTTACCGACGGACGGATGACTACGTTTTTTCCTATTTTTGCGCCAAACAGGCGCAATAAAAATGCTCGCCAGCGGTACAGTATTTGCGGCGACCAGGCAAATAATGTTGCCTGAACCGCCCACCATAACTGCACCTTAATACCATTCCCGCCCCGAAAACCTTTCGGCACGGAGAAACCGTTCAGATCCTGCATTGCGTTTCCTTATATTCAGGCTTTGTTATATAAGGTTTTCGTTTTACCTGTAGTACGCAGGCGTAATAAATAAGATAATTCCGCCCAAAAGCCCGGCACGCGTAATATTTTACGCTGCACGTTTTTGGCATCCTGACACAATTCCAGATTATTCGACGTTGACACGCCGCCCATCGAGAATTCAGATACCAGTCCTTTAATTCGACGGAACGGGTAGCCTGACTTATACAGGCTGGCGGCCAGCGCATAATCCGAAGACACTTTATACTGCAAATCGTAAGGCTGTTTTTTCAGACCATTTACCGGGAAGAAAATAGCCTGATGGCTGGCCGGCAGGCTGTGGTAGATATACCAGCCTGGCTTCGCGCTGCGGCACACTTTATGTCCGTCGCCAAAATCGAGCAGCGCATCGCCAATATACATGGCTTCCTCTTTCTGGCGCGCCAGCTGACGGGCAAACAGCGCCACGTCGTCATGAAAAATATCGCCGGAATTGAGGAAGATGGCATAACGGCCCTGGGCCATATTAATGCCTTTATTCATCGCATCGTAGATGCCTTTATCTTTCTCGCTGATGTAGCGTAAGTTGAACTCACCGTTGAGTTTTTCCAGAAACTCCGCCGTGCCATCGTTCGAGCCGCCGTCGACCACAATCCACTCAAAGGTGAGGCTTGGATCGCGCGCCAGGTTGCGCAGCGAGCGCCAGGTTTTTACCACCCCTTCGTAATTACGAAAAGCGACAGTAATGACGCTAAGAAACATAAATCACCTCATTTCGTCATACGTTCGTAATATTAAGCGCCTTGCGCAAAATAAACGGACAGACAATCAAGAAAGCATATTCCGGGCTAAATATTGACCCGGTAAAAAACAGCGACACCGGTGTAAACAGATAAAGCTGCACGCGAAAGTTCTGGTTATCACCAAACGCGTTAATCATCATTTTGAATACTTTAAACAGATACCACAGCGTCAACAGTACGGCGAACCATGAAAAATAAATAATTAACAGATACAGACCATTGTCTATGGTTTTACCGACATCCGCACCGTTAAAGATTCCGAATGATGCAACATATTCGTAAAGTGAGCCGAATCTTACTACACCATCAATATGGGTTAAGGAATAACCCACCATCACCAGCGGACCGATGATGCGATAATAGGACGATGACCCTTCCGTTCCCAAATCTCCCAGACGTTCTGAGATGTACGGGAAAGCAAATATCACGCCAACCAAAAATACCGTCAGAGAGATAATCGCCAGCGGCAGTTTTTTCTTAATCGCATCTTTGTTCAGGTACTGGAACGCCCACTCCAGCAGGTAAAACAGGATAAATGTCATTACCCCTGAGAACGACCCGGACAGAACAATTCCTGCAAGAATCATAGCATCGGTCTTAGGCGTTTTGATACCAAACTGTTTGATGCTGAGCCAAATTGAGATTAACGCCAGAGCGAAAAACGCCGGTTCAAAATAGAGCGCCGTGGTACGCTTCCCGCCAAACTTAATGAAGTTCAGTACATAGCTGTTGCTGTATATGAGATATTTCGAAATTATCTCCATCAGGCTACTGCCACCGGTCAAAATAATTTGCGCCATCTCCAGTGCGGCAAGCATAACAATTAACGCAACGGCAATATAAAAGAACCTGAGGATTTTCCGATAATTGTGCGGAGATATCGTTTTAAAACGAATACTCCAGACCATTCCGATAATAATAACAATATAAACAAACAGCATGGTTGAGGTGACGTATTTACTCGCATCCAGCGACTGGCCAAAGATGTAGTTAAACAGCGTCAGACCCGTGCCGAGCCCCAGGGCAATCATCAGCTTCTTCAGGTTGATTTTATCGACATACAGCAGAAGCAGAACGGGCAAGAAGGTCACGATGGTTATCGGGAAGCTTTCGCCAAGCTGGGCAATTTTGACGTTGACCAGCAGGTAGATAAGCGGCAGCAGCAGATAACTACAGATTCTGATAGAACGAGACATACTCCTCCAGCATCTGTTGTCCGCTGTAGGCCTTGCGGCTGCGGTTGCGGAACGATTCCAGGTCAGTGCCAAAAACGGCCTCGGCGATCTGCGCCTTCGGCAGCTGCACCAGCGGCAGAACCTCCTGCCCGGCAAAGGTTTTCCCGCCGGATTTTTCCAGCACTTCGCGTGCCGCATCGCTGTGGGTGGCTATCACCGGCACGCCGATGGAGAGCGCTTCGCAGAGGATCAGCGGGTAGTTATCCACGCGGGAGCTGAACACCAGCGCGTCCATGCCGTTCAGGGCGCTCATCAGCTTGCGCTTGTCGGTTTCAAACCCGTGGTTCACCACATTGGTCCCTTCGAATGGCGAAAACTTGCCGAAGGTGTGAAGCTCAATCTTGTCACCCAGCGCCATCATGTCGCGCACCAGCTGCTGGTTGGTTTTACCGTCGTAGCGCAGGTCATGCGCAACGATGGCGATTTTCGGTTTGCCCGCGGTTTCCGCCACTGGCGTCAGTTCGGCCAGAATGGCTTCCGTCGCCACGTCGATACCGTTGTTGATAATCTGGCAGCCCCCTGCCCCATACAGGCTGTTGAAAGCATCGGCCACGTGCTGGCTCGGGGAGATAAACGTGCAGCCAAGCGAGAGCATGTCGCGGAACAGCTGACGCTTTCCGGCCACCAGCTGATGCGCCCGATCCACCTTCACCGGCGGGTAGTTGCTTAACGTCGGGCATTTCTGGCAGTTATCTTTCCAGCCTTCGCAGCCGTCGGTAAAGGCGCAGCGTCCGGTCACGCTCCAGTGGTCATGCAGCGTCCAGACGAAGCGGGTGTCGGGCTTGTGGGCCTGCACCTTCTGACAAAACGCCACCACCTCTTCCAGGTTCAGCCAGTAGCTATGCAGAACGTGGAAATGCAGCACAACCGGGCCGGTCGTGCGGGTCACGGTGCGATAAAGACTGTTCAGGTTGCCAAACAGATCGCGGTTAAACAGGCGGAACAGCGCAATATTGGCAATTGAGGTCAGACGCGGCGTGTGTTTGTGCACCTGCGGGTAGTTATCGTGGCTGACGCTTTTCTTGCCGCCTTTGCCGTAGCCGTAAATAAAACGAGACTGAAGTCCTTTTTGCAGCGCGCGCTGGTGCAGATCCAGCGCTACGCCTGCCGCTCCGCCTTCTGCGAGGCGTACGTTAAATTGCAGAATGTTCATTTAATCACCTTCACGCGGGCTTTCTCTCCCACCACCAGCGCGTTATCGGGAACGCTGTCCAGCACCACACTGCCTGCCCCAATCGTGACGTTGTTACCGATCGTGATGTCACCGATGATCACCACGTTGGCACCCAGCTCGACGTTATTGCCTATTACCGGGCAGGCCAGGCTGTCAGGCCCGCGGTTGCCAATGGTGACCGCGTGGCGGATGGTGAAATCATCACCCGCGACCACGAACTTGTTGATGACCACCGCATAGCCGTGATGAATGGTAAAGCGGCGGCCAATGGTGGCCGCAGCCTGAATCTCATAACCAAAAAAGCATTCGGTGATGATGCGGTACAGCACCAGCACCGGTGCCGCCCAGATATTGTTCAGTACGTTTTTCTTGCGCCACACCGAGCAAAAGTGCGCGATGCGGTACGCCAGAACCATGCAGCACGGGCGCAGGCTCCAGCTGTTTGCGCGGCAATCTTCCAGAAACATTATTTCCCCCGAAGCCCGTCAGCCAGACGTTTGCCGTTACGCACGGACAGCAACGTCAGCAGAGTGCGCCAGTTCATGCGCTTGTTGCGGATCTGATACAGGGTAAAGAGCTGATACTTCCGGCTGGCGCGGTCAAACTTGCCTTTGTGCTTACGGTAAAAATGGAAGTAGCCCGAGAACTTCTTCGGTGAGGAGGTGATCTGCATCTCCCCATGGTTGATGTGCAGGATCTGCGTGGCCTCTTCCACCTTCCACGGCTCGCCGTACTCCACCACCATCCGCAGGAAGATGTCGTAATCCTGCGCCGCCTTCAGTTCGGTATCGAACAGGCACTCCTTAAAGCGCCACGCCCAGGTAAAGACCTGATTGCCAATAATGTTGCGCTTGTAGAACAGGCGACGGGAGTACGGTGATTTCGGGTACAGCGGCAGGCTGGCAGGCTGCGAATACACCTCGCCCTGGCAGACATAGTCATTGGCATACAGGAACGCGTGCGTAACCAGCTGCTCTTTATGCGACAGGAAGACGGACAGGCGGTTCGGCGTCCATTCGTCATCGTCGTCGATGCCGGTCAGATACTGCCCTTTGGCCTGCATAATTGCCTGATTACGTACCGCACACGCCCCGGAGTTGATGGCGTTGTGCGTGTACATCACGCGCGGGTCATTGAGATCGGTGACAAATTTTTGCAGCTGTTCATACGAGGAAGAACAGTCATCCACGATGATCAGTTCCCAGTTATCGTAATCCTGACGTAAGACCGACTTAATCGCGCGGATCGCCAGTTGCTGACGGTTCCATGTCGGCATATAGATAGAAATCAAAGGGCGTTGTGTGGTCATATTTTCCTCCTACCCCTCACCCCGGCCCTCTCCCCACAGGGGAGAGGGTGAAAGGCCGCACCGAACAGTCCCCTCTCCCTTTTGGGGAGAGGGTTAGGGTGAGGGGTGTGGGGTGCATTTTGTTATTTACTGTCAGACTTATATTCGTACTCGTAATAGCCGTAATCCTGGTACCCGGTCGCACGACGGAAGATGGAGTTCAGGATCACCCCTTTCACCTCAATTCCGTTCTGCTCGAAGCGGCTCAGGCTGGTTTCTACTTCTTTAAGCGTGTTCACCGCATAGCGCGCCACCATCAGCGTGGTGCCAGCATGGCGGCCAACCACGGCAGCATCGGTGACGGCCAGAATCGGCGGCGTATCGATCAGCACCAGGTCATAGTGTTTGCTCGCCCACTCGATCAGCTGAGTGAAGCGCTCGCTCATCAGCAGTTCAGACGGGTTCGGCGGCACCTGACCACGCGGGATCAGGTCAAACTTCGGAATCGAGGTCGGCTTGGCGCTCTCGCTGATTTCCCCTTTACCCAGCAGGATTTCCGACAGGCCGTTCACGTTGTTGGTGCCCAGCAGTTCGTGGGTATAGCCCTTACGCATATCGCAGTCGATCAGCAGCACGCGCTTGTTGGTCTGGCTCACTACCGCCGCCAGGTTGGCGCAGACAAAGGTCTTACCGATTGACGGGCTGACGCCGGTTAACATCAAGACGTTGTTTTTGGCCTGCATCATGGCGAAGTGCAGGCTGGTGCGCAGGCTGCGGATCGCTTCAATCGCCAGGTCGGTTGGGTTACCCACGGCCAGCAGCTGGCTCTGTTTGTAACGCTTAACGCCCTTGATGGTTTTGACGCTGTCACGTGATTTTTGCCACTCAGACAGCGGAATGCTGGCATAGACGTTGATACCGCTCTCTTCCAGCACCTGCGGGCTTTCGATGCCGCGGTTGAACAGCGAACGCAGCAGCACGCCGACGATGGAGAGCATCAGGCCGAGAATAATGCTGCCGAGAATAATCAGCGCTTTCTTCGGCTTCAGCACGCCGGGCTGGGTAATCGCCGGGTCGACGATGCGCACGTCACCCACGGTGCTCGCTTCGGTGATTTTCAGCTCCTGCTGTTTGTTCAGCAGTTGCATGTAAACCTGCTGTCCGGACTCCACGTCGCGGGTCAGACGCACGATCTCCTGCTGCGTTTTCGGCATCGCGGTCACGCGGTCATTGAGCTTCGCCTTCTCCTCTTCCAGCGTGCGGCGTTTCTCCAGCAGCGTGCGGTAGGCCGGGTGGCGTTTGGTATAAAGCTTGGAAATCTCCGCCTCTTTGAAGGTCAGCTCGTTAAGCTGCGCATCAATGTTGACCATCGAATCGAGGACCGATTTGGCCTCCAGCGGCAGGTCAACGGAGTCTTTATCCTGACGGTAGGCGTTCAGCTTGTTCTCGGCATCATCCAGACGAGCGCGCACTTCCGGGAGCTGTTTGGCGAGGAACGCCAGGCTTTTCGCCGCTTCCGCCGACTTACGTTCGACGTTCTGCTCAAGGTAGTTGCGGGTGATGCTGTTCAGGATGTCGCGGATTTGATCCTTATCTTCACCGGTAAAGGTCATGCTCAGCACGCCGGTGTCCTTACCGTTTTCGGTGACGGTCAGGTTGTTCTGCAGATTATTGATCATCCCCAGCGTGGAGAATTTGGTCACGGTAAACTCACCGCCCTCCTGGGCGTGGATCGCGCTGACCATCATGCTGACGCCGTCTTTGGTCAGCATCTGCCCCACTTCACCGCGCGCGCTAAAGCCCGCATCGCTGGTCAGCTGATACTGTTTCGGACCAAGAACAGTCAGGGTAAAGGTTTGATCCCCCGCCCCTTTCGGCAGCACAAAGTCAGTAACCTTTACGGTGTCATTGCTGCGCCCCATCAGACGGTCCCAGCCCGCACCGAAGATCGGGAACGTATTTTTGGTAACGGAGATGTCGAGGCCGAGATCGTGAACCGTTTTACCCAGCACCAGACGCGACTGGATCAGCTGAATTTCAGCGTCGGAGGCCGGCGGCTTGTTCGCCAGCGCGGAGCCGATATCCTGCACCAGCGAGTTACCGGTGTTCTGCTCGATCTGCACCAGCGCGTCGGCGCTGTAGATAGGCGTGGCGAACAGCGTATACACGACGGCCGCCGCGGCGAACACGGCGGTAATGCCAACTACCCACCACTTTGCCTCGATAACTGTGCCGACCAGGCGACCAATATCAATTTCATCACTGCCCGAAGTCGGGGCGGCAGAAGGTCTTGTTTTTTCTGTCATTGTTATCCCTGCTGAGCTTTCAGTGCCTGCGCCCACTGTTGGGCAGACTGGTCAAGTAAGGTGTAAACCGCCTCAAAGGCCTCATGGCTTTTGCGATACGGATCGGGGATTTCGCGCTCATTGTCCCAGTGACCAAACAGCATCACCTTGCCGCGCATCTCCGGTGCGATATCGCACAGCGCATGAATATGACGTTTTTCCATGGCCAGAATCAGGTCATACTCCCGGCACATGCGGCCGGTGACCTGGCGGGCGATATGCCCGTCAAGAGAGAGGTTATGATCGCGGGCCACGCTCGTTGCGCGCTCATCGGCACTTTTACCCACCAGCGCGCCCAGCCCTGCGGACTCGACCGTTAACTCGGGCTGGTACTGTTTCAACAGCCGTTCAGCCGTGGGGGAACGGCAAATGTTCCCCACACATACCACCAGAATTTTGTTAAACATCGCGAATTACCAGGTATGAATGTCGCGCGCCGTATCCGTCATGTAGCGAACGCCACTGATGGTTGGCAGCAACTGGTTGATCAGACGGTTCCAGCGGGCAACCGGCGCGGTGGTGACATACACCACATCGTAAGGCTGGAGACGGAACTCCGTCGCCATCACCAGAGACGTCGCATCGGACATATCCAGCTGGTAGATGTTGGCAATCTTGCCTTTCGCACTGCCTTCACCCTTCAGCGGTCGGATAACGAAGATACCGGTCGCGTTGGAGGTGGTCAGATCGATACCTTCAGCATTGCCCAGCGCTTCGGTCAGCGTCATACCGCTGAAGTCCATTTTGAGGGTGCTCTGTTTCTTCACTTCACCCATCACGAAGACTTTCAGATCGTCGTTGCGCGGTACGTAGAGAATATCGCCCGGATAGAGCAGACGGTTCTGGGTCAGGTCGCCGTTTTGCATCAGCGCCTGCAGCGAGATGCGCTGCTCTTTACCGTTGTGGGTCAACACGACGTTGCGCCAGTCGGCACCGTCGGTTAAGCCGCCTGCAGCGTTGATGGCATCCAGAACGGTTAACGGCACGTTGGTAATGGCCTGCTGGCCGGATTTGTTCACCTGGCCGGAGATATAGGCTTTTTGCGAGCGGAATGCGGCGATATTAACGTCCACCTGCGGGTCGGCGATGTACTGCGCTAAGCGGCCGGTAATATCACTACGGATCTCGGCAAGCGTTTTCCCGGCAACATGGACTTTACCAATGTACGGATAGAACATGGTGCCATCTGACTGTACCCAGTTCCCGGTATCGCTTGAGCTACGGTACTGGCCCGCTGGCGTAGTCAGTTCAGGGTGGTCCCAGACGGTCACGTTAATCACGTCTCCCGGCCCCACGCGATACTGGTAGGAGGCAATTTCCTGGTCCAGAGACATATTCGGCTGGGCAACATTCGGACGTGGACGTAATTGTTCGACCAGACGTGGCGTAAGTGGATAAACATTCACCATTTTGTCGAGATCAAAATCGGCATCCTGTTGCTTGATCACATCCTTACCCATTGTTGACATATTGCTGCCGGGAAAGACCGTACAACCACTCATCAAGGTCACAGACACCAATAATGGCATCAATTTCATTTTGGATTTCATCATTGATTATTTATCACTTTGGCAGAGTAATTATCCTGTGCAATTTAAATAAGCTTGAGACGTATTGGGGTTTCAGCATGCAGTTAACCAAATAGAAATATAACTGGCATCAGTCCTAAAAAAAGCTTATTCATCCATTGGCTATTGACAGAATAATCGAGGCTGATTCACACGCTTTCAGGCACGCTACCGCCCTTGGCTTTCAGTTACCAATCCACTGACTAAACAATGTGTTATGGATAGACACCCTCTTGAACAAGGTCTTCTGGAAATATATCAGCCGTTTGCAACACCCAACGGATAATGAATAACCATCCCGAAGACCAAAACAATAATAGCAACAACAAGATTTAACATTTGATGCTGGGAGAATTGTTGCAGCTAACCTAATAGCAGGCAAGGAGACAACCGTCCTAATATCGGTTTTTAAGATTAATATTAAGAGCAAAGTTTTAACCTTTTAGGATTTTCTTTATATTGACAAAAGGTGAGTAAAAACCATTATCTGCGATATATCCTAAAGTGGCCGCTTTGTAATTAAATATACGTATTTCGCTTATTTACACCCTTTTGAGAATGCACTCTTTTTTACGCGCCTTATTAAGAGAAATCTCAGCCCGACATTGCATTTTCCCCCGGTTTTATCCATGATCGAAGTGTGACATTCGTCATATAACAGAAGGTATTGCTATTACTATGGAATGGATTGCCGATCCATCAATCTGGGCCGGGCTGGTTACGCTGGTGGTCATTGAGCTCGTGCTCGGGATTGATAATCTGGTCTTTATCGCCATCCTCGCTGAAAAACTGCCCCCTTCCCAGCGCGACCGTGCGCGCGTGACGGGCCTGCTGCTGGCGATGGTGATGCGGTTACTGCTGCTGGCCTCTATTTCGTGGATGGTCACACTGACTCAGCCTCTGTTCACCGTTCACGGACTCAGCTTCAGCGCCCGCGATCTGATCATGCTCTTCGGCGGGTTGTTCCTGCTGTTCAAAGCCACGGTGGAACTTAACGAGCGGCTCGAAGGTAAAGACAGCGAAAACCCGACCCAGCGCCGCGGGGCGAAATTCTGGCCGGTGGTGGCGCAAATTGTGGTTCTGGATGCGGTCTTCTCCCTTGATTCCGTCATCACCGCCGTCGGGATGGTGGACCACCTTGCGGTGATGATGGCAGCGGTGATTATCGCCATCACGCTGATGGTGATGGCAAGCAAGGCGCTGACCCGCTTTGTGAACAGTCACCCGACCATCGTGATCCTGTGCCTGAGCTTCCTGCTGATGATTGGCTTTAGCCTGGTTGCCGACGGTTTCGGCTTCCACATTCCGAAGGGCTATCTGTACGCTGCCATCGGCTTCTCCGTCATGATTGAAGCGCTGAACCAGCTGGCGATATTTAACCGCCGTCGGTTTCTCTCCGCCAATCAGACGCTGCGCCAGCGCACGGCCGACACCGTGATGCGCCTGCTGAGCGGCAGGAAAGAGGATGCCGAGCTGGACGCCGAATCCTCTGCCCTGCTGGCCGATCACAGCGACGGGCAGATCTTCAACCCGCAGGAGCGGCTGATGATCGAGCGCGTGCTCAACCTGAACCAGCGCACGGTCAGCAGCATCATGACCTCGCGGCATGACATTGAGCATATTGACCTCACGGCACCGGAAGAGCACATCCGCGCCCTGCTGGATAAAAACCAGCACACCCGCGTAGTGGTCACCGGCGGTGAAGAGGAAGAGGAGCTGCTGGGGGTGGTGCACGTGATTGACCTGCTCCAGCAGCAGCTGCACGGCGAGCCGCTCAACCTGCGCGCGCTGGTGCGGCAGCCGCTGGTCTTCCCGGAAGCGCTTCCGCTGCTCTCGGCGCTGGAGCAGTTCCGCAATGCGCGCACCCACTTTGCCTTCGTAGTGGATGAGTTTGGTTCGGTGGAAGGGCTGGTCACGCTCAGCGACGTGATGGAAACCATCGCCGGTAATTTGCCTAACGAAGTGGATGAGATTGATGCCCGCCACGACATCCAGAAAAACGCAGACGGTTCATGGACGGCCAATGGCCACATGCCGCTGGAAGACCTGGTCCAGTACGTGCCGCTGCCGCTGGATGAAAAGCGGGAGTACCATACCATCGCCGGTCTGCTGATGGAGTATTTGCAGCGCATCCCGCAGCCGGGAGAAGAGGTTCAGGTGGGCGACTACCTGCTTAAAACGCTGCAGATTGAAAACCATCGGGTGCAGAAGGTGCAGCTCATTCCACTGCGGGATGAGGAAGAGCTGGATTTTGAGGTGTAAAAAAGCCTGACTACGTAGGCCGGGTAAGGCGTAGCCGCCACCCGGCATCACGAACCTCAAAGCTTATCCAGCAGCTTCTTCATATCCTTCCCGTTCTGGGAATCTTTATTACGATCCGCCCAACTGTTAAGCCGACGTTTCGCCTCATCCTGCAAATGCTTACGCAGGATCTGATCAACCTGAAGGCTGTAATTCAGCGCCTGCCATTTGCCATATACGCTAAGCGGAACGGGCGTCTCTTTCAGGAAATCAATCAGCTTGCTTTCGCCCTGCCAGCCGGAAAGTACCCGGACGTTAAAGCGCGTGTCCGCCGTCTCTTTGACCAGATCCAGCGAGCCTTCTCCGGTTAACGACAGCATGGAGGAGGTTCCCTGCATCCCGGCCAGCGTCAGTACCCCGTTATCCAGGGTCAGGTCAGTGGTGAAACTGTCAAGGCGCGTGGCGCTGTCGTAGTTTTCCTGAGCTTTAACATCGCTGCTGCGCTCCACCGCCTGCTGCACCAGTTGCTGGAAGTTGAGCCCTTCCATACGCGAATCTTTCAGTTCAACATGCGCCTCGCCCTGCCACTCCCGGCGGAAGGCGTTGGCATCAATTTTGGTACCTGAGAAATCCCCCGCCAGCGTCAACTGCCCCGTCAGGGATATCGGATAGTTAAAGGCTTTCAGGATGCTGCCAATCTCAACGTTGTCGAGACGCGGCTGGAATTCAGCGCTGGCAACGTCCTTACGCACGTCCAGCGTTCCTGGCAGCGAAAGATGCCCTGCCCCCATTTTGCCGCTCAGTTCGGAGATCGCCAGCAACCCGTTATGGTTGAAAAGCGTGCTGCTCACGTCGGTAAAATCAATGCCGCGCCAGCGCACGCTGTTGGCTTTCAGCGCAATATCCGCCGTGAAGCCGCGCAAAACGTTATAGTCAGGCTGCTCAAGGTTGGACGAGATAACCGGACGCGACACCGTAGACTGGCTTTGCCCGGTCTGGGTCGCATCGCTGTCCGTTGCGCTGGTCGGCAGCGGCGGCAGGAGGTTTTCCAGGTTGAGCTTGTCAAACTGCAGGTTCAGAACCCACTTCGGTTTCTCTTCGAGAGTAACGCTCGCCTGCCCTTTCAGGCTGCTGTCGTTGGCCTGCAGATTGAGGTTATCCAGCGCCAGCTGTTTTTGTTCTTCGCGCCAGACGGCCTGCAGCGTTCCCTGCCCGGTTATCCCCTGGGCAGGGAGATCCGCCCCCGTCAGCTGCCAGTTCAACTGCTGGATGTCGGCCGTGAGCTGGTGCGGGTAGTCCGAGGCATTCACATTGGCATTCAAGGAGAGGGTCAGATCGCGCTGGTCGCGGTTCACCCGTCCGCTAAATTCCAGCGACGCAAGATGATGTTCATCCTGCTCCATCTGCAGGTTGATGTTGCGAACGGTGACCTGCTCTGCATCCTCATGCTGGAACACCAGCACGCTATCAGCAACTTTTAGTTTGCCAATATCAAATGACCAGCCCGTATCGGACGGTTCATCCGGTAAGGTATTCTCGCGCGGCGCGACAGGCGCATTCGCGTCGCGCACGGCTTCGGTCTGCGGGGTAAGCTGAATGACCGCGCCTTTCAGCATCACCTGATTAACCTGCAGCTGATGAGAGATAAGCGGGATCAGCGCCACATCGAGACGCATGTTGTCCGCAGAGACCAGCGGCTGAGCCGCACCCGGTGCGGTTAACGACATGCGGCCAGAGAGAATGCTGAGCTGCGGCCAGACGTGCCAGCGCAGCGGCCCGTCAAGCTTCAGTTGGTAACCACTGCGAGCCTCGACCTGCCGCACCATGTAAGCGCGGAAATCATTCGGGTTAACCAGCAGAACCAACGCCGAAAGGCCAGCAACCAGCACCACCAGCAAAATCATCAGCGTTGTCAGAACTCTTCTCATGGCATCCTCAATGGACTAACGATCAGTCTTTATCAATACGGCTGGCAACCGCACCCTGCTGGTCGCGGTATTTTGCGTCCTGGCGGCGGTTATATGGCCTGTCTGCCGGGCCGGTAAGTGGTTCAAAACTTAACGCACCGATCATCATTCCCGGACGCAGCGCCAGGGGCAGTTTACCGGCATTGAAAAACTCCAGCACGATACGGCCTGACCAGCCAGGATCGATACGGTGCGCGGTCACGTGAACCATCAGCCCCAGACGCGCCAGAGAAGAACGGCCATCAAGCCAGCCGACGAGGTCTGCAGGCAGGGTTACGGATTCATACGTCACCGCCAGCGCCAGTTCACCCGGATGCAAATAAAACGCTTCGCCTTCGTCAATGACGATTTCGTCACTCATCACGCGATCGAGCGCGGCGCTGACTTCATCCTTCGGCCCGCTGAGGTCGATGAACGGCGCGGTATGGCCGCTAAAGGTACGGAATTTATTCCCCAACCGTACATCAACGGTCACCCCATTGATACGCTCCACGGGAGGACGTGGGGTAATAGACAAGCGGCCTTCATCCAGCCAGGCTTCAATATCACGATCGCAAAGACGCATGGCACTTTCTCCTTTCATGCATCGTACCCTGAAGCGTTGAGCGCTCAGGGTAAAACCAGGTTATCTCTGAACGGTACACAATTCGCGCGGCTTATTCAAAAAACTGGCTGATTTTCGCTTTTAAGATATCAATAGCAATGCGGTTTTTACCCCCGCGCGGCACGATGATATCGGCGTATTGTTTGGAAGGTTCGATAAATTGCAGGAACATCGGGCGGACCGTTTTCTGGTACTGCGCCATGACCGAGTCCATCGAACGACCGCGCTCGTTAACGTCACGCTTGATGCGGCGCATCAGGCAGATATCCAGCGGGGTATCAACGAAAATGGAGAAGTTCATGGATTCACGCAGGCGGGCGTCGGTCAGAAGCAGGATGCCTTCGAGGATAATCACCTTCTTCGGCTCGATGCGGATCGTTTCCTGAGTGCGGGTGTGTTCTACATAACTATAAACGGGCAGTTCAATTGCCTGACCGCTCTTAAGCGCTTCTAAATGCTGGAACAGCAGGCTGTGATCCATTGCGTTCGGGTGGTCATAGTTGGTTTTTACACGCTCTTCCATCGACAGATGGGATTGATCTTTGTAATAACTGTCTTCGGGAATGACGCCGATATGCTCATCACCTACCTGTTCACGCAGTTCGCGATAAAGCGTACTGGCAATTAGACTTTTACCTGAAGCCGATGCGCCGGCGATGCCTATAATGACGCACTGATGAGACTTATCAGTCATAAATTTAGCGACCTGATTAACCTGGATGTGAAGGAAGGACGACGCCGGAGCGTCAAACGCGGCAATTATAGGGATTTCGCGGGCGTGATACCAGTCGAATGCGCAGGTTATGCGAGACAGCCTGAAAAGTGACGCATTGTTCCCTGAGTGAAATTTTAATGACCGTTTTTTCAGCGCTAAACATGGATTTTTTAGCGAGTAACTATTTAATAAGTCTATGATGTCAAATTATGAGCAGCCGCCATATGAATTGTAAATTGTTTGTACTAGCATAAACCAAATTATCAAATTCACTCGTGCGGACTTCTCTCCTGACGGCATGGCGTCTCTGGATAAAGCGGTAATGAATAAACAATACCAGCGGGTTTTGGTTACTACCCCACATCCTTTATTGCGACTTGTCTGTCTGGGCCTGGTCACCTTTATCTTTACCTTATTTTCGCTGGAGCTGACCCGCTTCGGCACCCTGCTGGCCCCGCTCTGGTTTCCCACTGCTATTATGATGGTGGCGTTTTACCGCCATGCAGGGAAAATGTGGCCCGGCATAGCCCTGGCCTGCTCGTTCGGCAATATTCTGGCCTCGTGGATGCTGTTCTCCTGGGAGGAGATAAGCCTTGCCTTTACCTCAATAAACGTTATTGAGGCCTTCATTGGCGCAGTGTTACTGCGTAAGCTGCTCCCGTGGTATAACCCGCTGCAAAATTTAAACGACTGGGTGCGTCTGGCCATTGGCAGCGCGCTGGTGCCGCCGCTGGTAGGCGGCATTCTGGTCTATTTGCTGGTCCCCGCTCCCGAGCCGCTGCGTAATTTTATCGTCTGGGTGCTCTCTGAATCCATCGGCGCGCTGGCTCTGGTGCCGCTGGGACTGCTGTTTAAACCTCACTATCTGCTGCGCCACCGTGACCCGAGACTACTGCTGGAAACGCTGGTCACTATGGCCGTCACGCTGGCTCTCAGCTGGGCCTCCATTACCTGGCTGCCGTGGCCCTTTACCTGCGTGATCGTTCTGCTGATGTGGAGCGCCGTGCGCTTGCCGCGAATGGAAGCCTTCATGGTATTTCTGGTCACCGTCATGGTCGTGTCACTGATGATTGCCCGGAACCCGACCGCGCTGACCACCCAACATGCGGGCCCTATGCTGAACGCGCCGTGGCTGCCGTTCCTGATGCTGCTTCTCCCTGCTAACGTGATGACCATGGTGATGTATGCCTTCCGCGCCGAACGTAAACACATCACCGAAAGCGAAGAGCGTTTTCGCAATGCGATGGAGTATTCCGCCATCGGTATGGCGCTGGTCAGCATTGAGGGGCAGTGGCTTCAGGCCAACAAGGCATTGTGCAATTTCCTCGGTTACAGCCAGACGGAACTGCAGTCTCTCACCTTCCAGCAGCTCACCTGGCCGGAAGATCTGCATACCGACCTGGAACAGCTGGAGCAGCTGGTTAACGGCGACATCAACACCTACACCCTTGAGAAGCGCTACTACACGCGCAACGGTGAGGTCGTCTGGGCGCTTCTGGCCGTTTCCGTTGTGCGCCATGCTGATGGCTCACCGCTCTATTTTATCGCCCAGATTGAAGATATTAACGACCTGAAGCAGACCGAGTGGGTGAACAAACGCCTGATGGAGCGCATTACGCTGGCCAACGAAGCGGGCGGCATCGGCATCTGGGAGTGGGATCTGGAGCCTGACATCATCAGCTGGGATAAGCGGATGTTCGAGCTGTATGAAATCCCGCCGCACATCAAGCCTACCTGGCAGCTCTGGCACGACGCCATGCTGCCGGAAGATCGCGCGCATGCTGAAAAAGTGCTGCGGGATTCACTGGTTTCCCGTCTGCCGTTTAAGCTGGAATTCCGCATCCGCGTGAAAGAAGGCGTGCGCCATATTCGATCTCTGGCAAACCGGGTACTGAATAAAGAGGGTGAAGTCGAACGGTTGCTCGGCATCAATATGGATATGACCGAGGTGAAACAGCTTAACGAGGCGCTGTTCCAGGAAAAAGAGCGTCTGCATATTACCCTCGACTCCATCGGTGAAGCGGTGCTCTGTACCGATATCGATATGAACGTCACCTTTATGAACCCGGTCGCCGAGAAGATGAGCGGCTGGCTGCAAACCGAGGCCATCGGCCAGCCGATCCTGAAGGTGTTACACATCACCTTTGGTGAGCAGGGTCCGCTGATGGAAAACATTCACAGCGGCGATATGTCTCGCTCAGATATCGACCAGGACGTGGTGCTGAACTGCCGCACCGGGGGATCGTTCGATATCCATTACAGCATTACGCCGCTCAGCACGCTCGAGGGGAAAAGTATTGGCTCGGTGATTGTTATTCAGGATGTCACTGAATCGCGCAAAATGCTGCGCCAGCTGAGCTATAGCGCGTCACACGATGCCCTGACCCACCTGGCAAACCGCGTCAGCTTTGAAAACCATCTCAAACGACTTCTGCAAACCGTGCGTGAGACGCGTCAGCGTCATGCGCTGGTCTTTATCGATCTGGACCGCTTCAAAGCCGTCAACGATAGCGCAGGCCATGCGGCGGGGGATGCCCTGCTGCGGGAACTCTCTTCCATGATGTTAACCCTGCTCCGCTCCAGCGACGTGCTGGCGCGTCTGGGTGGAGACGAGTTCGGGCTGCTGCTGCCGGACTGCAATATTGAGAGCGCGCGCTATATCACCGGTCGCCTGATCCATACCATTAATGACTATCACTTTATGTGGGAAGGCCGCCTGCACCGGATTGGCGCCAGCGCGGGGATCACGCTGATTGATGAAAATAACAACCAGGCGTCAGAAGTGATGTCGCAGGCGGATATTGCCTGTTATGCCTCGAAAAACAGCGGGCGCGGCATCGTGACGGTTTATGAACCCCAACAGGAGCGGGACCGCAGCACGCGCAGCATGCTGTCGCTGGACGAGCAGTGGCACATGATCAAAGACAATCATCTGATGATGATAGCCCGCAGCGTCGCCTCACCGCGCATACCGGAGAGCTGTAACTTCTGGCTGATTTCGCTGCGCCTGTGGACCAGCCAGGGCGAGGTGCAGGAGGAGCATGCCTTCCGCGCTGGTCTGGCTGAGCCTGAGCTGCTGCATGCCCTCGACAGACGCATTTTCGGTGAGTTTTTCCGTACATATGCGGCCCAGGTTGCCAGCAAGGGGATGGGCGTGGCGCTGCCGCTTTCTGCGGCCGGTTTAGCCAGCGTGACGCTGGTGGATGAACTCCTCGACCTGCTTGATAACAGCGCCATGCCGGGCCGTCTGCTGCATCTGGTTATCCCCGCCGACGTGGTGTGTCACCCGGATGAGAATCTGCAGCGGGGTTTGCAAAAGCTTCGTCAGGCGGGCTGCCGCGTGATCTTCAGCCAGACAGGACGCGACATGAACGTCTTCACCCACCTGAGCCCAAACATGGCCGATTATCTGATGCTGGATGCAGAAGTGGTGAGCAACGTATATGGCAATCTGATGGACGAGATGATGGTGACCATCGTTCAGGGCCACGCCCAGCGTCTGGGGATGAAGACCATCGCGGGTCCGTGTAATCAGCCCATCATGATGGATACGCTGTCCGGCATCGGCATTGATTTTATCTATGGTGACACCATCGCCGAGCCACAGCCGCTTGATCTACTGCTTAACACCAGCTATTTCGCCATCAACTGACGGTGCCCAGCCGTCGGTATACCAGATGTGCAGCAGCGCGTAAGAACGCCACGGCTGCCAGCGCTGGGCATAGCGACGAATTTGCGCGGGGGTCATCCCGGCGAAACGTTGCTTAATCAGATAATCATCCGGAAGAAACACATCTTTCGCCTGCCAGCCGCGCAGGGCCAGGTAGTTTGCCGTCCAGCGTCCGATCCCCGGCCGCTGCTGTAACGCCTTCATGCCCGCCTCAACGTCTTCAGGCGGCGTCAGCGGAAAGGTGCCGTCAACCACCGACTGCGCCAGAAGAATCAGCGACTCCGCGCGTTTTACCGGCATCCCGAGCGCTTTGAGCGCCAGCGGATCGGCAGCCGCCAGCGCTTGCGGGGAGGGAAAGCAGACATAACCCGGTGCATCTTTCACCGGCTCACCGCACAGGGCGACAACGCGGGATGCCAGTTTCGCCGCCATCGCCACGCTCACCAGCTGTCCGAGGATCGCCCGGACGCCCTGCTCGTACGCATCTATCGCCCCCGGCAAACGTAAGCCTGGCCGGGCAGCACCGAGATCGCCCAGCGTATCCGCGACGTGCTGCGGGTTGCAGGCGAGATCGAACAGGCGCGCGATGCGTTCAAGACACGTTTGAGCCACCGGAACTAAACCCGGGCTGAGCGTCACAGTCAGCGTATGGGTGGCGATATCCGGCGTCACGCGAAAGATCCCCTGATGGCCCTCGCAGGCAAAGCTGCGCTCGTAATAATCGCTCGTGACGGTTTCAATGCCCGTCACCGCACGGGCGCCGAGAAAGCCAAACATCCATTGCCAGTCGTAGGGAGGTTGCCAGGTCAGGGTATACATTATTGCTCCTTTTTTATTCCTCTCAGGATAAACGGAAAAGCGGTGTTTCGCCTTGCTTTCATATTCCTGTTGTCGCCATGCAGACATTTCGTTAAAGTCTCGCCCCTTCTCACCGGCATGGGGATTCATTGTGTTTATCGGATTTGACTACGGTACGGCAAACTGCTCGGTTGCGATCATGCAAAACGGACAACCGCAGCTTCTTAAAATGGAAAAAGAGAGCACGCTGCTGCCGTCAATGCTCTGCGCGCCGACGCGTGAAGCGGTGAGCGAGTGGCTGTTCCGCCACCATCAGGTTCCTGCTACCGCAGCGGAAACCCAGGCGCTGCTGCGTCGGGCGGTCAGCTTTAACCGTGAGGAAGATATCGACGTTACCCCGTCCAGCGTACAGTTTGGCCTCTCTTCGCTCGGGCATTACATCGAAGACCCGGAAGAGGTCTACTTCGTTAAATCGCCAAAATCCTTCCTCGGCGCCAGCGGCCTGAAGCCGCAGCAGGTGGCGATGTTTGAAGACCTGGTGTGCGCGATGATGCTGCATATCCGCAATCAGGCGCAGTCGCAGGTACCGGATGCGATCACCCAGGCGGTGATTGGCCGTCCGATCAACTTCCAGGGGCTGGGCGGCGACGAGGCCAACCAGCAGGCGCAGGGGATCCTTGAACGCGCGGCACTCCGCGCAGGCTTCCGCGACGTGGTGTTTCAGTATGAGCCGGTTGCGGCGGGGCTGGATTTTGAAGCCACGCTGACGGAAGAGAAACGGGTTCTGGTCGTCGACATCGGGGGCGGTACCACCGACTGCTCGCTGCTGCTGATGGGCCCGCAGTGGCATAGCCGTCGCGACCGCGAAAACAGCCTGCTTGGGCACAGCGGCTGCCGCGTCGGCGGTAACGATCTTGATATCGCCCTGGCATTCAAGAGCCTGATGCCGCTGCTCGGCATGGGCGGGCAAACCGAAAAAGGGATCGCCCTGCCGATCCTGCCGTGGTGGAACGCGATTGCCATCAACGATGTGCCTGCGCAGAGTGATTTTTACAGCACCGCGAACGGGCGCTTTCTCAACGACCTGGTGCGCGACGCGCAGGATGCGGAGAAGGTCGCCCTGCTCTATAAAGTGTGGCGTCAGCGCCTGAGCTACCGCGTGGTGCGCACGGCGGAAGAGAGCAAAATCGCCCTCTCGGATCGTCCAGAGCATGCGGTGTCGTTACCCTTCATCAGCGACGATCTGGCTACGGCGATCTCTCAGGAAGGGCTGGAGACGGCGCTCGCGCAGCCGCTGCAGCGCATTCTGGAGCAGGTCCAGCTGGCGCTGGAGAACGGCAAAGAGAAGCCGGACGTCATTTATTTGACCGGCGGTAGCGCCCGTTCGCCGCTGATCAAAAAAGCGCTGGCGGAACAGCTGCCGGGCATTCCAATTGCCGGCGGCGATGACTTTGGCTCCGTTACCGCGGGGCTGGCGCGCTGGGCGCAGGTGATGTTTAGCTAGTGTTGTTGTGCCGGGTGGCGGCTTCGCCTCACCCGGCTAAAAAGAGCACCACACTCAGACCATTCCTGACAGTCTTCCATATTTCCTCCATTTTTCCGCTGTGTTAGCTGACTAAACTAGTATCATTCCCCGAAGTGTTTCAGGATGAGAACGTATAACGATGAAAGGCAGTAACAAATCCCGCTGGGCAATCGCCGCTGGCATCATTGTGGTGGCCGTTGCCGCCGCCTGGTACTGGCACAGCCAATCCGTAAATTCCGCAGCCCCCGCCGGTGCCAATAACGCACCGCAGCGCCCGGCAGGCGGTGGCCGTCACGGCATGCGTGGCGGCGCGCTGGCACCAGTGCAGGCGGCAACGGCGGTGAGTAAAGCCGTTCCGCGTTATCTGACCGGTCTCGGCACGATTACCGCCGCGAACACCGCCACGGTGCGCAGCCGCGTCGACGGTCAGCTCATCGCGATCCACTTCCAGGAAGGTCAGCAGGTCAAAGCGGGCGATCTGCTGGCCGAAATCGACCCGAGCCAGTTTAAAGTCGCCCTCGCTCAGGCGCAGGGGCAGCTCGCGAAAGACAAAGCCACCCTCGCCAACGCCCGACGAGATTTAGCGCGCTACCAGCAGCTGGTGAAAACGAACCTGGTATCGCGTCAGGAGCTGGACACCCAGCAGTCGCTGGTCAGCGAAACGCAGGGCACCATCAAAGCCGATGAGGCCGCCGTCGCCAGCGCACAGCTGCAACTGGACTGGAGCCGCATCACCGCGCCGATTGACGGGCGCGTGGGCCTGAAGCAGGTTGATATCGGTAACCAGATCTCCAGCGGCGACACCACGGGCATCGTGGTGATCACCCAGACCCACCCGATTGATTTAGTCTTTACCCTGCCGGAAAGCGATATCGCCACCGTCATGCAGGCGCAAAAAGCCGGCAAAGGCCTGGTGGTGGAAGCCTGGGACCGCACCAACAAGCAGAAGCTGAGCGAAGGTACGCTGCTCAGCCTGGACAACCAGATCGATACCACCACCGGCACCATCAAGCTGAAGGCGCGCTTTAACAACCAGGACGACGCCCTCTTCCCGAACCAGTTCGTTAACGCGCGAATGCTGGTCGCCACTGAAGAGAATGCGGTGGTGATCCCCACCGCTGCGCTGCAGATGGGTAACGAAGGTAGTTTCGTCTGGGTGCTTAACA
Source organism: Enterobacter sp. UPMP701 (assembly GCF_053709515.1). NCBI lineage: Bacteria > Pseudomonadati > Pseudomonadota > Gammaproteobacteria > Enterobacterales > Enterobacteriaceae > Enterobacter > Enterobacter sp. UPMP701. Next base: position 190,375 of record NZ_JBSKJN010000003.1, on the reverse strand, counting down.
GCGACAATAAGGTCAGCAAGCATCTGGTGAAAACCGGTATTCAGGACAGCCAGACGGTGGTGATTGCCGCCGGTCTTTCCGCGGGCGACCGCGTGGTCACCGACGGCATCGACCGTCTGACCGAAGGGGCCAAAGTGGAAGTGGTTGAACCTGCTAAACAGGGAGAGAAATCCTGATGCAGGTGATGCCGCCAGGCTCTACAGGTGGGCCGTCACGCCTGTTTATCCTCCGTCCTGTCGCCACCACGCTGTTGATGGTGGCGATCCTGCTCGCCGGGATTATCGGCTACCGCTTCCTGCCCGTTTCGGCGCTGCCGGAAGTGGATTACCCCACCATTCAGGTGGTGACGCTCTACCCTGGCGCCAGCCCGGACGTGGTGACGTCCGCCATTACCGCACCGCTGGAGCGCCAGTTTGGTCAGATGTCCGGGTTAAAACAGATGTCCTCCCAGAGTTCCGGCGGGGCGTCCGTCGTGACGCTGCAGTTCCAGCTGACGCTGTCGCTGGACGTCGCCGAGCAGGAGGTGCAGGCCGCGATTAACGCCGCCACCAACCTGCTACCGTCGGACCTGCCTAACCCACCGGTCTACAGCAAGGTGAACCCGGCGGATCCGCCGATCATGACCCTCGCCGTCACCTCCTCCGCCATGCCGATGACGCAGGTGGAAGATATGGTTGAAACCCGCGTGGCGCAGAAGATTTCTCAGGTCTCCGGCGTCGGCCTCGTCACCCTGGCGGGCGGCCAGCGCCCCGCCGTCCGTGTGAAGCTAAACGCGCAGGCCATTGCCGCGCTGGGTCTGACCAGCGAAACCATCCGCAGCGCCATCAGCAACGCGAACGTCAACTCGGCGAAAGGCTCGCTGGACGGCCCAACCCGCGCCGTGACGCTCTCTGCCAACGATCAGATGCAGTCCGCCGACGAGTACCGTCAGCTGATTGTGGCCTACCAGAACGGTGCGCCGATCCGCCTGGGCGACATCGCCACCGTAGAACAAGGCGCGGAAAACAGCTGGCTGGGGGCGTGGGCCAACAAGCAGCAGGCGATCGTGATGAACGTTCAGCGTCAGCCGGGTGCTAACATCATCGAAACCGCCGACAGCATCCGCACCATGCTGCCGCAGCTGATCGAAAGCCTGCCGAAATCGGTCAGCGTGAAGGTGCTTTCCGACCGCACCACTAACATTCGCGCGTCGGTCACCGACACCCAGTTCGAGCTGATGCTGGCGATTGCGCTGGTGGTCATGATCATTTACCTGTTCCTGCGTAACGTCCCGGCGACCATCATTCCCGCCGTCGCCGTGCCGCTCTCGCTGGTCGGCACCTTTGCGGTGATGGTGTTCCTCGATTTTTCGATTAACAACCTGACGCTGATGGCGCTCACCATCGCCACCGGCTTTGTGGTGGATGACGCCATCGTCGTTATTGAGAATATCTCGCGCTATATCGAGAAAGGCGAAAAGCCGCTGGCCGCCGCGCTGAAGGGCGCGGGGGAAATCGGCTTTACCATTATCTCGCTCACCTTCTCGCTGATTGCGGTGCTGATCCCGCTGCTGTTTATGGGCGATATCGTCGGGCGTCTGTTCCGCGAGTTTGCCGTGACGCTGGCGGTGGCCATTTTGATCTCCGCCGTGGTGTCGCTGACCCTGACGCCGATGATGTGCGCCCGCATGCTGAGCCACGAGTCCCTGCGCAAGCAAAACCGCTTCTCCCGCGCCTCCGGGCGCATGTTCGAGCGGATTATTGCGGCCTATGGTCGCGTGCTGGCGAAAGTGCTCAACCATCCATGGGCAACCCTCGGCGTGGCGCTGGGTACCCTGGCGCTCAGCGTGATGCTGTGGATTTTTATCCCGAAAGGCTTCTTCCCGATTCAGGACAACGGCATTATTCAGGGCACGCTTCAGGCCCCGCAGTCGGTCTCGTTCGCGAACATGGCCCAGCGCCAGCAGCAGGTGTCTGAGATCGTGATGAAGGATCCGGCGGTAGAGAGCCTGACCTCCTACGTGGGGGTGGATGGCACCAACCCGTCGCTCAACAGCGCGCGTCTGCAGATCAACCTCAAGCCGCTGGATGAACGCGACGATCGCGTCAACGCCGTCATTGAGCGTCTGCAAAACGCCGTCGCGCGCGTGCCGGGCGTTGAGCTTTACCTGCAGCCGATTCAGGATTTGACCATTGATACCCAGGTCAGCCGCACGCAGTACCAGTTCACGCTGCAGGCCACCTCGCTGGACGCGCTCAGCACCTGGGTGCCGCAGCTGGTGAATAAGCTTAACACCCTGCCGCAGCTCGCCGACGTCAGCAGCGACTGGCAGGACAAAGGCCTGGCGGCCTACGTGAACGTCAACCGCGATACCGCCAGCCGTCTGGGCATTACCATGGCGGACGTAGATAATGCTCTGTACAACGCCTTTGGTCAGCGTCTGATCTCCACCATCTACACCCAGGCGAACCAGTATCGCGTGGTGCTGGAGCACAACACGGAAAACACGCCCGGCCTGGCCGCACTGGATTCGGTACGCCTGACCAGCAAAGACGGCGGTATTGTGCCGCTGAGTGCCATCGCCACGGTGGAAGAACGCTATACCCCGCTGTCGATTAACCATCTGGATCAGTTCCCGTCCACCACCATTTCATTTAACGTGCCGGACGGTTACTCGCTGGGCGAAGCGGTGGAGGCCATTCAGGCTGCTGAAAAAGAACTCAGCTTCCCGTCCGATATTCAGACCCAGTTCCAGGGCAGCACGCTGGCGTTCCAGGCCGCACTGGGGAATACCATCTGGCTAATCATGGCCGCGGTGGTCGCAATGTATATCGTCCTCGGCGTGCTGTATGAAAGCTTTATCCACCCGATCACCATCCTCTCTACCCTGCCGACGGCGGGCGTGGGGGCGCTGCTGGCGCTGATGCTGGCGGGCAGCGAGCTGGACGTCATTGCCATTATCGGCATCATCCTGCTTATCGGCATCGTGAAGAAAAACGCCATCATGATGATTGACTTCGCCCTGGCCGCCGAGCGCGAGCAGGGCATGTCGCCGCGCGATGCCATCTTCCAGGCCTGCCTGCTGCGTTTTCGTCCGATCCTGATGACCACGCTGGCCGCCCTGCTGGGCGCGCTGCCGTTAATGCTCAGCACCGGCGTCGGCGCGGAGCTGCGCCGCCCGCTGGGTATTGGTATGGTCGGCGGTCTGCTGGTGAGCCAGGTGCTGACGCTGTTTACCACGCCGGTGATTTATCTGCTGTTTGACCGCCTGGCGCTGTGGACCAAAAGCCGTTTCCCGAAACGTGAAGAGGAGGCGTAAGTGAAGTTTTTCGCCCTCTTCATTTACCGTCCGGTGGCGACGATTTTACTTTCTGTCGCCATTACCCTTTGCGGCGTGCTGGGCTTCCGGCTGCTGCCTGTCGCCCCGCTGCCGCAGGTGGATTTCCCGGTGATCATGGTCAGCGCCTCGCTGCCAGGAGCGTCACCGGAGACCATGGCCTCGTCGGTTGCCACGCCGCTGGAGCGTTCCCTTGGGCGGATTGCGGGGGTCAACGAGATGACCTCCAGCAGCTCGCTGGGCAGCACGCGCATCATTCTGGAGTTCAGCTTCGACCGGGATATTAACGGTGCGGCGCGCGACGTGCAGGCGGCCATCAACGCCGCGCAAAGCCTGCTGCCGAGCGGGATGCCGAGCCGTCCGACCTATCGCAAGGCCAACCCGTCCGATGCGCCGATCATGATCCTGACGCTGACCTCGGACACCTATTCTCAAGGGCAGCTTTACGACTTTGCGTCGACCCAGCTGGCGCAGACAATCTCACAAATTAACGGCGTGGGTGACGTGAGCGTCGGCGGTAGTTCTCTACCCGCCGTGCGCGTGGGCCTGAATCCGCAGGCGCTTTTTAACCAGGGCGTGTCGCTGGACGACGTGCGCTCCGCCATCAGCAACGCCAACGTGCGTAAACCGCAGGGGGCGATTGAGGACAGCAGCCACCGCTGGCAGATCCACACTAACGACGAGCTAAAAACCGCCGCGGAATATCAGCCGCTCATTATTCACTACAACAACGGCGCGGCGGTACGCCTGAGCGACGTTGCCAGCGTCACCGACTCGGTGCAGGACGTGCGTAACGCCGGGATGACCAACGCTAAACCGGCCATTCTGCTGATGATCCGCAAGCTGCCGGAAGCGAACATCATTGAGACGGTGAACAGCATTCGCGCCCGCCTCCCGGAGTTGCAGGAGACCATCCCGGCGGCAATCGATCTGCAAATTGCGCAGGATCGCTCCCCGACCATTCGCGCCTCGCTTGAAGAGGTGGAGCAAACGCTGATTATCTCCGTCGCACTGGTGATCCTGGTGGTGTTCCTGTTCCTGCGCTCCGGCCGCGCGACGCTGATCCCGGCGGTGGCCGTGCCGGTGTCGCTGATCGGCACCTTTGCCGCCATGTACCTGTGCGGCTTTAGCCTCAACAATCTGTCGCTGATGGCGCTGACAATTGCCACGGGCTTTGTGGTGGATGATGCCATCGTGGTGCTGGAAAACATTTCCCGCCACCTGGAAGCGGGCGTGAAGCCGCTTCCGGCCGCGCTGCAGGGCACGCGTGAAGTGGGCTTTACTGTGCTCTCCATGAGCCTGTCGCTGGTGGCGGTATTCCTGCCGCTGCTGCTGATGGGCGGGCTGCCGGGCCGGCTGCTGCGTGAGTTTGCCGTCACGCTCTCGGTCGCCATCGGGATTTCGCTGGTGATTTCCCTGACGCTGACGCCGATGATGTGCGGCTGGATGCTCAAGCGCAGCAAGCCGCGCTCGCAGCCGCGCCGCAAAGGCTTTGGTCGCTTCCTGATGGCGATGCAGGAAGGCTACGGCAAATCGCTGAAATGGGTGCTGAACCATACACGGCTGGTCGGGCTGGTGCTGATTGCCACCATTGGACTTAACGTCTGGATGTACATCACCATCCCGAAAACCTTCTTCCCGGAGCAGGATACCGGCGTGCTGATGGGCGGTATTCAGGCGGACCAGAGCATTTCGTTCCAGGCGATGCGCGGCAAGCTGCAGGACTTTATGAAGATCATCCGGGAAGACAACGCCGTGGATAACGTGACCGGCTTTACCGGCGGGTCACGCGTTAACAGCGGGATGATGTTTATTACCCTGAAACCGCGCGGCGAGCGCAACGAAACCGCCCAGCAGGTAATTGATCGTCTTAGAGTGAAGCTCGCCAAAGAGCCGGGTGCAAACCTGTTTTTGATGGCCGTTCAGGATATCCGCGTCGGCGGGCGTCAGGCGAACGCCAGCTATCAGTACACGTTGCTCTCGGACGATTTAGCCGCCCTGCGCGAGTGGGAGCCAAAGATCCGCAAGGCGCTGGCCGCCCTGCCCCAACTGGCGGACGTCAACTCCGATCAGCAGGATAACGGCGCGGAGATGGCCCTGACCTACGACCGCGAAACCATGTCGAGGCTGGGCATTAACGTTGAAGCCGCCAACAGCCTGCTGAACAACGCCTTCGGCCAGCGCGAGATCTCCACCATCTATCAGCCGATGAACCAGTACAAGGTGGTGATGGAGGTGGACCCGCGCTACACCCAGGACATCAGCGCGCTGGATAAAATGTTTGTCATTAACAGCGACGGCAAGGCGATACCGCTCTCCTACTTCGCCAGCTGGCGGCCGGCCAACGCGCCGCTGTCGGTGAACCATCAGGGGCTGTCGGCGGCGTCGACCATCTCCTTTAACCTGCCCGCCGGTTCATCACTTTCCGAGGCCAGCGACGCGATCAACCGCGCGATGACGCAGCTTGGCGTGCCGTCCACCGTGCGCGGCAGCTTTGCCGGGACCGCACAGGTGTTCCAGGAGACGATGAACTCGCAGGTGATTTTGATTCTGGCCGCCATTGCCACGGTCTATATTGTGCTGGGCGTGCTGTACGAGAGCTACGTTCACCCGCTGACCATTCTCTCGACGCTGCCGTCGGCGGGCGTGGGGGCGCTGCTGGCGCTGGAGCTGTTCGGCGCGCCGTTCAGCCTGATCGCGCTTATCGGGATTATGCTGTTAATCGGCATTGTGAAGAAAAATGCCATTATGATGGTCGACTTCGCGCTGGACGCCCAGCGTAACGGCAACCTGACGCCGGAGGAGGCGATTTTCCAGGCCTGCCTGCTGCGCTTCCGCCCGATCATGATGACCACCCTGGCGGCACTGTTCGGTGCCCTGCCGCTGGTGATATCGGGCGGTGACGGTTCCGAGCTGCGCCAGCCGCTGGGGATCACCATTGTCGGCGGGCTGGTGATGAGCCAGCTACTGACGCTGTACACCACGCCGGTGGTCTATCTGTTCTTCGACCGCCTGCGGCTGCGCTTTTCGCGTAAAAACAGAACCACGGTGACCGGGTAAATGACTGAGCTTCCCAGCAGCGTTCGCTGGCAATTATGGATAGTCGCCTTCGGCTTCTTTATGCAGTCGCTGGATACGACCATCGTCAACACCGCCCTCCCCTCGATGGCGAAAAGCCTGGGGGAGAGTCCGCTACATATGCATATGGTGATTGTCTCCTACGTGCTGACGGTGGCCGTAATGCTGCCTGCCAGCGGCTGGCTGGCGGATAAAGTGGGGGTGCGGAATATCTTCTTTACCGCCATCGTGCTGTTTACCACCGGCTCGCTGTTTTGCGCCCAGGCCAACACCCTCGACCAGCTGGTGATGGCCCGCGTGCTGCAGGGCGTTGGCGGGGCGATGATGGTACCCGTCGGGCGGCTAACGGTGATGAAGATTGTGCCGCGCGAGCAGTACATGGCGGCGATGACCTTCGTCACCCTGCCCGGTCAGGTGGGGCCGCTGCTGGGCCCGGCGCTCGGCGGCATGCTGGTGGAGTACGCCTCCTGGCACTGGATCTTCTTAATCAATCTTCCTGTTGGCATCATCGGCGCTATCGCCACCCTGACGCTGATGCCAAACTACAAAATGCAGACGCGGCGCTTTGATTTCTTTGGCTTTATTCTGCTGGCGGCAGGCATGGCCACGCTCACTCTGGCGCTCGACGGGCAAAAAGGGTTGGGCATTTCGCCTCTGACGCTCGGGCTCCTGATCGCGCTCGGCGTTACCGCCATACTGTGGTACCTGTGGCACGCCAGAGGTAACGATAAAGCGCTGTTCAGTCTGAACTTGTTTAAAAACCCTACCTATCGCCTTGGCCTGTTCGGCAGCTTCGCCGGGCGCGTCGGCAGCGGTATGCTGCCGTTTATGACGCCCGTGTTTCTGCAAATTGGCATGGGATTTTCGCCGTTTCACGCGGGCCTGATGATGATCCCGATGGTGCTCGGCAGCATGGGGATGAAGCGCATCGTGGTGCAGGTGGTGAACCGCTTTGGCTACCGTCACGTGCTGGTGGCCGCCACGCTGGGGCTGGCACTGGTGAGTCTGCTGTTTATGGCCGTGGCGTTGATGGGCTGGTACTACGCTCTGCCGCTGGTGCTGTTCTGTCAGGGGATCATCAACTCCATGCGCTTCTCGTCGATGAACACCCTGACGCTGAAGGATCTGCCGGACGAACTGGCGAGTAGCGGCAACAGTCTGCTGTCGATGATCATGCAGCTCTCCATGAGCGTGGGCGTGACCGTTGCGGGGTTACTGCTCGGCATGTACGGCCAGCATCACCTCAGCGTCGACACGCCGGTGGCGCATCAGGTCTTTATGTATACCTGGCTCAGCATGGCGATCATTATCGCCCTGCCCGCTTTCATCTTCGCCAGAGTGCCGGATGATACCAGCAAGAACGTCGTCATCAGGCGCGGCAAAAGGAGTGGATCATGAAATTCTGGCGTCCGGGCATTACCGGCAAGCTCTTTGTGGCGATTTTTGCTACCTGTATCGTCCTGCTGATCACCATGCACTGGGCGGTGCGGGTCAGCTTCGAGCGCGGCTTTATTGATTACATCAAGCATGGCAATGAACAGCGCTTGCAGGGCTTAAGCGATGCGCTGAGTGAACAGTACGCCCAACATGGCAACTGGCGTTTTCTGCGCAATAACGACCGCTTTATTTTCCAGATCCTGCGCTCGCTGGAGCACGACACTGGTGACGATCGTCCGGGGCCAGGCATGCCGCCGCACGGCTGGCGCACCCAGTTCTGGGTGATTGACCAGGACATGCGTACGCTGGTGGGCCCGCGCGCGCCGATACCGCCGGACGGCACCCGCCGGGCGATTAAAGTCAATAACGCGACCGTCGGCTGGGTTATCGCCTCGCCGGTAGAACGCCTGACGCGTAACACCGACATCAACTTTGACCGCCAGCAGCGCCGGACCAGCTGGCTAATCGTCGCCCTCTCTACCCTGCTCGCCGCGCTCGCCACCTTCCCGCTGGCGCGCGGTCTGCTCGCGCCGGTAAAACGGCTGGTGGAAGGCACGCACAAGCTGGCCGCCGGGGATTTCACCACCCGCGTCGATACCCGCAGCCAGGACGAGCTGGGCAAGCTGGCGCAGGACTTTAACCAGCTCGCCAGCACGCTGGAGAAAAACCAGCAGATGCGCCGCGACTTTATGGCCGATATTTCCCACGAGCTGCGCACCCCGCTGGCGGTGCTGCGCGGCGAGCTGGAGGCGATTCAGGACGGCGTGCGCCAGTTTACACCTGAGTCGGTGGCCTCTCTTCAGGCGGAAGTGGGCACGCTCACCAAGCTGGTGGACGATCTTCATCAGCTCTCCATGTCTGACGAAGGCGCGCTGGCCTACCAGAAAGCGCCGGTGGACGTGATTAATATTCTGGAGGTAATCAGCGGCGCGTTCCGCGAGCGCTTTGCCAGCCGCAACCTGAAAATCGACCTCTCCCTGCCGGACAGCGCGGTGGTGTTTGGCGACAAAGACCGGCTGATGCAGCTGTTCAACAACCTGCTGGAAAACAGCCTGCGCTACACCGACAGCGGCGGCGGGCTGCATATTTCCGGCAAACAGGAAAACGGGCGCTTTGCCCTCACCTTCGCCGATTCCGCCCCCGGCGTGCAGGACGCGCAGCTGGAAAAACTGTTTGAACGGTTTTACCGTACCGAAGGCTCACGTAATCGCGCCAGCGGCGGCTCCGGGCTGGGGCTGGCGATTTGCGTTAACATTGTCGAGGCGCATAATGGCACCATTCGCGCCGCCCATTCGCCTTTTGGCGGGGTTAGCATTACAGTAGAGTTACCTCTGGAACGGGATTTATCGAGGGAAGCATGATCGAGTTACCGATTGATGAAAACACGCCGCGCATTTTGATTGTCGAAGACGAACCCAAGCTGGGGCAGTTGCTGATCGACTATTTACGCGCAGCCAGCTACGCCCCGTCGCTGATAAGCCACGGCGACCAGGTGCTGCCGTACGTTCGCCAGACCCCGCCGGACCTGATCCTGCTGGATCTCATGCTCCCCGGTACCGACGGCCTGACCCTGTGCCGGGAGATTCGTCGCTTCTCCGACGTGCCGATCGTCATGGTCACCGCCAAAATTGAAGAAATTGACCGCCTGCTGGGGCTCGAAATTGGTGCCGACGATTACATTTGCAAACCCTACAGCCCGCGTGAAGTGGTCGCCCGCGTGAAAACCATTCTGCGCCGCTGCAGGCCGCAGCGCGAACTGCAGGTGCTCGACGCCGAAAGCCCGCTGATAGTCGACGAAAGCCGCTTCCAGGCAAGCTGGCGCGGCAAGCTGCTGGACCTGACACCTGCGGAGTTCCGCCTGCTGAAAACCCTCTCCCACGAGCCGGGAAAAGTCTTCTCCCGCGAACAGCTGCTGAACCACCTGTATGACGATTACCGCGTGGTGACCGACCGCACCATCGACAGCCATATCAAAAACCTGCGCCGCAAGCTGGAGGCGCTGGACGCCGAGCAGTCGTTTATCCGCGCGGTGTACGGCGTGGGGTATCGCTGGGAAGCGGATGCGTGCAGGATTGCGTGACAAAATTTCCCCCTCACCCCGGCCCTCTCCCCAGAGGGGCGAAGGTGTAAAAGTCCCCTCTCCCCTCTGAGGAGAGGGTTAGGGTGAGGGGCAAAGCTTTACCTCCCTGCCCCGCAGCGCTACAATGCCCGCCCTTAAAGTGGGGGATCTCCCCTTACCGCTGCACCTGGTGCACGCGGATCTGACCTGTCATCAGAACGAGAACAAACATGTTTAAACCGGAACTCCTTTCCCCGGCGGGAACGCTGCAAAATATGCGTTACGCTTTCGCCTATGGTGCCGACGCCGTTTACGCGGGCCAGCCGCGCTACTCGCTGCGCGTGCGTAACAACGAATTCAACCACGAGAACCTGCAGCTCGGCATCAACGAAGCGCATGCCCTGGGCAAGAAATTCTACGTGGTCGTGAACATCGCGCCGCACAACGCCAAGCTGAAAACGTTCATCCGTGACCTGAAGCCCGTTGTGGATATGGGCCCGGACGCGCTGATCATGTCGGACCCGGGTTTAATCATGCTGGTTCGGGAGAACTTCCCGGAGATGGATATTCACCTCTCCGTACAGGCTAACGCCGTCAACTGGGCGACGGTCAAGTTCTGGAAGCAGATGGGGCTGACCCGCGTTATTTTGTCCCGTGAGCTTTCGCTGGAAGAGATCGAAGAGATCCGCACCCAGGTGCCGGATATGGAAATCGAAATCTTCGTTCACGGCGCGCTGTGCATGGCCTACTCCGGCCGCTGCCTGCTCTCCGGCTATATCAACAAACGCGACCCGAACCAGGGCACCTGCACCAACGCCTGCCGCTGGGAATATAACGTCCAGGAAGGCAAAGAGGATGACGTCGGCAACATCGTCCACAAGCATGAACCTATTCCGGTGACCAACGTCGAGCCGACGCTGGGCATCGGCGCGCCAACCGACAGCGTGTTTATGATTGAAGAAGCCAAACGTCCGGGCGAGTATATGACCGCCTTTGAAGACGAGCACGGCACCTACATCATGAACTCGAAAGATCTGCGCGCCATCGCCCACGTCGAGCGTCTGACCCAGATGGGCGTGCACTCCCTGAAGATCGAAGGCCGCACCAAATCCTATTACTACTGCGCGCGCACCGCGCAGGTGTACCGCAAAGCCATCGACGATGCCGCCGCCGGTAAACCTTTCGATACCAGCCTGCTGGAAACCCTTGAAGGCCTCGCGCACCGCGGCTACACCGAAGGTTTCCTGCGTCGTCATACCCATGACGACTACCAGAACTACGAGCACGGCTACTCCGTTTCCGAGCGTCAGCAGTTTGTCGGCGACTTCACCGGCGAGCGTAAAGGCGTGCTGGCTGCCGTCGCGGTGAAAAACAAGTTCACCAAAGGCGATAGCCTGGAACTGATGACCCCGCAGGGCAACATGAACTTCACGCTGGAGCATCTGGAAAACGGCAAAGGCGAAGCGATTGACGTGGCGCCGGGTGACGGTCATACCGTCTGGCTGCCGGTGCCGGAAGAGGTGGAGCTGAAATTCGCGCTGCTGATGCGTAACTTCAACGGTGAAAGCACCCGAAACCCACACGGCAAATAGTTAATCAGGGAAATTTTTTCGCGCTGGGATAATTCTTAGAATCGGATCACATACCGCTTCGTTCAATACGGGTATTATCCCCCCGCTGAAAAACATAACCCATAAATGCTAGCTGTACCAGGAACCACCTCCTTAGCCTGCGTAATCTCCCTTACGCGGGCTTATTTTTTAAACTCATGCCATTGAAATAAAAGGAATTATTTCAAACAATGTCCACATATCGACCACATCACATACTAAAACCCCGTTTATCGGGGTTTTTTCATTGGAGATAAATATGCAAGAACTCACCGGCAAACCTCTGCATCAGTCAATTATTGGTGGGGTTCGTATTGAATGTCCCGCCGAACTAGTGACAAGCCTTGAGGAATATTTCAAAAACAAGGGGCTAGATGCCGGGCGCTCTGTTTGCTTTTCGAACAACTCTTCCGATAAACTCAATCTGTTTTTTGAAGTTGCAACTCAAACCAAAAAATTAGCAGGAGCTATTATGGGATTGCTGGACAGAAAGGATGTTGAAATTGAGCTAAACCTTTGCACTCGTGATGATGTGCCACAAACTGCAAAGGTTAAATTGCGCAGCCTGAAGGATGTTGATGCGTGCGAACGCCTCATTGACAAGCTGGCATCTGTGGTCGTTAAGTCCCGGCAAGACGATCAGTAAAAAAATAGCCCCGATGAAACTTTGGGGCTTATGCAGTCTTTAATCACAGCTTAAACAAGCCAACTATCGTAATTCTTACTACCTGACTATTTTTCTCTTGCGAAACCTTCAGCAAGTGTTCCAGATGGCCTGCTCTCACCTCTTCTGGATCTAAAAAGGCATCTGGCTCGTGTTCAATAGTAATCGTTCCGTTACCGTTAAAGATTAACTGGCCAGTGCTGTTATAGCCTTCAAAGTAGCTGATATAACCTGTTTTCATCCTCGCCGTTCCCTCACTGACTGAACAAAATGAAAGTGGCATTTGTCGCATCTCTCATCATCTAACGAGAATAAACGTTCAATGAATGAACGCTTCTGACCGCAGTCCTGGCAGTACTTAAGTGCAAACAGTTTCATCTGGTTATCATCATCCTGTAATTGGAATGCGCTCACCATATGCCCCACTCCGCTTAAATTCCAATTACTTAGAACGATCAGTTTCACGCCATTGATCGCTCATAACGATCAATAACCATCGGTGTACAGAATGTTAATAAAATGGGCTTTACCCTGCCCCGGATTTAAGTCGGCCATCGGAAAACCGTCACAACCATCACAGCCATTCAAAACAGCAAGTAACCTTCTGATTATATTAAATATATGTTGTGACGGTAAAACCATCACAAAACGCAACACAAACCATCACACCCAATAAATTCAATTAGTTATAAAACAGAGTTGTGATGATTTAAGACCGTCACACTGTGATGCTTATGTGATGCTTTTGTGATGGTTATAGATATGATAATTTATATTTATATATCATATAGATAGATGATAATTTTAAATATTGTGACGTTTGTGACGGTTTTCCGACACCCCCCTTCAAATTTTGGAAATGTCAGGATTGGCTAAAAATCACCCTGATTTGTGGGTGAGTTTGTTATATCTACGTGGTGTTTATGTACGGTTTGGCATAACGGGTCTGCCGGGGATATAGTCGCTGTCAGAGGCTGTTTTTGTACCCACATTCACCGGATGGAACGTTAGCGATGAATCAGAAAGATATTTTTCCGTTTAATTTTCATGGGGATAAGCTGTACATCGTTGAGTACAAAGGCGAACCCTATGTCGCTATGAAGCATGTTGTCGAGGGAATGGGTTTGGCCTGGAGTCGCCAGCATATGCGGCTTAGGCAGCGCTTTGCAGGGGGGATCACCCAAATGGTGATCCCCCTGAATGGAGTACCGCAGAATATGGTTTGTATGGCCGTTCGTAAGCTCCCGGGCTGGCTTATGAGCATTAACGCTAACAAGGTAAAGCCAGAAATCCGTGAGAAGGTTATGCAGTACCAGCAAGAGTGCGATGATGCCCTGTATGACTACTGGACGAAAGGTATCGCTATAAATCACAGGCTGAACATCAAAGAGCGTCTGGCGGCTTTCGAACGTTTACATACTGTTGCGGATCAACTTTGCAGGCAACGCCGGCCATCGCTTCAAAAGCTACTGCATACGGAGCTGGAGGAACTGGCCATGCTGCTAAACGTTGAAGCTCCCGTACCTGACTTTCCAGAGAACATCACGGCAAAAATTGGCGATCCACGTATCGATGGTGATGCGATGTACGAGTTCTGGGATTTGTACGAGATGCTGGAAAACCCGCGCAGACCGAAACTCAATCACAGCCCGGACAGCAACCAGATTGCTATTGAGCCGTTTTCTTTCCGTGAGTTGTGCGAAAGGCAAAAGCTAAACTTCCCTGACATTAACCAGTTACGCGAAGAATTACACGACCGTTCTCGCTATCCCTTTCAGGGTTATCAGGCAGTCAACAGTGCAATAACTGGCGAACCAGTGCAGTGCTGGGTATTCGCAACAAAATAGTTACCTGCCTGTGAAATGTTAAAGGCCACCGGGGGTGAGCCGGTGGCCTTAGTTACGTTTCCTGACTACTTACGGTAAGCAGGCCAGAATCAGCTCAATAAAGGCGACAAGCGCCTTAAGAGCGATGACAGCGATTTGAAGAAATCCCTTCATCCGTTTGCTCCACTACAGGAGCGCGGCACCACCGTTAAAGCCCTTACACTGCCTGGTTAACGGTGTTGCATTGTTAGCGGATGCGTGACGCGCTCTGATTGAAGCTCTGGAGCGGCACCACCCGTAATCCAGCCAGGACTTGAACACGTTGTTACATGCCTGCGCAGTGCCAGAACGCGACACCTACTAACGCCGCGATTATAGAAGCATCAGAAGCATAATCAAAGGACTGGAGTAAATAACGGGCAAGAAAAAAGCCCGACTGGTGAGGTCAGGCTTTTTTTTCTTTGGGTGCTTAAAGTGATGAATCTCTGTTCAAGGTAATGAGCCTCAACCAGAACGCGTCACACATCCACTAACGAGATCAAGTGTACCCATCAGGAACAGATGATGCAAACTTCATTAGCTTATTTAAGCCTCAGGAGGCATCTGGAAGCCTCATACGATCCTGTGAAACAGATTTCAGTTCTGCACTTAATCGACGCCCTGCCCCAGACCGCACCAGTAAAAGGCTTGCGAGACTTCTCCGAATACGTGATCCCGCAGTAACCGTTACGTAAAAAATCACGTAATCCACGACGAACCCGCGCCTGTACTGGCTTTCGCATTTTTACATCACTACCGGCCATCGCCCAAAAACTGAAATCCTTGAAATCTGTTTCACACATTTCAGTTTGCGATCGGCCGTCAAATCCCCAGCGCTGGCACAGTCTGGCGGGGGTTTTTGTACCCCCGGAAAAACTGAAATCATTTTCAACACGAAAACCGCAGGCGGGTGCGGTGTAGCGCCGTTTTCGTCACTTCCGTCGTTATTTCGTCGCCGTCAGGATTCGCAGACGCAGGCGTACGCCGCTGCGCTGAGTGCGGGGTGAGTTTTCCTGGGTGTAATGATGCGCTGCGCTGAGAGCGTTCTGTAGCGTCTGAGAGGGATACAAAAAACCCGCTACGGTGAGCGGGTGGGATGAGTATTACTTGCCGATTACGGGGGAGTATTTATCGTTCAGAGTGTCCACTTTCGTGCCGGTACTGCGAATGTCGCCGGCGTTCGTCGGCGTGCCGGTATTGCTGTGCGTGTGGCTGGCCGTCAGTTCTGCCAGCTGCTTGACCACATCAAGCGTATCCAGCATCAGCTGCGCCACGTTAATGCTGCCGGAACCTATCCATACCACTGGCGCGATAATCTGCTGCTGTACGGCCGCAACGCTTTTCCGAATCTGGCCAATCTGCTCCGTCAGGCTCTTGCCGATCGTAACGGTGACGTTTTCGGCTACGGCCATTTCATCACTGCCGCCGACCGTGGCCAGCCGGCTACCCTGAATCGCCTGGCTAAATTTACCGGTGCTGACCTGCTGAATGGCTCCGGCCATCAGCGTGGATGTACCGATAACGCTGGTCTTATCCGTGGCCTTAATGGTCGTTTCCCTGCTTACCAGCTCCCGGCTTTCGGTGTCTGCCTTAACGGTTCTGGCCATCGATGTTTCGCTGATCGTCTGGTCAGTCTGCCGCACCCAGTCGCCGGCCTGTGTAACACGCTGGGAGACTTCCGCCCGCTGCTGCTGGAGTTGCTCGCCGGGTTTGATATCCGGCAGGCTGGTACCATCCGGCACGGTCTGGCGGATAAATGGTTTATCCGGCCGGCCGTCAGTAAAGGCAACTTCTACCAGCGTCCCTTCAGGCGGGAACTGGTACATGCCGGAATCATTACCGGCCATCGGTACCGGTAGTGGGACAGCAGAATAAACGGGCGTTTGCGCGTCGGGTTTTCCGTCTGCGTCAAGCAGCTGCACGTCCACGGCGTAGCGCGGACGGAACGGATCCGAAAAGTTGCCGCTCTTTACTGCTTCTGTCGGCGCGATGACCCTGGCGAACTTCGGCAGGTGTAGCCCGGACGCCAGCTCAGGGTAATGACTTTCAACCTGTCGCTGTACCGGTGATTTTTGCAATGGCTTGCCGGTAGCGCGATTACGCGGTGTCCAGGTAACGGCCATCGTATCGTTAGTCAGATGTACCTTTGTGACGCGCTCGCCGTTCATTTCAACTCCCGGCCGCAGGCTCTGAACAACGGGTAACGTCATGGTGTTACCGCCAGCAGCCCCCTGGCTGAACCCGGCCGGGATATCCACCGGCTTACCGGCAAAGAGTGACTTTTCCGCGCCTCCCACATACAGCCCGCCATCCGGTAGCTGGTACCAGATGTAATCCGTTATGCCAAAGGCTTTACCCAGATTATTCAGCAGCTGATACCCGCTGCCGCTGTGGGTAAAGTGGGGGATCGGTTTATCGGCGTATTCTGCATCAGGTACCATTACCGTAATGCCGCTGTTCTCTTCCAGCCAGCCTGCAACGATGCGCAGCGTGGGGTGCTGAAGTGAACATGGCCACATGCGTTCAAACACCCCGACCAGCTCACGAACAAAAAGCCGCTGAAAGCCGTTATCAGCCGGCTGCGACCGTTCCACATACCCGGTAAACCACCGTAAAAGCAGGTCTGTATAACCCACATTAAGACGCACCAGCTTACCGGTATAGTCCTGGTCAGTTTCGGCCGTAATAAATCCCCGGCCGCAGCTGTTCAGCTCCAGCACCAGACTGGCATCAGCGAGATGTACCTCATCCGTTGACAGGTACAGGCGTTTTATCGGTTTCATCCTTACCCCAGTGCATCATTGACGGGTTTCAGGACTTTGCGCTCAAACCACGTCATTTTCTCATCATCTTCGTCAGCAGACTGGCCGGCACTTCCGGCCGCGCTTCCCTGCTTTTTCGCCGTCGTTTTACTGCTCGCCCTGGCCTCTTTCTTCTCCTGAACGCTGATATGCTCGGTCAGCGTAAATGTCACCAGCCAGGACATTTTCCCGTCCTGCTGCGGGGCATCCAGCGTGCCGGTAAAGGTGGCCTCACGAAAATTAACCGCACGCGCCTGCTCATGCGCCACGCGGTATTTCTGGCGCTTTCCGCTGGTATCGGTGGCGCTGGCCAGCTCAAAGATGCGGCGCAAAATAGCCTTATCTTTAAAGGGAACCTCACCGGATACACGCAGCTCTTTTCCCTTAGCCCCCTGTTCGGATTTGGTTGTAGAGCTGGTCTGTCCGGACTGGTCTTTATCCTGAAACTGCTGCGTAATGGTTACGCGCATGTTTTTCAGCTGGATCGCTTCTCCGTTAAGCGCCAGCGTCGGGTTCGAGGTCATGTATCATTCCTTTTATGCCGTCGAGGTTGTCGCCAACCAGCATCATGGCCGCTGTAAATACAGATGATTGCAGTGGGATGCCCTTCACCAGCTCCAGCAATGTTGACGGCAAATCACCACTGGCTGTGAATACCCACGCCCTGGCGCTTTTCCCCTGTAACTCACTCAGACCGCTGGCAATGTCTCCCAGCAGACCATCACGCAACTGAGAAAACTCGTCCAGCTGCTTTTTGAGACCGTCGAGATCGATAACCGCTGCCGCTTCCTCCTGCGCCTTTTTCACTGCCGCAGCAGCAATAGCCGCGCGGTTTGTGGGAACCGAAAGCGGGATTGCAGCACTCAGGCCGGAGCTATATTTCGCAGGTATCTGCATTCGTTCAGTTGCCAGTTCTGCCGCTGACTGCGCCAGACGTTTGACCTGCACAAACGCCGGGGACGGGAATACATCCACCAGTTGATTCAGGCCAGCCATAAAACCGTCATGTGTCTGACTGGTGACCATCATAATCACCACATCCGCGATGCCGCCCGTATCAGCTAACTTTTGTGCCAGATATGAAACTGCATTCACCGGGCTGAGATATGCTCCGTTCCCGGTCTGTTGCCCCAGACCATATACCCACGGATGTGCAGGAATGACGGAACAGTTAAGCGCCGTGACGGAATCAGTTAATGCCAGTCGTGCTTCACGCCACATTTACCGGCACCTCAGGCCAGGCCGGTTTGGTAACATCAACCCGGTTCAGCAGCACGCGGTATTTCTTCCATTCCGGCAGGATTTTGGCTTCTTTCTCGGTCGCCATCTCCAGCTCAACGGCATCCTGGAGGGTCGCAATCACGTTATTCGCCTGGTTTAATAACTCCAGCTTTTTACGCTCTGCCTCTGCCTCATAATCAATAGGCGCGGCAATAATCTCCCCACCATCAAAAAGAAAAGCGCCGCCTAATGCTTTCTCACCCGCAGCGGTAAATTCATCCGGTACATTCTCCGGCGCGACTTCAACGACAATCTGATTAATCGGGAAAATCGCGCTTGCATCATAAGAGAAATGGATAATTTCTTTCGAGTCTGGGCTAAATGAAATCTTTAACGTCTCCTGTGAAAGCGTCTTAAGCCACTGATACCAGTCATTGCCATTATCATCTTTCAGAAAAACAATATTCATCCCCGGTGATTTGGCAATGTAATATAATTCGAGTTCCTCCGGCGTAAGTTTAGCCACTTTCGCCGGGGTATATTTCCCCCATTTCTCTAATGGGTCATATTTTTTAAACACACCTGATTGTATTGTCATTAAGCCACCCAAGCTGTGTACCAGTTTCCGCCGATGTTATATTGGACATAACGGTATTGAACCGCTGTATAGTTAGTCTTTTGCATGACGGCAGTCACCACTGCGCCATCAGGTGCATATGCATAATTCCCGTCATTATTTCCGTTATCTGCCGTTCCAAGTGAAGCCAGCCTTATTCCGGCTTGCATAAAGTTAGCGACAGTCCAGGCTGACGTTGCAAAGTTCCCGTTGACCCATGCTGTAGTTGCGTACGGGCTTAAATCCTGCTGAGGCGGCGGATTATTTGATGAGTAAGCCCGAACGCCTGGCGTGTCGTACAAACCACCGCCCGCAATAATCGCATTGGGGGCGTTGAAAGTTCCGTCAGAATTAAAACCAAATATGGTTCCAACGCCGTTATCCCCAATAATATGAATAACTGCCGATCCAAAATCGTTTCCGCCGTTTCGCAGTATTCCAAAGCTAACTGCAGAGCCCCAGCCTTGTCCGGATATGGCCGTTGAACCCTTCACAATAGGAAAATAATTCGAAACACCAGCAGGGGCAGGAAATCTGGGAGCAAAGAACGGCGCAGTACCATCGGTATATTGCCCTGCGAATCCGCCCCCCCCCTGCCAGTATTCAGGTTTTGTGCCGTAGTATTTTGCATTATTTAAATACTCAACACTTCCACCACTCGACGGAACAGCCCCTACATCACCTGCAGTAGGTTTAAAGCCTGTGTTGTATGTCCTGTGGAGAGTCCAGGTCAGGCCACCATTAACGGAATCACGCCCGTAGGCTGTCCATTGCTCTGAGGGGTCTGCGTAGTTAATAAACGTGAGTCCCGGCGAGCCGCTGGCATCACGCAGACCGTGAACGAAAACGAAATAATGGCTGTCGGCTTTCAACTCTGCCGGAATATTTGTACACGTACTCATTCTCACGAAAAGATGTTCGCCCAGAATGAATCTGTATGTGCTGAAATCAATGCCCGTGGTAAGCGGACTCCTCGTCAGACCAAATCCATAATCACCGACTTTTAAAACCCGTCCTGCCGTGGTATCTCGTGCACCATCAGTTACATCTGCTCCGGCAGCCGTTCCCAGACTATCTTTTAACGTCTTGACTGCTTTTGGTGTTGCTGCCTTGCTTTCGTCGTCGCTGTCTGTTTCGTTACTTAGTTGCGTAAATCCTTTCTTTGTGGTCGTGGCATCCGGGTGATTGCGCGATTTTTCATGCTCTTTTATCGACTGGTCGTTCAGCGAGCCTTTCGGACGCAAATCGGTGATATTGCCGTCTGCATCGATACTGGCCACAGCAAAAACGTAATGCTGTACACCATCTTTCACGTAATCCGCAAGAGCTGTTGCCACTGTGATCTTGTTCTGCACGCCCCAAACACTGGTAAGAGTCCCTGCCCAGCTCACGTCAAGCCAAACCTTAACCGGTTTGGTAGTTACCGTGATGTTTTGGTTCGCTGAGAGCTGCGCACGCAGGCCAGCAACATATCCCACGCCCTGAGTGACAAAATACTGGTTACCGGTTTTACCAACCAGATACCCGTCCCCGAAAAACGCGCCGGCACCATAAATATCAATATTTTCCAGGCGCTGACGCTCATCTATCCCCCCCATACGGGCGGTAAAGTCAATCTGCCAGGTCTCTGCCGGCGTGTTAATGGCCGTTTCAGTCTGTGCACCAGTGAATTCCATCAGGAACGAGCGGGTCAGGACGTTGCCCTGCTGGCCATCCTTCGTTTTCAGCTTCTGCTGTACCGGGGCATGTACAATCATCGCCAGCGTACCGCTGGCTTTGTTAACCAGACCGACCCAGTTAAACGAAAAGTCGCCCACATCCGCACCCAATACAACCGAATGCACGACCGCATTTTCATTCACTACACCCTTACGGCTTACCGCCTGTCGGTGAACTATCTGCGAGTCGGGCGGCAGCGTTTCACTGCGATCAATCGGTAAATCAGGGTCAAGCCCCGGCACATTCGCAAAAACAAACTCATCGAGCAGAACAGGCTCTCCCGTCGCAGCCTGCTGCGTTTTCCACCGCTCGAATACCAGCGTGATAGCTGTCTGTGACATAAAAACTACTCTCCCTGTAAGCGTGCGCTGAATGTCGCGCTGCTGGTTTCCGTGCCGGCGATCCTCGCCGGATAAACGATATATTCCCCCTGATCCCACCCAGCCCGGATGGCTAAGATTTCAGAGGTGATCACCTCAAACTGATAGCGCCGGCACGTGCGGCCGTACTGGCGAATAATCTGAATCATCAGTTGCGTGTTGTCGGAGATCTGGCTGTCGGTGACACGAACCAGTATCACGTCCCAGTCAATCCCCGGCTGACGCTCCAGCAGCTCCACATAGCCAATACCCAGGCGGTCAAATATATTGATAAAACCCTGGACGGAGCCGGCATCGGCCGCATTCACAAAGGCGTAAGCGACACGCCGGCGGAACAGCTTCAGCGGCTCACCGTTAAACCGGCTGATATCCCTGTCCCATGCGATGAGACCCAGTATCGTTTCGTTGCAGGTCAGCGGGTCAAACTGGCGCAGCGGCCACGTTATCCAGCCGTAAACCTCCGCCCAAAAGGACTGCGCCGCTTTAAGGAGCTTTTGCGGCTCCCCCTGGTTCATCCATGACGGCAGAACCATGCTGGCCAGCTTCTTAAGAAAATCATTCATTCTGTAAATCCACCCTCAGAGAGTTCAGGCGCGGCACGCTGAGTTCACTGGTGATATCTTTCAGCGAAAATTCCAGCGAATCCGTATCCGGGAAGGTCTTGTGGATCTCCCGCCCCAGCTGCGAGAAGGAAAAACGCGCGTATGGCCACGTCTTCTTCACGTCATAGTCGGTATTCTCCCGAAAGGCGCAGCGGATAAGGTTTTCAATCCCTTTTTTGAGGTTGTCCTGCTGATCCTGATCCAGATTGCTCAGGTTTTTTACCCAGACCGTAGCAACCAGCTCGTGACGGGTCTCAGGCATGGCAAAACACTGCATATCATCGCCGTGGCCATGATGTCCCTCGGTGTTGATATAGTCGTTCACGGCCTCAATGAACGGGTCAGACGCTACGCCGCTATCCAGCAACAGATACGCATTGGCGGTACCGGGTCCGCGTGGCGCATCATGCTCAAAGAAGATCCGGTCAATGCTCAGCCCCGCAACGCCGGCAATCATCGAACGATATACCGCGTCGGTATGGTAATTTCCGACCAGATTGAACTGATTACGACAGCGTTCGCGCAGCTCGTCGTCGCTCTCCTCGTCAGCTCCCGGTACCGTCAGCCAGTTTTCTTCACTGGCCACATGACTGATACCGTCCACGGCCACCGGCAGAATGCGGTAATACCCCGGTGCAAGATTGTACGCTCCCCCCGTCCCTGTCGCTTTTACCGCCAGCAGTGCACTGGATGTACCGGAGGGGATCGTGACATCAGCGACTGTGGACATAGCGTATACCTTGCCGTTAATACGCTCGGTCTGTATCACCGTGCCAGCTTTAACCGTCACAGACTGCTTAACATCATCCTTGAAGAAGCGGATCACACCTTCGGCCGCACTGGCCGGTTTTGGGGTGACGTTCACCGCCCAGGCAAGGAGACGCAGCATCTGCCCCGTGGCGGTGGCCACAAACATACCGGGCATGACCACAGCAACCAGCACGTCTTTCAGCCACATCACCGGCGCGGTAACAATTGCCGTAATAAGCCGCCAGAACGGCGACATACGGGACGTGTTGGTGATCAGCCCTTCATCGGCCACAACGGCATCGAAACGGGTATGCACCTCATCTTCCGTGGTCGGCATCCCGCTGGCTTTCACCACATCTTCAAAATCGACCTGTGGCTTTTCCGTCATAGGTTCACCTGATATGAAATGCTGCCAAAGTCATACGTACCGGCAGTCACCCAAAGCCGCTTAGTGCTTTCCTCGCTGATTTCCACCGTGCCCGGCACGATGCGATCGTCGCTTTCGACCAGCAGCTCCAGCTGGGTAAAAATGTCCGCACGTAACGTCGGGCTACGTTCGGCAATTAATTGCGTGGCCAGCCCGCTTTCGATAATTGAATGGACTATATCCTGCCCGATACTTTTCCGGTTATTGCACAATTCAGGCTCGCTGCCTGTATTAAGTACAAAGTTTCGCCCCTCAATAAGCAGGTCGATATAAAGCACATCATTCATTAATTAAGCTCCTGCCATTCCATTAGCAGACCCGGCGTAAATGGCTCGGTAGTATGAACATGCAATTCATTAATATTTTGACTGTTATCGGTTACAGATTTTGAATTTTTGCTGATAGTGCTACTGATACCGCCCCGGTCAATGCCCTTTAACTCACCGCCAGTCGAGAGAGTATTAGTTGTCAGCGCCGGCTGGCTTTCGTTCGTCATCGAAATACTGACGCCGGGGATCTTATTCAGCTTTCCGACAATCCAGTTCCAGGACTTAAGGAACCCGCCTTTGATGGTCTGCCAGATGTTGTCAAACAGCGTCACAATGCCGCTGGCCATGCCGCTTAACGCCTTTGACGGAGAAAAGCCGGTGAGCAGAGCAATGAAACTGTTCCAGCCGGCGATAATCGAATCCCAGGCGGAACTGAACACACCCGCCAGCCACTTCACGACATCCGCCGCAGCCTTAAAAGCGGCGCTGTCCATGACGGCAGCTTTAATGGCATCCCAGTGCTTAACCAGCAGATAACAGCCCACAACCAGCGCTGCGATTGCCGCAATGACCAGCAGCACCGGCCAGCTCATCAGATTGATACTGATACCGGCCAGCATCGCTGCCATACGTACCGCCAGCAGCACACCACGCAGGGTTTTCAGCACGATATTCCAGGCTAAAACGGCTTTCTGCGCCAGCCAGACAACCAGTGTGTACGACTTCACGACCGCAACCAGCAAACGCCAAACCCCGGTCAGCCCCATGATGATGAATTTGGAGACCCCCATCACGATATTGGCGCTCGCCCCTACGGCGGCAAAGCCCAGCAGTGCCAGCGTGGCATACCCGATAACGCGCGCGATATTGGGGAACATCTGCATCCAGCGGGCAAACGTCTGCCCCATATCGGCCAGGCGGTTCAGCACCGGATACAGCACCGGGATTAACGTCAGGCCAATCACCGTCTGGATAGCTTTCAGGATTTGCACAAAGCGATCCCACGGCTTCACCATTTTCGCCGCCATTTCCTGCGTACGCTTCAGGCCGTCAGCACCGCCCAGCTCGGTGATATTGCGTTGCAGTAAAGCCACATTGCCGTACAGCTGCTTGACTACCGCTGAACTGTCACCAAAGGCGGCATCAAGTTCCGCCTGCGCTTTCAGATTGCCGTCCAGGCTTTTACCGTATTTGTTCTGGAGCTTCGTCAGTATGTCCGGCATGGACAGCATTTTGCCGTTCACATCGGTAAACGACAGCCCCAGCTTTTTAGCGCCATCAATCGCGCCGGTCATAAAGCCCTCGTAGGCGCTGCTGGCTTCCGTTCCCAGCGTGCGTTGCAATTGCCCCAGCACCGCCAGCTGTTCGTCCATCCCGACGCCGTAGTTCGTCCCGACGCCTCGCGCACCTTCCATCAGGTCTTTGATGGTTCCCATCTCGGTACCGAAGGTTTTGCGCATATACACCATCTTTCCCGCCAGCTGTTCGGCAAACTGGACTTTACCCAGTCTGGCCGCATCAGCGGAAAAGTTACCGAACATCTGCCCCATAAACTCAGATGTTTCGGCAGCGGTGGATTTCATGGCAAAAGCCAGCGTATTGGCGACTTTTGTCACTTTCGGCAGCTCGGTATCGCTCAGGCCGGCAATGGCCGCATTGATGCTTTCCGTTGACCTGACGAACTCCACCGCACTGGCGCCGTAGGTCATGCTGAAGCGCAGCGCATCACGCTGCACGGTCTTCAGCGAGGTATCATCAATCCCTTTAGCGGCGGCATCGTTCAGCGCGTCATACATCTCAATCGCCGGTGACAATGCCCCCTGAATAGCCTGAGCAACGCCCCACATGGCCAGCGAGCCGGCACCAATCTGCTTAAAGGCATTTTTTGATTTTTCCGCAAAGCCGGATACGCTGGCCTGCGCCTGTTTTAACGGGCGGGTCAGTTTATCAATCAGGCTTAATGTAAAATCTAATTGTTTCATTCCGTGCCTTTAAATGCCGTGCTAATTCCGTTAGCCACCGCAATACGCATATATTCCCAGTAGCGATTATCCAGCCAGACAGCAGCGGATATATCATCCACGGTATCTTCCCCGTGCGGGAGATAATAACGCCGTAATATCAGATATTGTTCGAGTCCATTTTCATCAATAGTCTGGACTCGCTTTGTTAGTTTTTTACTTCAATTTCCAGCTCAGGCGCGTAAAGTTCGTTAACCTTACCCGCAAGCTGAAGCGCAGCGCCTGGGCGTTTTAAAATATCGGCCAACGCTTCTTTGCTTTCTGTCGCCACAATACGGGTCAGATAATTGTGCGCTGGCACTACTTTATTATCCATCGCCATTTCATTAATGAACTTATTATACGCCGTCTGGTTAGGCTCGAAGGTAATATCCTGACCACAAACAGTAAGATTAATCTTTTCCATAAATAACACTCTCTCTTAAATTAATTTCATCAACAAGCTGGTTATGTCGGGCAGCGCACTGTCCGTATAAGTCCAGATAAAGGGTTAATAACTCAGCTGCATCCCGCCCTGTCGCCCCGGCCAGACGCGGCAGCTGCGTGGTACATTTAGTCTTCAGGTTTTCCTGATAGCGCACGCTCGGTGCCGGCTGCGGCTTCGTTGTACATGCTGACAAAATCATCAGACAGGCAACGATTGGTAAACACCGGCTTGACCACTTCGGTACGAATTTCACGGGGTGGCGCATTTTTCAAAGCCTCCAGCTGAGCCTCCAGTTTTCGCCCCGACGCACTGGCCGCGTCTGCCAGCTGCTTACCGGTAGCGGTGGCCGTCCGGCTAATCGCAAGGTCAATACTGTCCCGCTGCCACCCTGCCACTGTCCAGCCGCTACAGAACGTCAGGACAACCAGAATAATTCTCACCACAGGATGTTCCATCAACGAACCCCGTTGTGTTCCAGGCTGAAGTGATTGCCGTCCGGACGGGATTTGAAGCGCCCGCCCCACGTACCGCCAAGCGTCTCCCAGTACTCGCCCAGCGGCAGGTATGCCGCGCTGTCGGTCTGGTACTGGCCATTAATGAACAGATTGAAGTCCACGGCCAGACGCTGGGTATGCAGGCTGTTGGTGATACCGCTGCCTTTTTTCGCATTCAGCGCGGCCTGCTCAGGCGTGCGGTACGCTTCGCCGAACGTCAGGCGATAGCCGTGTTCATCCGCCCACTGGATCAGATTTGCCACCATTACGGTGAAAAGCTGCTGTTTTTCGCTCAGAGTCATTTCCCTGTCCCTTTACTCAGAAGACCGCCAATTCCTTTGTTACGCAACCAGGCCTCCACGCCGTTCAGACCCAGAATCCCCAGTCCGGAACCGATACCTACCAGTGCCAGCGGATGAATGTCCGGTACCACATACAGCGCCACACCGGCCAGCAGTGACAGCGCACTGCCAACAATCAGGCGGCCGGCCAGTAAACGGGCGGTGATAGGCTCACCGCTGTTCAGCATCTTTCCCAGTGCAATCAATGCTCCGATGCCGACCAGTGCAATAAATCCCTTTTCGTACTCCTGCATCCCTGCCTCTTATCCAATCAGATTTTCCGTGGCTTCCGCTTCCAGGTACGGAATGCCGTCAATGTTGATAAATTTAGGGCTTGTCACGAGAAACTTAATTTTTCGCGTGGACAGCGCCCCGCCTTTGGGATCGAGATCCAGAAGGTTATTCAGCAGCAGCTTGCAGCCGAACGCCTCCACCTTGGTTTCTTCGTTGCCGGCTTTGGCATAGAAAAGAAAATCCAGCTCAGGAATGCCGCGCCACGACCCGGCAGACTGCGCACGGGCTTTGATGGTGGTCAGTGCCTTAGTGGCCAGCTCCAGCTCACCCTCGGCGGACACATCACCATCCACCCAGCCATCCGGCACGCCGCGCGTCTGTGCTGCGGCGGTGTTGTCGGTAATATCGAGCGAAATTTTCTCCGCATGTACCAGCTCGCCATCCATATAGAAGTCGAAGGACATGCCCGAAATACGTCTGGTCATGAGTTTGTCTCCAGGCTGGCATCCAGCAACAGGCTGATCGTGATTTGCAGCGGTACTTCATACGTACGCACAACAATGTAAATATCGACGGCCTTTTTGTTCTTCCAGACGATCGTGATATCGCCATCCTGCGGCGGCTTCACTTCGCCAGGGAAGGACACACCGTTAATGTTCGCGGCCGTGGACATTTCGCGCAGCGGACGTGCGAACAGCGTCTGGTGTGCGGCAATGCTGCCCGGTGTGCTGTTAAGCGAACGGTCAGCAATTTTGCCAATAGCCAGCAAACGCACGCGACGTGCGGCTTTATCCACAATACGCAGCGTTTCAATGGACTGATAATCGCCACCCTCAACGTCAAGCGTACGGCCATCAGACCAGTAATAACCGTCATAGTCCGGATACCACATCGGCACGCTGTAGCGCTGCGCTTCCAGCGCCTTAAGCGTGGCCAGCTCCAGCACCTCGCCGGTACCGTCTTTAGGCAGTTCATCGCTGCCCATGTTCAGCAGTGCCCCGGTCTTCACCCGTGCGGGGCTGTCAGCGATAGTGACAGCACGGTTACACAGACGGCCGGCAAGAACGCCAGGCTCGTTACCCCAGAGACGGGGAACCAGCTGTACAGATTTCTCGGCAATACCATCCTGAAGCGTGGACAGGCGGGTCAGATAATCGGCCTGAGCCTCCTCATCCTGCATCCCCTGCACCGCCAGAATGAACCAGACCCAGCGGCCATATTTCGCCGTCAGTTCCGATCGCAGCGTTGCCGCCTGGTTAATTGTCGTTTTTGCGGTGACATCATCAGACAGCACTACCCCTTCAACCGAACAGGACACCTGTGCTGCTTTAACCGCTGCCACCCACGCATCCGGCTCGCTGTCTGCGGCCAGCACATGCACGAATCCCCACCAGTTCTGACCAGCATTCGCTACAGCAGCCAGTACATCACTTTTTAACGGACTGTCCCCGTCGCCCAGTAGCGCATCAAAATCGCTCTGCGCGTTGACAGCCAGCGTCTTCCCTACGTTTTTTGAACCGGTACCGATATACAGCAGCGTACGCTCCACCTCATTGGTTTCGCCCAGTAGCTGGTTTACCTGATTAACGGTTACATTTGGCCAGGTCATGCTCTCCCCCTGATATCCTGCGCGTTAACATCCAGACCGAACCCGACAGCCTGAAGCTGCCGCGCCAGCGCTTTGTTAAAATCTTCCTGACCAATTCCCAGAAACGCCCTGGCAGGTAAATCAATCTGCCAGGAGGTTTTGACAGGCTTATCCTCCAGTGTCCGGATAAGCAGACCAGCCTGACGGGCGGTCATTTTTTCCTGAATTTCCTTATATCCGGGTTTACGCCAGCGCTTACCGCGCCTGACTTTATACCCGGCCTTGCGCAGGCGCTTCGCCTGTCGCAGTGAGGCAGGTTTATCACCCTGCTCGCGGCCTGCCACCTGCTTACGGTTGACGGTGACGCTCATCCCGTTTTGCTGGACATACCCCACGACGCCGGCAGAAAGTTTCCCTTTCGCGTTGCGGTAATGACCGCCGGCAAGATAGAGTCTGACGGACTCGGTTTCCGGTATCTCCCGGATGCGAATAAGTTTTGGCATGTTGCGCAGCATCTTGCCCTTACGGCGCGTCTGCCTTGCTGGCCACTTCTCCCCCTCTGGAGACTGCTGATTACGCACATTGCGCCTGGATGCAGCTTCCACACCGTATTTGGCCATACGCCATAACAGACGGCGGCGCTTCGGTGGCGGTAACTCCAGGCTGGCCAGCGCCGCCTGAAGCTGCCGGAACTGCTCCTGATTCAGCTCCCCCTGAATCATTTTTGACCCTCTGTGAGCGGGATAATGGTCATTTCTTCCGCCGTCCAGACTTCAGGCTCATCGAGTCGCCAGCGCTGGCCATCGAAGGGGATCTCCCCTTTTGGATCGGGAACCATGTTGAGTTCTTCCGCCATAGGAAGCGTCACCACCATGATGGCCGTCTCCTGGTCGATGGTTTCGATATCGAATTCCGGCAGCTCGCTGTCAATGCCGGTTTCCTCCAGCAGCCCCCGCTCATCCTGCGTCAGCCAGGACATAAACAGCGCCATCAGGATTTTGGGATCGTACTCACGGTAGGGATAACGCTCCCACGTCAGGACAGCGTTATAGCGAATGATGGCAAGGCGATACTGCCCCAGCCCGTTATCCCGCTGTGCCGGAATGAACGTGATTTCGTCCATCTGGCTGTCAAAACCCTGCATGGCGCGCTTAGGCATGTTTGCTATGAGAAAATCGGTCAGTTGCTTTAACTGGCTCATATCATGGCCACCGTAATACGTTTCAGCCCCTTGATACGCCGTACCGTCAGCGTGGATTCGGCAATCAGGCTGGAGCGCGTCTCGTCACTCTCCTGCCCTGGATGGCTCTCTCGTCGTCCAACAGACGCAAACTCCCCCATCAGGTCAGCTTTGGCGCGGGCATATACCGCCTTGCGGTAACGGGCGCACAGCAGGTTTTCCCCGTCGATTTCCACTCCCGGCACAGCCTCGGCGCTGGTGTGGCCATCGCTCTGATATTTAGCGGCTACCTTAACGAGATCGTCATTGATTTCGCCGGCTGCGGTCAGCAGCGCCTGGCGAATGGTGGCCGCGTCGATATCGGCCGGAATGGTGCGCTGGGACTGAAAATCCTTGACGCTCAGGTCTGGCCAGAAGCCATCATTCGTCAGAATGGCATCATCAAAATCAATAGAGGTTCCGCTGAACATCCTGTTTCTCCGGAAAAAAAGCGGGCTGGCCGGTTTCCACGGGCGATACGCTTATGCGATCCCCTCCACCGCGCCCGCTTTCGGGTCGGTAGCCTTTTATTTATCCAGTACCCGCAGACGCGCAGCGATACGCTGCAACATCGTGCCGACACCACATTTAGGGTCGAATCCCTTCGCCTGCTCCAGCAGTTCCTTAGCCCGGAGCAATACGTCCCTGTCTTCCGTTGCTGCTGCGCGTGGTTCTCCGTTCTCATCACGCAACAGGTGCAGACCGGCAAACTTCAGGTACTTGGCCTTGATGACCTCATACACATTCCAGTGCTGCATCACGTTCTCCAGCGTACGGCCGAAATACGGCTCCACATCATGTCCCTCAACGGCTTCCGCTTCCGCCCAGGACAACACCGTATCCGCCACGAACACCGGGAACGTACTGCCGAACGCGGCCGGGGTTTCCTGCCCCAGTGCTACGGCTACGTCCGCCCAGTCCAGAGCCTGGTCAAACTGGCCGGTGTCAAACAGCCAGACAACACACCAGGCAAAAACGGGGTTCTGATTCGTACTGTCACCGTCAAGCCACTCCTGCGCCGTTGGCATCCAGCGCGGCAGCAGTACATCCCGCTTGAACGCCATACGTTCGGCGCGGCTCTCAATGGCCGCCGCTGCGGCCACATCTTTTTCGAGCGCCACGAGCTGAACATGCAGGCTGGTTTCCGTGTCCAGCGCCTGCTGCTGTCGCAGTAACCGCTCTGCTTCAATTCGGGCGCTGTGGCGCTGTGCCGGTGACAGTTGCATTCAGATCCCCTTATTCCCCTGCCGGTGGCACTACTGGTGCCCCGATAGTTACCGCACTTTCATCAAACGCGGCGTACAGTTCCGGATACTCAACCGCATAACCTTCGTTACGCAGGTATTTGTTTTCGTACTGTTTACGGTCTTCCACGAACTCAGCCTTACGCTGGCGCGTGCCGCGCTGGGTGTAGATGTGCAGGTTCGGCAGCGTGGTGACAATCATACGTTTGCCCGGCATAAACGGCGGGACGTATGCCGTGCGGCCGGCGATACTGTCAGACAGCAGCTGTGCGGCGATCTTCTCGGTCGGCTTATCCGCTTTCTGGTACAGACGGAAAGATTCAGCCGCCACAAGGTCAGCACCGACCAGCACAACCAGACGCGGGTCATTGCGGTACTGCGCCGGGATTTTGGCGTTGATAAGGTCGGACGCCATCGCATCGAGTGACACATAATCACCCTTGCCGTCGCCATCGAGAACAACCGGATCGGTGATAATCTGCTGGCCATCCTTCCACTCTTTAACGATCTGGTGCCAGCCCTTGTTCACATCTTCGCCGTTCGGGTTCTTCTCGGCGTCTGTGGTTTCCGCAATGGACTTACCGTTAAAGCCGATACGCAGCATATCCAGCGCAAAGGACTGGTTGGTAAATTCCTGCACGCGCTGGAAGAACTCACCTTCATCGCCGGCATTCGCCCAGACAGAAAGCAGTTGCCAGGTCAGCGCTGCACAGGAATCGGTTTCAACCAGCTTGTAGTCATTACCGCTCACGCCCACTTTCTTACGGAAGCGACCATCCAGCACACGACCGGTATACAGGCCAGAACTGCCAACCGGCACCACCTGCCCCTGTAACTGGTCAACATCAGCGACCGTCAGGAAATTCAGAAAGTCAGACTGTTCCAGCAGCGCATTGCGCAACTGGGTCTCTTTCGGGTCGGTCAGTGCAAACCAGCGGTCATCCTCATTAGCACCGTAGGATTCACGCAGTCCACTGTGGTACTGACGCAGAAACTGACGGGCTTTTGCATTCAATTGCATATTCATTTTCCTTAAAGAAAATCAGCATCATCCCTTACAGGAAGTTGAAGCCTTTTTTGCCCTTACTGAACTGCTTAGCCGGCAGTCGGGTGACTTTTTCATTCAGCTTGCTGAAGCCCTTAACCAACTCCGGCAGGTTGCCAACCAGACGCGCGAAATCTTCGGTATCAACCACTTCTTTCACGGTATCAACATCGTCCTGTACATCGGACATAGCGGACTCAATGGCGCTAACGCGATCTTCTAGCGCGGCCAGCGCATCCGCCAGCGCCTGCAAGGCATCAGACGGAACCGGATCCGGGTCATGAGTCTGCTCCGGTTCTTCGATACTGAAAAAATGACGCCAGCCTTTTTTTGCTGTTTTAGACATTCCCTTTTCCTTTTTAAATTCCCTGACTTCATCAAACGCCAGCGGCTTATATGGCCCGATGCGTTTACCTTTCGTGCGGCTGAAACGTAGCCGTGTGGTGCTTACTCCGGCAGGACTGTCAGTAATGGCCAGCCCCTCAAGATAGGTTTTTCCGGTATTTCTGAAATTGCCATCCGGTGTAAACTCCGGTGATAAAAATAAAAGCTGTCCTTCTGCATTTGCCTGTAGCAATGAAATTGCCGGACAGAGACGGGCATATAAACGAAGAATACCTTCATCATCCCGCTCGGCTTTTACTTCCAGCACTTCCCCCATATTCCCGAAATTACGGGAGTGTTCCGGCCATAACAGCGCGGTATACAAAGAGGGGTCATATAATTCAGCGGCATCAAGTAACCATTGTTCTTCAATGGTACGTTTATCCACCGTTTCACCCGCAGTGGCGATACAAATCCAGTTTGTTGCCAGTTGTGAACCTGACATATTGCCTCCGTTCATTCTGCGAGTTTCAGTATCACCAATAAAATGCATCTCCGCATTTCAATTATTTTGAAAAAATTCGGTTATCGATTCTTTACCGCATTAATAAGATTTAATTTTCAAAAATTACGTCCAGATTGCTGAATAATTCGCTTATTAAACAAAACAGGCAAAAGGCAAGGAAGCCAATGGCGAAATACAGTGAAGAACTAAAAGGGGTGGCAAGGGCGCTATATCTGAAACGCTATACCCCACAGGAAATAGCCAGCGAACTTAATCTACCCAATCGACGTATCGTTTATTACTGGGCGGAGAAATATGCCTGGGCGGAACTGCTCAGCCATGAATCTACGGAAGACGCGCTCAATCGCCGCGTGCAGTCGCTGACGCTACGTGAGGGCAAATCGGAGCTGGAGCTGCGCGAGCTGGACAGTCTTGTCGCGCATCTGGTGAAACTGCGTGCGCAGCATAACAAGCATCAGGAAAAGCTGGCCGAAATTAAGCACAGCGGAAGTGACACAGCTGCACCGCGCCAGTCAGGTGACGGGGACAAATCGCGTAAACGCGGCAAATATAAAAAGAATGATATCAGCCATCTCACCCAGGAAGACTTTGACCGGTTCGCGCTGGAGCATCTTTTCGGCTACCAGAAACATCTGCGTGCCAATCTTCACCAGCAGGTCAGAAATATACTCAAAAGCCGCCAGATTGGCGCAACCTGGTATTTTTCGATTGAGGCTTTTGAAAGCGCGGTCATGACCGGCGATCCGCAAATCTTTCTTTCAGCATCGAAAGCCCAGGCGGAAGTTTTCCGCAGCTATATTGTCAACATTGCAGAGCAGCATTTCGGGGTGGAACTCACCGGCAACCCCATCCGCCTGTCGAATGGTGCAGAGCTGCGCTTTCTGTCCACCAACAAAAATACCGCACAGTCCTACAACGGCCATCTGTACTGCGATGAATATTTCTGGGTACCGAACTTCGCCAGGCTGAACGAAGTGGCCAGTGCGATGGCCACAATAGATAAATGGCGAACCACCTACTTTTCCACGCCCAGCAGCAAGACCCATCAGGCGTACCCGTTCTGGACGGGGGAGGAATGGAAACGCGGCGACAAAAAACGCGCACGAGCAGTATTCCCGGCAGATAAAGAGCTGCGGGACGGAGGGCGACTCTGTCCGGATGGACAATGGCGCTACATCATCACGATGGAAGATGCGATCGCCGGTGGTTACAACCTGGCCAGCATCGAGAAGCTACGCAACCGCTACAACCGCGATACGTTCAACATGCTTTACATGTGCGTATTTGTGGACAGTAAGGACAGCGTGTTTTCGTTCTCCCATGTGGAGCGTTGTTGTGTCGATCCTGCCACCTGGGAAGACCATGACGAAAATCTGCCCCGGCCATTCGGCAACCGTGAGGTGTGGGCGGGATATGACCCGGCGCGCAGCGGTGACACGTCAACCTTTGTGATTATCGCGCCCCCTGTTCTGGCGGTCGAAAATTTCCGCGTATTACGGGTCTTTCACTGGCAGGGAATGAACTGGAAATGGCAGGCGGCACAGATTAAGAAGCTTTTTGGCCAGTACAACATGACCTACATCGGCATTGATATTACCGGGCTGGGAAGCGGGGTCTTTGAAGACGTTCAGCACTTTGCCATGCGCCAGGCTGTCGCGATCCGCTACGGCGTTGAGACCAAAAATCGCCTTGTGATGAAGATGATTGACGTTATCGAAGATGGCCGCGTGGAGTGGGATAAGGAGAAGACCGAAATCGCCGCCAGCTTTATGACCATCCGCCGCACGGCCACGGCCAGCGGCAACGCCATGACATTTGTCGCCGATCGTACCGCTGAAACCGGCCACGCAGACAGTTTCTGGGCTATCGCCCACGCCATTGATAACGAACCTTTAAATTATGAAAACCAGCGCAAATCCCGCTGGGGCAACTTAGGGAAAGCAGCATGAAAAAACGTAAATTCAGGGAACGCCGCAGCGCCCCAAAACCGCGTCATATGAGCCTTATCAGCCTGGGTAAACCTGAACCCATCCTGACCACCGGCACAAACTATACCGATGTCTGGTATGACAACGAGGCAGAGCACTGGACGCTGCCGATTGACCGGCTGGCGCTGGCGCAGCTGGTTAACCTGAATGCACAGCACGGTGGTGTGCTGTATGCCCGACGCAATATGGTAACGGCTAACTACGAAAATGGTGGACTGACGCATGAACAGCTCGGCGCTGCGGTATTTGACTGGCTGACGTTCGGTGATGTGGCCATCCTGAAAGTGCGTAACGGTTGGGGGGATGTAGTGGCGCTGTACCCGCTACCGGCTCTGTACACCCGCCAGCGTAAAACGGGAGAATTCGTCGTGCTGCAACAGGCGGAACCGATGATTTATCCGCCTGAAGATATCATCTTCCTGAAGCAGTACGACCCGCAGCAGGCGGTCTATGGCCTGCCGGACTACATCAGCGGCATTCACTCCGCCCTGCTGAACGGTGAGGCGACAATCTTCCGCCGTCGCTACTACCACAACGGTGCGCACACCGGGGGTATCATCTATTCCAATGACCCGAACATGACCGACGAAGTGGAAGAAGAGATTATCAGCAAGCTGGAACAGTCGAAGGGAATCGGGAACTTCAGCACTATGTTCGTGAACATCCCCAAAGGCGATCCGGATGGCATCAAATTTATCCCGATTGGCGATATCAGCGCCAAAGATGAGTTTCAGAACATCAAGAGCATCAGCGCCCAGGACGTTCTGACCGCGCATCGCTTCCCGGCCGGGCTGGCGGGGATTATCCCGACGAACGGCGCTGTGATGGGAGATATTGAGAAAGCGGCTAAGACCTACCGTAAGGCTGAAATTTTACCAATTCAACGCATGTTTGCGGCAGCGATTGCTGGCCAGAGCGATATTCCACAGCATTTGTACCTGAATTTCCTGAAAGACAGCGAGCTGGAAGGTGATTAATGCCCTCAAAAAGGCTAAAATATAGGCGTTTTCAGGTTGATGGAGCGCGGAATATGCGGGTACTAAAAGTTAAATGTCCGGAGTGCGGAGCAAAGGCGATCATCAAAAAGACGAATCCCAAGCACCCGCATATTTCAGATATTTACTGCGCCTGTTCAGACGTGGAGTGTGGACATACCTTCGTGCTTAACCTGACGTTCTCACACACGTTAAGCCCCAGCGCCAAAACCGGGGATTTGATGGTGCAGACGATCCTCAATTCTTTCTCGCCTGAACAGAAGCAAATGACGCTGGATCTGCTCAAGGCTGGTCTTGCAGCCTGATAAAACAGCGGGGATTCATTCCCCGCCAGGCCTTTTTTTATCAAGCGTTTCACGGCAAATATCCACGCATTCAGAGCAGATATGAGTATTCCGCAATCCTCCAACAAGTAACATCCCTTTTTCGCTACTATCTCTGTTGCAAAAATCACAATAAAATAAACCTGTTAACTCGTATTTTTTGTTGCTGGTAGCCATCAAATACATTGCGCGGGCTGCATTGGCGCAGTTAACCAGCTCAAGAGGGGTAATGCGCTGATTAATCATCAGCGTTTGCAATCTGGCTGTTACCCCCAGCAGTTTTAACGACCTTTGCTCATAATTTTGGTCTGACATAGTTATTTCTCTCTGCGGAAAATCCAACACCGGAAGGTTTCCGGCATTCTTTGCACTTCACCTTTGCCACGGTTGTGGCGTTCACTTACCGCGCTGCGCGTGGTTTTGGTGTCGATAAAACGGCGTTCATTGCCGTTTTTAAGCAGCTTTTTGATTTCGGTTAGCGTGAACGGAATACGCTGACGGTGAGCGGCGGCGACTTCTTCCAGATGATTGAAGTTGACGGCAATCTCCCCTTCATCTGTGGAATGGTTAATACCATGCGGTGCCAGCTCGTCGAGGTAATCAAACAGCTCCCAGAACTCCTGTACCAGCGGGTGATCCTTTTTAAGTGCCTGACAGCGTTCCACGGCCAGTGCCGTGATGGCCTCGCGGGTCTTCTCAATACGTTCCACCGGAACCGGCACAACCAGCGCCAGCGCTTCGAGCAAACCGACCAGCTGAGCGTGATTTTTGGCGATACGGATATGGCGGATATTGGTGTTGGACTCCAGCTCGCTACGGGCGCGTTCGTAGCCCTGGCCAAACACCTTCATAATTTCTTTTTCGCGCATAGTGGCCAGCAGGGTGAAACCAGATACCTGGCTGACAGGAACCTGCTCAAGGCGCTCGGCAGCATAGCGGGTCTGAATGGACTGGCCGCGTTTGTCGGTATAGATGTGGATGATACGCTCCAGAAACGCCTTGCTGCCGTCGGTGTCGGCATTCTGCGCTATCACTATGCTGCCCCTGAATGGCGGCTCGTAGGTCTCGTTATTGTTCGATTTGATACCCACAGCGCGGGAGGCACGACCGTTATACAGCGATTTCAGCTCGTCCCAGTCGAAAGCGCGTTGTTTGGCGTTATCCGTGGTGCGGTCTCCCTCAATCAGTACGACCGGCAGATTGCCGACCTGAGCGAAGTTACGGCCGCGCGCGGCAGCGGTCGATTTGGACGGGTCAAACCCTTCATATTCTTCACGGCCAGCCAGCTTCCACAGAAATTCAATCAGCGTGGATTTACCTGTGCCGGGTTCACCCACGATTTCAAGGAACGGGAAAGACTTGTCACGCTCGCGGATTTGCTCAGCGAACAGCGACCCCAGCCAGAACGCCAGCGCCACATAGCCTTTTTCACCAAACGCCGTCCAGATATCGTCCACCCAGCCCGTGGTGAATTCGTTCAGCTTCGGATTCAGATCCAGCGCCGGCGTGAGGCTCAGGCTCTTGACGCTGGCGCTGTGGATTTCGAAATAATCC
Organism: Enterobacter sp. UPMP701; assembly: GCF_053709515.1. Classification (NCBI taxonomy): domain Bacteria; kingdom Pseudomonadati; phylum Pseudomonadota; class Gammaproteobacteria; order Enterobacterales; family Enterobacteriaceae; genus Enterobacter; species Enterobacter sp. UPMP701. The sequence continues at coordinate 153,238 of NZ_JBSKJN010000003.1, read as the reverse complement.
TCGTCGTTCATCTCATACAGCCGGCCATCGCAAACGGCCACGCGGTTAAACAGCCAGGCGGCATAATCTTTGTTATAACCGATAAAATTCTGCGTCTTAACTTCTTTGATTTCAGGCAGACGCATCTGGATGAACTTATCCAGCTGTTTGGTACTGCCGGTGTACACCGCCCCTTTGGCGATGTGCAGCAGACGCTTTTTGAACTCGGCGGAGCTAGTGAGCTGATTAGCCGTGAAGGTGTCTTTCACGGCTGGCCGGTTCGGCATGTTGACCTTCACGTAATACCAGGACTCGTCCGTAGGTTCAGAACGCTGGAAGTAAAGCGGCGTCAGCCAGCAGTTGGCGATTTCGGTCACGCCGCCTGACTCTTTAACCGCCCGTTCTTTGGCCTCCCACTCCATCACCACTTCGGTACCGGTATTGGTGATGCGCTCATAGGCTCGCATGTACCTGTCCAGATCCAGCTCAAACCAGTACATGCGGGAGTTATGCTCAAAGTAGAAAGAGTGCCACTCATTATGCTGATGCATGAGCAACGCTTTCTCTGTCGGGCTTTTCGCCAGCAGGATATCGCCATAGTAGCGATAATTTTTGATGTCCGATTTGCTGAACCGGCCACGTAACAGCAGGTCATTCCAGTCCAGGCTGGAGGATGATTTCACCGGCTGCGCCGCGCGAACCTTCCAGCCGGCTTCCTCGCTACGGGCAGCAAAGGCCAGCGTGTGTTTAGTGCCGGCTTTGTCACCATCAAACGCCCATATCAGGCGTGGGCGGGGTTTCTCGCCCAGTTCTTTAGCCAGGGTATCCAGCGCCGCCAGTGGGTAATTGTTGCTGCTCAGCGTAGCCACGGCGGGTAAACCCGCCTGACACAGGCTAAGCGCGTTGAAGATACCCTCTGTGATCCAGATTTCGTTTACTTCCAGCAGGTTCACGGACGGCGGAACCCACCAGTGGCCAACATAGCTTCCTCTGATGTTCGCTTTCTGCTTACCGAAGCGCTGCGGCTGGTCAATGATGCGCTCCCACGTCGCACCACACGCCAGCTTAAATTTGACTGTTGCCGAACCCATGTTGTCTTTGGCAAACGCGCCCTGGGTAAAGCAACCCTTGAGCGGTTCGGTGTCCAGCCCCCTCGCCTCACGCAGATACGCTTCAGCTGCGGCGTATGGGGTTTCAGGCGTTGCCTGATAGCGCTTTGACCAGTCCTCAAAGATTTCCGGATACTGCTCTTTAACAACAACCTGATGGCCGCAGTTGTTTTCGCGGCCACACTTCAGGATCCAGGGCTTTTCTATGCTGGTGAATAATTCGCGTTTATGGCATTTGGGGCAAACGCCCTGCTGCAAATATTTATCCCGTTCCTTAAATTCAAAATCCTGAACGAGCCGGCGCACAACGTCCTGCTGTATTGTGGCATTCATAATTAATCCAGATATAAAAAGGTGTTAAAGGCAAAAACTATATTCGGTATTGTTTGTTATATCGTTCATGCGTCATTAACTCCCAGTGCCGCCCCTTATCTTTACTCAGTAATCGCCAGCGATAAGAGACATGCACAGAAAAATAATGATGCGGTTTTATTACCTGATATACCTTTTTGCCACTGTAGTATTCTGACAGCACTGAAAATGCCTTGTTAATGACACTTTCACTTGCTTGAGAGGTCACTGTAATCATCGTTATTTCACACTGGCTATTTTAACGAGATACATCCAGACGTAAGAAACAATTTTGGCCTGATGAATGGCATCATATAAGGCGTGATGTTTAACACCTTCAAACTGGATAATGTTATGGACGTTCAGCCCAAGATTTTTTGACAACTCCACAATTGTTCTGACATCCCTGTCATTCCAGAAGAACCACAAGGGTTCAATAAACCCGCATTTTTCGGCCGCATTGCGGAGGATCACATTGTCGAACGCAGCTCCGTTGCCCCACACCTGCACTTTAGACGGGTCGGAGTGCTCCGTCACAAAAGCTTCGAGATTCGCTAATGACAGTGATAAATCCAGGCAATCTTCATTCAGAATTTCGCTGCGCGCCGCTGCGTCCTGACGCATCCACCAACGCACGGTACTAGCCCCCATGGTCAGGCCATGCTCTACGCAGCTGTCCAGGCTTACACGCTGATAAAACTGCTCACCCATTTCGCCAGTTTCCGGATTAAAAAAAACAGCACCGATAGAAGTAATCGCCGCAGTTGGTTTGTTATCCATAGTTTCAAGGTCAATCATTAAATGTTTCATATCGGTTCCTTAACGTTGAGAGGCAGCAACAGATTTAAGATGGGTGTTGTTATTCTTTAATGCAGATGTGGCCAGCGACATAAGCCCGGAAATATTATTTTCAGTTGGTATATTTCCGCCAAACACCATTAGTGTTATTTTGTGAAGTTCTTCAAAATCGTCACTGTCGTTATTGAAACGCGCAGTAGAGGTTATTCCCTCAAGACATTTCGCCAGCTGAATATTCAATTCCATTAACTGTAATCCGTCGCTGTGGACAGAGAACGTTTCTTTATCAATAGCCTTTGCCTGTGCATGATAATTTTGCAACAAGCTACGAATGAGAGTGGCGTATTTAGTTTTCATCGTGGCTCTCCCAAACCTAACCACATCAACCAACCATCACGAATTTCTTTAGGGCGGCTCTCATAGGCCAGCTTCATACCATTATTCCAGGCTGGAAGGTAAACCCAATACTCTCCAGCGCGACCAGATGTAGATTGCGGGTCGGTCATTTCAACAATCGGTAATTTCCCTTTTTCAATCATTCCCTTTACCGCTCGCTCTGATTTCCCAATGAGACGAGCAAATTCCTGATAGGGGACGGCATCGCTGGTTAGAACAATTTGCTTAGTCATTTCAAGCCCTCTCGCGGTTCTGAAATTGCCTCTAATGGCTTATAGTGTCCTCTGATGTTCAGTTTTAAACATCAAACAATCTATATCTAAACCAAATACTATTGAGATCTAAACACCATGTCAAATACGATAGGCGAAAAAATAGTACTAATTAGAAAGTCCGAATACCTAAGCCGACAGCAACTTGCTGATATATCAGGCATTCCTTACGGGACGCTGAGTTATTATGAAAGCGGACGTTCTACCCCTCCGACTGACGTTATGATGAAAATCCTCCAAACACCGCAGTTCACTAAATACACCCTGTGGTTTATGACTGACCAAATCTCCCCTGAATCCGGTCAAATTGCACCGGCTCTCGCACACTTTGGGCAAGATGCAACAACCTCTCAGTCCTCAGACCAAAAGACTGGCTAACGATTTACCGCGAATACATGCATTACAAATGCATGCTACTGGCGGATAAATTTTGTACCCGACATTACAAAGAGTTAGGAACAAGCAGAGAACGAACCCATCGGAGGGCTTTCTTATGACAGTTAAGAAACTCGATGATGGTCGGTATGAAGTGGATATCAGACCTGCCGGGCGCAACGGAAAGCGCATCCGCAGGAAGTTTGACAAAAAAAGCGAGGCTATCGCTTTCGAAAAACACACGCAGTACAACCACCACAACAAAGAATGGCTTTCGAAGCCGACAGACAAGCGGCGTCTGTCAGAGCTAACGGCTATCTGGTGGGAACTGAAAGGCAAGCATGAGGATCACGGAAAATCTAATCTTGGGAAAATTGAGATATTTACCCGGATAACTGACGACCCCTGTGCATTCCAGATAACAAAAGCACTTATCAGCCAGTACAGTGCGACGCGCAGAAGCCAGGGGATCAAGCCGTCAAGCATCAACCGCGATTTAACCTGCATCAGTGGGATGTTCACCGCATTGATTGAAGCTGAGTTGTTCTTCGGTGAGCATCCGATACGCGGCACAAAAAGGCTGAAAGAGCAGAAGCCGGAAACCGGCTATCTGACACAGGATGAAATTACCGTGTTGCTTTCGCAGCTGGACGGGGACAACAAGAAGATTGCGATTCTTTGTCTCAGTACCGGCGCAAGATGGGGTGAAGCCGCGCGGCTGAAAGCGGAGAACGTGATCCATAACCGCTGTACGTTCGTTAAAACCAAGACGAACAAACCACGCACTGTGCCAATTTCTGACGAGGTGGCAAATATGATCGCCAACAACAAGCGAGGCTTTCTTTTCCCGGATGCAAACTATCCAGCATTCAGGCGGTTGATGAAGGAACTGAAACCTGATTTGCCGGCAGGACAGGCAACCCATGCATTGCGTCACAGCTTCGCAACCCATTTCATGATTAACGGTGGGAGCATCATCACGCTGCAACGTATCCTGGGTCATTCCCGAATTGAGCAAACAATGGTCTACGCACACTTTGCCCCTGAATACTTGCAGGACGCGATCGCCCTCAATCCGTTACGTGGAGGAATCAAAGTTCAGAGTGTCCACACAGTGTCCACAGACGGGTAACTAAATATGGCTTTCAATGGTCTTGTGTGCCGCTCAAACCCGCATTGCACCGTTGAAAGCCCCTATTGTAAGGGTGCATAAACGCTCTTACGCGGGCTTATTTTTTTGTATAATTCAGTCCACTGAGTCAGAATGAAATTGCACCGCCCCACCAAATGAAGGGTGTTGATTCGCGACAGCATCTGCTGGAAGATCTTTTACGAAAATCGGGCGGGTATATGATATCCATCACAATTTTCATTGGTTCTGGCAGGATGGCGCGTTATTCGGATCATTCCTAATTCCCGTCCATAACATGCCCTTTACTCTTGATTTCTTAGCGTTATACGATTTCACACGGACGGAGAGACAACATGACTTTTCCTGGTCAGATTTCAAAGGATATTTCGGATTACGAACTCGCACGCAGTCTGGGTCTAGCCTCCGGCGGCGATATTAATTTCACCGCCCTTGCCAATCAGCTGGACTGTAGCCGTAACTTTAGCCAGGTTGGGATCATCTACTCAGACGGTGCGCGTCAGTGGTTAGTGAGACCCTCAAGACGGATTGCGACGCCAAACGAAAGCTCGGTAAGTCATGTCGTCATCACTAAAGTAAACGCTTCATCAAGTAATCCTCTCCAGGCAACGACGACGACGATTCAGTCACCATCATTAGCGACTGAAATAGGTTCTACGGCGATTTCTTGCGGAGCTGCCATTCTCACTGTCGTACTTGCTGCAGGCGCAGGTATGGCCATTCCTCTCACCGCAGGTTCTTCTGGCGCTGTTGCCGCTGTGATTGTCGCTGGCGGTGTAGCAACAGGAATTCAGTGTGCAAACGGGCTTGGCCGCTTGTCACTTATTGCCATGAATCATAATGACTATGTTGCGTGGATGGATTCTCAGGAGTGGTATACCGCAACCAATACTGCTCTTGATGCGATTTCACTTGCCGGGGCTGCCGCGGGTCTAAAAAGTGCAGTATTAACCTACCGTCTACTTAATCGCTCGACGTCCGAAAGTTTACTCTCGTTATTACAAAAAATGAGCCGAGCGGACCGCACGCGGTTAACTGAGGAAATCATTCGTATTCGAAATCCCGGGATCTCTAATTCAGGGGTTAAAGCAGCGATGAAAGCTGGCGTTTACCCTAAACGTTACCCCTCGGAAGCGCTGCAGCTGCTCTTACAGCGAGAGCTGTTGAATGCTATTTCAAACTCCTCAGCATTTGTTGGCAGTGCTATCTCGGGTACAATCCGGAATCCTCAGAATATTACACAATCTGGTAAATACGTTTTTGGTTTGATTCAGTCGTTTTCATTTACAGGAAGTTATTGACCCGGACATGATAAATTACATCAAAAAGAGCCTTGCATTAAGTGCTGTGATAACAGGTGAAATGGCGACAGACGATTGCCAACGGCTTGAATCATTGAAAGATCGCTTAAAAGGTCAGTTCGGTGTTCCTGTGGGTGTACATATGACAGGTATTCCCTTAGCAATAAGTACCTTACTCACTATTTTTTGCTACGCTATGCTACAAGTTTCTGTCTGGATGTTGCTATTTCGCCTGCTCGGCTTACCTGAATTTAAGGTAATGATGGGAGTATTCCTTGCAGCAGTGGTGTATTGCATGATTGTAATGAGCACGATGTTTTTAACGGCCAGAGGGTCCTTAACGGGATATAAACTGCATATTTTTGTCATTACACTAACCGGCTTGATGAGCATCGTTTACTTTATCTGGATGTGGATTTCGCTTTTATTCGGCTCTGTAGAGAATTACACACCGCAAATAACCTCATTATTAGGATTGGGATTTTTCGGCCTGAATATCGTGTGGATGAATACGTCAGTCTTTTATCGTTCAATTGCGCTAACGCTACATAATCGGGTGTGGCGGAAACAGTTGAAAATAGAGGCAAAGTAAATGGCAGGACTCAAAAGCTGACGTTAAGAATCTTTTGAGCGAAAACCGTTTAAAGAGTCAACAACACGGGGCACATCTTTCGTTGTAAAGGAGCCCCTTTTTACGCGGGATTATTTCTCCCTTTCATCCTGTTCTTACCCGCTTTTTTCCTCTCTGCTATACACTCTTACTAACGCTAAAAAAGGGAGCAGCGCGGATGGCAACCTATTCAGACAGTTTATTGATTCTCAATGGCAAAAGCGCAGGCAACGATCTGTTGCGTCAGGCAATTCAGGGTTTGCGTGAAGATGGCGCGCGCATTCACGTCAGGGTGACGTGGGAAAAAGGCGACGCGGCACGCTATATCAATGAAGGGTTAACGTTAGGTATCAGCACCATCATTTCCGGTGGCGGCGATGGCACTATCAATGAGATCGCCTCTGCGCTTATCGACCTGCCCCCGGCAGACCGGCCGGTGATGGGCATTTTACCGCTGGGCACCGCCAACGACTTTGCCACCAGCGCCGGGATCCCGGAAGATTTACAGAAAGCGCTCCAGCTGGCAATCCTCGGCAAAGCCACCGCCGTGGATATCGCCCAGGTGAATGACAAAACCTGCTTTATCAATATGGCGACGGGCGGGTTTGGCACGCGCATCACCAGCGAAACGCCGGAAAAACTGAAAGCGGCTCTGGGCGGCGTGTCGTACCTGATCCACGGTCTGATGCGCATGGATACCCTCAAGCCTGACCGCTGCGAAATTCGCGGCGAGGATTTTCAGTGGCAGGGTGACGCGCTGGTGATTGGGATTGGCAATGGCCGTCAGGCAGGCGGCGGGCAACAGCTCTGCCCGGAGGCGCTCATTAATGATGGCCAGCTACAGCTGCGTATTTTCACCGGCGACGGCCTGCTGCCCGCGCTGTTTACCACGCTGACGCAGCCGGAAGAGAGCCCGAATATTATTGACGGTAAATCGGCGTGGTTTGAGGTAAATGCTCCGCACGGGATGACGTTTAACCTCGACGGAGAGCCGCTGAGCGGGACGCAGTTCCGCATTGAGGTGTTGCCCGGCGCGCTGCAGTGCAGGCTGCCACCGGACTGTGTGCTTTTGCGCTGATGTTTCACACGGTGCGCGATGATGCCCTCACCCCAACCCTCTCCCACGGGGAGAGGGAGATGGAGACGTCAGGCAATTGTGACTTTACTGTCCAGATATACATCCTGAACCGCATTAATCAGCTTCACGCCGTCGGCCATCGATTTCTTGAACGCCTTACGGCCAAGGATCAGCCCCATGCCGCCCGCGCGTTTGTTGATAACCGCCGTACGCACCGCGTCTGACAGGTCGGTATCACCGCCCGCCGCACCGCCGGAGTTAATCAGCCCCGCACGGCCCATGTAGCAGTTCGCCAGCTGGTAGCGCACCAGGTCGATCGGGTTATCGCTGGTCAGCTTGCTGTAAACGCGGTCATCGGTGTAACCAAAGTTCACCGCCTTATAGCCGCCGTTATTCTCGGCCATTTTCTGCTTCACGATATCCGCACCAATGGTCGCCGCCAGATGGTTCGCCTGGCCGGTCAGGTCAGCGGAGACGTGGTAATCCACCCCGTCTTTTTTGAACGCTGAGTTACGCAGGTAGGCCCACAGCACGGTCACCATACCCAGCTCGTGCGCGCGCTCAAACGCCGCGGAGATCTCTTCAATCTGACGACGGGATTGTTCAGAGCCGAAGTAAATCGTCGCCCCGACGGCAACCGCCCCCATATTGAACGCCTGCTCGACGCTGGCGTAGAGGGTCTGGTCATACTCGGTAGGATAGCTGAGGGTTTCGTTGTGGTTCAGCTTCACGAGGAACGGAATGCGGTGGGCGTAGCGACGCGACACGGAGGCCAGCACGCCATAAGTGGACGCCACGCAGTTACAGCCCGCTTCAATCGCCAGCTCTACGATGTTCTTCGGATCAAAATAGAGCGGGTTCGCCGCAAAGGAGGCGCCCGCCGAATGCTCAACGCCCTGGTCTACCGGCAGAATCGAGAGATACCCGGTGCCGCCGAGCCGCCCGGTGTTAAAGAGCGTCTGCATGTTTCGCAGAACCGCAGGCGGACGGTTGTTATCCACCATCACGCGGTCAACATAGTCATGACCAGGCAGATACAGCTGGTCGGCTGGAATGGTCATACAACGATGCTGTAAAAGGCTGTCGGCGTCTTTGCCAAGCAACTGCGCAATATCAGTCATGTGATACTCCCGTAAGTCCGACGTCGTGTCGGTGTGTGTTTATCCAGTCCCATCTTTTATGGGCAGACTAAGCCTGGTACCGACTTAACAGATTTTCCACCATTTGCATTTTTTTTCAGCACAATCTGCTGGCTCGATTCGTGTACAACAAAACTGTTACATTGATCAAACAATCGCCACAAAGGTATTTAAAAGGTATTATTGAATGGTATGTTAAAGGCGTACCCTCTCTGACATGCAGGATTAAAAAATGAAAACGAAAGTCCAACTGTCATTCATGATGTTTGTTGAATGGTTTATCTGGGGCGCGTGGTTTGTGCCGCTGTGGCTTTGGCTGAGTAAAAGCGGGTTTACCGCCGGGGAAATTGGCTGGTCTTACGCCTGTACCGCGATTGCCGCGATCCTCTCCCCGATCCTGGTCGGCTCGCTGACGGACCGCTTCTTCGCTGCGCAGAAAGTGCTGTCAGTGCTGATGTTCGCCGGTGCCATTCTGATGTACTTCGCCGCCCGGCAAACCCAGTTCAGCACTTTCTTCCCGCTGCTGCTGGTCTATTCTCTGACCTATATGCCGACCATCGCGCTGACCAACAGTATTGCCTTCGCCAACGTGGACGACGTCGAGGCCGATTTCCCGCGCATTCGCGTGATGGGCACCATCGGCTGGATCGCCTCGGGCCTGGCATGCGGATTCCTGCCGCAGATGTTGGGCTACAGCGACATTTCTGATACCAATATTCCCCTGCTGATGACCGCCGCCAGCTCCGCCCTGCTTGGCGTCTTTGCCCTGTTCCTGCCGAACACGCCACCGAAAAGTACCGGCAAGCTGGATTTCAAAGTCATGCTGGGGCTGGATGCGCTGGTTCTTCTGCGCGACAAAAACTTCCTGGTGTTCTTCTTCTGCTCGTTCCTGTTCGCCATGCCGCTGGCCTTCTACTACATCTTCGCCAACGGCTATCTCACCGAAGTGGGGATGAAAAACGCCACCGGCTGGATGACGCTCGGCCAGTTCTCTGAAATCTTCTTTATGCTCGCTCTGCCGTTCTTTACTAAACGCTTTGGTATTAAGAAGGTCTTACTGCTGGGCCTGATTACCGCCGCCATCCGCTATGGCTTCTTCGTTTACGGCGGTGCGGAACAATACTTTACCTACGCCCTGCTGTTCCTTGGCATTCTGCTGCACGGCGTGAGCTACGACTTTTACTACGTCACCGCGTACATCTACGTGGATAAAAAAGCGCCGGTGCATATGCGCACCGCCGCGCAAGGCCTGATTACGCTGTGCTGTCAGGGGTTTGGTAGCCTGCTGGGTTACCGCCTGGGCGGCGTGATGATGGAAAAAATGTTCGCTTACAAAGAGCCGGTGAATGGGCTGACCTTCAACTGGGCCGGAATGTGGACATTTGGTGCAGTCATGATTGCCGTGATTGCCGTGCTGTTTATGCTGTTTTTCCGCGAATCGGATAAAGAGATCACCGCAATTGAGGTGGTTGATGGCGATACCGCGCTGACACAAGGGGAAGTTAAATGAAACAAGACCGTATTCTCGGGGCCCTTTACGGCCAGGCGTTAGGGGATGCGATGGGTATGCCGTCGGAGCTGTGGCCGAGAAAGCGCGTCAAGGCGCACTTCGGCTGGATCGACCGCTTCTTACCCGGCCCGGCAGAGAACAATGCGGCCTGCTATTTCAAACAGGCCGAGTTCACCGACGATACCTCAATGGCGCTGTGCCTGGCCGATGCGATCATCGAGTGCGACGGGGAGATTAACGCGGACGTTATCGGTAAGCATATCCTGAACTGGGCGCTCGATTTTGACGCGTTTAATAAGAACGTGCTCGGCCCAACGTCGAAAATCGCGCTTAATGCGATCCGCGACGGCAAGCCGGTCAGCGAGCTGGAAAATAACGGCGTGACCAACGGGGCGGCGATGCGCGCTTCCCCGCTTGGCTGCCTGCTTCCGGCCACGCGCCTGGAACACTTTGTTGAGCAGGTGGCGCTGGCCTCCAGTCCGACCCATAAATCGGATCTTGCCATTGCCGGCGCGGTGGTGATTGCCTGGGCGGTTTCCCGCGCCATCGACGGGGAACGCTGGCAGAACATCGTCGATGCCCTTCCGGGCATCGCCCGCTATGCGCAGGAGGAGAAAACCACCACCTTCAGCGCGTCGCTGGCAGCACGCATCGAGCTGGCGCTTAAGACCGTGCGGGAAGCCAACGGTATCGACTCCGCCAGCGAGCAGATTTATCAGCTCACTGGCGCAGGAACCAGCACTATCGAATCCGTTCCGGCGGCCATTGCAATGGTCGAGCTGGCGGGAACCGACCCGAACCGCTGCGCGATTTTATGCGCCAACCTGGGTGGCGATACCGATACCATTGGCGCGATGGCGACGGCCATCTGCGGCGCGCTTCATGGCGTACAGGCGATTGACCCGGCGCTGAAGGCCGAGCTCGACACCGTCAACCAGCTCGATTTTGGTCACTACTGCGAGAAACTGCTGCACTTCAGGGAGCAAAGGGAGGGCGTATGAACGCATTTGCCCAACGTCTCGACACCCTGCACGCCACGCGTCCGGTAACGGTGCTGGGCGCGGCGGTGATTGACGTCATCGCCGACGCCTACGCCCTGCCCTGGCGCGGGTGCGATATTGAGCTCAAACAGCAGGGCGTGAACATCGGCGGCTGCGCGCTGAACATTGCCATCGCCCTGAAACGGCTCGGCATTGCGGCGCAAAACGCCCTTCCCGTCGGTCACGGGGTGTGGGCGGAGATCATCCGCAACGCGATGGCGAAGCAGGATCTGCACAGCGCCGTGGAGGCCGAAACCGGCGACAACGGCTGGTGTCTGGCACTGGTGGAGCCTGACGGCGAGCGCACCTTTATGTCCTTTAGCGGCGTGGAAAACCAGTGGCAGCAGCGCTGGCTTGACGAGCTTCACGTTCCGCACAACAGCCTTGTCTATTTGTCCGGTTACCAGCTGGCCTCGCCGAGCGGCGAGCTGCTGACGGGCTGGCTTGAAGGGCTGCAACACGTAACGGCCTTTATTGATTTCGGCCCACGCATTGCCGATATTCCCGATGCGCTGATGGCGCGCATTATGGCCTGCAGGCCGATTGTGTCACTCAATCGTCAGGAAGCGGAACTTGCCGCTGAAAGACTGGGAATGGAGGTGGAAACCCTCGGCGCACAGTGGCAGCAGCGCTTCGGTGCCGCACTGATTGTGCGTCACGATAAAGACGGTGCTACGTGGTATGACGGTGACGTCTCGGGCGTTGTTCCCGCGTTTCCCGCCAAGGTCGTAGACACCATCGGCGCAGGCGACAGCCACGCGGGCGGAACGCTTGCCGGGCTGGCGGCGGGATGGTCGCTGGCAGATGCTGTACTGCTGGGTAATGCCGTGGCGTCCTGGGTGGTCAGCCACCGGGGCGGCGACTGCGCCCCGACTCGCGACGAATTACTCCTCGCACACAAAGACGTATAGATCGCTGCGACAGTAGCTGATGCTGTACTCAATCGGCCGGTGCTGCTGGTCAAGCGCAACCTGCTTGATCACCAGTACCGGTATTTTGTCATCCATTTTGATGTGCGCCTGAAATTCCTTGTCCGGCATGCGGGCGCTGACCCGTGAACGGGTGCGCTGGGGGAAGATATTCTGGCTGCGGAAATAGTCGTACAGCGAAATACCAATCGCATCCGGATCGGGAATGAGCCCGACCGGCACCCAGGACTCTTCAATAGACACCGCGTCGTCGTCAACGTAGCGAATGCGTTTAAGCAAGAAAACCTCGCTCTCCGGGGGAAGTGAAAGGTGATTGGCCACCTCATCCGGGCACTTCACCACCCGTTTGTTGACCCAAAGCGTATTGGGCTTTTGGCCGCGCAGCACTACCTGCTGTGAGAACCCGCGCGCCGCCTTGAGCGAATATTCAAAGATGTTGTTGATTTGCGTCCCGTAGCCCCGGGCCCGCGTCACCACGCCTTCAGACTCCAGCGCCTGCATCGCTTTCCGCACGGTAATGCGCGACACCCCGGTTAACTGGCTTAAATCGCGCTCGCCGGGAAGGATATTCCCGTGCTCCAGCACGCCGCTGCGAACCGCGTTTTTAACCGTTTCGGCAAATTTCAGGTACAGCGGCGTGTTGTCCGGCGCGGCGATCCGTTCATTCAGTTGGGCGATTAACCGGGTATGCGCTTGTTCCATCTCTGTTTTTCTCAGGCGTGGTGTTTCCTGCCAGTATAAGGCTTACCACCATTCATGAAAATGGTGAACCGGCCCAATACCGTGACCCACCTCCAGAGTATCGGCTTTGGCAAGTGCGGCCGAGAGCCAGATTTTCGCTTCGCGCACCGTATCGGCCCAGAAGTCATGCCGCGGGCGCAGCGCCGCCAGCGCGGAAGAGAGAGTGCACCCCGTGCCGTGGGTGTTTTTGGTCTGCACGCGCGGGGCCGTAAAACGCTGTTCGCCGTCACGGGTGAAAAGCCAGTCCGGACTTTCAGCATCATCCAGATGCCCGCCTTTCATCAGCACCGCACCGCAGCCCATCGCCAGCAGCGCTTTCCCCTGCTCCTTCATTTCACGTTCAGTTTTTGCGTGCGAGGTGCCTAACAGCGCGGCGGCTTCCGGCAGATTGGGCGTGATGAGCGCCACCTGCGGCAGCAGCTTATGACGCAGCGTCGCCACGGCCGAGGCGGAGAGCAGCGGATCGCCGCTTTTTGCCAGCATGACGGTATCCAGCACCACGTTTTGCACCTGATAGCGTTTAAGGCGCTCGGCCACCGCCTCCACAATGTCCGTCTCAGCCAGCATGCCGATCTTGGTGGTATCGATTCGGACGTCGCTGAACACCGAATCCAGCTGCGCGGCAACAAAATCCGGCTCGATACGGTAGACCGACTGCACCCCGTGCGTGTTTTGTGCCACCAGGGCGGTGATCACCGAGCAGCCATAGGCACCCAGCGCGGAGAAGGTTTTCAGATCGGCCTGGATGCCCGCGCCGCCGCTGGGGTCGGTACCGGCAATGGTCAGGGCGTTAATTCGCTTCATGCCTGTTCCTCCAGCGCGTAGAGCGCATCCAGAAACGCGCTGGCAAAACTGCCTGGTCCACGAGAGGCTGTCACGGCTACCGTTCCGGCACGTTTCATCCATCCGCAGGCCGCGGCAATGTTATCCAGCCGGTCGCCCGGCAGCGAGCAGCTCGCCGCCACAACGGCAGAAAGCGCACACCCGGTTCCTACCACGCGGGTCATTAACGGGTCTCCGCCCGTTACCGTTTGGGTCCGCTCTCCGTCAGTGATGTAGTCCACCTCGCCGGTGACGACCACAATGGCATGGGTCTGGCGGGCCAATACCTGAGCGGCTGGCAACGCGCTGGCGGCGTTGTCGGTCGTATCGACGCCGCGCCCGCCCGCACTCATACCGACAAGGGCCAGGATTTCGGAGGCATTACCGCGAATGGCGGCCGGTTTCAGAGCCAGGATTTGATGGCAAAAACGGGTGCGGAACGTCAGGGAACCCACCGCAACCGGGTCCAGCGTCCAGGGCTTCCCTGCCGCCACCGCGCTTTCTATTGCCCGACGCATCGCCTGTGCGCGCGGCGAGGTCAGCGTGCCGACGTTAATCAGCAGCGCATCGGCGATCGAAGCGAAATGTTCAGCCTCTTCTGCGTCAATCACCATCGCCGGGGATGCCCCCAGTGCCAGCAAAACGTTGGCCGTAAAGGTCTGTACGACGTCGTTGGTCATGCAGTGGGTCAGCGGAGAACGGGTTCGGAAGTGTTGTAAAACGTGTAAATCGAGCAGGTCAGGCTGCATGGGTTCGCTCCTGCCTTGCGTGAAGAAGCGATGACCGGGAAGGCATCTGACTTCCCTACGCTGGCATTATCCAGATCAGGTAATACGGGTATTTCTCAGCCTTCAACGAAGAAGGGCACCCCGAGTCATATGGTAAGTATTAGCTTACATTTTGCCAGATTAGGGCAAGTTTCATGCTGACGCAAGCGCCCTTTCGGGGATCGCTTCTTCATGCAGAACAGGTGCAAAAGATAAGGCTAGCAGCGATAATTACAGGACTATTATGCCACTCCTTTGAATCAACACCATTCTCTATAACATTTCCATTACGTCCAAAAAACACCGACTTTTTCAGCGTTTAAGAAATAGCTCTACTAACATAATTTTTTTCGTTTTCAGTTAGTCTATTTTATGCTTCATTAATCATTGAATATCATTTCGAATGAAATATAAAGTGAGTTCCAAACCGTTTAACCCCGTTAAACATTTAGCCTCTCAATCAAGGTGTTACCACGAAACAGGTATTAGGCTGCACACCTTATAAGTTAATGTAAACATTGAGATATTTTGCATCACCCCCGTAAAAAGTCACTTTGGCTATTCATGTCATTTATGATTTAGATCAATATCTAAATGCTCGCATTAATTGATAGTTACTGCACGTTACGAATTAAGTGATTTATTCAAAATTCTACGTAACCCCGTTATTTTAATCAGGCGTAACCAGACGTTACATCAACACGCCAGGATAGCTAGCCTTACCCATTTTTACTTTTTAAATGATGAGTGCTTTTAAAATGAAAGTTGCTAAAAATGCCGTTACTGCTTTTGTATCGGGTGTTATTTTGACTTGTTCTATGAATGTAACTAAAGCTGCTGATGTAAACGTCGACCTTAACGATAACGTAACCAACTCAGGTACTTTCATTCAGATTCAGGGAACTAATAATACCGCTTATAATCTGGATAATATGAAAGCTGAAAACGCAACACAAGACGGGCAAATCTATAACTTGCAGGGCGATCGTGACCGCATGCAAGACGAGATCAACGTAAGTAAAAATAATATCAGCACTAACACCTCTGATATTTCCTCTCTTCAAACGACTGTTTCTCAGGTAGATCAGGAAGCTAAATTAGCAGGCGCTCTTGCTGACACTGCTAATACAAAAGGTGATGTGGCGTTAAAAGGCGTGCTTACTAACGGAACTGCAATTACTCATATTGAAACAGTTAACGCTGTGCAAGATAGCCGCCTCTTAGCTCTTGAGAATGCACCAAAACCAACTAACGGCGTAGATGGAAAAGATGGCGCTAAAGGTGATAAAGGCGATACAGGCGCACAAGGCGTTGCTGGAATTAACGGACGTGACGGAGCGAATGGTAAAGATGGCCAAGATGGAAAAAATGGCGTGATGACCACCGTGACACGAACGCAGGTAGATACGGCAACGCAAGCTAAAGTCGCAACTAATAGCCAGGCTATTACTGCCGAGGCTGAGAAACTGCAGGCTACCAAACAGACATTACAGGCTCTGAATAACAACACTAACCAGCAATTTAGATCGCTACGTGAGGAAGTCGATAATAATAAGAAAGAAGCAAACGCAGGTATCAGTGGCGCGATGGCGATGGCCGGTTTACCTCAGGTGCAAACGAATCAGCGCGTGATGTTCTCGGCTGGCGGCGCGACTTACAACGGTGAAAGCGCTTTAGCAGTTGGGGCGTCGGTTAACTTTAACGAACATATGGTTGGTAAAGTGAGCTTCTCTGATGACACAGCAAATAACATGGGAGCTTCAGTCGGCGTAGGGATCGGCTTTTAATAAATAACCAGCATGACAAAATACATTCTTATCTCTGTAATATTGTACCTGATACTTATTATCGTTGGCGCATGGTTAGGTATTATGTATCAGGCTTATTATATTTGCGGCAATTAAACCTTCTTTTATCGAATATATGTCATCTAAGGTATCATCGTAATGATAAAGTCACTCTTAGCAGTATTAATAACTGGTGCTACCATCCTGCTTTCTGCGTGTACGTCACCTGCTCAGCGCATGGCCGAATGTGAGCGACAGGGTATCAGCAATGATACCTGCTACCTGGCCGAACAAAATCGCCAGAATGCTTACAATGAAGCTGCACAAAATGCAGCATGGGCGAACGCGCGTGATGCCGCTGCGGGCACGGGGATCTGGGCTAAAAAAGACGCGAAACAACATGCTCAGGCAGCTAAAACGGTTTACGCCTTTAAATGGGAAGGAATGAAGATCACGATTAAAGGTGAGATATTGGATGTCGATGGTGTATTGGGCGCGCTGGATGAAAACGAACCTCAGGCAAAAGTGTATTCCCAAGGGCTATACACCTTCATTTACTATCCCGCTAAAGGCAAATTAGCGGTGAGTAAAGAAGGAAAGTTTGTAGGCTACGCAACAAAGATTAAATAGAAAACAAAGGCGACACCTGTCGCCTTTTTCATTTGCAGGCCTTAACATATTACTCTAGCTGCCACGCCCCGGCATCAATAAGCGACGCGCTCCCCGCCCAGGCAAACAACGCCAGCTCGCGGCACTCGGCATCAGGATATATACGGCTGCTGAGGCACGCCTCGCCCTCATTGACAAACACCTCCACAGACGAGCAGTCAAAGAACAGGCGCAGGCTTAGCGTGTCGTTCAGGTTAAGCGCGACGCTTCGGGTCCCACACAAGCCATATTGCGGATAGTGACGCTCCAGCACCAGGCGCTGCATCTGCGCATCCACGTAGAGGCGTAATCCGTCGCCAAGACGAATGCCGTACTGCTCCGCGCTGCTGTTAGCGCAATCCCACTGCAGAATGACCTCCATCGCATTACAGTTTTCCACCTGAGGGATCTGCTGATTGTTGAGCGTGCTCACCGGCCAGGGGAACCACACCCCTCGCAGGCTTTCGACTTCTCTGGCTGGCCGCATTTGCAGGCGGTTATCCTCACTAAGCGACAGCTCACGCGGTAAAGAGAGCATGCCAGCCCACCCATCCTGCTGTTCCGGAAGGGGGGATTCCCACATGTCCAGCCAGCCGATAACAATGCGGCGGCCGTCGGGCGTCAGGAAGCTTTGTGGTGCGTAGAAATCATGCCCGCGATCCATCTCCACAAATTCCCCTTCACGCACGAAAGGTTGACCGGGCTGCCACTCGCCCAGCAGGTAGCCGCTCTGGAAAAGATTACGATTTTTGAAGCCTTCTGCCGCCAGCCCCTGAGGTGAAAACATCAGCACCCGTTTACCATTGAGGGTGAAAAAGTCCGGGCATTCCCACATGTAACCCATCTCTTTTTCAGCCACCGCAAGCACGCTCATATCCTGCCACTCGCGCAGGTCGTCAGAACGGTAAACGCGCACCTGGCCCGTCTCGCCATCCCGTGCACCGACCACCATGTACCAGCACTCCCCTTCCCGCCACACTTTCGGATCGCGAAAGTGATGCAGGCCAGGCGGCGTATCAACGATCGTTCCTTGTCGCGTAAAATGGACGCCATCACGGCTGGTTGCCAGGCACTGCACCTGGTAAAGGTTAGCCTCGTCATCCGGATCGCCGTGGAATTTGTGTCCAGTATAAATCAGCGCCAGCGTATCGCCATCCACCACCGCCGAGCCGGAAAAACAGCCGTCTTTGTCTTCTGGCCCTTCCGGTGCCAGCGCCACCGGGAGGTGTTCCCAGCGAACTAAATCCTTGCTGCGCGCATGGCCCCAGTGCATCGGTCCCCACTGGGTTGAGTACGGATGATGCTGGTAAAACGCGTGATACCAGCCGTCAAACCACACCAGGCCATTCGGGTCGTTCATCCAGCCGGCACGCGCGGCGAGGTGGTAACGCGGATACCAGCGCAGGTTAAGACTGCCTTGTCTGGCCTGCAATTCCTGTTCAGCTTTGGCAATGGAATACATCATTTATTCACTCTTTTCAGTCAGATAGTGGAGGGTTGCGGCATTAACGGGTCAGAAGAAGACTTACCCGAGCGCAACAGGAAGATGGAGATGAGCGTGGTGCTGAAAACTAACAGCCCCATAATGAGATAGGATTGGGCAAAGCCGTATTTCTCATAGCTGTAACCCGCCAGCGGCGACAGAACCGAAGCAATCACCGAGCTTGTACAGGCAAAGCCCACCAGATAGAGTGTGGAAGAGAGCCGCTTATCAAAATGCAGGCTGTTGTATTTAAAGATTGAGACCAGCAATACGGGCAGCTCAACCGCGTGCAATAGCTTGGTAATGGAGATCAATACCGGCCCCTCAACCAGACCGGATGCCACCATACGCATCGCCATCACCATGCCCGCGAAAATCAGGCCATTTTTCGCGCCGAGGCGATTCACCAGCCACGGTGCGCAAAACATACCCGCCGCCTCAAGGAAAACCTGGAAGGAGTTGAGATAGCCGTACATGGCGTTTCCTTCCTGTAACGTCGGGAACTGGGATGAGAAATAGACCGGGAACTGCTGGTCATAAACGCCGTAAATGCAGGTGCCGATAACGAAAAATACCAGCGCCCAGAAACGCGGCAGCGTCAGCAGGCGCAGTGCATCTTCCAGCGTGACCTTACCACCGGACACCGCTTCCTGCATGGCGTGCGGGGCGGAAGAGACCCGCAGGCGCGCCAGCAAAACAAAAAACACCAGCCCGGCGCAGCTCGCGACAGCGAAATTCAGCTTTGGATTGATGTTAAACAGGAGCCCCGCAAAAAAGGTCGCCGCCGCCCAGCCAAGCGATCCCCACATTCTCGCCTTGCCAAATTCAAACTGGCTCTGACGGGCCACGCGTTCGGTATAGGATTCCAGCACCCCAATCCCACCGTTAAACGTCAGGCCAATAAAAATCCCGCCGAAAATACTGCCGAGCAACACGTTAATCTGCAGCAGATAGCCAAACAGCAAAAAGGCCGGACCGGAAAGAATCAGCAGACAGGTCAGAAACCAGAGCAAATTTTTGCGCAGGCCGAGTTTGTCCTGAATAAATCCATAGCAGATTTGAGCAAACAGCGCGGAGACGGAAAGCACGGCATAGATAACGCCCGTATCCCCCGCTTTTAAGCCCACTTCCTGATGGAGCCAGATAGAGAGCAACGAACCGGAAGATGACCAGGTGACAAAAAAGAAAAACAGTAATGCGCTCAGTAAGGGATAGCTGTGAGAGTGATGCGTTTTCATCATGGCATTCTCATGTTGGAGTAATGACGCAATGGTAACGTTAACATTCATGTTTTCTCACGCTGCCTGATTAAGATTTAAGATGTTAATCACGAAAGTTAACGTTAACATCAAGGGAATGAGATCGCGATCATAAATTCATCACTGAGGTCAGCATGACCAGGCCTGTTCATCAGCCTTCCTTTTACATCAGCGACTTCGTTGTATACCCTCTCACAGAGCATGAATGGAGTAAGAAAATGGCTTCCCTGAAGGACGTCGCAAAGCTGGCTAACGTATCGCTGATGACGGTTTCCCGTGCGCTTAACAGCCCGGAACGTCTTAAACCGGAAACGCTGGCGCGCGTGCAGTGGGCTATCGAGCAGACCAGCTACGTTCCCGATCTGTCCGCCAAGAAAATACGCGGCGCAAATGCTTCACCTAAAACCATTGGCGTGCTGGCGCTCGATACGGTCACGACACCGTTCTCGGTGGAGATTACGCTGTCTATTGAAGAGACGGCAAGGATGCACGGATGGAATAGCTTCGTCATGAACATGTTTGCTGACGACAACCCCGATGCCATCGTCGATCTTCTTCTCTCCCACCGGCCAGACGGGATTATCTACACCACGATGGGGTTACGTCAGGTTCCTCTTCCTGCCAAGCTGCTCACCCTCCCCTGTGTACTGGCCAACTGTGAAAGTGTCGGTGAAAAGGTCGCCAGCTATATTCCGGATGATGAACAGGGGCAGTACGCCGCCGTCAGGGCGTTACTCGGGAAGGGCTATCGACGGCCCCTGTGTCTGCATTTACCTGTGGGCCATCTGGCCACAACCCGACGCCGTCAGGGGCTTGAACGTGCCTGCCGTGAAGCCGGGCTCGACCCGGATGCCCTGGAGCACAGCTATATGGCCCCCGGGGACGAGCATTATCGTGACATTCCGTCAGCGTTGCTGGCGCGCATTCAGAATGGCATCCCTGGGTTTGACTCCGTTATCTGCGGCAACGATCGTATCGCGTTTATGGTGTACCAGACGCTGCTGGCGCAGGGGCTTCGCATTCCAGAAGATGTCGCGGTTATCGGCTACGACAATATGGTGGGCATTGGAGAATTGTTCCTGCCCCCTCTTTCAACGGTTCAACTACCCCACTATGAAATTGGCCGCCTGAGCGCCCTGCACATTATTCATGGTGAACAGCACCGGGAAACGACGCGCGTTGAAAGTCCATTTTTAATGCGTGATTCCATTGCGCACGCCATGTGACCACCGCTTTTAGACGATGATGGAAAAAGAAGGGGGTATAAAGGCAGCATACCTCCTTTTTTTCTCAGTCAATGGCACGATTTGTCACACTCTTTTCTGTCATTTAATACCCCGAGCAAAACCAACGTAACACACTGTTTTTATTGACTATAAAGTGCAATCTTCTTTTTAAAAAGGGCGTTATCGCCTCTCCTGTGCCCCCTGTCACAAAACAGTAAACAAATTAACCATTGAGCCCCGTGACAAAAGGCTCTATATTGGCGGCGTTTTTTTCAGGCCCCCATCTGTTTTTTAACTTTTTATTCAATCGTGGCTCATAACGAAGCGGCGGTTGTAGGAGTGATATGATGACGGATAAAGTCCGTATTGACACCGTAGATGCCCACAAAAGCAACGAAACCTATCTGGCCCGTCAGGCCGAGTTTGAATCTAACGTCAGGAGTTATCCGCGCAAACTGCCTTTAGCAATCACTAAAGCAGAAGGCGTGTGGATCACCGATGCAGATAATAAAGAATACCTTGACTGTTTAGCAGGCGCAGGCACCCTTGCGCTTGGCCATAACCATCCTGATGTGCTGAAAAGCATCCAAAATGTCATTACCAGCGGCTTGCCGTTACACACTCTGGATCTGACTACGCCTCTGAAAGACGCGTTTTCCGAATACCTGCTCTCTCTGCTGCCTGGTCAGGGCAAAGAGTACTGCCTGCAGTTCACCGGTCCATCCGGTGCTGACGCCGTTGAAGCGGCGCTGAAGCTGGCGAAAAAAGTGACCGGTCGTAGCGGTATCATCAGCTTCTCTGGTGGTTACCACGGCATGACCCACGGCGCACTGTCCGTGACCGGCAACCTGTCTCCGAAAGAAGCGGTTGACGGCATGATGCCAGAAGTGCAGTTCATGCCTTACCCGCACGAGTACCGTTGCCCGCTGGGTATCGGTGGTGAAGCGGGCGTGAAAGCGCTGACCTACTACTTCGACAACCTGATCAACGACGTTGAAAGCGGCGTGCGTAAACCTGCTGCGGTGATCCTGGAAGCCGTTCAGGGTGAAGGCGGCGTGAACCCGGCTCCTGCCGAGTGGCTGCAGCGCATCCGTAAAGTGACTCAGGAACACGGCATTCTGCTGATCCTCGACGAAGTTCAGGCTGGCTTTGCCCGTACCGGTAAATTCTTCGCCTTCGAACACGCTGGCATTGAGCCAGACATCATCGTGATGTCTAAAGCAGTCGGTGGCGGTCTGCCGCTGGCCGTGCTCGGTATCAAAAAGCAGTTCGACGCATGGGCGCCAGGCCACCACACCGGCACCTTCCGCGGCAACCAGCTGGCGATGGCAACCGGTCTGACGACGCTGAAAATCCTGAAAGACCAGAACATCGCTGGCAAAGTGGCAGCTCAGGGCGAATGGCTGAAAGGCCAGCTGAAAGAGATGGCGAAACGCTATCCGGTCATCGGCCACGTGCGCGGTCTGGGCATGATGATCGGTATTGAGATCGTTAAGCCGCACGAAGCCGCTGACCACATGGGCTGCTTCCCGGGCGACGGCGAACTGTCTGCGCTGATTCAGAAGAAGTGCTTCGAAGCCGGTCTGATTCTGGAGCGCGGCGGACGTAACGGTATCGTTCTGCGCCTGCTGCCGTCTCTGCTGATCAGCGACGAAGAGCTGAAGATCTTCCTGGATAAATTTGAGCAGGCACTGCTTGCTGCGGGCGTTCGCCCGGCGTAACCGGAGTTATTGATTACGATGTCTGATTCAAACCCAATTTTGTTCTCCTCTGCGCAGAGCATTGAAGCTTACCAGCAGGCGATTGAACAAAGCACTCAGGCTGTGATGCAGTGGCTGAAACAGCCTGAGATGTACCAGGGCAAAACGGTCGCGGAACTGCGCGACCGTATTAAGCTGGATTTCAACCCGAAAGGGCTGGGCAACGAAGCGGCGATTGAACGCGCCGTGGAGTTCTTCCTGAAAGACAGCTTGTCCGTTCATCACCCGCAGTGTGTGGCGCACCTGCACTGCCCAAGCCTGGTGGTAAGCCAGGCGGCGGAAGTGCTGATCAACGCCACTAACCAGAGTATGGACTCCTGGGATCAAAGCCCGTCCGCAACCATTATCGAAATCAAACTGATCGAGTGGCTGCGTACCCGCGTGGGTTATCAGGCTGGCGACGCAGGTGTCTTCACCAGCGGCGGCACCCAGAGCAACCTGATGGGCCTGATGCTGGCGCGCGATGCGTTCTTCGCCCGTCTGGGTCACTCCGTTCAGCAGGATGGCCTGGTAGGCGATCTGCGCAAAATTCGCGTGCTGTGCTCCGAGAACGCCCACTTCTCCGTGCAGAAAAACATGGCGCTGATGGGTCTGGGCTACCAGTCCGTGGTGCAGGTGAAAACTGACGAATTCTCCCGCATGGATCTGACCGATCTGGCGGCGAAAATTGAACAGTGCAACGCGAACGGCGAGCAGATTCTGGCGATTGTCGCGACGGCAGGTACTACCGATGCCGGTGCTATCGACCCGCTGCGCGCGATCGCTGAACTGGCGGCGAAGCAGAACATCTGGGTACACGTTGATGCGGCCTGGGGCGGCGCGCTGCTGATGTCTGAGCAGTATCGTCACTACCTGGACGGCATCGAGCTGGTGGATTCCGTTACCCTGGACTTCCACAAGCAGTTCTTCCAGACCATCAGCTGCGGCGCGTTCCTGCTGAAAGAAGCGCGTCACTATGAGTTGATGCGCTATCAGGCGGCCTACCTGAACTCCGAGTTCGACGAAGAGGCAGGCGTGCCAAACCTGGTGTCCAAATCTCTGCAGACCACCCGTCGTTTCGACGCGCTGAAGCTGTGGATGAGCCTGGAAGCGCTGGGTCAGGAGCAGTACGCGGCAATCATCGATCACGGCGTAACGCTGGCGCAGCAGGTTGCGGCCTACGTGAAAGCGCAGCCTGCTCTGGAACTGGTCATGCAGCCACAGCTGGCAAGCGTACTGTTCCGCTTCCGCGGACAGGTGCAGATGGACGACGCGGGCATCGCCCTGCTGAATCAGAAAATTGGCGATGCGCTGCTGGAATCTGGCCGCGCTAACGTCGGCGTGACCGAGCATAACGGCGTGACCTGCCTGAAGCTGACGCTGCTGAACCCAACCGTGACGCTGGAGGATATTAAAGTCCTGCTGTCTCTGGTTGAGCGCACCGCGCAGGAAGTTCTGGCTAAGTAATACAACACCCCTCTTCCGCCGGGAGAGGGGTTATTTTTATATCCCTGCCCACCACATCCTTACTTTTAATCCCCAGTAGCTCGTCCAGCCCGTTGTGGTACTGACCACATCACCCTTCGATACAATCACCAGCGTTGGCGTTACGCTCACCTGCCACTGCTGCGACAAGGCGCCGTTTGCATCGTTAATTATCGGCATACTCAGGCTTTTCTTTTCTGCCCAGCGGGCAAGCTTTGCATCATCACCGGAGCGCATGGCAATGCTCACGACGTTACCGCCCTCTTCTGCCAGCTTATCGACCGCAGGCGTCGTATAACGACAGATGCTGCACCAGGTTGCCCAGACGTAGATCAGCAGCGGGCGCTCCTGGCTGAGCGCCGCGATATCGTGGATCTTACCGTCGATACTCTGCATCGGGGTTGCGCTAAAACTGGCGGGGAGCATCGGTTTTCGGTATTGATCCACACCCCACACTACGGCCAGCGTCAGCAGAACGAGTATTATCCCTTCCCGCGCCCAGCGGCGCAGTCGATTGATTTTGCGGTTGTCCATTGTGACCTCATGTTTTAACGGAGGTCATCTTAGCGGGCATTACACTACTATGCTGTAAAGAAGTGTCGCGTCTGTTTGCTGGTAAAGATCATTTCATCGATGAAGCTTACCAAACGGAAAACGGTTATCAGGTAGGTTCATTTTTGTTACATTTTTTTTCGAACAAGCCATAGTCTGATATTTAAAATAGGCAGGTTGCCGTATTGTTGACAGGCAAAATCAAACTTAAAAACCGTTCAACTGGAGAAAAAATGGCTAAGTGTAAATGGCTGCTTCTGGGTGTCGTGATGTCTCTGGCAAGCGCGGCGAATGCAGCACCACAAGCGGCATCCGGCATCAAGGCCTACGAAGAACAAGAATTCATCGCGGATTTCACAAAGTTCAAAATCGGCGACACCGCACCCGCGCAGTATCAAACGCCGGAGTACACCATCAAACAGTACCAGTTGCGTAACCTTCCGGCGCCGGATGCCGGTACCCACTGGACTTACATGGGTGAAAACTACGTTCTGATTGGCGATACCGATGGCAAAATCTACAAAGCCTACAACGGAGATATCTTCTATCATCGCTGATACGATCCTAATCCGTCCGTGGCAGGAGAGCGATCGCCCTTTCCTGCGCACGCTCTTCCTCCACGCCCGGCGTGAAGCCTGGCCGTGGCTGGAGAGCTCTGCGTGGCAGCTTGAAGATTTTGACGCGGCAACCCTGGACGAAGAGATTTGGGTGGCGGAGCAGGATGGGCACCGACTTGGCTTCGCCTCAGTCTGGACGAACGATAATTTTCTGCACAACCTGTTTGTCGATCCGCAGTATCAGAGCCTGGGCGTCGGCCATGTGTTGCTTGAACACGTTCAGAAGACGTTTACCAGCACCGGTTCACTCAAGTGTCTGGTGAAGAATACGCGGGCAATTGCGTTTTACCAGCGGCACGGCTGGCACATTGAGGCGACGGGAGATTCTCCTGAGGGAGAGTACTATCTGATGCATTACCGATTGCGTTAAAGTCGGGTGGCGGCTTCGCCTTACCCGACCTATGTGATGGTGCCATTCGTGGCCGGGTAAGGCGAAGCCGCTACCCGGCACTAAAGCACAGAGGGATTACACCGCGCGGAAGGCGATTTCACCCGGGATCACTTCACCCTGCCAGTAGAGCTGCGCCGCAACGCGCCCTGCCAGCTGGCGATACATTTGGGCAAATTCGCTGTCCGGGCGGCTGACCACCGTTGGTTTCCCGCTGTCCAGGTCTTCACGCAAGGAAATATGCAGCGGCATCTGCCCCAGCAGCTGGGTGTGATACTGCGCCGCCAGCTTCTCCGCACCGCCGGTACCGAAGATAGGCTCATGGTGCCCACAGTTGCTGCAGATGTGCATGCTCATGTTCTCGACGATACCCAGCACCGGCACTTCCACTTTCTCGAACATCACGATGCCTTTTTTGGCGTCGATCAGCGCGATATCCTGCGGCGTGGTGACCACAACAGCGCCCGTTACCGGAATGTTTTGCGCCAGCGTCAGCTGAATGTCACCGGTCCCTGGCGGCATATCCAGCACCAGATAATCCAGATCCGGCCACATTGTCTCCTGCAGCATCTGCAGCAGCGCCTTACTGGCCATCGGGCCGCGCCAGACCATAGCGTTATCGTCGGTCACCAGATAACCGATCGAGTTAGTCGCCAGGCCGTGCGCCACGATCGGCGCCATATGCGTGCCGTCCGGCGAGGTTGGACGCTGATTTTCCGCGCCCAGCATGTTTGGAATAGACGGACCGTAGATATCCGCATCCAGAATGCCGACCTTTGCCCCTTCCGCAGCCAGCGCCAGCGCCAGGTTAACGGCAGTGGAGGATTTCCCCACCCCGCCCTTGCCTGAGCTGACGGCGATGATGTTTTTCACGCCATTTACGCCAGGCTGGTTTTTCACGCGCTTCAGCGTGGCGATGCTATGGCTCAGCTTCCAGTCAATCGCTTTTGCGCCGGTAATGCGCAGCAGCTCAGCGCTGGTCTGCTCCTTCAGCGCGTCAAAGGCGCTGGTCCAGACGAACGGCATCTGCAGCTCAATGTGCAGCGTATCGTCCAGCCATGCGACATGGTGTAACGCTTTCAGCGTAGTGAGATTGTGCTTCAGGGTTGGATGCTGAAAGTTAGCCAGCGTCCCGGCGACCATTGCTCGTAAGGCTTCCGGTGATTTGGCCTGGGATTGAGAACTCATCCCGACTCCTTTGTTCTTGTGAATAAGACCTTAGACAAACAAGTTTACCTGAAAGGCCGTGGTTTGTGCTTACTTAATAATGCCCCTTTTGGTAATATCGAAAACCCTTTTCACAGTTAAAAGAAGTAATGCCTACTATGACTCAAGTCGCGAAAAAAATTCTGGTAACGTGCGCCCTGCCGTACGCCAACGGCTCAATCCACCTCGGCCACATGCTGGAGCATATCCAGGCTGATGTCTGGGTCCGTTACCAGCGAATGCGCGGCCACGAGGTTAACTTCATCTGCGCGGACGATGCCCACGGCACCCCTATCATGCTGAAAGCGCAGCAGCTGGGGATTTCCCCGGAGCAGATGATTGCCGAAATGAGTCAGGAGCATCAGACCGATTTTGCTGGCTTTGACATCAGCTATGACAACTATCACTCCACGCACAGCGATGAAAACCGCGAGCTGTCGGAGCTGATCTACACCCGTCTGAAAGAGAACGGTTTTATCAAAAACCGCACCATCTCTCAGCTGTACGATCCGGAAAAAGGCATGTTCCTGCCGGACCGTTTCGTCAAAGGCACCTGTCCGAAATGTAAATCCCCGGATCAGTACGGCGATAACTGCGAAGTGTGCGGCGCGACCTACAGCCCGACCGAGCTTATCGAACCGAAATCCGTGGTTTCTGGCGCCACGCCTGTGATGCGTGACTCCGAGCACTTCTTCTTCGACCTGCCGTCCTTCAGCGAAATGCTGCAGGCGTGGACCCGCAGCGGCGCGCTGCAGGAGCAGGTGGCGAATAAGATGCAGGAGTGGTTCGAATCCGGCCTGCAGCAGTGGGATATCTCCCGCGATGCGCCGTACTTCGGCTTCGAAATCCCGAACGCGCCGGGTAAATACTTCTACGTCTGGCTGGACGCGCCAATCGGCTACATGGGCTCCTTCAAGAACCTGTGCGACAAGCGCGGTGACACCGTCAGCTTCGACGAATACTGGAAGAAAGATTCCACAGCCGAGCTGTATCACTTTATCGGTAAAGACATCGTTTACTTCCACAGCCTGTTCTGGCCGGCTATGCTGGAAGGCAGCAACTTCCGCAAGCCGACCAACCTGTTCGTACACGGCTACGTGACGGTGAACGGCGCGAAGATGTCCAAATCTCGCGGCACGTTCATTAAGGCCAGCACCTGGCTGAACCACTTCGACGCGGACAGCCTGCGCTACTACTACACCGCGAAGCTCTCTTCCCGCATCGACGATATCGACCTGAACCTGGAAGATTTCGTGCAGCGCGTGAACGCGGACATCGTCAACAAGGTGGTGAACCTGGCCTCCCGTAATGCGGGCTTTATCGCTAAGCGTTTTGACGGCGTGATGGCGGCTGAGCTGGCGGACCCAGCCCTGTACCAAACCTTCACCGACGCGGCAGCCACCATTGGCGAAGCCTGGGAAACGCGCGAGTTCGGTAAAGCGGTGCGTGAAATCATGGCCCTGGCTGATCTGGCGAACCGCTATGTGGACGAGCAGGCGCCGTGGGTGGTGGCAAAACAGGAAGGCCGCGATGCCGATCTGCAGGCCATCTGCTCCATGGGCATCAACCTGTTCCGCGTGCTGATGACCTACCTGAAGCCGGTTCTGCCGCAGCTCGCAGCCCGCGCTGAAGCGTTCCTGAACACCGAACTGACCTGGGATGCAATGGCGCAGCCGCTGCTCGGCCACAAGGTGAACACCTTCAAGGCGCTGTATAACCGCATCGAGATGAAGCAGGTTGAAGCCCTGGTGGAAGCATCCAAAGAAGAAGTGAAGGCAGCTGCAGCACCGGTGACCGGCCCGCTGGCGGACGATCCGATTCAGGAGACCATCACCTTTGATGATTTCGCTAAAGTCGACCTGCGCGTGGCGCTGATTGAAAACGCAGAATTCGTGGAAGGCTCTGACAAGCTGCTGCGCCTGACGCTGGATCTGGGCGGCGAGAAGCGCAACGTCTTCTCCGGCATCCGTTCAGCCTACCCGGACCCGCAGGTGCTGATCGGTCGTCAGACCGTGATGGTGGCTAACCTGGCGCCGCGCAAAATGCGCTTCGGCATCTCCGAGGGGATGGTGATGGCGGCAGGCCCTGGCGGGAAGGATATCTTCCTGTTAAGCCCTGACGAAGGCGCGAAGCCGGGTCAGCAGGTGAAATAACAAAAAAGCCGGAGATAATCTCCGGCTTTTTTTATGGTTTCGGGTGATGCACCCGGTGGGTCAGCCCGCGCAGGAAATTGCGCAGAAACTGGTCCCCGCACTCGCGGTAATTTTTGTGGTCCGGCGCGCGCATCATGGCGGTCACTTCCGGCACGGATACGCGGTATTTTTGCTCGGTCATGATCGCCACAATATCGTCCGTTTTCAGCGAGAACGCGATACGCAGCTTTTTCAGCACCGTGTTGTTGTTCACCCGACGCTCCAGCGCCAGTTCCGGTGCGGCCGGATCTTTGCCACGCTTGTCGTAAATCAGGCCGTTCAGGAAGCCCGACAGAATGATGTCCGGGCAGCGAACGAAGCCCTCTTCGTCTTCTTTGGTCATCCAGGTGTCGAAACCTGCCGACGTGGCTTCCATATCGGCCAGCGCAAGAATGCGCACCATATCGTTATTGTTTGCTTTCAGGGTGTAGCGCAGGCTACGAAGAATATCGTTACTTAGCATAGAGCCTTCGAATGTCGATGATGCAATGGCGCGCAGTGTACCAGTTTTACAGGCCAATCGCCTCTTTCAAACTCTTCAGGTAGCGGCGGCTGACGGGGACGGTCTGCCCGGCGCGCAGCACCAGCTCGGCCTGGCCGTTATCTTCCAGACGGATCTCCTTCAGGTGCGCCATGTTCACCAGATACTGGCGGTGGCAGCGGATCAGCGGCGTGCGACTCTCCAGCGTGCGCAGGGTCAGTTCGGTAAACCCTTCGTTCCCTTCCGCGCTGGTGACAAACACCCCGCTCAGGCGGCTGCTGACAAACGCCACATCATCCATCTGCAGAAGATAGATCCGGCTGTGCCCGGTGCAGGGGATAAATTTCAGCGGCTGCTGGTTTTCCGGCAGCAGCGTAACGTCCTGTGCGGTTCGCTCCTGGCGTAAACGGGTGAGCGTTTTTTCCAGGCGCTTCTCTTCGATCGGCTTGAGTAAATAATCGAACGCGTGCTCCTCAAAAGCCTTAACGGCATATTCGTCGAATGCCGTCAGAAACACGATGTAGGGGCGATGCTCCGGGTCGAGCATGCCGACCATCTCCAGCCCGCTGATGCGCGGCATTTGAATGTCGAGGAACAACACGTCCGGGCGCAGCTTGTGCACCGCACCGATGGCCTCAATGGCGTTGGCGCACTCCCCAACAATCTCAATGTCTGGCTGCTCCTGCAGCAGAACGCGCAGGTTTTCCCGTGCCAGCGGCTCGTCATCCACAATCAGCACTCTTAACATGCGTTTTCCTCCAGCGGCAGTCGAACGGTAATACGGGTAAAGCGGTCAGGCTCGCAGGCGACGGTAATACCACAGTCGTCGCCAAAGTGGGCGCGCAGGCGTTTATCCACCAGGCTCATGCCTAATCCACCTGAGGTGGAAGGCTGGTAAAGCCCGGCGTTATCTTCAATATCCAGCACCAGATGATGGTTAAAACGGCTGGCGGCGATGGTTATCTCCCCTGTCCCCAGAAGCTGCGACGTACCATGCTTGATGGCGTTCTCCACAATAGGCTGCAGGGTAAAGGCCGGGAGATGCTGATACGCCAGCTCATCCGGAACGGAGAGCGACACCTGCAGGCGCGACTGGAAACGCGCCTGCTCAATCTGCAGATACGCATTCACGTGCTCAATTTCATCGACCAGTGTCACGATCTCTGACGGCCGTTTCAGGTTCTTGCGGAAAAAGGTCGACAGAAACTGCACCAGCTGCGCGGCCTGATCGCTGTCGCGGCGGATCACCGCCTTCAGCGTATTAAGCGCATTAAACAGGAAATGTGGATTGACCTGGGCGTGCAGGAGCTTGATCTCAGACTGCGTCAGCAACGCTTTCTGCCGCTCATATTGCCCCGCCAGAATTTGCGCGGAAAGAAGCTGGGCGATGCCCTCCCCCAGCGTGCGGTTGATGGAGCTGAACAGACGGTTTTTCGCCTCATACAGCTTGATGGTACCCATTACGCGCTGATTTTCCCCGCGCAGCGGAATCACCAGCGTGGAGCCCAGCTTGCACTGCGGATGCAGCGAACAGCGATAAGGCACTTCGTTACCGTCGGCATAGACCACTTCGCCGGTTTCAATGGCGCGCAGCGTGTAGGTCGATGAGATCGGTTTGCCCGGCAGATGGTGATCGTCACCGGTGCCGGTAAACGCCAGTAGCTTTTCGCGATCGGTAATGGCAACAGCGCCGATATCCAGCTCTTTATACAGCACCTGAGCCACCTTCATGCTGTTCTCTTCGTTAAACCCCTGACGCAGGATCCCCTCGGTCGAGGCGGCGACCTTCAGCGCCGTGGCGGAAAACGCCGAGGTGTACTTCTCAAACATGGCGCGCTTGTCGAGCAGAATGCGCATAAACAGCGCCGCGCCGACGGTGTTGGTCACCATCATCGGCGCGGCAATATTGCTGACCAGGTGCAGCGCATCCTCAAACGGGCGGGCGATCAGCAGAATGATTGCCATTTGCGCCATTTCGGCCACAAAAGTAATGGCCCCGGCGGTAAGCGGGCTAAACACCTTATCCGGGCGACCGCGTTTAATCATATAGCTGTGCACCAGGCCGCCGAGCAGCCCTTCGACGATCGTCGAGATCATACAGCTCAGCGCCGTCATCCCGCCCATCGAATAGCGGTGCAGCCCGCCGGTTAGCCCCACCAGGCCGCCGACAACCGGGCCGCCCAGCAGCCCGCCCATCACCGCACCGATGGCGCGCGTATTGGCAATAGAGTCTTCGATGTGGAGGCCGAAGTAGGTCCCCATGATGCAAAAAATAGAGAAGGTGACGTAGCAGAGCAGCTTATGCGGCAGGCGTACGGTAACTTGCATCAGCGGGATGAAAAGACGCGTTTTACTCATCAGCCAGGCAATGACAAGAAACACGCACATCTGCTGAAGCAACAGCAGCACCAGATTAAACTCGTACATACTCAAAACCGCACACGCTAAAAACGCGTAACATACACGTATGTGGGTTAACTTTCTTTGAAGCATTGCAAAAAAGCGCAAAATCGTGCCCGTTATCACACCTTTTTCTGAATATCGCGCAGGCTTCGCATTGTTTGTTCAAAAATCGATCAATTCTTCCTGGTTCGACAAAGTGGGTCTACAGTTAAGCTGGGGACGCGTAAGCCAGGGGGCGAATATGGCGCTTTACACAATAGGTGAAGTGGCACTCCTTTGTGATATCAATCCCGTTACCCTACGGGCGTGGCAGCGACGGTATGGATTGCTCAAACCGCAGAGAACGGACGGCGGGCATCGTCTGTTCAACGATGATGATATCGACCGGATCCGCGAAATTAAAAGCTGGATCGACAACGGGGTGCAGGTCGGCAAAGTGAAGTCGCTGCTGAGCTACGATGATGCCGACACGCAACACCTCTGGCGTGAACAGCAGGAAACCCTGCTGCGGCTGTTGCAGGCCGGTAACCTGCAGCGCGTGCGCGCCTGGATCAAAGAGCAGGGTCGCGATCACCCGGCACAATCGCTCATCACCCATCTTTTCATTCCGCTCCGTCGACGCCTGCAGTGCCAGCAGTCCACCCTGCAGGCGCTGCTCAGCATGCTCGACGGGGTGCTGATCAACTACATTGCCGTCTGCCTTGCCTCGGCGAAGAATAAAGCCGGAAAAGATGCGCTGGTGGTCGGCTGGAACGTGCACGATACCACCCGCCTGTGGCTGGAGGCGTGGATTGCCACCCAAAAGGGCTGGCGCGTGGATGTCCTGGCGCACTCGCTGGCCCAGCTTAAGCCGGAGTTTTTCGACGGTCAGACCCTGCTGGTCTGGTGTGGCGAAGTGCCCTCCGCCACGCAGCAACAGCTGCTGACACAATGGCGAGAGAATGGTTACCCGGTTTACTCCCTTGGCCCGGATGAGCCATAACGGCATTTAATGGTTCATTAACAGCTGCGCTTCACCGTATAATTGTTCCGTTAACAACAGGAGCACATGATGAAGGCAACCAAACTGGCCATTATTACCCTTTTTGTCCTGATGGCCGTGAGCGGTATCGGCGGCGTAATGCTTGCAGGGTACTCGTTTATTGTTCGTGGCGGTGTCGGCTGAGGTACAACGCCAGCCGCTCAAAAACGCGATCGACGACAATGGCCGCCAGCGCGACCAGCACCGCCCCCTGCACAATATAAGCCGTATTAAACCCGCTTAAGCCGATGATGATCGGCGTTCCCAGCGTATTGGCACCGACCGTAGACGCAATGGTCGCCGTCCCGATGTTGATAATCACCGACGTGCGGATCCCGGCAATGATAACCGGTGCTGCAAGCGGCAGCTCGACTTTGCGCAGCCGCTGCCAGCGACTCATCCCCATCCCTTCTGCCACGCTTAAAACTGACGCCGGTACCGCCGCGAGACCCGCCAGCGTACCCTGCAGAATGGGCAACACGCCGTATAAAATCAGCGCAATAATCGCGGGCTGCTGACCAAATCCCATTACCGGCACCGCAATCGCCAGCACCGCCACCGGGGGAAAAGTCTGACCAATGGCCGCAATCGTCTCCACCAGCGGACGAAACTCTTTGCCCGCAGGCCGCGTGACCGCGATGCCTGCCCCTACCCCCAACACAACCGCGATGACGCTTGAGAGTGCCACCAGCCACAGGTGCGCCAGGGCAAGATTAATAAAGCTCTCCTGCTGATACACCGGCCGCGGCAGCCCGGGAAAAAGGGTATTAAACAGCGCCGCACTGTGGGGCATCAGAAACAGTAAGGCGACAAAGAGCGCTACCAGCCAGAGGAGCGGATCACGCAGTGCCTTCACGCGTCACCTCCCCGACCAGCAGATCGCGAAAATGTAAGGTCCCGCACGGCGTCCCCCGGTCATCCGAAACGGGCAGTATCTCACACTGGCGCGCGACAAACGCGGAGAGGGCATCCCGCAGGCTCATCTGCGCCTGGAGCGGCTCCCCGGCGAGCGACGTATCCTGTCTGCGCATATAATCGCCGACCGTCCGCAGGGAGAGCAGCCTGACGCCCAGCTCGCTGCGGCCAAAAAACTCGCGCACAAAGTCGTTCTTCGGACGCGTCAGCAACGCGAGCGGCGAACCCTGCTGCACCACTTCGCCATGATCCATCAACACCAGATGGTCGGCCAGGCGCAGGGCTTCATCGATATCGTGCGTCACAAGGACAATCGTTCGACCAAGAATGCGATGAATGCGGGTCATCTCCGCCTGCAGCGCCCCGCGCGTAACCGGATCCAGCGCGCCGAAAGGTTCATCCATCAGCAGCACCTGCGGGTTAGCCGCCAGCGCGCGCGCCACCCCCACACGTTGCTGCTGGCCCCCGGAGAGCTGGTGCGGATAGCGGTCGCGCAGCGCGGGCTCCAGCCCCAGCAGAGACATCAGTTCATCAACGCGGTCAGCGATTTTAGCCCGGGACCATTTCTCCAGTTGCAGCACGGTGGCGATGTTCTGTGCCACCGTCCAGTGCGGAAACAGGCCGATAGACTGAATGGCATAGCCCATCCGGCGGCGCAGCTCCAGCACCGGCAGGCTGCGGATCTCCTCTCCGGCAAAGCGAATTAACCCGCTGTCATGCTCCACCAGCCGGTTGATCATCTTCAGCGTGGTAGATTTGCCCGAGCCCGAGGTGCCAATCAGCACGGAAAACGCCCCCTCGGCAAAGTTCAGGTTAAGATGGCTCGCCGCCGGGCGGCCGGCAAAGGTTTTACTGACATCGTGAAATTCAATCATTGGCTCTTCTCCTGAGCAGCGCGAGCCATAAGGCAAACAGCGCGTCGACGACAACCGCCAGCGCAATGGTGGGAACGACACCCAACAACACCAGATCGAGGGCGCTGCTCAGCAGCCCCTGGAACACCAGCGCGCCAAAGCCGCCCGCACCAATCAGCGCCGCAATCACCGCCATGCCGACGGTCTGGACCGCCACCACCCGCAGACTACGCAGCAGCAGAGGCAGCGCCAGCGGGAGCTGTATCTTCCAGAAACACTGTCGCGCGCTCATCCCCATCGCATGGGCGCTTTCCAGCACATCCGGCGCGACCTGACTTAACCCTGCGACCACGCCGCGCACCAGCGGCAGCAGCGCATACAGCACCAGCGCAATCAGCGCGGGCGTTAATCCCGTTCCGGCGATACCTGCCGCGCCCAGCGCGGGAAACGACTTTACCAGCCCGGCCAGCGGCGCAATCAACAGGCCAAACAACGCAACGGAGGGAATGGTCTGGATAACGTTGAGCACGGCAAAAATACCGCCCTGACGTGAAGGATGGCGATAGCACCACATACCGAGCGGTATCCCGATCAGCAGCGCCGGGATCAACGTGCCAAAGAGGATTGTCAGATGTTGCGCCAGCGCATCATCAAACACCTCCTGACGGTTGGCATACTCTTTTAACAGCGAGAGATTGTTCAGTTCGCCGCTGAACAACAGGAGCAAGGGAATACACCAGATCTGCGCATTGAGCACCCAGCGCCAGACGGCGCTGGTAATGAGGCGACGAATGGCATCGCTGCTGGCCAGCAAACACAGCGCCAGCCACAGCCACAGGCCGCTGCCAATCGTGGTTCGCGCCAGCGGGCTTTCCGCCGAGGCCATGTGCGTTGCCGCCAGCCCCGCGCTCCAGAACAGCACGATGAAGAGCCCTTCCGAGAGCAGCAGCGTCAGCCACTGCGCCGTGCGCCCTTGCCAGAACGCTAGCGCAAGCCACACTGCCAGCGCGGCCGTCAGGCACCACGGCATGAACGGCCAGATTTGCCACAGCGCGCGCCCCTCCCCCGACATCAGGCGGTTAGGCGCGACGTTCACAAACGGTAACGCGACCGCCGCGATGGCCACGCAGGCCAACAGCAGCAGTACGCGGTTATGACATTTTATTGGCACAGCCCTTTCCCGTTACTTCGCAAGCCCTTGTTGTTTCAGGAAGTCGGCGGCCACTTTTTTGGCATCCAGCCCCTCGACGGCAATGCTGGCATTCAGCTGTTGCAGCGTTTTTTCATCCAGCTTTTCGAAGACCGGTTTGAGCCATTCCGCTATATCCGGATAGGCTTTCAGCACTGCCTCACGCACGACCGGGGTCGGGGCGTAAATCGGCTGGACGCCTTTTGGATCGGTCAGGGTTTGCAGGCCCAGCGCCGCGACCGGGCCGTCGGTGCCGTAGGCCATCGCCGCGTTAACGCCGGAGGTTTGCTGCGCCGCCGCTTTGATGGTGACCGCCGTATCCCCGCCCGCCAGAGAGAGCAGCTGCGCCTGGTCGAGTTTGAAGTCGTACGCTTTTTCGAATGCCGGAAGCGCATCAGGACGCTCGATAAACTCCGCGGACGCCGCGAGCTTGAAGTCGCCCTTCTCTTTCAGATAGCGGCTGAGATCCGCAAGCGAGGTGAGCTTACCTTTTTCCGCCACGTCCTTACGCACGGCGATAGTCCAGGTATTATTGGCCGGAGCCGGGGTCAGCCAGACCAGCTTGTTCTGTTCCGCGTCGAGTTTTTTGACTTTTTCATAGCCAGCTTTGGCATTTTTCCATGCCGGATCGTTCTCTTCTTTAAAGAAGAATGCGCCATTGCCGGTGTATTCCGGATAGATATCCAGCTCGCCGGAGGTAATCGCGCCGCGCACGACGGGCGTGGTGCCCAGCTGAACTTTATTGACGGTTTTCACGCCGTGGCTTTCCAGCACCTGCAAAATAATATTGCCGAGCAGCGCGCCTTCGGTATCGATCTTTGAGCCCACTTTTACCGGCTCCGCCGCCTGTAGCGGCAGGCTTAGCGCCGCGAGTAGCGCTGCAGAAACTGCCATCCCCGTTTTAATCGTCATTCCGCTGTCCTCATTTTTTTATCGCCTTTTTCAGAGGCTTGAGAGAAAAGCGTAGCTTAAAACGACGGATTTACCCGGCAAAATGCCTTTTTAGCATAAGGTAAGACGCATCCCCCGGAAATCGGGGGATGCAAAGGAGGGAAAGGTTACAGAAGCTCGAACTCGCCCTTATTCACGCGGGCGGAATCTACCCCGATAAAGACGTTAAACTTGCCCGGTTCCGCATCATATTTCATCTGCTGGTTCCAGAACTTCAGCGCGTCCACGTCAATCGGGAAGCTGATGGTTTGGGTTTCACCAGGCTTAAGATTGACCTTCTCAAAGCCCCGCAGCTGCTTCACAGGGCGGCTCATCGACGCGGTGACATCCTGCACGTACATCTGAATCACCGTTGCCCCTTCGCGCTTGCCGGTGTTGGTCACCTCAACGCTGGCGGTGATCTTGCCGTCACGCTTCAGGCTCGGCGCCGACATTTTCACGTCAGACACCTTGAAGGTGGTGTAGCTCAGGCCGTAACCAAACGGATACAGCGGGCCGTTAGCTTCGTCGAAGTAACGAGACGTGTACTTATTCGGTTTGTCGGCGTTGTACGGACGACCGGTGTTCAGGTGGCTGTAGTAGACCGGGATCTGCCCGACGGAGCGCGGGAAGGACATCGGCAGCTTGCCTGACGGGTTGTAATCACCAAACAGCACGTCGGCGATGGCGTTACCGCCTTCGGTACCGGCGAACCAGGTTTCCAGAATGGCGTCAGCCTGCTGGTCCTCTTTCACCAGCGCCAGCGGACGACCGTTCATCAGCACCAGCACCAGCGGTTTGCCGGTCGCTTTCAGGGCGGCGATCAGATCGCGCTGGCTCTGCGGAATGGTGATATCGGTGCGGCTGGAGGCTTCGTGCGCCATACCCTGCGCTTCCCCCACGACCGCAACAACGACGTCAGACTGCTTCGCCGCGTTGACCGCTTCGTCGATCATCTCCTTCGGCGTGCGTGGATCGACCTTCACCGCTTCCTCATACTGGTTGAGGAAGGTGACGATGTCTTTATCGTTGGTGACGTTCGCCCCTTTGGCGTACACCACTTTGGCGTTTTCACCGACGGCGCTCTTAATGCCGGTCAGCACGGTCACGGACTGATCGGCCACGCCCGCGGCAGACCAGCTGCCCATCACGTCGCGCTTGCTGTCAGCCAGCGGGCCCACCACGGCGATGGTGCCGGATTTTTTCAGCGGCAGCGTGTCGAGACGGTTCTTCAGCAGCACCAGGCTTTCGCGCGCCACGTCACGCGCTTCTTTGCGGTGCAGGCGGCTTTCGGCGTTGGTGTCCGCCGGGTCTGAATCTTTCGGCCCCAGGTGGCTGTACGGATCGTTAAACAGACCCATGTCATATTTGACGTTCAGCACGTGGCGCGCGGCATCGTCCAGCTCCGCCATCGTGACCTTGCCGCTCTTCACCAGCCCCGGCAGGTATTTGCTGTAGTACTCGTCGCTCATGCTCATGTTGATGCCGGACTTGAGCGCCACGCGCACCGCGTCTTCCGGGTCGGAGGCGGTGCCGTGTTTGATCAGCTCCTTAATCGCGCCGTGGTCGGAAACGGTGATGCCCTTAAAGCCCCACTGGTCGCGCAGCACGTCTTTCAGCAACCAGGAATCGGATGTCGCAGGCGTACCGTTCAGCGAGTTCAGCGCCACCATCACTGCGCCGCTGCCCGCGTCCAGACCAGCCTTGTACGGCGGCATGTAATCGTTGAACAGGCGCTGCGGACTCATGTCGACGGTGTTGTACTCTTTACCGCCTTCCACTGCGCCATAGGCCGCGAAGTGTTTAACGCTGGTCATCACCGAGTAGCGATCCGCCGGGCTTTTGCCCTGCATCGCTTCCACCATGGTTTTGCCCATCGTGGCCGTTAAAAAGGTATCTTCACCGAAGCCTTCCGAGGCGCGGCCCCAGCGCGGGTCGCGCGAGACGTCGACCATCGGCGCCCAGGTCATATTCAGGCCGTCATCCGCCGCTTCATAGGCAGAAACACGCCCTACAGTTTTCACCGCGTCGAGGTTAAACGAGGAGGCTAAGCCGAGGCTGATCGGGAAGACGGTACGCTGGCCATGCACCACGTCATAGGCGAAGAACAGCGGGATTTTCAGGCGGCTAAGTTCCATCACCTGATCCTGCATTTTGCGGATATCCTGGCGGGTAACGGTATTAAAGATGGCCCCGACCTGCCCGTCTTTGATCATCTCGCGGATGGCCTCTTTCGGGTTATCCGGACCGACGCTGATCAGACGCAGCTGGCCGATCTTCTCATCGACCGTCATCTTCTTAAGCAACTCCGTGACAAACGCGTCGCGGGCTTCAGGCGTGAGCGGGTGATTACCAAACAAATCCTCTGCCATCGCAGGTTGCAGCGCCAGGCTGACGGCAACACCTACAGAACATAGCCATTTCATGTTGTTATTCTCTCTCATCAATAACCGTGGGAAGCACCCGGCCAGACCGTGCGAAAAGCGCAGTGTGCCACAAACCCTCTGAACGTTGCAGGGTTATTCTCTGATTTTTCTCGTGAATACCCGACCGCTGAACAGTGAATCGCGCTATGCTTTACAGCGAGAAATTTGCCCCACCACAAGGAGTGGAAGATGACTTCTGTTCGAACTGACGATAACAAAACTTTTATTAACGAACTGTCGCGCCTGGTTGGCTCCTCTCACCTGCTTACCGACCCGGCCAAAACTGCCCGCTACCGTAAGGGCTTCCGCTCCGGCCAGGGCGAGGCGCTGGCGGTGGTCTTTCCCGGCACGCTGCTGGAACTGTGGCGCGTGCTGAGCGCCTGCGTCGCCGCCGACAAGATTATTTTAATGCAGGCCGCCAATACCGGCCTGACCGAAGGCTCCACGCCGAACGGCAACGATTACGATCGCGACATCGTGATTATCAGCACCCTGCGCCTCGATAAGCTGCACCTGCTGGACAAAGGCGAGCAGGTGCTCGCGTTCCCGGGCACCACGCTCTACTCGCTGGAAAAAGCGCTTAAGCCGCTGGGCCGCGAGCCGCACTCGGTGATCGGCTCCTCCTGCATTGGTGCCTCAGTGGTTGGTGGGATCTGTAATAACTCCGGCGGCTCGCTGGTACAGCGCGGACCGGCCTACACCGAGATGTCGCTGTTTGCCCGCATCGACGAAAACGGCAAGCTGACGCTGGTGAACCATCTGGGTATCGATCTGGGCGTGACGCCCGAGCAGATCCTCAGCAAGCTTGACGACGATCGCGTGAAGGACGAAGACGTTCAGCACGATGGGCGTCACGCGCACGATCACGATTACATCACCCGCGTGCGGGATATCGACGCTGACACCCCGGCGCGCTATAACGCCGACCCGGACCGCCTGTTTGAATCCTCCGGCTGCGCGGGCAAGCTGGCCGTTTTTGCCGTGCGTCTTGACACCTTCCCGGCAGAGAAAAAACAGCAGGTGTTTTACATTGGCACCAACCAGCCCGGAGTTCTGACCGAAATTCGTCGCCATATTCTGGGCGAGTTCACCCACCTGCCGGTGGCGGGCGAATATATGCACCGGGATATTTACGACATCGCCGAGCGCTACGGGAAAGATACCTTCCTGATGATCGACAAGCTCGGCACCGATAAAATGCCGTTCTTCTTCACCATGAAGGGGCGCACCGACGCGATGCTGGAAAAAGTGTCGCTGTTCAAACCCCACTTTACCGACCGCTTTATGCAGAAGCTGGGCAACGTTTTCCCGGCCCATCTGCCGGAGCGAATGAAAATCTGGCGCGATAAGTATGAACATCACCTGCTGCTGAAAATGGCCGGGGACGGGATTGCTGAAGCGCAGAGCTGGCTTACCGAGTTCTTCAAAACCGCCGAAGGCGATTTCTTTGCCTGTACGCCGGAAGAAGGCAGCAAAGCGTTCCTGCACCGCTTCGCCGCGGCGGGCGCCGCTATCCGTTACCAGGCGGTACATTCCGAAGAGGTGGAGGATATTCTGGCGCTGGATATCGCCCTGCGACGCAACGATACCGAGTGGTTTGAGCATCTGCCGCCGGAGATCGACAGCAAGCTGGTGCATAAGCTCTATTACGGTCACTTTATGTGCTACGTCTTCCATCAGGACTACATCGTCAAAAAAGGCGTTGATGCGCACGAACTGAAGGAGCAGATGCTCGCCCTGCTGCGCGAGCGTGGCGCACAATATCCTGCGGAACACAACGTCGGGCATCTTTATAAAGCCCCTGACGCACTTAAGCAGTTTTATCGCGAGAATGACCCTACAAACAGCATGAACCCCGGCATCGGCAAAACAACGCGGAAGAAATACTGGAAAGAGAGTGCAGACACGGAGCAGCCCATAACGCAAACGTCTGATTAATTCCTACAGCCAAATTTGAGAGATTGTTTAGCGCTCCTTAATCGTACTAGAGTAGCTTTCTGTCGCCGGAGAAACGTTTCTCCGGCATGTTACGATGAGGAGCAGACACATCATGTCGGCTGTTGATGTTTTATCCGAAACCGAGCTGGAAGTGCGCGACGCCCTTCCCGATGATGTGCATGCCATCGCCGCCATCTATGCCTGGCATGTGCTTCACGGCCGCGCGTCATTCGAAGAAGTTCCCCCCACCATCGATGAAATGCGTCAGCGTATGAAAAACGTGGCCGAAAACGGTTTACCGTGGCTTATCGCACTCTATCGCGGCATCGTGGTGGGCTATTGTTACGCCACCCCTTACCGACCGCGCCAGGCCTATCGCTATACCCTGGAAGAGTCGATTTACGTGGATGCCAGCATCACCGGACGCGGTTTTGGCACCGCATTAATGAACGCGCTGATCGCACGCTGCGAGCAGGGCCCGTGGCGGCAGATGATCGCCGTTGTGGGAGATGGCAATAATAATTCCGGCTCGTTACGGCTGCATAAAAAACATGGCTTCGAGATTGTCGGCCAATTGCGTAGCGTGGGGTATAAGAAAGGCGACTGGCGGGATACGGTGATAATGCAGCGCCCGCTCAACGACGGGGACTGGACGCTGCCGGAATAAAAGCAAAACGGTAACCTGGGTTACCGTTTTTAGTGTTTTCTCCCTCTCCCTGTGGGAGAGGATCGGAGTGAGGGCATCAGCGCGCACAAACGACTCAGTCGTTCTGCGCCGTCGCCATCTGTTCCGCTTTCTGCTTTTTATACGTCAATGCCGCGGCCGGAACGGGCTGCACTTTTCCTGTTTCAATCCAGGTGCGCAGACGGCTGGCATCCGCAAAGTGGGTATATTTGCCAAAGGCATCCATCACCACCAGCGCCACCGGCTTACCGTTGAACACGGTACGCATCACCAGACAGTGGCCTGCCGCATTGGTAAAGCCGGTTTTGGTTAACTGAATATTCCAGTTATCACGGTATACCAGATGGTTAGTATTGCGGAACGGCAGCGTGTACGACGGATTCGAGAATGTTGCCATGTCCTCGCGCGTGGTGCTGAGCTGACCGAGCAGCGGATATTGCTTCGTGGCGATCAGCATCTTCGTCAGGTCACGCGCCGTGGAGACGTTATGAATCGACAGCCCGGTCGGCTCCACATAGCGGGTATTGGTCATCCCCAGCGCTTTGGCTTTCGCGTTCATCGCGCGGATAAACGCGTCGTAGCCGCCAGGATAGTGGTGCGCCAGGCTGGCCGCCGCACGGTTTTCGGACGACATCAGCGCCAGCAGCAGCATATCTTTACGGCTGATTTCACTGTTCAGGCGCACGCGAGAGTAAATCCCTTTCATTTCCGGCGTGTGGCTGATATCGACTTTCAGTTTTTCGTCCAGCGGCAGATGTGCATCAAGCACGACCATCGCGGTCATTAATTTGGTTATGGAAGCAATCGGGCGCACCAGGTCCGGGTGACTGGCGTAAATGACCTTATTGGTGTTGAGATCAACAATCATCGCGCTACCGGACGCAATTTGCGGCTGGGCAGCAGCGGAGGTCACCGCGGGCGTTTTGGCGACGGCTGGCACGGCAGCGGACGCGCCCAGCAACAGCGCCAGGCTAAGTAATGAGACTCGGAATTTCAGCATGGTGAGACTTCTGATAATTATTCACGCACGTTATGACGTACACCGCCTGCGTCGACGGATAAACACAGGCTGGCTTCGGCATCATAGCGGTCACCGTGCTTTGTCGCCAGTGGATAATCGTGAAGAAATGCTGCATTGCTGGCATTTACGCCAGCAATGCAGTGAGCTTAGAAGAGACGGTATCCATAACCCCAAAGAATAACCGTCAGCGCCAGTAACGCCTCCAGTACCAGCACCCCAATGGCAAGCGTGGAGCTGGAGAAGCTCAGGCCCTCTTCTTTATTGATATTCAGGAAGGTAGGAACGCCCAGATACAGCAGATAACCGGTGTAAAAGAGCGCAACAGTACCGATCAGCGCGCACAGCCAGACCAGTGGATAGAGCGCAACAATACCGCTTAAGAACAGCGGGGTCGCGACGTATCCGGCAAAGACCATACAGTGTGCCAGTGATGGGCGCTGCGGGTAGTTACGCGCCATCCAGTGAATGACGCGCCCCATGACCGCCACCCCCGCCAGCATGAGGCCATAAAAAAGAATGGCCATATAAAGCCCGGTAAACCAGGAGAGCTGAACCACGGTACCGTCACCGAAGTTCCAGCCGATTTGTGTTGTGCCAATAAACGCGCATATTACGGGTACCGCGGCCATCAGCAGCACGTGGTGCGTGTAATGATGCGAGACCGTTTCGTTCTCACTTTTAATGACATGCATTTCACGATCGGGATGGGAGAAAAGTCCCCAGACATGGTTCATAGCGCCCCCTTGTTGTCGGCCCGTCAGCGATACCTTAAGTATAATGCAGGCTTTAGATTATTTTATGTACAGTGGGAAATTTCCGTTGATTGCCGCACGGTTGATGCAGGGGGTATATGATTAAACGAGGTACGCAGAGGGAGATAATCTTTACGCAATGGATATTAACGCGCTAATTGAACACTATGGGTATGCCGCGCTGGTCATCGGCAGCGTGGCAGAAGGGGAAACCATCACGCTGTTAGGCGGCGTCGCCGCGCATCAGGGCTTACTGAAATTCCCGCTGGTTGTCGCCGCGGTCGCGCTGGGCGGTATGATTGGCGACCAGCTGCTCTACTTTCTGGGGCTGCGCTTTGGCCCGACGCTGCTAAAGCGTTTCGCTAAACACAAAAAGAAAATCAACCGCGCGCAGCGTCTGATCCAGCGCCATCCTTATCTGTTCGTCATCGGTACCCGCTTTATGTACGGCTTCAGGATTATCGGGCCGATACTGATTGGCGCCAGTCGCCTGCCGCCAAAAATTTTCCTGCCGCTGAATATTCTTGGCGCGATAGCCTGGGCGCTGATCTTCACGACGCTTGGTTACGTGGGCGGTGAGGTGATTGGCCCGTGGCTGCATAACCTTGACCAACACCTGAAGCACTGGGCGTGGCTGATTCTGGTGGTTGTGGCGGTGATCGGGGTCAGGCTGTGGATGCGGCAACGGGAAAAGAGGCGAGATGAAGAGTGAGTGCGGTCTACTCCCCCTCACCCTACCCCTCTCCCCAAAGGGGAGAGGGAACTAGATACACCCTCTCTCCTTTGGGGTGAGGGGAAACTTACCCTTCCGGCTTAAACTGCGGGTTCGCCAGCATAAAACCCCCGTCGACGATGAACGATTGTCCTGTCGTATAGCTGGCGTCGCTGTCGCACAGCCACGCCACCAGGCTGGCGATTTCTTTGGTGTGGCCCGGCCTTGCCAGCGGGATTTCCGGCATTGAACCTTCCTTCACTTCGCTGTCGTCCATATCGTTCATTGGCGTGGCAATGGCACCCGGTGCAACGGCGTTCACCAGAATCTTGTGCTTAACCAGCTCC
This sequence comes from Enterobacter sp. UPMP701, assembly GCF_053709515.1. NCBI lineage: Bacteria > Pseudomonadati > Pseudomonadota > Gammaproteobacteria > Enterobacterales > Enterobacteriaceae > Enterobacter > Enterobacter sp. UPMP701. The sequence continues at coordinate 108,615 of NZ_JBSKJN010000003.1, read as the reverse complement.
ATCGCCATCGATTTGGTTAAGCCGCCGAGCGCATGTTTCGCGGCGGTATAGGCGCTGGCTTCCGGCAGCGGCGTGTGCTCATGTACCGAGGTAATGTTCACAATCCGCCCCCCTTCCCCCTGCTTCACCATCTGCCGGGCGGCAATCTGCGAGCAGAGAAATGCGCCGTCAACGTCGACGGTGAAGATGTTTCGCCAGTCGTCAAAAGGCATCTCAAGGAAGGGCGCTTTGGTCATCGCTCCGGCATTGTTAACCAGAACGTCCAGCCGACCGAAACGCGCAATCAGCGTTTCAATAGCGTCGGCACCTTCCGGGAGCGTGCTTAAATCAAGATGGATAGCCTCTGCGCGCTGCCCCCGGGCTTCGACTTCCCGGCAGGTTTCCAGCGCCCCTTTTTCATCGGAATGCCAGGTGACGCCGATATCAAACCCACGCTCTGCCAGCATCAGCGCCGTGGTTTTACCAATCCCGGAATCCGATGCCGTTACAATCGCTACTCTGGTCATACTCACCTCCTGAAAAACTGCAAAGAGGTAAGTATAGATAATGACCATTTTTAGCCATGATGATAGCCGCCGCCAAGCGCCGAGGTGAGTTGCAGCGTGGCGTCGAGATACTGACCTTTCAGCATTACGCCTTCAAGATGTTCTTTAAGAGCCGGTATCCTGGCTTCACTGACCCGCGAGCCAGCAATAATACCTGCGCTAAAACGCGCCTGCGCCAGCGCCACCACGCGCGCCGCATCTTTTTCAATCTGCTGCTGGTGACGGTTTTTTGCCGTCAGGGTTTCGACTTCGCTGGCGGTGCGCGCTACCTGATTGACCGCCTCCACCACCGCTTTGTTGTAATTGGCGACCGAGAGATTATTCTGCGCCTGGGCAATATCCAGGTTGGCATTCAGCCTGCCGCTGTCGAAAATAGGCAGCGTCAGCCCGGCGGTAACGCCCATCTGCTGCGCGGAAGAGCGGAACAGATCGCTCAGGTGAAGGGCGTCCTGCTGTAAGAATGCCATCAGGTTCACATCAGGGTAGAACGCCGCTCTGGCGGCTTCCACCTCGCTCATGGAGGCTTCAATATACCAGTGCGCTTCCTGCAGATCCGGACGGCGAGCCAGCAGTTCATATCCCAGCGTTGACGGTAGCGAGGCTTCGGTTGCAGGTAACGCGTGGCGCGTAAGCTGAATTGCAGATGTACCGGTCAGCGCATCCAGACGCGCTTCAAGGGCCTTCATTTTGCCCTTCACATCAGCTAACTGCTCATCAGTCTTACTGGCATGAATATCGGTTTCGACGCCTTCCACCGAGGAGGTAATACCGTGCTGATACAGTTCACGATCGGCGTCGATAATATTTTCCTGCTCCTGTTTGATCTGGACAAGTACATCCCCTGCTTCGGCCTGGGTCTGCCACGCCCAGTAAAGACACGCAACGCTGGTTGAAAGCAGCTGGCGGGTCTGCTCCAGCTCCGCTTTTTGCGCATTCACTTTACCGATACGCGCTGCAATCCGGGCGCGGTTTTTACCCCACAGATCGAGATCCCAACCCGCCGTCAGGCCAAAGGTGCCATTGGTGTACCAGGGGCCGGTGGTTCCCGCCGCCGGGTCGGTCAGGGCAAACGGCCCCATCAGCCCTTCCGCCGACATCTTTTGCCGTTCAACATCCGCAGAAAAATCCATTTGTGGGCCATCGGCTGCGATAGCGGCTCTGGCCTGCGCTTCTGCGAGCGTAATACGCTGCCGGGCAATTTGCATATCGGGAGCATCCGCTATGGCTTTGGCAATAAGCGAATTTAACTGCGGGTCGTTATATTCTTTCCACCATTCGTTTTTCGGCCAGTCAACATGGCTCAGTCGGGTATTAACAGACGCGGCTGTCGTTTGCGTTTTAATTGGCGACACCGTGGAATGTTCCGGTGCACAGGCAGCCAGCATAAAAACCAGGGGAGCACTCAGAGATAAAATAAGAAAACGTTTCATTACGCCATGCACTCAAAAAAATAAAGGCGCAACTTACGCTTGATGACGCGCTATTTTTTAGTAATGCGTGGCAATCCGCAAATTGTCATACATTTACATACCTGGCAAAATATTCACCAAATAAATTATTAAAATTCAAATATTTGTGCGGGTTATTTTGACTGGATGACCCGGGCAATATCAGCAGAAGTTTGCAGCGTGCGGATCTCCTGAAACAGCCCCAGCGCTTCGCTGTACTCTTTGCGTAAATAACTCAGCCACTGCTTAATACGCGCGACGTGATACAAACCGGTGTCGCCCTGCTTTTCCAGACGGCTGTATTTTTGCAGCAGCGTGACAACGTCTGGCCACGGCATACGCGGCTCGTTATATTTTACCACCCGGCTAAGGTTAGGCACATTTAGCGCGCCGCGGCCGATCATTACCGCATCGCAGCCGGTGGCGTTCAGGCACGCCTGCGCGCTCTCGTAATCCCAGATTTCGCCGTTGGCGATCACCGGAATGGTGAGGCGTTTGCGGATTTCACCGATCGCCTGCCAGTTAATGCGCTCGGCTTTGTAGCCATCTTCTTTGGTGCGGCCATGCACCACCAGCTCGGTAGCCCCGGCCTGCTGCACCGCATCGGCGATTTCAAACTGCCGGGCGTCGCTGTCCCACCCCAGGCGCACCTTCACCGTCACCGGCAAATGCGTAGGCACGGCCTCACGCATGGCTTTCGCGCCGCGGTAAATCAGCTCTGGATCTTTCAGCAAGGTCGCCCCGCCGCCGCTGCCGTTAACCAGCTTCGACGGGCAGCCGCAGTTGAGATCCACGCCGTAAGAGCCCAGCTCAACCGCGCGGGCAGCGTTTTCCGCCAGCCATTCAGGATACTGGCCGAGCAGCTGAATACGCACCAGCGTGCCGGAAGAGGTCCGGCTCTGGTTGTGCAGCTCGGGGCACAGGCGGAAGAAGGATTTTACCGGCAACAACATATCGACCACGCGCAGGAACTCCGTCACGCAGAGATCGTAATCGTTCACCTCGGTAAGCAGCTCGCGCACGAGCGAGTCGAGCACGCCTTCCATTGGGGCCAGTAAAACACGCATAGCAGTACCTGTAAAAAAAGACGCGCTATAGTAGCCGCTCTCTATATCGCTGGGAAGCGCTTCTGTTCAGGGAGAAAGTCACCCGGGGTTGCCCCAACAATGACGCGAAACGCCGCCGCAAATGCCGCCGGGCCAGAAAACCCCAGCATCCAGGCTACCTGTTTAACCGGGTACCCGTTTGCGAGGAGATCCAGCGAGGCACAAATCCTTGCACGCTGTCGCCAGGCCCGGAAGCTAAAGCCGGTATCTTTGATAAACGCGCGTGAAAATGTGCGTTCAGACATCGCGGCCCGTTCCGCCAGCCTTTCCAGAGAAAGATTCCAGAGATTGTTGGCAATGATGTCACAGGCAACGCGATGTAAGCGCTCATCAACGGGCATCGGCAGTTCGGCCGAAATCTGCTGCGTCTCGCTGAGGATATCGAGCAGCAAAACGGCCATGCTGCGCTGGCTTGCCGGGCGGTATTCCGCGCTGAACAGCCCGGCAATCAGCTCTTTGAACAACGCTGTCGCCATAATCACGTGAACCTCTTCTTTCCGCTTAAACGGTTCGCATTGCGATATCAGCGCCGGGCTAAACCAGACCGCGCGGAGCTCCGTTGCGGATAACACGCTGTAGGTGTGTTCCTGAAAGGGAGGGATCCACAGCGCGCGCTGCGGCGGTATTACCCAGCGTTTGCTTCCGGTTTCGACCAGCATGACCCCTTTGATGGCAAACAGTAGCTGCCCCTGCGAATGCTGGTGAGGCGGATCCACTTCACCGCGCGTGTAGCTAATTGCCCCTCTTGACCATCCGATGGCATCATCGTGAATTGGCGTTTTATCGACAACGGTTGGCATTTCACATTCCTCCCTTCCTCTTATGATGCTGCTTGTACACGTAACCAGAGAGAGACGCAATGCACATCCATTTTATCATTCATGAACATTTCGAAGCGCCAGGTGCCTATGAAACCTGGGGGAAAAATCGCGGCTGTAGCCTGAGCTACACCAGAGTTTATCAGGGCGATCCTTTACCCGAGGAGCTGGGGCGCACAGACCTGCTTATCATCATGGGAGGCCCGCAGTCACCCGCCACGACGCTTGAGGAATGCCCCTGGTTTGATGCGCAGGCGGAAAAAGCACTCATCAGCCGCGCGATAGAGGCAGGTAAAACGGTGATAGGCGTTTGTCTGGGCTCACAGCTTATCGGTGAGGCGCTGGGCGCAGCGTTTTGCCATAGCCCGGAAAAAGAGATCGGCAAATTTCCCGTCAGGCTTACAGATGCAGGCAAGGCGAACCCGCTGTTTGAAGATTTTGGCCACGAGCTGAACGTCGGTCACTGGCATAACGATATGCCAGGGTTGACGACGCAGGCTAAGGTTCTCGCTTACAGCGAGGGCTGTCCCCGCCAGATCGTGCAATACGGCGAACGGGTTTACGGTTTTCAGTGCCATATGGAACTGACGCCGGAGGTTGTAGAGCTGCTGATTGAGCATTCGCAGAACGACCTTCGCCGTGCGGATGAATTCCGTTTTGTCGAAACGGCGGAAAAACTCCGCTCGCATGATTATTGCGAAATGAACCAGGCGCTGTTTTCTTTCCTCGATAAACTGACCGCCTCGCGCTGATGCAATCTCTGGCTCGTCACTTCGCCACCGTACTCCCTTTCCTCTAAACTGTAGCCTGTCCCTGTAAGGCGATACCCGACGTTCCATTCCGGAATGTCTGGTATGCTCAAAATTCATGATGTGATCCGTGGCACATTTTTAGGTTTAATTGTATGATGAATGCGTTTCAGTAAGGACTATCACCATGAGCAAATCATTGAACATTATCTGGCAATATCTGCGCGCATTCGTCCTGATTTACGCCTGCCTGTATGCTGGCATTTTCATCGCGTCGCTGCTGCCTATCACCATACCCGGCAGCATTATCGGTATGCTGATCCTCTTTGTTTTACTGGCGCTGCAAATTCTGCCTGCAAAGTGGGTTAACCCTGGCTGCTTCGTCCTTATCCGCTACATGGCGCTGCTGTTCGTGCCCATCGGCGTGGGCGTCATGCAGTATTTTGATTTGCTCAAAGCGCAGTTCGGCCCGATTGTGGTCTCCTGCGCGGTCAGTACGCTGGTGGTTTTTCTGGTGGTGAGCTGGAGTTCGCATCTGGTACATGGCGAACGTAAAATGGTCGGGGAGAAAACAAAAAAATGATGGCTAATATCTGGTGGTCGCTGCCGTTAACCCTGCTGGTTTTCTTCGCCGCGCGCAAGCTTGCCGCTCGTTTCAAAATGCCCTTGCTGAACCCGCTGCTGGTGGCGATGGTGGTGATTATTCCCTTCCTGCTGCTCACCGGCATTCCCTACGAACGCTACTTTGCGGGCAGCAAAATTTTAAACGATCTCCTGCAACCCGCCGTTGTCGCGCTTGCCTTTCCTTTATATGAGCAGCTGCACCAGATCCGCGCCCGATGGAAATCCATCATTACGATCTGTTTTGTGGGAAGCCTGGTGGCGATGATCACCGGCACGTCGGTGGCGCTGTTGATGGGAGCCTCCCCGCAGATTGCCGCCTCTATTCTGCCTAAATCGGTGACCACGCCTATCGCGATGGCGGTAGGCGGCAGCCTCGGCGGGATCCCGGCCATCAGCGCGATGTGCGTTATTTTCGTCGGTATTCTCGGCGCGGTGTTTGGTCACACCCTGCTGAACGGGATGCGTATTCACACCAAAGCGGCGCGCGGGCTGTCGATGGGCACCGCCTCGCACGCGCTGGGCACTGCACGCTGCGCGGAACTGGACTATCAGGAAGGGGCGTTTAGCTCGCTGGCGCTGGTCATCTGCGGCATTATCACCTCCCTGCTCGCCCCGTTCATTTTCCCCGTGATTCTGGCGGTGATGGGCTAAAATTTGCGATGCGTCGCGCAAATTTCATTTTGATTTCATAAGTTGCATACATAATGAGAAGTGGATCACATATAAAGCCCTGACGGCTCCGTAAACTACCGATCCATTAACCTTTATGAGGCAAACGCCATGCACCCACGTTTTCAAGCTGCCTTCGCTCAGCTTGCAGAAAATTTGCAGTCAGCCCTGGCTCCCGTTCTGGCAGATGCACATTTCCCCGCCCTGCTGACGGCGGAGCAGGTCACGGTGCTGAAACAGGCAACGGGGCTGGATGAAGACGCATTGGCTTTCGCACTGCTCCCCCTGGCTGCCGCCTGCGCCCGGGCCGATCTTTCCCACTTCAACGTCGGCGCCATTGCGCGCGGCGTCAGCGGAACCTGGTACTTCGGCGGGAACATGGAGTTCCTCGGAGCAACCATGCAGCAGACTGTTCACGCCGAGCAGAGCGCCATCAGCCACGCCTGGCTGCGCGGTGAGAAAGCCCTGAACGCCATCACCGTTAACTACACCCCATGCGGCCACTGCCGTCAGTTTATGAATGAGCTGAACAGCGGGCTGCAGCTGCGCATCAACCTGCCAGGTCGCGCGCCGCACACGCTGGGGGATTACCTGCCGGACGCCTTCGGGCCGAAAGATCTGGAAATTAAAACGCTGCTGATGGACGAGCAGGATCACGGTTACGCCCTGTCCGGCGATGACCTGAGCCAGGCGGCCATTCGCGCGGCGAACAAGAGCCACACCCCGTACAGCAAATCCCCGAGCGGCGTGGCGCTGCAGTGCCGCGATGGCGGGATCTTCACCGGCAGCTATGCGGAAAACGCCGCGTTTAACCCAACCTTGCCGCCGCTGCAGGGCGCGCTTAACCTGCTGAGCCTGAACGGCTACGACTATCCGGACATTCAGCGCGCTATTCTGGCAGAAAAAGCCGATGCACCGCTGATTCAGTGGGACGCCACCGCCGCAACGCTCAAGGCGTTAGGCTGTACGACGATTGACCGCGTTCTGCTTGCGTGATCCTTCCGGCGGGCAGAAATGCCCGCCACGTTGCTGAAAAACCCCTCAGTTGAGTCGCTGTTTCTTGCGCTAACCAGGCGGGTAAAGTAGCCTGAGTTAAATTTCATCCACGAACGAGCCATCTCCATGTTAAAGCGCGTTTTTTACAGCCTGTCTGTCCTGGTCGGCATACTGCTGTTTATCGTGCTGGGTCTCGACCGCTGGATGAGCTGGAAAACCGCCCCCTACATCTTTGATGACCTGCAGGATCTGCCCTATCGCCAGGTGGGCGTGGTGCTTGGCACCGCCAAATATTACCGCACCGGGGTGATCAACCAGTATTATCGCTACCGCATTCAGGGCGCGCTGAACGCCTATAACAGCGGCAAGGTGAACTACCTGCTGCTGAGCGGCGATAACGCCCTGCAAAGCTATAACGAGCCGGTGACGATGCGGAAGGATTTGATTGCCGCAGGCGTCGATCCGGCCGATATCGTGCTCGACTATGCGGGTTTCCGCACCCTGGATTCCATCGTGCGGACCCGTAAAGTCTTCGACACCAACGACTTCATCATCATCACCCAGCGCTTCCACTGCGAGCGTGCGCTATTTATTGCGCTCCATATGGGCATTCAGGCGCAGTGTTATGCGGTGCCATCGCCTAAGGATATGCTCAGCGTGCGCGTACGCGAGTTTGGTGCGCGTTTTGGCGCCCTTGCGGACCTCTACATTTTCAAACGTGAACCGCGCTTCTTAGGCCCGCTGGTCCCGATTCCGGCGATGCATGAAGTGCCGGAAGACGCGCAGGGTTACCCGGCAGTGACGCCGGAGCAGCTACTTGAGATGCAGAAGAAGTAATACAACTCTACAATGCGTGATATAAAACGCTTTATTCTCTTTTCAGACGCTTAATGAGTGATATAAGTAGCGCAACTTGCTTTTATCACTCTCAATGAGTAATATTTTACTCATTATTGCTTTATGGAGGTGAGATGGAGACGTTAACCGTACAGGCATATCTGAACGAAACATGGACGGATATCGCTCTCATCAAATATCCAGGAAGTGATAAAAATGACTGGAATACCACGCAGTTAGACTATCTCACTGAGTATGCGATTAATTTTTTAGACTATGATGATTTTCACGCGGTCTCAGTCAATCACCCTGTATCACTCTTTTTTGATGACCATGGTCAACCGGGCTGGCTGCGATTTATCGATGATATCATTCCCGCCGGAGCCAGCCGCCGTTATTGGATAAATGCGCTCGGTATCAGCGAATTGCCCCTTGGCCAGCAAAATTTCTTATTGCTGAAATTTGGCACAATGTCCCCTGTGGGAAATTTGCGAATTAAAGAATCTGTTCCTGAATGGAATAAAGTCGCGAGCGCTAAAAAGTTTACGGTAGCGGACGTCATCGATCGTGCGGCCGATTTTCTGGATTATGCCCAGGAAAGAGGCGCGGCTGCGGGTGGGGCAACTGGCGCTGGCGGTGAAGCGCCTAAACTTTTGCTGCGCTGTAGTGAAACTGATGCCATCTGGATCGATACCTGGCAAAACGAGCCGGATAACCGGGATCGCTATTATTTGGTTAAATATCCTCGCGGAAACAGAACAGAAGTTGACTGTAATATTCTGCGGGCTGAATTTCATTATTACCACGAGCTTAACGCGATGGGTTTTTCCACGATCCCAGTAGACACAATGCGCCTTGAAGAAGGTAGCCATTACCCGTCTCTGTGGTTACCGCGTTTCGACATAGTGAGAAATGAGCAGGACCAACTGGTCAGGCTGGGTATGGAATCGGTGTATTCGCTATTACAAAAAGCACCCGGCACTCTCCTGGATCATGAGACAACGCTGCGCGCGTTAATTAACAAAATTACCTCCAGCCATATGGTTCAGCATCAGGGCTACCAATTCGATATTCCGGGCTTTGTAACAGAATGGGTGCGTCGCGATCTGGTAAATATTATTTTTGGAAATAGTGACAACCATGGACGAAACACCGCCTTTGTGAAAGCTGAAAACCAAATTATGCTCTCCCCTGTGTATGACTTTGCGCCGATGAAAGCCGATCCTGAAGGGATACCTCGAACCCTGAAGTGGTCATTATCTTGCGAATCAGGGGGGGATTATAATTTCAACTCTATCGCGCAAGCGCTGGCGGAGTGGATCCCTCCCGCAACTTTACTTGACGCTCTGCATGAGACAGCCGTCCAGCTCATCGATCTTCCGGAAAGGCTGGCGGCGCGAGGCGTTCCGGAACAGATAATGGAAATGCCCGCGATTGGTTTTCACTATATTCCGAATAAGCTTTCCCGTTGGGGTTTATTATGAAAACATCTAATAAAGCTGAATCAGAGCTTCTACAGACATTAGCCCGAGTACGCAGCGTAAATAAAAAGCGACAGCATGATGAGGCAGAAGATCCGGACACATCATCGATGGTGAAGAGGCAACGCGTTTCACAAGGCTTAACACGGATTAGTACTCTCGATCGCCAGGCTGTACTGCATGCAGCCATACGGGACATTTTACTGGGTAAAATCACACAGGGAGAGGCGCTGAAAAGACTCAGGGTCGAAGTGCTGGGGCTGAAGCAGGATGAATATGCAAAGCTGGTCAGCGTATCCCGGAAAACATTGTCGGATGTAGAAAATAACAGAGGCAATTATTCCGCTGACGTCATAAATAAAATCTTTAAGCCCTTTGGGCTTCAAACCGGGCTGGTGCCTGTTTCAAAATCGCTTATAGCTTCACTTTTCTCCTGAAAAACCCGCATCGCTGCGGGTTTTTCATTCCTGCGCTTATTTCTTACGCGCGTACTTCAGTGAATCGAGCGCCACCGCGAAGATAATAATCGCGCCCTTGATGATGTACTGCCAGTACGGGTTCACGCCGATGTAGGTCAAACCGTAGTTGATCACGGTAAAGATGATCACACCGGTGACCACGCCGAGCACGGTTCCCACCCCGCCGCTGAAGGAAACGCCGCCGACCACGCAGGCGGCAATCGCATCCAGCTCGTACATGAAGCCAAGGTTGTTAGTTGCGGAGCCGATACGGCCTGCTTCCAGCATCCCGCCGAAGGCGTAGAACACACCGGACAGCGCGTAAATCATCAGCAGGTTCAGGGCTACGTTTACCCCGGACACTTTCGCCGCTTCCGGGTTACCGCCGATAGCGAAGATGTTTTTACCGAAGCGCGTTTTGTTCCACAGGATCCAGACGAAAGCCACCGCAATCAGCGCATAGAAGGTAATGTATGACAGGCGGAAGCTGCCCAGCGCAATAAAACCTTGCGTGAAGGTGGAGAAGCCGCTGTCAAAGCCAGAGATTGGCGACGCGCCCACGAAGTCGTAGTACAGGGAGTTGATGCCATAAACGATGATCATCGTACCCAGGGTGGTGATAAACGGCGTCACGTTAAGGTAGGCGATGATAATACCGTTGATCAGACCAATTACCGCCCCGATGGCGCAGACAATCAGGATCACGACGAAAATCGGCATGGTTGCCATTTCCGGGAATACCTTGTTGGCGTTTTCCATCGACTGCAGCAGGGTTGCCGCGATCACCGCCGCCAGGCCGACCTGACGACCAGCAGAAAGGTCTGTCCCCTGGGTGACGATGAGCCCCGCCACGCCCAGCGCAATGATAATACGCACGGAGGACTGGGTCAGAATGTTACTCAGGTTCAACAGGCTTAAGAACGTAGGGTCCTGGAAAATAATGATGGCCAGCAGGACTAAAAGAACAACGTAAATACCGCCTTCTTTCAGGTAAGTGAGAAAACTTTTTTTATTTAACGCACTCATGAGGAGCCCCTGATCTTAAAGGTGCAAAGACGCAAGACGCAAAATTTCGTTTTGCGTAGTCGTTTTGGTGTCAACAATACCGGCAACGAGACCATTGCTCATAACCAGAATACGGTCCGTGATCCCTAACAGTTCCGGCATTTCGGAAGAAATAATAATGATCCCTTTATTCTTTTTCGCCAGCTCGGCAATCAGCTGATAAATTTCAAACTTCGCACCGACGTCAATACCGCGGGTTGGTTCATCCAGCATCAGAATTTCAGGCTGGGTTAACAACCAACGGCCGATAATGACTTTCTGCTGGTTACCACCGGAAAGCGAACCAATTTGTGTGCGGTGGCCTGGCGTTTTCACGCGCATGGAGTCAATTACCCATTGGGTATCGCTCTTCATACGGGAGTTATCAAGCAGTCCGACTTTGTTTTTGTAATTACGAATATTCGAAATTAACGAGTTAAAGTTAATATCCAGATAAGCATAAATACCGGTCGAACGACGCTCTTCCGTCACCAGCGCAAAACCATTGTTAATGGCTTCGTTGGCGTTGTGATTGTTAATTTTCTTTCCGTGCAGGGTAATGGTGCCTTCGGCTTTCTCACGAATACCAAACAAGGTTTCCACGATATCGGTACGCTTTGCCCCTACCAGGCCAGCAATGCCCAGAATTTCGCCCTTGTGCAGATCGAAGGAGACGTCGCGAATAGACGGCTGACGCAGCGAGGTCAGGTTACGCACCTCCAGAATCACTTCGCCTGGCTTGTTTTCTTTATCCGGGAAGCGCTGGTTCAGGGAGCGACCAACCATCATGGCGATGATCTTATCCATGTCCAGCCCTTCCAGCGGCTGCGTGGCAATCCACTGGCCGTCGCGCAGGATGGTAATTTCATCGCACAGCTGGAAGATCTCTTCCATTTTGTGCGAGATATAGACGATGCCGCATCCGCGATCTTTCAGCTTACGAATAATGGTAAAAAGGTGATTAACCTCTTTTTCCGTTAATGACGAGGTGGGTTCGTCCATGATGACGATTTTCGCGTCATAGGAGAACGCTTTGGCAATTTCGATCATCTGCATCTGGGAAACGGATAATGTCCCCACGCGGGCGCGCGGATCGATATCAATATCCAGCTCATCGAAAATCGCTTTGGTGTCGCGATACATTTTGTCCTGATCGACAAACACACCTTTGGTTGGATAACGACCCAACCACATGTTATCCATTACCGAACGTTGCAGTACCAGGTTTAATTCCTGGTGAACCATTGAGATACCGTTTTCCAGTGCTTCTTTCGCTGAATGGAAATCGATCTCTTTCCCCTGAAAAAGAATGCTGCCAGAATCTTTTTGATAGATCCCAAAAAGACATTTTAATAACGTTGATTTACCCGCACCATTCTCCCCCATTAATGCATGAATAGAGTGAGGGCGGACTTTTAAATTAACGTTATCGAGTGCCTTAACACCGGGAAATGACTTGTTAATACCGTTCATTTCCAACAAGTATTCGCCGGTTGACTGAGTAGTTGTGCTGACCATAATTATACCTTGTTGGCCTCGCATATCGCGTTATAAAAGGGCGCAACAGGTTGCGCCCAGTGAAGACAATTCAGATCACTTATTTACCGATAAACTCAGCCAGGTTGGACTGGTCTACGCCCACGTAAGGTACGCGAACGATTTTGTTGTCAATTTTCCAGCTGGTGCCATCTGCCGCGCCCTTACCATCGGCGAGGTTTTTCGCCAGGTCGAAGGTCGCTTTCGCCTGGTTGTTAGCATCGTTCAGAACGGTACCGGCCATCGCGCCAGATTTAACCAGCGCCAGCGCTTCTGGCAGGGCATCCACGCCAAATACCGGAATGGACGATTTATTGTGGGCTTTCAGCGCTTCAACCGCACCCATTGCCATCGCATCGTTGTTGGCAATGACCACTTCGATTTTGTTTGCGTTCGGGCCAGACAGCCACGCGTCCATCTTATCTTTCGCCTGAGCGGTGTCCCACATCGCCGTATCTAACGCCAGCTGCTGGGTTTTCAGGCCCTTGTCGTTCAGCTCTTTGATAACATAGGTGGTACGTGCTTCAGCATCCGGATGGCCTGGTTCGCCTTTCAGCAGCACGAACTGGATCTGGCCGTCTTTGTTCAGATCCCAGTTCGGGTTAGCCGCCCAGTGTTTCGCGATCAGATCGCCCTGAATAATACCGGACTCTTTGGAGTCAGTACCGACGTAATACGCTTTGTCATAGCTGTCCAGCGCCTTACGGGAAGGTTCTTTGTTGAAGAAAACGATTGGCACGTTCTGACCGCGCGCTTTCTCGATAACCGTGCCTGCTGCAGCCGGGTCAACCAGGTTGATTGCCAGCGCTTTCACGCCTTTCGCCAGCAGAACATCGATCTGGTCGTTCTGTTTGGACTGGTCGTTCTGGGAGTCATTCATCAGCAGCTGTACGTCTGGCGCTGCTTTCGCATCTTTCTCAATTGCTTTACGCACAACAGACATGAAGTTGTCGTCGTATTTATAGATGGTCACACCAATACGGGTATCCGCAGCGTGCGCTGCTGCACCAAAAAGCATGCTTGCCATTACAGCAGACAGGGTCAACACCTTCTTATTCATGGTATCTCCGGTTTTTTTATGCAGGGTAGTTCTTGTGAATAACAATCGGCAGGCAGGTGTTAATAAAACGTTACTGACAGCCGACGTTCACTTATAAAATTTCTATCTTCCGTGGTCGGTAACGCTCCAGAAATGCGTTTTATTCGTTGTTTGCGGCACATTAGCTATAGTGAAAGTGAATAATCACTGTTACATAGCGTTTCAGCCCCTAAAACGCTGACATCATAGTCAGCGCCTTGTTAAGATACTGTGAATTTACTCACAGATTGAAAACGGTTACATCACCTGATGTAATCAGTTAGTGATCGGAACCACAATTTGCCGGGCGGCGACGGAATGACGCCGAACAAGCGTCGGCATGAAGCAGTGAGTCGCCCCCGGATCCAGCAGCCCTGCCGCCCCCTGTAACGCCAGCTCGGTCGCCAGTTTTGCCATAGAAGCAATGGGATAGCGCACCGTGGTCAACTGCGGGTCGGTGTAACGGGCAATGGGAATATCATCGAAACCAATCAGTGACAAATGCTGTGGCACCGCAATGCCGTTATCCTTCAACGCAGTCAATGCACCCGCCGCCATGCTGTCGTTGTACGCAAAGACGGCAGAGAGCTGCAGGTTGCGGCCCAGGAGTTCCACCATTGCCGCCTCACCGCCCTGCATGTCCGGCGTGCCGGTGCCAACCCAGCTTTCCGATGACGTAATGCCGTGCTCTTTCAGGGCGTTTTTCCACCCCTCACGCCGCAGCTCGTCATCTTCGATTTGATGGCTGGAGGCCAGATAGCCGATCCGCTGGTGGCCGTTATTAAGGAGCATTTTGGTCGCCATCATCGCGCCGCTGACGTTATCCAGCCCGACGCAGCGATGGGCATAGCCCGGGACAATACGGTTGATCAGCACCATGCCCGGGATCTGCTCCATAAACCCGGCCAGCTCTTCATCGCTCAGGGCTTTTGAATGAACAATCAGGGCGTTACAGCGCTGACGAATCAGCACTTCAATGGCATGACGCTCTTTCTCCGCCTCGTGATAGCTGTTGCCAATCAGCACGTATTTCTGATGCTGCTGGGCGACCACATCGACCGCTTTCACCAGCGCACCGAAAAAGGCGTCCGAGACATCCATTACCACCACGCCGATGGTATCGCTGACCTGCGTTGCAAGCGCCTGGGCATTGGCATTTGGCCGATATCCCAGTTGGGTCACGGCTTTCATTACGGTTTCACGGGTTTCAGGGCTGACCAGCGCGCTGTTGTTCAGCACGCGAGAGACGGTGGCCACAGAAACGCCCGCCAGACGGGCGACGTCACGAATGGTGATCATATTCACCATCCTTAATAGGATTGCAGCAACTCACAGACACCCCCTGTGTTTAGCAAGGTGGCTATTTTGGCAGCGAGAGAAAGGGGACTACGTGAAGAAGCTCACACTCATGAAAACGCTTACATCCGTTTTGTTAATGATTGTGATCCAGATCGTTATCTGGATGTATTACGCAATGATACACCCGAAGCATGTGCGGTTAATTGCCGCCACACCCATTCCAGCGGTCCCTGGCGGAAATAGCGCAGCCAGATAACAGAAAACGCCAGGTTTACCACCCAGACCGGAATAACAAATGCCAGCAGTCCGAGGCGGTCGAATTTCATAAACAGGCCAAATCGATAGAAAAGCGTGGTGCAGATCAGCGTTTGCAGGAGGTAATTGCTTAACGCCATGCGGCCAACGCAGGCAACGGCGCTGACGATCCACAGACGAGACAGCTGCGGCCAGAAGCCATACATCAGCGCCGCATAGCCGATAGTCTGGAACGGTGCGCTGAGTTCGCGCGGCACCTGCAACAGGAACGCGCACCAGCGGTAATCCCAGTGGAGGTGCCACTGAGCAATCACCGCCGGGAGGTTAATCAGCACGCCGAGCAGAACCAGTCCTGCCCCGGTGCGGCGGTAGTGGCGCAGACTGAACTCCCCCTTCAGCCAGCCGGTGCGCATCAATGACGCCCCCATCAGCATCATGCCCGCCAGCTGCCAGCCGTATTGCGCGCCCAGCGCAAGGAGGTTATCCCCCAGCATATCCGCACGGTTGCTTATCGCCTCCGTACCGCCTTTCAGCTTCCAGTACTGTTCGTACTGCAGGTTAGCGGCATCCGGGATCCAGGAACGGTTTGTCGCGTCGCCGGAGATCAGCCCCAGCAAAAGCAAAACGCCGAGCCCCATGAGATAGAGCATCACGCCGGTATTAAACAGGCTTTTCACGCTGTGCGCGTCGCGAATCAGCCGCCAGCAGATCAGCCCGACTAACCCATAAGCGAGAAGAATATCACCGTCCCAGAAGAACAGGCCGTGGATAAACCCAAGGATAACCAGCAGCGTCAGGCGCGACTGGATCCAGCGCGTGCCGCGTTTGAGCAGAAGCTGCAGGCCCGCGCCGAACAGCAGCGCAAAAAGCGTGAGAAATTTAACCTGGGCAAACAGGTCGAGGATCGCCCACGTCCATGCATCGCTTCGGGTGATGTCGCCGTACCAGGCGGGATTGAGATATGCGGCCTTCGGCAGACCGAAGGCGCTGATATTCAGCAGCAGGATACCCAGTATGGCGACGCCGCGAACAAAATCGAGCGTGACGTTTCGCTCCATGGTCCCTGCCCTGTCTGATTAGTTGTGGTGACGCACGGCGCGCAGGAATTCCTGGCGAGTGTTCTGGCTCGATTTAAACAGGCCGCCCAGCGAGGTGGTGGTGGTCGCACTGGTCGCATCACGCACGCCGCGCGCTTTCACGCAGTAGTGCACCGCGTCGATGGAGACCGCCACGTTATTGGTGCCCAGCAGCGTCTGCAGCGCGATCAGGATCTGCTGCGTCAGACGCTCCTGCACCTGGGGGCGCTGCGCGAAGAACTGCACAATACGGTTGATCTTCGACAGGCCAATCACCGTATCTTTCGGGATATACGCCACGGTCGCTTTACCGTCGATGGTCACGAAATGGTGCTCGCAGGTGCTGGTCAACGTAATGTCACGGACCGTCACCATCTCATCTACCTTCATCTTGTTTTCGATAACGGTGATTTTCGGGAAGTTGGCATAATCCAGGCCGGAGAAAATCTCGTCGACGTACATTTTCGCGATGCGCTTGGGCGTCTCCATCAGGCTGTCATCGCTCAGATCGAGATTCAGCAGTTGCATGATCTCGGTCATATGCCCGGAAATCAAACTTTTACGGGTTTCATTGTCCATATCCTGAACGGGCGGACGCAGTGGCGTTTCAAGACCGCGCGCGAGCAGGGCTTCGTGGACCAGGGCAGCTTCTTTACTGAGTGATGACATTTTGTTCTCCTGCAGGTGTGGCGTCTTTTGCCCTCGTTGTGGCAAAAGTATGCGCTCATTGTGCGTGAGGCGACGCACATAATCCAGTATTCACGACGATAATTATTGCAATTGCTGTTGCCTTTCAGCGTGACGGTTCCAGACCAGAGCACCCGCAACAAACAGCGCAACGCCAGCCAGCCCCAGCGCAGGCTCCAGCCGGTGCGTCAGCCACGTCGAGAGCGCCGAGGTCACCGGGCCGATCAGCTGGCCAATGGCATACCCGGTGGTGAGCAGCCCCGCCATATAACGCGTATGGTTCGGTGCCAGCTCGCGACCGTATAAAAGCGAGAGCTGCACGGCGCAGAGGAACCCGCCGCCGACCAGCAGCCCGCCCGTCAGCAAGCCGCCAATGCCCGGCAGCAGCCAGGCCGCCAGCACGCCTGCTCCCTGTAACCACAACACAATAGCCAGCCTGCGGTTAGCCGTTGAGGTATGGCGCAACAGAATGCTGAGCGCAATGCCGACCACGGCGGCGGCTCCAAATATCGGCCAGACAAACTGGGCAAACAGGCTGCCGGGGAAACGCACCGCCGCCATTTGCGACAGGAATGTCGCCGGGAGAATATAGCCAAATCCCGCCAGGCTGTAGCTCCACACCAGACGCTTGAGATCCGCCGTCAGCACCAGCGGCTCAGGCGCGGTGCCGGGCCGATGAAGCTGACCCGCGCGCGGCAGATAGCGCGCCACCAGCGCAACCAATACCAGCGCCAGCACGCCGTAGATCTGCCACGCCGCACCGGCCGAAAGGGATTTCGCCTGAATATAGACCGCGAGCAGCCCGCTCAGGGCAATGCCCGCGCCAGGACCGGCAAACACGGCGGCACTCAGGCCCGGTTTACCCAACTGCCCCAACCGTTCGTTGGTCCAGGCGGCAATCAGCACCATTGACCAGCCGCTCATGCAGCCAATCACAAAGCGCAGCAGGCCGTGTACAACGGCGTTATCCGCGGCGGCGGAGAGCAAGGTCAGCGCCACCGCGCCAGTGATGCCAAGCCAGAGGCGCATTTCAACAAAGCGGTGTGCACGCATGGCATCCCACGCCCCAACCAGATAGCCCAGATAGTTCATCGCCGCCACCAGACCTGCGCTGGTGAGCGTGAGTTGCCCGGCGGCAATCATCAGCGGCACCTGAGGCGTAAAAGCGAAACGCCCTATCCCCATCGCCACGACCAGAACGACAAACCCACTGAGCGCAATACGCAACGCCATGACCGCTCCAATTGTTAAAAAAAAGTAAATTTATGATGCAGCATCTTGCGGTTCCGCGAAAGTGAAAGTTGCTCACAGGTAAATGAAAACGCTGTATTATGGGTCTAATGAATAGCTATTCTCATTAAGGAGCCCTGCATGGAACTGCTCGAAGAGCACCGTTGTTTTGAAGGTCGACAGCAGCGCTGGCGGCACGACTCCACCACGCTGAACTGTGCCATGACGTTCAGCATTTTCCTGCCACCGACGGAAAATCCGCCGGTTCTGTTCTGGCTGTCAGGCCTGACCTGCAACGACGAAAACTTCACTACCAAAGCGGGCGCGCAGCGTATTGCGGCCGAGCTGGGCATTGCACTGGTGATGCCCGACACCAGCCCGCGCGGTGACGAGGTGGCGGATGATGCCGGTTACGATTTAGGTAAAGGCGCCGGATTTTATCTCAACGCCACCGAGCAGCCGTGGGCGAGCCATTACCGCATGTATGACTACATTCGTGACGAGCTGCCAGCGCTGATTCAGGCTGAATTCGCGGTGAACGATCGCTGTGCCATCAGCGGGCACTCCATGGGCGGGCACGGGGCGTTAATCATGGCGCTGAAAAACCCGGGGAAATACACCAGCGTCTCTGCGTTCGCGCCGATTGTGAACCCAACGCAGGTTCCGTGGGGGCAAAAAGCCTTTACGCACTATCTGGGTGAGGATGCAGAGAAATGGCAGGAGTGGGACAGTTGCGCGCTGATGCTGGCAAGCGATTCGGCGAATGCGATCCCGATGCTTATCGATCAGGGCGATGCGGATCAGTTCCTCGCCGGACAGCTACAGCCTGCGGTGTTAGCTGAGGCGGCACGCCAGAAGGACTGGCCGCTGACGCTGCGCATTCAGCCGGGTTACGATCACAGCTATTACTTCATGGCGTCCTTTATTGAGGATCATCTCCGCTTCCATGCGGAGCATCTGTTCAGGTAAGTTCCGCCTTTTGCCCGGTAGCGCCTCCTGCCTATCGGGTCTTTCCCCTCCTCCTCTGTACATAATTCTATCCGCTTGAATCCAGCCTGTTTTCTGTCGCTTTTGTCAAACACAAATGATTTCAATTATCATTTGTGTTTACAATTCTACATTCTTTTGTACAATTCCAGGCTCTTCTCCATCTCAAAGAGTTCTTACAAGACAAAAACATACAGTTCTCAGGGTTATCCCGATGGAGTTTTTTTCATTGTTATACGGAATGTACAAATGACAATACCACGCATTAAGCTCCTGGCCGTCGCCATTGGCGCTGCCACATGTTCCCCCTTCGTTCACGCAGCCGATCAGGACACCGTTGTCGTCACCGCGACGGGTTTTGAACAAAAGATCCAGAATGCCCCCGCCTCCATCTCTGTGATTTCAAAACAGCAGATTGAAGATAAAGCCTACCGTGATGTTACCGATGCCCTGAGAGATGTCCCGGGCGTTGTCGTCACTGGCGGCGGGAGCAGCAGTGATATCAGTATTCGCGGCATGGCCTCTCAATACACCCTGTTCCTGGTGAACGGCAAACGCGTCAGCACGCGAAGCACCCGCCCAAACAGCGACAACTCGGGTATTGAACAAGGCTGGCTGCCGCCGCTGGCGTCCATTGAGCGCATCGAGGTCATCCGCGGCCCGATGTCCTCGCTTTACGGCTCCGATGCGATGGGTGGCGTCATTAACGTCATTACCAAAAAAGTCTCGAACACCAAAGCCTGGACCGGTTCGTTGCATGGTGATGCGACCTTCCAGGAAAACCATGATTCCGGCGATATCTTCCAGACCAACGCCTACGCTTCTGGTCCCTTGATTGACGGACTGCTGGGCGCAAAAGTGACGGGGCTGTTGTCACGCCGCGCAGAAGATAAAATCGTCAACGGCTATAACGAGCAGAAAATGCGTAACGGTGGCGTTACGCTTAACTTCACGCCGGACGAGAAGAACGATTTCGACCTCGACTTTGCTCGCGAGCTTCAGGACAGAAACAGCACCCCAGGGATGTCGAAAGCGGCTGAAACCTGCCGGGGAACAACCTGTAAGCCAAATACCAAAAGCGACTCGCGCTATGAGCACACGACCTACTCGTTAACCCACAGTGGTTATTACGACGACTTCAATACCACCAGCTATATCCAGCAGGAAGAGACCAATAATCCAGGTCGCGAAATGCGCTCCTATAACACCACCTTCAACAACCAGAACCAGATTTTCCTCGGCGATCATACGTTGACCCTCGGCGGGCAGTATCGCTATGAGAAACTGCGCGACAACGGTAATCAGCTGGAAGCTGCTGACGACCTGAACAAACTGACGCGCTGGAGCTGGGCCCTGTTTGCCGAAGATGAATGGTCAATGACGGAAAGCTTTACGTTGACCGGCGGCCTGCGTATGGACAAAGACCAAAACTACGGTACTAACTGGACGCCGCGCGGTTACGGCGTATGGCACCTGGCCGATCAGTGGACGTTGAAAGGCGGGGTTTCTGCTGGCTATCGTGCGCCGGATCTGCGTCAGTCGTCTGCCAGCTGGGGCCAGGTGACAGGTGGCGGCCGTCTTGACGGTATCATCGTCGGCAACCCGGATCTGAAACCAGAGAAGAGCCTGAGCGAAGAGCTCGCCCTGCTCTGGGATAATAACGATAACCTTAATGCCGGTGTGACGCTGTTTAATACCGACTTCAAGGATAAGATTACGGAAGTTCGCCGCTGTAACAGCAGCGCCGATCCCGCCTGTACGATTGGCGATCACAGCTATGATTTCGTCAGCGACCGCGTCAACGTGGACAAAGCCAACATGCGCGGTGTGGAGTCCTCCTTCGGGTGGAAGATCACGCGTGATGTGAACTGGACTGCAAACTACACCTATACAGAGTCCGAGCAGAAGAGCGGCCAGTTCTCCGGCCAACCACTGAACAAAATGCCGAAACACATGTTCAACACCACCCTGGACTGGCAGGCGACGCCCGACGTCGGCTTCTGGAGCCGTCTGAACCTGCGCGGTAAAACGTCTGAGTACCTGAGCCGCACGTCAATGTCCCAGGGTACGCCGTCCTACACTCAGGTTGATGTCGGTATGCGCTACAACGCCAACAAAAACCTGCTGGTTACTGCCGGTGTGTATAACGTGCTCGATAAGCAGATTGACTACGATACGTATGACACCGTGCTGGATGGCCGTCGCTATACCGTCGGCATGACCTACAGCTTCTGATCTGCCCATAAAAAAAGCCCGCTCAACTGAGCGGGCTGAAAGAGAGGAAGTGAGGTTATTGTTTAAATCGTTCCGGGAAATCCATTTCACTGTAGCGAACGAAGCGGGTTCCTTTCGTCAGTTTGTAGCCAAACCAGATGATCAGGAACAGCGGAATACCGATGTAGGTGGCCGTGACGGCACCCCAGTCAATGGTGTCCGCAAGGAAGGCTTCATAGTTCTGTCCCAGAGTAATAATCAGGCACAGAATGAAGGCAAAAATCGGCCCCAGCGGGAAGAAGCCAGAGCGGTACGGCAGGTTATTCAGATCGTGACCCTGCATCACGTAGCCGCGACGGAAACGGTAGTGGCTGATGGCAATGCCCAGCCAGGCGATAAAGCCCGTCATGCCGGAGGTGTTAAGCAGCCACAGATAAACCGTCTGGTTGCCGAACATGGAGGTCAGGAAGCACAGGCCAGCAATTACCGTGGTCGCATACAGCGCGTTGCGCGGTACGCCGCCGCGAGACAGTTTCGAGAAAATGCGCGGCGCTTTACCGTCGCAGGCCAGGGTGTAGAGCATACGGGTGGAGGCGTACATCCCGGAGTTACCCGCAGACAGTACCGCCGTCAGGATCACCGCGTTCATCACCGCCGCCGCAGAGAGCAGACCCGCATGCTGGAAGACCAGGGTGAACGGGCTGACGCTGATGTCTTTCACGTCATTACGCAGCAGGCTTGGATCGGTATAAGGAATAATCAGGCTGATAATCAGGATCGCGAACACATAGAACAGCAGGATACGCCAGAATACCTGACGCACCGCGCGCGGGATGTTCTTCTCCGGGTTTTCGGATTCACCGGCCGCGATACCAATCAGCTCGGTGCCCTGGAAGGAGAAGCCGACAATCATCGCCACGCCAATCATCGCCGATAAGCCCCCGGCAAACGGCGCATCGCCTGTTGTCCAGTTGCTCCAGCCCGCAGGTTCAGCGCCTTTGAAAATACCAACGATCATCGCCACACCGACGACGATAAAGATGATGACGGTTGCCACTTTGATCAAAGAGAACCAGTATTCCGCTTCGCCGAAACCGCGTACGGAGATGTAGTTCAGCAGGAAGATGACGGCGAGGAACAGGGCGCTCCAGATCCAGCCCGGCGTGTCCGGGAACCACCAGGTCATCACCAGCTGTGCGGCGACGAGGTCAACGGCGATGGTCACCGCCCAGTTGTACCAGTAGTTCCAGCCCAGCGCGAAGCCAAAGCCTTCCTCAACGTATTTTTGTCCGTAGGTCGAAAACGAACCTGACACCGGCATGTATGCCGCCAGTTCGCCCAGGCTGGTCATCAGGAAGTAAACCATCAGGCCAATCAGGATATAAGAGAATAATGCCCCACCCGGGCCGGCTGCCGAAATCGTTGCGCCAGAGGCAACGAAAAGACCTGTACCGATTGAGCCGCCAATGGCGATCATCGTCAGGTGACGCGCCTTAAGTGCGCGACGTAGCGCGGGCGCTTGTGTGGTTTTAGTTTCTGAAACCATGTGAAAATGCTGTCCATTCAATAAATGAGGCGCGATTGTAGCAGACGATCTGCGTTGCTTCCGGCAGAAATACTCAGTTATAAGAGAGCTTCATGACTCGGCCAGGATTATAAGTAAAGCATAATTTTTCCCTCTCCCCTTTGGGGTAAGGGGCGCTTTTACATCTCGCAATAGCGCAGAAAACGCTGCAGAGAGCTGGAAAGGTGTTTCTGGCGGTGATGAATGCACCACAGCGTGCGTACCAGTTTTGGCAGCGGAACGGGGATCTCAACCAGCGACCCGGTCTCCAGCTGTTCGGCAATCACCCGTCGGGAAAGACAGCTGATCCCCAGGCCATGACGCACCGCATGCTTAATGGCCTCTGAGTTCCCCAGCTCCATCCCTAACTGGAAATGCGGCAGATGGGACAGCAGCAGGTAATCGACAATTTCACGCGTGCCGGAACCCTGCTCGCGAAGGATCCACTGCGCCTGCGCCAGCCGCTCCAGCGTCACTTCACCCTGTAATAACGACGAGGCCGGTGAGGCAAACACCACCAGCTCATCCTCCAGCCAGGGCTCGGCAATGATATCGACGTTGTGGCAAGGCCCTTCGATAAGGCCAATATCTACGCGAAAATCGATCACCGCGTTAATCACGTCCTGGCTATTACCGACGCTCATTTCCAGCGGCAAGGTTGGGAAATCCCGGCGGTAGCGGGCAATCACTTCCGGCAGGATGTAGTTGCCGATGGTGCTGCTGGCATAGACGCGGATCGCGCCGTTGTCCTCGCGAAAAAGCTGTTCGATTTCGACGACCTGCTCCAGCAGCGCCAGCGCGCGCGGGTACAGCAGGCGGCCATGTTCGTTGACCACCAGCCGCTTCCCTACCCTGTCGAACAGCTGAACGCCCAGCTGGCCTTCGAGATCGGTCAACGCCGCGCTGACGGCGGACTGCGAGAGCGCCAGCATTTGTGACGCCTGGGTCGTCGAGCCGCTTTTCAGCACCTCGGCGAACACTTCCAGCTGACGCAATGTAATGTGCATGGTTGCTTACCACTTATATAGATTAATTATAAGTATATAATCAATTTTATTTTTAAACCAGAGCGCCGTAACCTTTAGCCAGACAAAGGAGAAGGTTATGTCAGAAATCACCTTACAACATCACCGTACAGTGTGGCACTTCGTGCCGGGTCTCGCGCTCAGCGCCGTGGTTACCGGCGCGGCCTTATGGGGCGGCAGTATTCCGGCGGTCGCCGGTGCAGGTTTCAGCGCGCTAACGCTGGCCATTTTGCTCGGCATGGTGGTCGGGAATACCGTCTACCCGCACATCTGGAAATCCTGCGACGGCGGGGTAATCTTTGCTAAACAGCATTTGCTGCGCCTCGGGATTATTCTTTACGGTTTCCGCCTTACCTTTTCGCAGATTGCGGACGTGGGCGTCAGCGGGATTGCCATCGACGTCCTGACGCTTACCAGCACTTTTTTACTGGCGTGCTTTATTGGTCAGAAAATCTTTGGCCTGGATAAGCAAACCAGCTGGTTAATCGGCGCAGGCAGCAGCATATGCGGTGCGGCCGCGGTGCTGGCGACAGAGCCGGTCGTTAAAGCTGAAGCCAGTAAAGTGACGGTAGCGGTCGCGACGGTAGTTATCTTCGGTACGCTGGCGATCTTCCTCTATCCGGCCATGTATCCGCTGGTGGCGCACTGGTTTAGCCCGGAAACCTACGGCATCTATATTGGCTCGACCATGCACGAAGTGGCGCAGGTGGTGGCGGCAGGTCACGCCATTAACCCGGAAGCCGAAAACGCGGCGGTCATTGCCAAAATGCTGCGCGTGATGATGCTGGCCCCGTTCCTGATTTTCCTGGCGGCCCGTGTTAAACAGCTGGCTCCGGCTGGCGGCAACGAGAAGAGCAAAATCACCATTCCGTGGTTTGCCATCCTGTTCATCGTGGTCGCCATCTTTAACTCCTTCCACCTGCTGCCGAAAGCGGTAGTGGATATGCTGGTGACGCTGGATACCGTACTGCTGGCGATGGCGATGGCGGCGCTGGGGGTGACCACTCACGTCAGCGCGCTGAAAAAAGCCGGTGCGAAGCCGCTGCTGATGGCACTGGTGCTCTTCATCTGGCTGATTGTCGGCGGCGGCGCGATTAACCTCGCCGTACACAGCCTGATGGCATAAACCATCTCGTCCTTCTCCTGTTAACCCGCTATCATAAGCGTTTCGGGTTAACAGGAGTTCTTTTATGAAATACGTTGGAGCGCACGTCAGCGCTGCCGGTGGCCTTGCGAATGCCGCCATTCGCGCCGCCGAAATCGAGGCGACCGCTTTCGCCCTGTTCACCAAGAACCAGCGCCAGTGGCGCGCCGCCCCGCTCACCACCGACGTGATTGATGATTTCAAAGCCGCCTGCGAGAAATACCGCTACGGGCCCGGCCAGATCCTTCCCCACGACAGCTATCTGATCAACCTTGGGCATCCGGTTCAGGAAGCGCTGGACAAGTCCCGCGAGGCGTTCCTTGATGAAGTGCAGCGCTGCGAACAGCTGGGGCTGACGCTGCTGAACTTCCATCCGGGTAGCCATCTGATGCAGATTGACGAAGATGCCTGTCTGGCGCGCATTGCCGAGTCTATCAACATGACGCTGGATAAGACCAAAGGCGTCACCGCAGTGATTGAAAACACCGCCGGTCAGGGCAGCAACCTCGGCTTTAAGTTCGAACATCTGGCGGCAATTATTGACGGCGTGGAAGACAAATCCCGCGTGGGCGTGTGCATTGATACCTGCCACGCGTTTGCAGCAGGTTATGACCTGCGCACAACCGAGGCAACAAAAAACACCTTCGATGAATTTGAGCGAATTGTCGGCTTTAAGTACCTGCGCGGTATGCACCTGAACGATGCGAAAAGCGCGTTCGGCAGCCGCGTTGACCGTCACCACAGCCTGGGCGAAGGGAATATCGGTCACGATGCCTTCCGCTTTATCATGCAGGACGCCCGCTTCGACGGTATTCCGATGGTGCTGGAAACCATCAATCCGGATATCTGGGCGGAAGAGATAGCCTGGCTGAAGGCACAGCAAACCGCTGAACAGGCGGCATAAAAAAAGCCGGGTTGCATTCGCACCCGGCTTTTTTATTGCTTACCGCTTACGCTGCTTTCGCCACAACTTCCGCTTCCGGACGTTTCAGCACCGCGTAGGACAAGCCCGCCACCAGCGTACCGGCAATAATCGCCAGCAGATAACCCAGTACCGGGGTTATGGCGCCAGGGATCAGCAGGACAAACAGACCGCCGTGTGGTGCCATCAGCTTCGCGCCAATCGCCATGGAGATGGCGCCCGTTACCGCGCCACCGACGATACAGCACGGCAGAACACGCATCGGGTCACGCGCCGCGAACGGAATCGCACCTTCGGTGATGAAGCACAGACCCAGCACCAGCGCCGCTTTGCCGCCTTCCTGCTGCGCTTTATCAAACTTGCGACGGGCAATGATTGTCGCCAGGCCGAGCGCCAGTGGTGGCACCATACCTGCCGCCATGATCGCGGCCATCGGCGCGTAGGTCTGGGTACTCAGCAGGCCAACGCCAAACGCGTATGCCGCTTTGTTCACCGGGCCACCCATATCGGTACACATCATACCGCCGAGGATTGCGCCCAGCAGCACCGCATTCGCCGTGCCCATGGTTTGCAGCCAGTGGGTCAGACCCGCCAGGATGCCCGCAACCGGCTTACCAATCAGGTAAATCATCGCCAGACCAACGACCAGGCTGGAGATCAGCGGAATGATCAGGATTGGCTTCAGCGCTTCCATACTCTGCGGCAGCTTCAGCTTCGAGCTAATCAGTTTTGCCACGTAACCCGCGAGGAAACCGGCGATGATACCGCCGATAAAGCCGGAGCCGGTGCTCACCGCCAGCATACCGCCGATAAGCCCCGGGGTCAGACCCGGACGGTCAGCAATGGAGAAGGCGATAAAGCCCGCCAGCACCGGCACCATCAGCGCGAACGCTGAACCGCCGCCGATCTGCATCAGCGCAGCCGCAAGCGTCCCTTCTTCTTTAAATGCCGTAATACCAAACGCGAACGACAGTGCGATACACAGACCGCCCGCTACCACCATCGGCAGCATGTAGGAGACGCCGGTGAGCAGGTGACGGTATGCGCCCGCAGACTCTTTTTTCCCTTCGGTCGGGGTTTTGGCTGCACCTGTCGCCTGATACGGTTTAGCTTCTGCCAGCGCCTTATCAAACTCCTGCGCGGTTTTCTTCAGCGCCAGGCCGGTAGAGGTGCGGTACATCGGCTTTCCGGCAAACTTCGCCAGATCCACTTCAATATCCGCCGCCACGATCACCAGATCGGCTTCCGCCACTTCTTCAGGCGTAATGGCATTACCCGCACCCACAGAGCCGCGGGTTTCAACTTTTACCCACCAGCCGCGTTTTTTCGCTTCGGTTTCGATGGCTTCAGCCGCCATAAAGGTGTGCGCCACGCCCGTCGGGCAGGCCGTGACCGCGACAACGCGTTTCGGGCCAGAGGTCGTCACCGATGCCGCCGCGACAGGTGCGCTGTAAACGGTCGCGTGACCTTTCGCTTCACTCAGGAACAGTTCCGGGTGTGCCACCGCGCGATTAATATCGCCCAGCCACACTTTTTTGCCGTTCAGCGCGCTGTCGGCCGGGATTTTATCGCCCAGGACAATCGCCAGCTCGGCATCGCCTGGGTTATCAATGATGTCCAGGTGTGCTTTTTGTGCCGCCGCGCCCAGCAGGGTCTTCGCCATGTAGGCGCGAGCCTGTCCGAGACCGGAGTCAATGATCAGCAGCGTTTTCATTATTCCTCTCCTGCTGTTAGTTAAAAGGTTTTAAGTCAACGCGCGCCATCATCGCGGCTAACTGGGTACGATCG
The DNA here is from genome assembly GCF_053709515.1 of Enterobacter sp. UPMP701. Lineage (NCBI taxonomy): Bacteria > Pseudomonadati > Pseudomonadota > Gammaproteobacteria > Enterobacterales > Enterobacteriaceae > Enterobacter > Enterobacter sp. UPMP701. Next base: position 81,035 of record NZ_JBSKJN010000003.1, on the reverse strand, counting down.
GTAATACCGACATTGCTCTGGCTCACGGCCAGGGCAGCAACGGCGGTGGCAAGACGTAACGTATGTTCACTGGATTCACGCATCAGCAGGCCGTAAATCAGGCCGCCAACCATGGAATCCCCCGCGCCAACGGTGCTCACTACTTCCATTGACGGCGGTTTGGCAATCCATTCACCTGAAGCGTTAACCCACAACGCCCCTTCAGCACCCAGCGAAATCACCACGTGAGCAATCCCCTGCTCGCGCAGCGCATGGGCTGCGTCAATCACATCTTTTAATTCTGGCAGCTTACGGCCTGCCCAGATCTCCAGCTCGCGACGGTTTGGCTTCACCAGCCACGGAGAGGCTTTCAGACCCGCTACCAGCGCATCGCGGCTGCTGTCGAAGATAATGCACGGGCACTGGCTGCGCAGACGCGTCATCCAGTCGGTAAACGCTTCCGGGCTAACGCCGGACGGCAGGCTGCCGCTGACGCACACCATGTCGAACTGGCCCAGCCAGGTCAGGGAGTCGGTCACAAAGCGTTCCCAGTCAGCAGGCGTCACTTCGAAACCGGAGAAGTTAAGATCGGTCACTTCGCCGTCTTTTTCCGTCAGCTTAACGTTGATGCGGGTGCGGCCCTGCACAACCTGGAAACGGTTGGCAATGCCCAGCTCGCTGAACAGCTGCTGGAAGCCATCCTGGTTATCTTTACCGAGGAACCCGCCGACGGTGACGTCGATACCGAGATCCTTGAGGACTTTCGCGACGTTAATCCCTTTACCCGCGGCATGCAGGCCAGTGGTACGCACGAGGTTGACTTCGCCGCGCTCAATTTCCGGGCAGAAACCCACGAGATCGTAAGCCGGGTTCAGCGTAATGGTGGCAACACGTCTGCTCATTATGCGCCCTCCCCCAGACCCGCTGCGATGGCATCGCCAATCGCTTTCAGCGCCTGTTCAGCATCTGCGCCCTGCGCGGTGAAGCGCAGGCGATGGCCTTTCTTCACGCCCAGCGCGACAACTTTCATCAGGCTACGGCCGTTGGCCGGTTTGCCCGAACCATCCAGGTTGGTCACGGTAATCTCGCTTTCGAATTGTTTAATGGTATTCACCAGCATAGTGCCCGGACGGGCATGCAGGCCGTGTTCGTTACGCACCACGAATTCAGCGTTCAGCACATCATCCGTCAGCGCGTCGTCGCTGGTCAGCAGCGCCAGCATGGTTGCCGCATCGGCATTCAGCAGTTTTTCAGCTTTGTTGTTCAGCAGCAGATCGCCCAGACGCTTCAGCACCGAAACCGGCTGCTCATCGTTCATCGCCACGGTTACCAGCATCGCTGCACGCTCACCTTCTACGTCGAAGGCGGTAGCTGCGCGGCTCACGGCAATCGCGCTACGCAGGTTGCCTTCAGCGCTATCGTTCAGCCAGATACCCTGACCGAGATTCAGCGGTTTATCGTTGATCACGCGCGTTACAAAGGTGGCATCAGCGGCACCCGCTTCTTTCAGGCGACCCGCGTTCAGCGCCTGCAGGGTCACGAGATCGGTCGCGACAACGTCCAGCGTCAGGGTTTCGTTATCCAGTTTCAGCGCTTCGCTCTGTTTTTCACCCATCAGCAGGGCGCGCAGCTCTTCAGCGGTGGTTGCAGACTTCAGCTGTTCCGCTACGGAGTCATCGCTCAGAACGTGCGTCAACTGACGCAGCAGGCCTAAATGTTCGTCGCTGCTTGCCGCAATACCGATCGCCACATAGGCTACCTGACCCTCGCCCCAGAGCACGCCCTGCGGGAATTGATAAACCTTCACGCCGGTTTTCAGCACCTGGTCGCGGGTATCCGTTGTACCGTGCGGAATGGCAATGCCATTGCCGAGGAAGGTGGAGGTCTGCTGCTCGCGCGCCAGCATACCGTTTACGTAGCCGTCCGCGACGTTACCCGCCTGCACAAGGGCAGCGGCAACCTGACGAATGGCCTCTTCTTTGTCCCCGGCCTGAGCGCCCGGGTGAATATCCTGAACAGATAACTGGAACATGGTTCTCCTCTCCTGCTGAAAGTGAATCGTTTCAGCTTACATGAGAAAAAATACGCTAGCCTGCTCCGTTTGTTAAAACAAGATAGCGCTGAAACGTTTCAAAAAGTCTTGCGCTTTCTGCAATGTCTTGCAAGTAAACTCGTATTTCCGATATCAGAATTTAGAGATACAGCACATTTCTTCTGCGCTCAGCTGAATTTTGCTGAAGTTCAGCAAACCAGTTTCAGCTAAGTTCAGCCATGAGGATCACAAGTTGAAATGCCATTTTGATTTTTCGTGGCGTAATTGACTTCACCCACTGTTTATTTTTTAGCTCTCGGCGTAAACTCCGCCCCTCTCTGTTACTCGCTAATTATAAAACATGCATAACACCCCTGCGGCCACCTCGCCGAAGCCCTTTGACCTGACGTCAACGGCGTTCCTGATTGTTGCCTTCTTCACGGGCATCGCCGGTGCGTTACAAACCCCGACGCTGAGCCTGTTCCTGACTAACGAAGTTCACGCCCGTCCGGCGATGGTTGGCTTCTTTTTTACCGGGAGCGCCATCATCGGTATTCTCGTCAGCCAGTTTCTGGCCGGTCGATCCGACCGAAAAGGCGATCGTAAAAGCCTGATCGTATTCTGCTGTCTGCTGGGGGTGCTGGCCTGCGTCCTGTTTGCATGGAACCGTAACTATTTCGTTCTGCTGTTCGTCGGGGTTTTTCTGAGCAGCTTTGGCTCAACCGCCAACCCGCAGCTGTTTGCCCTCGCCCGCGAGCATGCCGACCATACCGGGCGGGAAGCAGTAATGTTCAGCTCGATACTGCGCGCCCAGGTGTCGCTGGCATGGGTGATTGGCCCGCCGCTGGCCTACGCGCTGGCGATGGGGTTTGGCTTTACGGTGATGTACCTGAGCGCGGCGGTCGCGTTTGTGGCGTGCGGCGCGCTGGTGTGGTGCTTTCTGCCATCCATGCGCAAAGAGCCCAAAGTGGCAACGGGCGTGCTGGAAGCCCCGCGCCGTAACCGCCGCGACGCCCTGCTGCTGTTTGTTATCTGCACGCTGATGTGGGGCACCAACAGCCTGTATATCATCAACATGCCGCTGTTTATTATTGATGAACTGCATCTGCCGGAGAAGCTGGCGGGGATCATGATGGGGACGGCCGCGGGCCTTGAGATCCCAACCATGCTGATCGCAGGCTATTATGCGAAGCGTTTCGGCAAGCGTTTTTTGATGCGCATCGCGGCCGTCGCCGGGCTGCTGTTCTATATCGGCATGCTGACGGTGCATACGCCAGCCCTGCTTCTTGCTTTACAGCTGCTGAACGCCGTATATATCGGCATTCTGGCCGGGATTGGCATGCTCTACTTCCAGGATCTGATGCCGGGCCAGGCAGGCTCTGCGACCACCCTTTATACGAATACCACCCGCGTGGGCTGGATTATCGCGGGCTCAATGGCCGGTGTCGTTGCTGAAATCTGGAACTATCACACGGTGTTCTGGATTGCGCTGGTGATGTGTACGCTGACGATTGGCTGTCTGGCGAGAATTAAAGACGTTTAAGGTGCGGTGAGCGCTTCCAGTTCCAGCAGCCAGGTGATTGCCTGCGCGCGCGTGCTGCCGCACATTTCGGCCGAGGGCTGAAGCCCTGAACAGACCTTCGGGCGCAGGGGTGACTCAAAGATCATACACAGGTTGGATTCAGAGAGCTGAACACAGCGGGTATTGGCGGGCTTGCCCTCCGGCATACCTGGAATGGGGCTTGAAATGGACGGAGCGGTACAGCACGCGCCGCAATCTGGACGACAATCCATACATGCTCTCTCAGTGACGAACGCCCGTACAGTCGGGCATCGCGCGCACAGTAACACCTTTTGCGTATTGATAGCAAAAGCCACGAATTCCTCTTGCCTGAAAGGCCGCGCGCGAGTAATTTGGCGCGATATTTTTTACCTCCCGTAGACAGGATTACTGCAATGCCAAGAGCGAACGAAATTAAGAAAGGTATGGTACTGAATTACAACGGCAAACTGCTGATTGTGAAAGATATCGACATTCAGGCACCAAGCGCCCGTGGTGCAGCGACGCTGTACAAAATGCGTTTCGCCGATGTGCGTACCGGCCTGAAGGTGGAAGAACGTTTTAAAGGTGACGATATCGTTGATACCGTGACCCTGACCCGTCGCTATGTTGATTTCTCTTACATCGACGGCAACGAGTACGTTTTCATGGATAAAGAAGATTACACCCCGTACATCTTCACCAAAGATCAGATCGAAGAAGAGCTGCTGTTCATTCCTGAAGGCGGAATGCCAGACATGCAGGTGCTGACCTGGGACGGCGTGCTGCTGGCGCTGGAACTGCCGCAGACCGTGGATCTGGAAATCGTTGAAACCGCGCCGGGCATCAAAGGCGCGTCGGCCAGTGCGCGCAACAAACCAGCGACCCTGACCACCGGGCTGGTTGTGCAGGTGCCGGAATACCTCTCCGCGGGCGAGAAGATCCGCATCCATATTGAAGAAAAACGCTATATGGGTCGTGCTGACTGATTATGGCATTTGTCGGGTGGCGGCTTCGCCACCCGACAATTCCGGTTACAGAAGTTCCGGATACTTCGTCATCTTCAGCGCCAGTTCAACGCCGCGCACTTCCGCCATCCCTTTAAGACGGCCAATGGCCGAATAGCCCGGGTTGGTTTTCTTACGCAGATCGTCCAGCATCTGGTGTCCGTGATCCGGACGGAACGGAATAGGACGCACATCGCCCGCCTGCTTACGGCGCGCCTCTTCCGCCAGAATGGCGTCTACCACCGCCACCATATTCACATCGCCGCCCAGGTGCGCCGCCTCGTGGAAGGTTTTAGGATTCGCTTCGCGGCAGGTCGCACGCAGGTGCGTGAAGTGAATGCGATCGCCAAAGGTTTCAATCATCCGCACCAGGTCGTTATCCGCGCGCACTCCGTAAGAGCCGGTACACATGGTAAAGCCGTTATAGATGCTGTTTACCGTCTCTTTCAGCCACTGCATATCTTCGAGGGTGGAAACAATACGCGGCAGGCCGAGAATAGGACGCGGTGGATCGTCCGGGTGCACCGCCAGACGTACCCCCGCTTCTTCCGCAACCGGCACGATAGCGCGCAGGAAATATGCCATGTTCTCACGCAGCTGGTTCTTATCAATATTTCCGTATTCCGCCAGACGTGCGCGGAACTGATCCAGCGTGTACCCCTCTTCCGCCCCCGGAAGACCAGCAATGATATTGCGGGTCAGCTTTTCAATGTCCGCTTCACTGGCGGCATTAAACCATTCAAGCGCCTGCTGCTGCTCTTCAGCGGTATAATCCGCTTCGGCGCCCGGGCGTTTCAGAATGTGCAGCTCAAACGCCGCAAAGGCAATCTGGTCAAAACGCAGCGCTTTCGAGCCGTCCGGCATCTGATATTCCAGGTCGGTACGCGTCCAGTCCAGAATCGGCATGAAGTTATAGCAGACCGTATCAATGCCGCAGGCCGCCAGGTTGCGAATGCTCTGCTGGTAGTTTGCAATCCAGGTCTGGTATTCCCCGGTGTGTGTTTTGATATCTTCGTGAACCGGAATGCTTTCCACGACAGACCAGGTCAGTCCCTTCTCTGCCAGCAGCGCCTGACGCTGTTGAATCTCCTCAACCGGCCAGACCTGGCCGTTAGGAATGTGATGCAGCGCCGTGACGACACCCGTTGCGCCAGCCTGACGCACATCATCAAGAGAAACCGGATCGTTCGGCCCGTACCAACGCCAGGTTTGTTCCATTGCCTCATCCTCTCAAGTTGTTATACCAATATGGGTAACTGCAATGACGACTACCATACATGTTTACCGGAAAGGGTCAACACACCGCCACGCATTGATTGATCAAACTCACAGAACGGGGATATTTACGGCTCACCAATTTTATTTGCTGTCATATAACTTTACACTGGCATTGTTAATTAATGGTTAATCAGGTGTGTATTTCATGAAGACAATTGCCTCCACCTCGCTCCCTGCCCATGTTCAGCTCCCTCGCTACGATCGCCAGCAGCTGCGCTCCCGCATCGTCCATTTTGGCTTCGGTGCGTTTCACCGCGCGCACCAGGCATTGTTAACAAACCGGGTGCTGAATGAAAAAGGCGGCGACTGGGGGATCTGTGAAATAAGCCTGTTCAGCGGCGATGTGTTGATGAGCCAGCTGCGCGCGCAGGACCACCTGTTCACCGTGCTGGAGAAAGGCGCTGAAGGAAATCAACCGATTATTATCGGCGCCGTACATGAATGTCTGAATGCAAAGCTGGACTCTCTGCCCGCCATAATTGAGAAGTTTTGCGAACCTCAGGTGGCGATTGTGTCGCTCACCATTACGGAGAAAGGCTACTGCATCGATCCCGCGACCGGTAAGCTTGATCTGCAAAACGCCCGGATCCTTCACGACCTCGAAAATCCTTCTGAACCGCATTCCGCCCCGGGGATCCTGGTCGAAGCTCTTCATCGCCGCCGCGAGCGTGGCTTACCTGCATTTACCGTGCTTTCCTGTGACAATATCCCGGACAACGGCCACGTGGTGAAAAATGCGGTGCTCGGTATGGCGCACAAGCGTTCCCCGGCGCTGGCGGAGTGGATCGAAGGTCACGTGAGTTTTCCGGGAACGATGGTCGACAGAATTGTTCCCGCCGCGACGGAGACCTCGCTTGCGGAAATCGCCGACGCGCTCGGCGTTAACGATCCGTGCGCCATCAGCTCCGAGCCGTTTATTCAATGGGTAGTGGAAGATAATTTTGTCGCCGGGCGTCCGGAGTGGGAAGTGGCGGGCGTTCAGATGGTGCAGGACGTTCTGCCGTGGGAGCAGATGAAATTACGCATGCTCAACGGCAGCCACTCTTTCCTGGCGTATCTGGGGTATCTCGCCGGATACGCACATATTAATGAATGCATGGAGGACGCCACCTTCCGCGAAGCCGCCCGGCGGTTAATGCTGAATGAACAGGCGCCCACGCTGCGCATAAAGGATGTCGACCTGACGGCTTACGCCGACAGCCTGATTGAGCGTTTTGCTAACCCGACGCTGCAGCACCGTACCTGGCAAATCGCGATGGACGGTAGCCAGAAACTGCCGCAGCGGATGCTGGATGGGATCCGCGTTCACCTTGAGCGCAAAACCGCATGGCCGCTGCTGGCGCTGGGCGTCGCCGGCTGGATACGCTATGTCAGCGGGTCCGACGAACGCGGCAACGCGATTGACGTTCGCGATCCCCTCAGCGATAAAATCCGCACGAGTGTCGAGGCCAGCAGCGACGCCGACCGCGTTAGCGCGCTGCTGGGGCTGAGCGAGGTCTTTGGTCACGATCTCGCGCAAAATCGCGTTTTCGTTGAGGCTGTCAGCCAGGCCTACCAGCGCATATCCCGCCGCGGGGCACGTCAGGCTGTTATTGAAACGTTAAATCTTTAGCGATTATTGCGCTTAATGCGAACGGATATCGCCTCCGTTCGCCCTCCCCCTTCTCATTGCGCCCGTTTTTCGCCAGGATAAGAGAAAAGTGTTATAGCATCACAATTCTCCCGGAGCGCACGTGACCAAAACCAACCTCATCACCGGTTTTCTCGGCAGCGGTAAAACCACCTCTATTCTTCATCTGCTGGCGAATAAAGACCCCGCCGAGAAATGGGCCGTGCTGGTCAATGAATTCGGCGAAGTGGGCATTGATGGCGCGTTACTGTCATCCAGCGGCGCGATGATTAAAGAGATCCCTGGCGGATGCATGTGCTGCGTAAACGGCCTGCCTATGCAGGTGGGGCTGAATACGCTGCTGCGTCAGGGCAAACCGGACCGCCTGCTGATTGAACCCACCGGTCTGGGTCACCCGAAGCAGATCCTCGATTTACTGACCGCGCCGGTTTACGAGCCGTGGATCGATCTGCGCGCCACCCTCTGCCTGCTCGATCCGCGTCAGCTTCTGGATGAAAAAGCGGTGGCCAATGAGAACTTCCGCGATCAGCTCGCCGCAGCAGACGTGATCGTCGCCAATAAAGACGATCGCGCCACGGCGGAAAGCCAGGCCGCGCTGGATGCCTGGTGGCAACATTTCGGCGGCAACCGGACGCGGGTGCAGGCCACCCAGGGGAACATTGATATCGCCCTGCTCGATCTCCCCCGCCTGAACCTGGCTGAACTGCCGGCCAGCGCGGAGCATGCGCATCAACATCCTCCAAAGCAGGGTCTGGCTGCGCTTAGCCTGCCCGAACACCAGCGCTGGCGTCGGAATCTGAACAGCGGCCAGGGGTATCAGGCCTGCGGTTGGATCTTCGACGCCGATACCGTTTTCGACACCATTGGCATCCTTGAGTGGGCGAGGCTTGCGCCGGTCGATCGCGTGAAGGGGATCATGCGCACCCCTGACGGACTGGTGCGGATCAACCGCCAGGGCGACGATTTCTTTATCGAAACGCAAAACGTCGCGCCGCCTGACAGCCGAATAGAGTTAATTAGTGCGGTTAACGCCGACTGGAATGCCCTGCAGACCAGCCTGTTGAGGATTCGTTTAAGTTCGGGCGGCTAACGTTGCCCCAGTTTTCCTTCTATGCTGAACGTTATGACAACTCGATTTCCCCTGATACTACTGCTTAATGTCGCCGGTCTGGCGCTTTTCTTCTCCTGGTATATCCCGGTGAATCACGGTTTCTGGTTCCCGCTGGATTCAGCCCTGTTCCATTTCTTCAACCAGGGGCTGGTGAAGAGTGACGCCTTCCTGTGGCTGGTCGCGATCACCAATAACCGCGCCTTTGACGGTTTTTCCCTGCTGGCCATGGGCTGTCTGATGCTCTCTTTCTGGCTCAGAGAGGATGTCACGGGGCGCCGTCGCATCCTGATTATCGGTCTGGTGATGCTTCTGGCTGCGGTGGTTATTAATCAGCTGGCGCAACATCTGATGCCGGTAAAGCGCGCCAGCCCTTCGCTCTCTTTCCCGAATATCTATCGCGTGAGTGAACTGCTGCATATTCCAACAAAAGATGCCTCGAAAGACAGTTTCCCGGGCGATCACGGCATGATGCTGCTCATTTTCGCCGGTTTTATGCTCCGCTATTTCGGCAAGAAGGCCTTTGCTATCGCCCTTCTTATTGTGGTGATATTTGCATTCCCGCGCGTGATGATTGGCGCGCACTGGCTGACGGATATTGTCGTGGGTTCGCTTTCCGCCGTGCTGATTGGTCTGCCGTGGGTTCTGATGACGCCTTTGAGCGATCGCCTAATTACCGTTTTCGATCGCTATCTTCCGCGTAGAAAGCAACAAAAATTGAACAAATAAATACCGTTTTTTAACGTAAACTATCGGGGATCATCGCGATCCCTGATAATGCCCTTCCTGCGATCTTTCTGCGCTGTCATATTCTTGTCATCACATTCATGATAAAAATGAAGCAATTGCACGATTACGCGGCGGATCTGCCGCTATTTTGTGCAATGACAAATTTTTACTTCCTGTATCACAATTTCTTATAAAAAAAAGGTTCTTTTTACTCGCATTAGCCCTGGCAATCGGTTAATCTCGAACTCGTTTTGCCCCATGGAGATAATTATTTCGATGGTGAATAATTTTGTGCGCTGCGCCACAAATGTCACCAGAAACAATTGTCTCAATGTGAACAGATAATTAGTCTCGTCACGTTTGGCATTTTTATAACGATATTTGTCGTTAAGGACTTCAAGGGAAAATAAACAAAATGGTCAAATCTCAACCGTTTCTGAGATATATCTTACGGGGGATCCCGGCGATAGCAGTCGCGGTACTGTTATCTGCATGTAGTACATCGAACACCGCAAAGAATATGCATCCTGAGACGCGTGTTGTGGGAATGGAAGATTCCTCGTCACTGCAAGCCTCTCAGGATGAATTTGAAAATATGGTACGTAATCTGGACGTGAAGTCCCGCATTATGGACCAGTATGCTGACTGGAAAGGCGTGCGTTACCGTCTTGGCGGCAGCACCAAAAAAGGCATTGATTGTTCCGGTTTTGTACAGCGTACGTTCCGTGAGCAATTTGGGTTAGATCTTCCGCGTTCGACCTACGAACAGCAGGAGATGGGCAAGTCGATTTCACGTACCAAACTCCGCACCGGTGATTTAGTGCTGTTCCGTGCAGGTTCGACGGGTCGACATGTGGGCATTTACATTGGTAATGACCAGTTTGTACATGCCTCCACCAGCAGCGGTGTGACCATTTCCAGCATGAACGAACCGTACTGGAAGAAGCGTTACAACGAAGCGCGTCGCGTACTGACCCGCAGTTAATATGATAATTGTATCGTTGGTTATCCCTTGGCTGGCGATACAATAAAAAAGCACTGCTTCGGCGGTGTTTTTTTTTGCCCGTTACACTGAATACATCCAGCGGCATTTCAGGAATCACGACGTTTATGCTCACCCGCTACTTCTCCAGTCATCGCAAAATACTGATCCTCAGCATTATTACCGGCCTGATCACTGCCCTGCTCCTGGGTTCACTGCAATTTTTCTGGAGCTACCACAAGCGGGAAGTCCGGTTCGATACGCTGATCATGGATGTGCGCATCTACATGGAGAGCTATTTTGACGAGCTGAAAGCCTCCATCGACGTGCTCCAGCCGCTGACGCTCAATAATTGCGCAGACGTTAACGCAGAGCTTACCTCGCGCGCGGCCTTCAGCCTCAACGTGCGCGCCTTCCTGCTGGTCAGGGACAAAATGGCCTTTTGCTCGTCAGCCACCGGGCCACTGAATGCTCCGATGGAGGAGCTCATACCCGGGCTGCACATCAACAAGCAGGTGGATATCGCCCTGCTGCCCGGTACGCCCATGCTGCCCAATAAGCCCGCGATTGCCATCTGGTATCGTAATCCGCTCGTAAAGGACGGTGGCGTATTCACCTCAGTGAATCTCAACCTGACGCCGTACCTGCTTTATACCGCGCGCCAGGACGAATTTGCAGGCATAGCGATCGTCATCGGCGACAACGCGTTATCCACCACCTCAAGCACCCTCGTCAAAACGAAGGATTTACAGGAAACGCCTGCGCGCACCGCGACGCTCAAAAACGTTCCTCTGACCATCAACCTGTACGCCGAGGAGTGGACGAGCGATGAGATACTTTACGCCCTGTTCTTCGGGCTGGTGTGCGGCATTGCGGCAGGGTCGCTTAACTTTTACATCCTCACGACACGTCTCAATCCGGGCAAAGAAATTCTGAGCGCCATTAAGCGCGGCCAGTTCTACGTGGTTTATCAGCCCGTGGTGGATACCGAAACCCTTCAGATGCGCGGTGTCGAAGTTCTGATGCGCTGGAAACACCCGACAATGGGAGAGATCCCGCCGGACGCCTTTATCAATTTTGCCGAAGCGCAAAAGCTGATTGTTCCGCTGACGCTGCATCTTTTTGATCTCATCATTCGCGATGCGCCGGTGTTACAGACCGTGCTCCCGCCAGGTGCAAAACTGGGCATCAATATCGCACCGGGACATTTGCATGCGGAAAGCTTCAAAGACGATATGCGCACCTTCAAGGCCCTGCTGCCGCCTGATTATTTCCAGATCGTACTGGAAATTACCGAGCGCGACATGGTTAACCATCGGGAAGCCAATAGCCTCTTCGAATGGCTGCACAACGAGGGGTTTGAAGTTGCCATTGATGATTTCGGCACCGGCCACAGCGCGCTGATTTATCTTGAACATTTCACCATGGACTACCTGAAAATCGACCGTGGTTTTGTCAACGCCATTGGCACAGAAACCGTGACCTCCCCGGTGCTGGATGCTGTACTGACGCTGGCAAGAAGGCTGAATATGTCTACCGTTGCGGAAGGGGTGGAGACGCCGGAACAGGCAGCCTGGCTGCGCGAACATGGGGTTAATTTCCTGCAGGGATACTGGATTAGTCGCCCGATGCCGCTGGAGCAGTTCCGTACGTGGCAAAATACGCTGTCGCCTGACGGTGAATAATTTCACATTGCCCGTGGCGTCACTTATTATTCAGCTTAACTGAGCCGGTCTGTAAAAGAGGGAGCCGCCGCGAGATGTTAATGCGCTTTATGTTGCTTTGGTTGGCAGTAGTAAGCCTGTCCAGCCAGGCGCAAACCATAAAAGAGAACATCGCGTTCGCCGTGATTGGCGAGCCCAAATACGCGGTCAACTTCACGCACTTTGATTACGTCAATCCTGCCGCCCCGAAAGGTGGAAAGGTCACGCTCTCCGCGACGGGAACGTTCGACAACTTTAACCGCTTCGCCCTGCGCGGCGTGGCGGCGGCGCGAACGGAATCACTTTACGATACGCTTTTTGTCACGTCGGATGATGAACCCGGCAGCTACTATCCGCTCATTGCCGACAACGTGCGCTACGCGGATAACTTTTCCTGGGCCGAAATCACGCTAAATCCCCGCGCCCGTTTTCACGACGGCACACCAGTCAAGGCCAGCGACGTGGCCTTTACGTTTCACAAATTCATGACCGAAGGCGTACCTCAGTTCCGTATTGTGTATAAAGGCACGACGGTACGCGCCATTGCGCCACTTACCGTGCGAATTGAGCTGAGCGAACCGAACAAAGAGAACATGCTCAGCCTGTTCTCGCTGCCGGTTATGCCTGAATCGTTCTGGAAAAACCATAAGTTAAGCGACCCGCTCTCCACGCCGCCGCTGGCCGGTGGCCCTTACCGCATTACCGACTGGCGCATGGGGCAGTACGTGGTCTATTCCCGTGTGAAAGACTACTGGGCGGCAAACCTGCCGGTCAACCGCGGGCGCTGGAATTTCGACACCCTTCGCTATGACTACTACCTTGACGATAACGTGGCATTTGAAGCCTTCAAGGCTGGCGCCTTCGATTTGCGCGTGGAGAACAGTGCCAAAAACTGGGCGACCCGCTATATCGGTAAAAATTTCGCTAAAGGCTACATCGTAAAAGACGAGCACAAAAACGAATCTGCCCAGGACACGCGCTGGCTGGCATTTAACATCCAGCGCCCGGTATTTACCGACCGCCGCGTTCGGGAAGCGATTTCCCTGGCCTTTGATTTTGAATGGATGAACAAAGCGCTGTTTTACGGGGCCTACAGCCGGGCGAACAGCTATTTCCAGAACACCGAATATGCCGCACGTGATTACCCGAAAGCCGATGAGCTGGTCCTGCTGGCACCGCTGAAAGCGGAAGTGCCGCCGGAAGTGTTTACCACGGTGTTTCAACCGCCTGCCTCAAACGGTGACGGCTACGACCGGGACAACCTGCTGAAAGCCAGCAAGCTGCTGGATGAAGCGGGCTGGCACCTGAAAAATCAAAAGCGTGTGGATGCCAAAACGGGCAAGCCCCTCAGCTTTGAACTGCTGCTCTCCTCCGGTGGTAACGATCAGTGGGTGCTCCCGTTTAAGCATAACCTTGCGCGGCTGGGGATCACCATGAATATTCGTCAGGTCGATAACGCGCAGATCACCAACCGCATGCGCAGCCGCGATTACGACATGATGCAGCGCCTGTGGCCCGCGCAGCCGTGGCCCAGCTCGGACCTGCAAATCTCCTGGGCCTCCAGCTACATCGACTCTTCGTACAATGCGCCAGGCGTAAAAAGCCCGGCGATTGATGCGTTGATTGCGAAAATTGTGGCGGCGCAGGGCGATAAAGACAAACTCCTGCCGCTCGGGCGCGCGCTCGACAGGGTGTTAACCTGGAATTATTACATGCTGCCGATGTGGTATATGGGCGAAGACCGCCTTGCGCGCTGGGATAAATTCTCCGTGCCTGCGGTGCGCCCTGTCTATTCGCTGGGCTTTGACACCTGGTGGTATGACGTTAATAAAGCCGCCAGACTTCCCGCTGAGCGGCGATAAGGAATTTTCATGGGTGCCTATCTGATCCGCCGGCTCCTGCTGGTCATCCCCACGCTGTGGGCCATCATCACCATTAACTTTTTTATTGTGCAAATTGCCCCGGGCGGCCCGGTCGATCAGGCGATTGCTGCCATCGAGTTTGGCAACAGCGGCGGCATGCCCGGCGGCGGCGGAGAAGGCATGGGTGCCAGCCATGCGCGCACCGGCGTGGGGAATATCAGTGAAAGCCATTACCGCGGCGGGCGCGGGCTGGATCCGGAGGTGATCGCCGAGATCACCCACCGCTACGGTTTTGATAAGCCTATTCACGAGCGCTATTTCAAGATGCTCTGGGATTATATCCGCTTTGATTTTGGCGATAGCCTGTTTCGCAGTGCATCTGTGTTAACGTTGATCAAGCAAAGCCTGCCGGTTTCAGTCACGCTGGGGCTGTGGGGGACGCTGATTATCTATCTGGTCTCTATTCCGCTCGGGATCCGCAAGGCGGTTTATAACGGCAGCCGCTTCGATATGTGGAGCAGCACCTTTATTATCATTGGCTATGCTATCCCGGCGTTTCTGTTTGCCGTTCTGCTGATTGTCTTCTTTGCCGGAGGCAGCTATTTCGACATCTTCCCGCTGCGAGGGCTGGTCTCCGCCGATTTCAGCACGCTGCCATGGTATCAGAAAATCACCGATTATCTCTGGCATATCACGCTGCCGGTTCTGGCAACGGTAATCGGCGGGTTCGCCGCCCTGACCATGTTGACCAAAAACGCCTTTCTCGATGAAATCCGCAAGCAGTATGTCGTCACCGCCCGCGCCAAAGGGGTCAGCGAAAAGCAGATCATGTGGAAACACGTTTTCCGCAACGCCATGCTGCTGGTGATTGCCGGATTTCCGGCCACGTTCATCAGTATGTTTTTTACCGGCTCGCTGCTGATTGAGGTGATGTTCTCGCTCAACGGTCTGGGCCTGCTGGGCTACGAAGCCACCGTGTCGCGCGATTATCCGGTGATGTTCGGCACACTCTATATTTTCACCCTGATTGGCCTGCTGCTGAATATCATCAGCGATATCAGCTATACGCTGGTCGATCCCCGAATTGATTTTGAGGGCCGCTGATGCCGCGTTTAAGCCCCGTCAACCAGGCCCGCTGGGCCCGTTTTCGTCACAACCGCCGCGGTTACTGGTCGCTGTGGATTTTTGCCGTTCTGTTTGTCCTGAGCATGTGTTCGGAGCTGATCGCCAACGACAAACCGTTGCTGGTGCACTTTAACGACCGCTGGTACGTGCCGGTGCTGGCTAACTACAGTGAAAGCGATTTCGGCGGCCCGTTTGCGACACCGGCGGAGTATCAGGATCCGTGGCTGCGCCAGCAGATAGAACAGCACGGCTGGGCTCTCTGGGCGCCGGTGCGCTTTGGCGCCAACAGCATTAACTTCGCGACCACAACCCCCTTCCCTTCTCCGCCCTCTGCGCAAAACTGGCTGGGGACGGACGCCAACGGCGGCGACGTGCTGGCGCGCATCCTTTACGGCACGCGAATTTCGATTCTTTTTGGGCTGATGCTGACTCTCTTCTCCAGCGTGATGGGCGTGGTGGCTGGCGCCGTTCAGGGTTACTACGGCGGAAAAATTGACCTGTGGGGGCAGCGTATTATTGAAGTCTGGTCCGGTATGCCAACGCTGTTTCTGATCATTCTGCTTTCCAGCGTGGTACAGCCGGGCTTCTGGTGGCTGCTGGGCATCACCGTTCTGTTCGGCTGGATGGCGCTGGTGGGCGTGGTGCGCGCGGAGTTTCTGCGCACCCGTAACTTCGACTATATTCGCGCCGCGCAGGCGCTCGGGGTGAGCGACTGGGGGATCATCTTCCGCCATATGCTGCCAAACGCCGTGGTGGCGACCCTCACCTTCCTGCCGTTTATTTTGTGCAGCTCCATCACCACCCTCACCTCGCTGGACTTTCTGGGCTTCGGCCTGCCGCTGGGCTCACCGTCGCTCGGCGAACTGCTGCTGCAGGGCAAGAATAATCTGCAGGCGCCGTGGCTGGGTATCACCGCCTTCCTTTCCGTGGCGGTGCTGCTTTCGCTGCTGATTTTTATTGGCGAAGCCGTGCGCGATGCCTTCGATCCCAACAAGGCGGTATAAAATGACGCAGCCTCTTCTCAGTATTGAAAACCTGTCGATTGCCTTCTCGAAGCAGGGTGAGTCGCGGACCGTGGTCACTGACCTGTCGCTGCAGATCCAGCGCGGTGAAACGCTGGCGCTGGTGGGGGAATCCGGCTCAGGCAAGAGCGTCTCGGCGCTCTCCATTTTGCGTCTGCTGCCCTCCCCGCCCGTGAGTTATCCGCAAGGGGATATTCTGTTCCACGACCGTTCGCTGCTGCACGCTGATGAACATACCCTGCGCGGTATTCGCGGCAATAAGATTGCTATGATCTTTCAGGAGCCCATGGTTTCCCTTAACCCGCTGCATACCCTGGAAAAACAGCTCTATGAAGTGCTCTCTCTGCACCGGGGTATGCGCAAAGAGGCCGCGCGAGGCGAAATTCTGGATTGTCTGGAACGAACAGGCATACGCAATGCGGCTAAACGGCTGAATGATTTTCCGCATCAGCTTTCTGGCGGTGAACGTCAGCGGGTGATGATAGCCATGGCCCTGCTCACGCGCCCCGAACTGTTAATTGCCGACGAACCAACGACGGCGCTGGACGTGACGGTACAAGCGCAAATTCTGACGCTATTGCGTGAGTTGCGTGACGAGCTGAACATGAGCCTGCTGTTTATCACGCACAACCTGAGCATCGTCAGAAAGCTGGCCGACAGCGTCGCGGTCATGCAAAACGGACGGTGCGTTGAACAGAATACCGCCTCCACGCTGCTGAACGCGCCGCAGCATCCCTATACGCAGCGCCTGCTCGACAGCGAGCCTTCTGGAGACCCGGTTCCGCTCGCGGCTGACAGCACACCGCTGCTGCGCGTTGAAGATTTATCCGTCTCGTTCCCAATCCGTAAAGGCGTTCTGCGGCGCATCGTTGACCAGAACCCGGTGCTGAAAAATATCCGCTTCTCGCTGCGCCCGGGGGAATCCCTGGGGCTGGTGGGCGAATCTGGTTCCGGTAAAAGCACCACCGGCCTGGCGCTGCTGCGCTTAATTGCCTCTCAGGGCGAGATCCTGTTTGATGATATGCCGCTGCACCGCTGGAACCGCCGCCAGATGCTGCCCGTTCGCCCGCGCATGCAGGTGGTGTTTCAGGATCCCAACTCCTCGCTTAACCCGCGCCTCAGCGTGTTACAGATTATCGAAGAGGGTCTGCGCGTTCACCAGGCTGGACTGAGCGCACAACAGCGGGAACAGGAGGTCATGCGGGTGATGGCGGAAGTGGGCTTAGATCCCGACACCCGCCACCGATATCCTGCGGAATTTTCCGGCGGCCAGCGCCAGCGTATCGCCATTGCCCGCGCGCTGATCCTGAAACCGGAGCTGATTATTCTGGATGAACCGACCTCGTCTCTGGACAGAACCGTCCAGGCGCAGATCCTGGCGCTACTGAAAGGGCTACAGGAAAAGCACCGGCTGGCCTATATCTTTATCAGCCATGATCTTCAGGTGGTTCGGGCGCTATGCCATCAGGTGATTGTGTTGCGGCAGGGTGAGGTGGTCGAACAGGGTGATTGCCAGCGCGTCTTTACTGCGCCAACGCAGAACTACACGCGCCAGCTGCTGGCGGCAGACTAGCGCTTAAAACGGGTACTGGCCGGAGAAAGGCTCAGCAATCGCAACGCCGAAGTTTTTCAGGCGGCAGGTCGCGGCAAACTCGTCCTGGCTTTTGACAAACAGGCACGGCTCCCCTTCACACTCCAGTACGGAGCTGTCCACTTCGATATCCGTCAGGGCCTGGCTGAGACGCTCCATCACCCGCCATGCATTTTCATCGCTCGGGCTCAGCAGCTTGAGCGCCACCAGGCAATTCTCACAGCCTGCGACGCTTTGCGGAATCGGTTCAACTTTCGAACCTGCAAAACCCGCCGACCAGCGATAGCTCTGGGGCAAGCGATGGACAATGGAGAGTTGTAATGTATTCACGTTCGTTCCCCGGAAGCAAAATTTACTTCACAATTTATTTACATTTATAGTAACACATCATCGCCAACCTGCACTATTCAGCGCTTTTTTATCGGTATTCAGGCTCGCGTCGGCGCTATATGTACCCGTTTCTGCGATCTAACTCAACCTTTTTGAATACAATGATGTGACTTTTTACATAAATAGATTTTACATAAAATAAACAAACACGGGATAAACGAACGAGGGTTTGGTTGATATGCGTCAACAAAAAAGGCCCTGCCGGGCCTTCTCTGTGTTTTAGTGGGCCGCTTTTCGCGGTCGACTGGCGTAAAGGCAGAAGAGTACAGAGCTGGTTGCGCAAAAAGCCATCGCCCACAGCATTGGCCAGGCCGTGCTGAATGTCGCCATAGACAGCAGCGCCCCGACGATGGCGCCAATCCCAAAGCGGAAAGTTCCAGCCAGTGACGAAGCGGTCCCCGCCATGTGCGGGAACTCATCGAGGATCACCGCCATTGCATTTGACGAGATCATCGACACGCAGCCAACAAAGGCCGCCACGCCGATCACCAGCGCCCAGAAGCCCACGTCCAGGAACGCGCTCACCACCAGCCAGACCGCCATCACAAACTGGATCCACAGCCCGGCGCGGAACATGTTCAGCGCCCCCACCCGCCGGACAAAGCGGCTGTTAATGATGGTCAGCACAAACAGGAAGACAATATTGAGCGCAAAGTAATAGCCAAAGTGCTGCGGCGAAACGTGGTTCAGTTCAATATAGACAAACGGCCCGGCGCTCAGGAAGGAGAACATCCCGGCGAAGCTGAACCCGCTCGCCAGCATGTAGCTCAACACCCGCTTATGGCGAAACAGCGACGCGAAGTTGCCTATCGTGGTTCGAATATGAAATTTCTGGCGGCGCTCGACGGGCAAGGTTTCATCAATAAAGAAGAAAATCATTGCCGAGGCCAGCAGCGCGGCCAGCGCCAGGATCCAGAAAATCGCGTGCCAGCTAAACCACACCAGCACCGCACCACCGGCCATCGGTGCCACCAGCGGCGCAATTGTCGTCACCAGCATGACAAACGACATCATGCGGGAGAACTCTTCTTTCGGGTAGATATCACGCATCAGCGCGTTGATCACCACGCTCGCGGCAGCGGCGGCCAGCCCGTGCAGGAAGCGCATGACGATCAGCTGATCGATACTCTGCGCCAGCGCACAGGCGACCGCTGCGGCCGCAAAGACCAGCGTCCCGCCCAGAATCACCGGCTTACGCCCCAGGCTGTCCGCCATCGGGCCATACAACAGCTGTCCGAGCGCGAAACCGAGAATATAGGTGCTGAGCGTCATCTGCGCGCTGCCTGCCGGTACGCCAAACTGCGCGGAAATCACCGGCAGCGCAGGCAGATACATGTCAATAGACAGCGGCATCAACATCGCCAGCAGGCCAAGAATGAAGACGATTTTGAACGACGAGTGTGGCCTGGTGGTCACAGGGTTCTCCTGAAATTAATGCGAAGGCAGACCGACGCTGGCGATCTCTTCTTCCGTCAGCGGGCGGTATTCACCGGGCGCCAGGTCGGGATCGAGGGCGATCGCGCCGATACGTTCACGGTGCAGGCCCACGACGTGGTTCCCCACGGCGGCAAACATCCGTTTGACCTGATGGTAGCGCCCTTCGCTGATGGTCAGACGGACCTCCGTCGGGGTGATCACTTCAAGCACCGCCGGTTTGGTCAGATCTTTTTCATTATGCAGCTGAACGCCTTTTGCGAATTGCTCTGCCGTGTCATCAGAAACCGGTGACTCCAGCGTGACCAGATAGGTTTTCTCGCAGTGGTGACGCGGGGAAGTGATGCGATGAGACCACTGTCCGTCGTCGGTCATCAGCACCAGCCCGGTGGTGTCGATGTCGAGGCGCCCCGCAGCGTGCAGCTTGTGCGCTACCGGCTCGTCGAGGAAATAGAGCACCGTTGGGTGATCCGGATCGTCCGTTGAGCAGACATAGCCTTCCGGCTTATTAAGCATGAAATAGCGCGGACCGTGCTGCTGGGTCAGCGGATTACCGTCGTACTCAACCTGATGATCGGGCTGGAGTTTGAACGCGCTGTCTCTCACAATCTCGCCGTCCACGGTAACGCGGTTGGCACGAATTTCGCGCCCGGCAATAGCGCGGCTTACGCCGAGTTGCTGAGCGATAAACTTATCAAGTCGCATGAAATCTTTTTAGCCTTAATGGTGCTGGAAGTCGGACCGTGCGTCCGAAAAAAGAAGCGGTCAGGAACGGTTCAGTATAATGGTCTGGTTGCGCCACTCAAGGGAAAAAGTTTCGTGGCATACTATACGCGGAATAACGAAACCGAGACCCCATGACTTTTACACTTCGTCCCTATCAGCAGGAAGCCGTCGACGCCACCCTCGCCTGGTTCCGTAAACACCGCGAGCCAGCGGCGATTGTGCTGCCGACCGGCGCAGGCAAAAGCCTGGTCATCGCCGAGCTGGCCCGCCTGGCGCGCGGTCGCGTGCTGGTGCTGGCTCACGTCAAAGAGCTGGTGGCGCAAAACCATGCCAAATATTGCGCGCTTGGACTGGAGGCCGACATTTTTGCCGCCGGGTTAAAGCGTAAAGAGAGCCACGGCAAAGTGGTCTTCGGCAGCGTGCAGTCGGTTGCACGTAATCTGGACCTGTTTCGCAGCGAGTTTTCGCTGCTGATTGTTGATGAGTGCCACCGCATCAGCGATGAAGACGACAGCCAGTATCAGCAAATCCTCACTCACCTGAAAGAGGTGAACCCTCACTTACGCCTGCTCGGCCTGACCGCCACGCCGTTTCGTCTGGGTAAAGGCTGGATCTACCGTTTTCACTATCACGGCATGGTGCGCGGCGATGAGAAGGCGCTGTTCAGCGACTGTATCTATGAACTTCCGCTGCGCTACATGATTAAGCACGGCTACCTGACCCCGCCAGAGCGGCTGGATATGCCGGTAGTGCAATATGATTTCAGCCGCTTACAGGCGCAGAGCAACGGATTATTCAGCGAGGCCGATCTTAATCAGGAGCTGAAAAAGCAAAAGCGCATTACGCCGCACATCATCAGCCAGATTGAGGAATTTGCCGCGACGCGCAAAGGGGTGATGATCTTTGCCGCGACCGTCGAGCACGCGCGTGAGATCACCGGATTGCTGCCCGCCGACGACGCGGCGCTGATCACCGGCGAAACGCCCGGCCCGGAGCGCGACAGGCTGATTGAAGCGTTCAAAGCGCAGCAGTTTCGCTATCTGGTCAACGTCTCGGTCTTAACCACCGGATTTGACGCCCCGCACGTCGACCTGATTGCGATTTTGCGCCCGACGGAATCCGTCAGCCTGTATCAGCAGATTGTCGGACGCGGACTACGCCTGGCGCCGGGCAAAACCGACTGCCTGATACTGGATTATGCCGGTAACCCGCACGATCTCTACTCCCCGGAAGTGGGCGCGCCAAAAGGCAAAAGCGACAACGTGCCGGTGCAGGTTTTCTGCCCGGCCTGCGGGTTTGCCAACACCTTCTGGGGAAAAACCACCGCCGACGGCACGCTGATTGAACACTTCGGCCGCCGCTGCCAGGGCTGGTTTGAAGATGATGACGGGCATCGCGAGCAGTGCGATTTCCGTTTCCGCTTCAAAAACTGTCCGCAGTGCAACGCCGAAAATGACATTGCCGCCCGCCGCTGCCGTGAGTGCGACACGGTACTGGTCGACCCGGACGACATGCTGAAAGCGGCGCTGAAGCTGAAGGATGCGCTGGTGCTGCGCTGTTCCGGCATGGCGCTGCAGCCCAGCGCGGATGAAAAAGGCGAGTGGCTGAAAATTACCTATTACGACGAAGATGGCGCTGACGTCAGCGAACGGTTCCGGGTCCAGACGCCTGCCCAGCGCACGGCTTTTGAGCAGCTGTTTATCCGCCCACATACCCGCACGCCGGGCGTTCCGCTGCGCTGGATAACCGTAGCGGATATCGTGCATCAGCAGGTGCTGCTGCGCCATCCGGATTTTGTTGTCGCCCGAAAAAAAGGTCAGTTCTGGCAGGTTCGCGAAAAGGTCTTTGACTATGAAGGACGCTTCCGCCGGGCAAATGAATTGCGCGGTTAGCGGACTTTTCATTGATGTGAGGGGCATTTGAGTATAAAATGCCGCCCGCTTCACATCCGTGAGGCAGAACACTCACCTGCTGCTGGGTCGCCTGTAGTAGGGTTTTAAATACAGAGAGAAATCAATGTTCACTATCGAAGCAGAAGTACGTAACGTGCAGGGTAAGGGTGCGAGCCGCCGCCTGCGTAACGCTAACAAGTTCCCGGCTATCGTTTACGGTGGCGAAGCTGCTCCAGTTTCTATCGAACTGGATCACGACAAAGTGTGGAACCTGCAGACCAAAGCTGAATTCTACAGCGAAGTTCTGACCATCGTTGTTGGCGGTAAAGAAGAAAAAGTGAAGGTTCAGGCTGTTCAGCGTCACGCGTTCAAGCCAAAACTGACTCACATCGACTTCGTTCGCGCGTAATCGCAAACCTGTCGAGAAAAACCCCGCTTCGGCGGGGTTTTTTTATGGCTGCTATTTACCGCCAGACGTGCGACGCTGAAGCTGATCGCGCAGGTTCGGCGGCGTGCCTTTGATGGTCAGCGTATCGGTAGCCGGATCCCAGAAGATGCGTTCCCCCAGCAGCATGGCGTCGAAGTTGATGGTTAGCCCACCGCCGCTGCCGGCAAACTTAGTGAGCTGGCGCAGCGTACTGCGATCCGCCGGGAAGCTCTCCTCAAGTTCATAGCCCTTCTCTGCGGTGAATTCCTGGAAGCTGACCTCGCTGACGCCCGCCAGCTCTTTTGACAGCGACTCCAGTTCAATCTCTTCGCCGGCCTGCAGCTGCTCGTTACAGTAGCTGTAAACCTGCTGACGCACGGTCTGACGCTCGGATTTATCGAGCTGCGCTTCCGCCGTGAAGTCATCAACGGCCTGCAGCAGTCCTTTGTTCTGCGCTTTGGCGTTCAGGCCTTCGCTGGCGCCGAGGAAGTCCATAAAGAAATCCGCCACTTTGCGGCCCACGCGCCCTTTCAGGAAGGTCAGGTAGCGAGTCGACTCCGGGTTGGTTTCCCACTCGGTTAAATCAATGCGCGCCACGATATCCGCATGGTTGATATCCAGATAGTGCGTTGAGCTGATATCCAGCTGCTCGTTCACGCGCATGCTGCTTAAGTTATTCAGCACGCTCACCAGCAGATACTCGACCGCCAGGTAGCGATAGTGGCAGAACAGGACGATACCGCCGTCGGCGAAGGGATATTTCGCCAGCTCGTCGCGCAGACGCCCGGTTGCGGCACGGCTAAACGCCAGGAAATCCTCTTCGCCCTGACGCTGCAGGCGCAGGCTGTCAGCCAGCTCACTCTCTTCGCTGAACAGGCCATAGGCTTTATTTTTGGCGCTGTAGACGCGATGCAGCTCTGCCATCATTTCCACAACGGTTGCCGTGGGTTCCAGTAACGAATCGCGTAGCACCACTTCAAGGGTTTGCTCATCACGCTTGATAAGCTGGTGCAAGGCAATCTGGTTGATTTCCAGACTCATGATAAACTCTCCTTTTAGACCGGGCGGTATTCAACCACCACCAGGACATGTGTGCAACAACAGATAAAAAAGGGGAAAAAAAGCTGTTGCTACGGTAATATGTTGCCCTTTCATCAACAAACTGATTTTGATTTATGCCACAACATTCCCGCTACAGTGATGAACACGTTGAACAATTGCTCAGTGAGCTGGTCAACGTACTGGAAAAACATAAAACGCCGACCGATCTCTCCCTGATGGTTTTGGGAAATATGGTCACCAACCTTATCAACACCAGCGTTGCTCCGGCTCAGCGTCAGGCGATCGCCAAATCTTTCGCCCAGGCCTTACAGTCATCCGTCAGCAACGACCAGGCCCATTAAGGGAAACGAACAACAGTTTATGGTGACGAATCGTCAGCGCTACCGTGAAAAAGTCTCCCAGATGGTCAGCTGGGGACACTGGTTTGCCCTGTTTAACATTCTGTTAGCGACGGTGATTGGCTGTCGTTATCTGTTTGTCGCAGACTGGCCAACAACGCTAACCGGGCGTGTCTACTCCTGGATGAGCGTTGTGGGTCACTTTAGCTTTTTGGTATTCGCCACCTATTTGCTGATCCTTTTCCCTCTGACGTTTATCGTCATGTCGCAGCGTCTGATGCGGTTCCTTTCCGCTATCCTTGCGACAACAGGAATGACGCTGCTGCTTATCGACAGTGAAGTGTTCACCCGCTTCCACCTGCACCTTAACCCCATCGTCTGGGAACTGGTGATTAACCCTGATCAGAACGAAACGGCCCGCGACTGGCAGCTCATGTTCATCAGCGTCCCGGTGATCCTGTTGATTGAGATGCTGTTTGCCACCTGGAGCTGGCAAAAGCTCCGCAGCCTGACCCGACGCCGCCATTACGCGAAGCCCGTCGCCGCGCTCTTTTTTGTCTCATTTATCAGTTCGCACATCATGTATATCTGGGCGGATGCGAACTTCTATCGCCCGATCACCATGCAGCGCGCTAACCTGCCGCTCTCTTACCCGATGACGGCCCGTCGTTTCCTGGAGAAACACGGTCTGCTTGATGCGCAGGAGTTTCAGCGCCGTCTGGTAGAACAGGGGAATCCGGAAGCGGTCAGCGTTCAGTATCCACTGAGCGATCTGCGCTATCGCGATATGGGTCGCGGACAAAACGTCCTGCTGATCACCGTTGATGGCCTCAACTATTCTCGTTACGAGAAGCAGATGCCTGCGCTGGCTGATTTTGCCAGCAAGAACGTGTCGTTTACCCAGCATATGAGTTCCGGTAACTCAACGGATGCAGGTATTTTTGGCCTGTTCTATGGAATTTCTGCCGGTTACATGGATGGCGTACTGTCAGCCCGTATTCCTGCGGCGCTGATCACCGGGCTTAATCAGCAGGGCTACCAGTTAGGGCTGTTCTCATCGGACGGTTTCAACAGTTCACTGTACCGCCAGGCGCTGCTCTCTGATTTCTCACTGCCTGCCGCGCAGAGCCAGTCTGATACCCAGACCGCAAACCAGTGGATTAACTGGCTGCAGCGCTACGCGCAGGAAGATAACCGCTGGTTCTCGTGGGTGGCCTTTAACGGCACAACACTCGGCGACAGCAACCAGGCTGGCTTTGCACGCCGCTACAGCCGCGCGGCCAGTGATGTCGACGCGCAAATTGGCCGCGTGCTTGATGCACTACGCGAATCCGGCAAGCTTGATAACACCGTCGTGATTGTGACCGCGGGCCATGGCGTGCCGCTAGGCGACGAGACGAAGAGCATGAGCTGGTCACGTCCGAACCTGCACGTCCCGCTGGTGATCCACTGGCCTGGCACCCCAGCGCAGCGCGTTAACATGCTTACCGAGCATAAAGACGTGATGACGACCCTGATGCAGCGCCTGCTGCATGTCAGCACGCCAGCAAACGAGTATTCGCAGGGGCAGGATCTCTTCAGCGCCACGCGCCGCCATAACTGGGTGACGGCAGCGGGGGGTAACACGCTGGTGGTGACCACGCCGAAGCTGACGCTGGTGCTGAACAGCAACGGGAACTATCAGACCTATAATCTGCAGGGCGAGCGGTTGAAAGACCAGAAACCGCAGTTGAGCCTGCTGCTGCAGGTCCTGACGGATGAGAAGCGTTTTATCGCTAACTGATTAATAATAAACCAGTTAGCGACAGATTCCCTTGCATTCAAAACGGAATCGAGTAGTATTCTTTTTATGCGTCGGCACGTAGCGCAGCCTGGTAGCGCACCGTCATGGGGTGTCGGGGGTCGGAGGTTCAAATCCTCTCGTGCCGACCAAAATCACATTGAAAACCAGCCTCTTATGGCTGGTTTTTTTATGCTCTGAAAATTGCATGGTGAAATGGTGGTTAAACATGCTATTCACATCACCGGACAATCATCAAACTTACCAGTTCGCGCATCGTTGATGATGTAAGTGATCACCCCGAATATGGGTAGTGCTCCATTCACCCAATCTTCATGTGCTGGTACAGACTCCCTTCTTCCTGACTCCAAATCCTCCGATTGAGCCTGTGGATGAGTGCGATACCATTTTATCCGCATCTCACCATCCATACGACATACCAGCAGTTAGCCATCTCATGGTTGCAGTGATGCATCTACGACCAGCAGAGCGCCGCTCAGGATACCTTCACGGTAATGCGTCGCTCCTGCCCGCATGCAGTAAGTTGCCGAGGGTCTGGTCATGATGAGCTTGTCGAGAGATATGCGTTGCTCAACGTAGTCTCGTGCTGGCCTCGGCGATCCCATGATGAATCTCCGATTTATCTGTATGCATGCACAGCACAGGAGGCACTGAGGATGATCAAGTGCTGATCAGATTGGTGTTAGATGGTAAACTCCGATAAATTACGAAACATTAAATCATCAAAAGGATTTATTCGTGGAAAGGCTTCATTCAAAAACTAAATCCCTGGAGGGGATACAGACACTTCGTGGTTTTGCCGTCTCCCTGGTGGTTCTATCGCATTTTGCGATAATTATTTCTCCAATGGTTCCATCAACTGATTTTTTTAATATATTTATTTCAAACTCACCATTTGGTGTTGATCTTTTTTTCTTTATAAGTGGATTTATAATTGTATATACTACACAAGGTAATATTACATCTGGTAAAGTAAGAGCAATCGACTTTTCCATTAAAAGAGTATTAAGAATATTTCCAGTTTATTTATTTTGCCTGTTATCATATTTATTACTCGTAGGTTACTACGACCAAATAATGTCAGGGAAGGCGCTTGATAGCTTGCAAATATTAAAAAGTATATTTTTAATACCGCTTAACCCTTCTGAGTTCTCTCCGGCATATGGTTTTAGTTTACTGATTCCTGCCTGGACTTTAACTTATGAAATGTATTTTTACACTACATTTGCAATTTCTTTGTTTTTCAGTTCCCGGCACAGAACTTTAGTCTGCTCTACAATTATAATTGTATTGTTAGTATCATTGCAATTATCAAATTCTGGGACAATATCATTTGATGCTCAAAATGTATATTTAAAAGATGATTCTTTGTTTAGAAACCTTTCATTTATGGCTAACCCACTGGTTTTTGACTTCATAATTGGGATGGTTATTGCTGAGTTATTTTTATCTAAATCATACAATAGATTGATTCCGACTTTAAATATATTGTCACCAGTTCTATTGTGTGCGGGGTTAGCAATGTTTGTCTCTATGTTTAGATATGGAAATGGGATTATAAACGGTGGGTTAGGTGCACTATTAGTTTTTGTGTCAATTTTGCACTATGACTTTAGCCGATCAATAAAGTACCCAAAACCACTAATATACCTTGGTGATATATCATATTCATTTTATATATCTCACGTATTAACTATTAATATATGCGATAGATACTCGAATTTATTTTATGTTTACACCCAAGTTCAAGGCTGGAGACGATATTTCGTAGTCATTCTAATTTCCTTAGCAGTATCGATAATTTTGCGCTTAATGATTGAAAAGCCTTCAGCTAAACTTTCTAAGTATCTTGTGGGCAAACTAAAAAATAGCCTCATACCTAAACAGACATATTAATATGTCGGCCCCTGAATTGGGGCCATAACCAAAACAATAATAAATTATATTATATTCCGGTTACACCATTTGTGTTGTTTATATATTTGTGCCATCTGCTCGCTTCCATTTTCCCGTGGTGGCATTCCACCATATTGGTAGCCTAAGTTAGTATCGTAATAATGCTGACCTGTCTTTAGGGGTGATGGCCTCTGAGATGTTCCACCCTGATTAACAATTACAATATCTGGAACTCCCTATCATACTAGCGCTCTATACTTGCTTTGGTCTACACCAATATTAACTTCGCTGTTGCCATCGAATATAGACGACTATATCGCAACACCTCCGCAGATGTCTTCGATATTAATGCCACATTTTTGGGTTGAGCCGTCATTCGAGATCCCTCCCTCACCCAAAAAATCCAGCGAATGCAACGTATTGTGTATCACAACCAATCCAGATACCACCTTCACCATTGTTTGTAAATCTGGTGTTAGTGAATGATGATTTTTTACATGCATTCATGTATACGCCGAAATCTTTGCTATAATTAAACTCGGTGTTTACACAATTTACCGAAAAAGAATCTCTAAGTGTTAACCCATAGCCTTCAAAAGCACCCATGTGGGAATTTGCAATAAAAACAAAAGATTGAAATTATTAAGCTCTGTAATATCTTCATTTACAACATCTGTAAGCTCACACAACCCATGGCTTAGCTTTACCCATTCATCATATCCCAATAGCAGGCATGGGGCTGATGTCGGATTGGCACAATAGGTATTTCGCATCTGAAATCCTACTGAGTAACGCGCCTCAATGCGGGATGAATATCCCAGCGTGACGAACTGCCACGGGGAATACTCGTAATGGTGCCTTCTCTGATGGTATCTCTAACAACCTGATGTCCGGTTCTTCGCTCAACAATTTGCATATGGCCGAAGTGCGCGATGATAACGTGTTGATCTATTAGCGCAATAGTTTGCGTCCTGACCTGCGTATTCATGTGGCAGGAGCTGAAGTTAACTTCTGGGAATCGCCCGATTTTTCCCAGGTATCCATGCCCACAGGTTTCCCGGAAGCACTCAGGAAAACGGCAACACGGTTCTTACAGGAATACAGGGGCCAGTTGAAAACTTTCGAGAACCAGAGTGAGGTAGCCCCTGGCGTTCTCATTATGCGTATTGGTGGTCATACGCCTGGTCATAGCGTCGTCCGTCTGGCATCACATGGTGAACGCTTAACGTTCGCTGGCGATGCGGTATTCCCGGTCGGCTTCCAGCATCCTGACTGGTTCAATGGCTTCGATCATTATCCCGAAGAAGCTGCTCGCGTGCGGATTCAACTCTTGCGGGAACTCGCTGCCAACCGGGAGTCTCTTGTGGCAACACACCTCTCCTTCCCGTCTGTGTGCCATGTCGCCATTGATGGAGATACCTTCCGTTGTGTGCCGGGACACTGGAGGTACTGAAAACCTGACGATTGCAGAGCATACGGTCGTATAGAGTGCAATCAAAGAGGGTTGAGAAAAAATAGGCGCCTCCCCCGGCTGAGCTATTGAAAACCAGCCTTTTACGGCTGGTTTTTTTATTTCACCTCATCCGGCGTTTTGCTCAGATACACCAGTGTCGCCAGACAAATCACCGCCCCGGCATAAAACGTATACTCCGCGCCAAACGTTTCCCAGATGGCCCCTGCCCCCAGGCTGGCGACTAATAATCCCACGCCGCTGACCAGGCTAAAAATACCGTAGGCGGTACCGCGCAGATCCGCAGGAGCCGTTTTAGCAATCATTGCCGCCAGCAACCCTTGCGTCATCCCCATATGAATTCCCCAAAGCGCTACGCCTAAAATAATGCCGGCCCAGTGGGTGCTCAGCGCCAGAACTATGTCCGCACCAATCAGCACCACCAGCCCCCACTGCAGCAGCCGGGTGTGGCTCATCGTGTCGGATAGCTTGCCAAACGGATAGGCTGAAAGGAAATAGAGCAGGTTCATGGCAACCATCACCAGCGGGATCAGCGCCAGCGGCACCCCCGACTGCTGCGCGCGAAGGACAAGAAAAGCTTCACTGAAACGCGCGAGCGTGAAGACGGCGCCGAGGCCAATGACCCACCAGCAGCCTTTCCCGAGGCGCCTGAGGTTCTCTTTCTTGATGGGATTCGTGCGTTTATGTTCGATGGGCGTTTTTGGCTCATGCAGGCCGAAGAAAAGCAGCGCCACGGCGAGCACGCCGGGTATCACCGCGATCCAGAAAATAGTACGGAAATCATCGTTCCACAGCAGCATTAAGCCTACGGCCAGCAGTGGCCCGAGGAATGCGCCGATAGTGTCCATCGACTGACGCAGACCAAAAGCCGCGCCGCGAAGTTCCGGCGGCGTAACGTCAGCGACCAGCGCATCGCGCGGCGCGCCACGGATCCCCTTCCCTACCCGGTCGATTAAGCGTGCCCCCAGAATCATGCCCGACGAAGAGGCGATAGCGAAGAGTGGCTTACTCAGCGCGCCCAGACCGTAGCCCAGCACCGCCAGTCCTTTACGTTTGCCCAGATAGTCACTGATTGCCCCAGAAAAAACTTTGATAAACAGCGCGGTGGCCTCAGCCAGGCCTTCAATCAAGCCAATGAAAATCACGCTGGCTCCCAGCGTCGTGACCATAAACAGCGGCAGCAGGCTGTGAATGATCTCCGAGGAGATATCCATCAGCATACTGACTCCACCCACAACCCAGACGCCTTTCGGGATCCGGTTGAGCGTTGCAAACCGGGATAGCATTGAACATCTCCTGCTTTATGTCGACCAACTTCGTTCGACACAGAATATCCTGGAAATGCGAATAAATATCATCAAATATAAAAAAAGCCAGCCCGCAGGCTGGCTTTTGATAGCAGATGAATGCTCAGTGTTTTTCACGTCCGCCCAGGAAGAAAATGCCCAGCGGGATGGCAAGCAGCACGGTGAAAACAAGGCTGTAGACGAAGATCATCGCCGATTGCAGCACATACATACTGGTGGTCCAGGCGGAGAGAGGAATGTTGTACTGTTCGATGACGCCAACGATGGTGGCCCGCCCGACGCACGCGGCAGCAATCATAAACACGACCAGTAGCGCCAGGAGGAACTTGCGGCCTTCAGGCGTTTTCAGTTTTGCACGAACCATCTCTCTTCCCTTTTACAGATGAATAACATTATATGAGGTCTAAAATAACACGAACGCCCGCCAGACTCCACACCAGCACAAACAACTGCATTAATCACCATAACCAAGTTTATTACGCTGGATAAAATGAAAGTTTGAGTAAATATCACCATTCATTCATATGCATTATGTTAATCTGTGCAGGACCGTTTTGACATAAAGGAATGACAATGAAAAACGCCCCTAAATTTGCCATCGCACTTCTCGCCGCCGCGTGCGTCAGCACCAGCGCTTTCGCCAGTGATGCCCAAAAAGCACAGCCGCTGGAAAAAGTCGCTCCGTATCCGCAAGCGGAAAAAGGTATGAAGCGTCAGGTGATCCAGCTGCCAGTTCAGCAGGACGAAGCGAATTACAAAGTGGAACTGTTAATTGGCAAAACGCTGGAAGTGGACTGTAACCAGCACCGTCTGGGCGGTCAGCTGGAAAGCAAAACGCTGGAAGGCTGGGGTTACGACTATTACGTCTTTGATAAAGTAACCTCTCCGGTCTCCACCATGATGGCCTGCCCGGACGGCAAGAAAGAGAAGAAATTTGTGACAGCGTATCTGGGCGACAACAGTCTGCTGCGCTACAACAGCAAGTTACCGATCGTGATCTATACGCCGGAAAACGTAGAGGTGAAGTATCGCGTGTGGAAGGCAGAAGAGAACGTCGGACAAGCGGTAATACGTTAAAAATAAGTCGGGTGGCGGCTTCGCCTTACCCGACCCGGAAAGGGTGCGCTCTGGTGCCCTCACCCCAACCCTCTCCCACCGGGAGAGGGAGAAAACACTAAAAACGGTAACAGATGTTACCGTTTTGCTTTTACCTTACAGCGCAATATCCGCAACCGGTTTGTTTTCCGGCTGAGGCTTCAGCTCCGCCTTCGGCGCAGCATCCGCGGCCTGCGGCTTCACATACTGCAGTTGCAGTACGCGGCTGGTGTATTCCAGCTCCTGCTCCGTCGCATCCACGTTACCGTTCAGCTTCGTGCCGTAGGATGGAATAATGGTTTTCAGTTTCGCCTGCCATTCCGGGCTGGCGACTTTGTCTTTAAACACTTTTTCCATCAGGTGCAGCATGATTGGCGCAGCGGTAGACGCACCCGGTGATGCACCCAGCAGCGCGGCAATCGTGCCATCCTTATCGCTCACCACTTCGGTACCCAGACGCAGCACGCCGCCCTCTTTCGGATCGCGCTTGATGATCTGCACGCGCTGACCCGCCTGCCACAGACGCCAGTCTTCTTTCTTCGCCTGCGGATAGTACTCTTTCAGCGCCTCGAAGCGTTCTTCATCAGAAAGCATCACCTGGCTAATCAGGTATTTCACCAGATCGAAGTTATCCAGACCGACGTCCATCATCGGCTTCACGTTCGAAGTAGTGGTTGCGCTCAGCAGATCCCACAGGGAGCCGTTTTTCAGGAACTTGGTGGAGAAAGTCGCGAACGGTCCGAACAGCACCACGCGTTTACCGTCAAGCATACGGGTGTCGATGTGCGGCACGGACATCGGTGGCGCGCCCACGGAAGCCTGACCGTATACTTTCGCCAGATGGCGATTCACCACTTCCGGGTTTTCTGACACCAGGAACTGACCGCCGACCGGGAAGCCCGCGTAGTCGTCAGCTTCAGGAATACCGGACTCCTGCAGCAGCTTCAGCGCCGCGCCGCCCGCACCGATGAAGACAAACTTCGCCTTAATAACGTGCTCGGCTTCATTGTTTTTCAGATCGGCAACGGTCACGCTCCAGCTGTTATCCGCGTTGCGCTTAAAGCCGCGCACTTCGGTGCTGAGCTGCAGATTGAAGTTCTCTTTCTTCTTCAGGAACGCCACCAGCTGACGGGTGATTTCGCCGTAGTTCACGTCGGTACCAATTTCGGTACGAGTCGCCGCGACTTTCTGGTTCGGGTCACGACCTTCCATGACCAGCGGTGCCCACTCTTTGATCTGCGCGTGGTCTTCGGAATATTTCATACCGCGGAACAGCGTGCTCTGCTGCAATGCAGCGTAACGCGCGCGCAGGAAGTTAACGTTCTGTTCGCCCCACACAAAGCTCATGTGCGGCACGGTGTTAATAAAGGAGTGCGGATCGTGCATCACGCCACTGTTGACCTGGTGAGACCAGAACTGGCGAGAAATCTGGAACGCTTCGTTGATCTCTACCGCCTTCTCGATACTAATGGAACCGTCCTTTTTCTGCGGCGTATAGTTCAGTTCCATGAGTGCCGAATGCCCGGTACCGGCGTTGTTCCAGCCGTTAGAGCTCTCTTGCGCCACGCCATCAAGGCGCTCGACCATGGTCATGGACCAGTTCGGCTCTAATTCCTGAAGATACGTTCCCAGCGTGGCGCTCATGATACCGCCACCGATTAAAAGGACGTCCGTTTCCTGCTCTTTTGGTGTGTCTGCTTTCGCTGCCATTGAGACGGCGTTGAGCCCGACGGCCAGAGAAAAGAGCATGGCAGTCATTTTTTTCATAATTTATGCCTTAGTGTAAAAGTGCTTGATGCGTGGAAAGTGCAGGTGAAACAAGCTGCGGGGGCACGGTAACAACTTTTAAATATTGTTTAAAGGTTACGAAATTATTGTAATTGTGAAATTTAATGATGTGTTGTTTGTAAGGGATTACCCCTGACAACTGGAAATGCCGGATTTTTACGGCTACTATGCTGCACTTTGTGATCGCGCGCACGGAAGCCTGCCCTAACCAGCGAACTGTTATGTCCTTACCCCATTCTGCTGTATCCCCAGAAGACCGTGTAGCCAGCGTACTGCGCTCCCCTAAACAACTGACGCGTGAAACGCTGGCGGGGGTGATTACCGCTCTGGCGCTGATCCCCGAAGTCATCTCATTTTCCGTCGTGGCGGGCGTTGACCCGAAGGTCAGCCTGATCGCCTCCGTGGTGCTGTGCCTGGCCCTGTCCGTGCTGGGCGGTCGTCCGGCGATGGTCACGGCAGCGGCCGGTTCCGTGGCGCTGGTCATCGGCCCGATGGTGCATCAGCACGGGGTACAGTACATTCTTCCCGCCGTGCTGATGGCGGGCGTGATTCAGATTCTGTTTGGCGTGCTGGGCATGGCAAGGCTGATGCGCTTTATTCCCCAGTCGGTGATGACCGGGTTTGTTAACGCCCTGGGGATTTTGATCTTCTTCGCTCAGGTGCCGCATTTCTGGAGCCGAAGCCCGCTGATTGTCGGTCTGTTCGTGCTGACGCTGCTGATTGTGCTGTGGGTGCCGCGCTATATCAAAAGCGTCCCTTCCCCGCTGATTGCGATTGTGCTGTTAACCCTTTTCACCGTCACCACCGGCCAGATCCTGCCGACTGTCGGCGATGAAGGCTCCATGAGCGGCGGTTTGCCGGGGCTTACCGAGCTGCTGGTGCCGCTTAACTTGCAGACGCTGAGCATTATCTGGCCGTGCGCCTTGAGTATCGCCTTCGTCGGCCTGCTGGAATCCCTGCTGACGGCAAAGCTGGTGGATGAGCTGACCGTAACGCCCTCGAGCAAACGCCGTGAGAGCATCGGGCTGGGCGTCGGCAATATTCTGGCCGGTTTTTATGGCGGTATTGCGGGCTGCGCGATGATCGGACAAACCATCGTCAACGTGGAGATGGGGAAAGGACGAAGCCGCATTTCAACCCTTGCGGCGGGCATCGTGCTGCTGATCCTGGTGACAGCGCTCAGCGAAGTGATGGCAAAAATTCCAATGGCGGTGCTGGCGGGGATTATGGCGATTGTCGCCATCAAAACCTTCAGCTGGCATAGCCTTCAGCCTGCAACGGTAAAAAATGCCCCGATTGCGGAAACCGTCGTGATGCTGGTCACTGTTGCTGCCACGGTATCAACCGGCAACCTGGCCATCGGCGTGCTGGGCGGGATTATCGTTATGGCACTCCTCCCCGCCCGCATTAAGCGTCGGCTTAAAGCAGAAAAAGCGTCGCCAGCCCAAGAAAAATAAAGAAACCGCCGGTATCGGTGATGGCGGTGATCATCACGCTCGACCCCACCGCGGGGTCGCGCCCCAGCTTGGTCATCGTCAGCGGGATAATCACGCCCATTATCGACGCTACCAGCAGGTTCAGCACCATCGCCAGCATCATCACGCCGCCCAGGGCCATATCGTCGTACAGCCACCAGGTGATGCCGCCCATAATCCCGCCCCACACCAGGCCGTTAATTAGCGCGACACCCATCTCTCTAAAAATGAGCCACGAAAAGTTACCGGGCTGAATATTTTCCAGCGCCAGCGCGCGGACAATCATGGTGATGGTCTGGTTTCCGGTGTTACCGCCAATACCGGCCACAATCGGCATCAGCGAGGCCAGCGCCACCAGCTGCGAAATGGTGTGTTCAAAGCCATCAATCACCCGGGAGGCAATAAAGGCGGTACACAGGTTGATAGCCAGCCATGCCCAGCGGGTTTTCACCGCCTTGCCCACAGACGCGTGGACATCGTCTTCCGCACTAATCCCGCCGAGTGCGCGCAGGTCGTTATCGGTTTCTTCATAGACTACATCAACGATCTCATCGATGGTCAGACGGCCCATCAGCTTGCCGACGGAATCCACAACCGCCGCGCTCACCAGGTCATCACGCTCGAAGGTACGCGCCGCTTTTTCCGCGTCGTCTTCCGGGGAGAAGACCATCGGCTCGTTTTCCATCACCTCGCTCACCCGCTGCTGGGCACTGTTGAGCAGGATGGTTTTCAGCTCCAGTTCGCCGAGCAGGGTTTTGTCCCGCGAGGTAACGAACAGTTTATCGGTGTTATCCGGCATTTTGCCCAGGCGGCGCAGGTAGCGCTGCACGGTGCCGAGCGTGACGTCAGGACGTACCGTGATAACGCCGAACTCCATGATCGCGCCGACGCTGTTTTTCTCGTAGTGCATTACCTGACGCACCCGCGCACGTTCGTCGGCAGGCAAGGAGGCCAGCAGGCGACCGGTCAGGTTTCGCGGCAGGTGTTGTACAAGGTAAATCTGCTCGTCGATATCCAGGGTTTGCAGGGCGTCGAGAATGTCCCGGTCGCTCATCTCGTCGATCAGGTCGTCCCAGACGTTTTCGGAGGCCTCAAGCAGGACCTGCCCGCGCTCGTGATCCTGCACCAGGCGCCACAGGGCGTGACGCTCTTCCGAGGGAAGCGCTTCCAGGGTATCCGCCAGATCCGGCGGCGGTAAATGAGCAACCAGCGTACCTACCTCAGCAATATCGTCGGCTAAGGTGCCGACATCATATTGCTCAGCCAGGGTCAGTTTGCCTAATAGCGTTGAAGTGACCGCTTTATCGGTCGTGAGAAGCCAGATGAGACGCGCACGCTCCTGGTCACGCTGCCTGGCGCTGTTTTTCTTTAATACCGACATCAATCATAAATCCATTAAATGAGTTGGGGTTAAGCATAGCGCGGAGATATGTAAATAAGAATAAACAACGGGGTGGGATGGAGAAAAAAGCGCCATTACGACCACGATCTATCCCCTCGCCCCTTTGGGGAGAGGGTTAGGGTGAGGGGAACATACGGCAGTGGTGGTCATTCCGTTCACTTTATGTTCCTTGCTACTCTGTAACGACATTACCGGTGAACGTGCCAGGGTGGCTCAGTCGCCACCACCCTGGCAACCCGGGCTCCCGGCGGTAAATCGCCGCTTCGCGGTGCCCTCGGCTCATTCCTTCCGGCTTATCGGGGACGGGCGGAGGTAACATCCCTGTAAAGGCCGCCCTCTCGGCGCATCCCTGCGCCTCGCCCCGGCCTGCAGGAAACGCCTCAGCGATTTACAGCCGGACCAGGGCATCGCTGAAAGCCTGCAAGCATTCTGAAACAACGTTGTTGCTTCTGATAAAAAATTACTGGGGAACCCTCAACCCCGTGGGAGAGGGTCAGGGTGAGGGCGTCAGGCCGTGCGCGCCACCGCGTCACGCGAGGCTGCATCGCGCTCTTCACCGGTCAGCTCGCTCAGCCTGCCGTCGCGCATCTCCAACAGGCGGTCGGCATGTATGAAGTAGTGATCGTCATGGCTGATGGCGAAAATAGTTTTGCCCATCGCCTGCATCAGCGGCAGCAGCACCTGATAAAACTCGCGGCGGAAGTGCGGATCCTGGTCGGCCGCCCACTCATCCAGCAGAATGATGTCGCGCTCCTCAGCCAGCGCCAGCAGCAGCGCCACGCGCTTCTTCTGCCCCTTAGAGAGTTTGAGGTTCAGGATTTTGCCGTCCTGCAGCTCAAGCTTGTGCGACATCTGCAGCTGCGCAAGCCATTTTTCAACCAGCGCAGGATTAGCCTGCTGTCCTTCCGGCCCCAGCAGTTGGTCAAACAGCCAGACATCGGTGAATACCGCTGAGAAAAGCTTGCGGTAATCCTCGGGTTTCTCCACACTCAGCGCCTTGCCGTCCAGCAGGATCTCGCCCGACTGCGGCTGATAGAGTCCGGTAAGCAACATCGCCAGCGTGGATTTTCCGCTACCGTTACCGCCGATGAGGAACAGCAGTTCGCCCCGGTGAATGGTCAGATTGATCGGCCCCACGGAAAAGGCGTTGTCCTGATAGCGGAACGTTACGTCGCGCAGTTCCAGCGTCTGCCAGTTGGGGAACGCCTGCGGACGCGGGAATTCAGCTTTGAACGGCGCGAGATCGAATCTTTTGAGCTTGTTAAACGCTACCTGCGCGCTGAGTAACGTAGGCAATGCGCCGACAGCAGAGAGCAATGGCGTTCGCAGGAACAGCAGCGTCAGCGAGTAGGTCGCCGCCACGTTGGTGTCCGCCCAGCCCAGGCTGTTCGCCATCCAGAATACCAGGCCAATGGCGCCCAGCATCATAATGTTGGACCAGTTCACCGCGCTCAGATGGAAGGTATCGGCGCGAATGATGTGATGCCGGTATTCGCGCGCGTCCGGGATATAGAGATTGTTGAAGATGTGCTCGGCACGCTCGCGATTGAGGGTCAGCTCTTTGCGCCCTTCCAGCACCGTCTGATAATCGTTATAGAGCTTATCTTCCGTTTCGCGCAGGACCGCCATGTGTTTATAGACGCGCGACACCAGCACAAAGCCGCCCCAGATGGTGATGGCAATCCACAGCGCGGTCACCGCCAGCATTTTGCTGGAGAGCCAGGCGAGATAGGCCGCCGAGCCAAAGGTCAGGATGATCCCCTGTACCAGCTCCGGCAGACGAACAAATGCGATAGTAATGGCGCGCACGTCGCTGGTCAGCCCCGCCAGCAGGGAAGCGCTACCGAGCTGCTCCACGCGCTCAACCTGCGTGTCGAGGATCCGCTTGATGAATTCGCTGCGCAGGCGAAAAACGAAATGGTGGCCGAGCGCGGTCAGCGCCAGCTGGGAACCCAGCGTGACCGCCATCAACAGCAGCAGCAGGCCGAGAAACTCCGGCAAAACGGAGAGTGAAGTGTCGGCCATTTCAATCAGCCGCACGTTAATAAATGCGATCAGACCAATACCCAGCGCGGCGCTGGCGAGGCTTAACGCCATCACGGTGATGAAGGGCCAGCGGTACTGACGCCAGACAAGAAGAAGTAGTTGCATGCAGGCAATCCGGACAATAAAAAACAGCCAGCAGTGTAAACTGCCCATCGCGGACATCAAGAATAATTCTTATTTTTGTTTGCTCAAACCCGCCTGACGGAAAGTCAGGTTATAACGGTATTCGCCCGTGAGGGGATGCACCCCGGGTTTGAGGGGCTGAATACCGTGATAAAACAGCCGCGATTCCCTGCCCCACACCACCACGTCGCCATGCTCCAGCATAATGCGTTTGAGCGGATCGTTGCGGCGTAAACCGCCAAACTGGAAGACCGCGGGCAGACCCAACGATACCGAGACGATGGGCGCACGCAGATCGGGTTCATCCTTGTCCTGATGCAGCGAGAGCTTCGCGCCGACGGCGTAGCGATTAATCAGACAGGCATCCGGCCGGAAGTCAGGGTAATCTGCTGCAACGGCAGCCTCGTGGCAGAGAGCCTGAAAAACCGCAGGCATCGGGGGCCACGGCTGGCCGGTGGCGGGATCGACCGGGGCATAGAGATAGCCCCGCGCGTTCGTGGCCCAACCTAACTCCCCGCAGTTGGCCATGGCAACAGACATGGTGTAGCCGCCCGGCGTCACCATGTGGCGAAACGGTGAAATAGCCGTCACCTCTTCTATGCCGGCAAGCAGCGCCTGCGCGCGGGAGAGTGCAAAGCGGCGCAGGATCACCGCCCCCGGCGCAAGCGGCTCCTGCCAGGGTTCAGCATCCGCAAAAAGATCGAGCATTATCCCTCCCGGCGTTTCGCCTCACGTTTCAGTAATTGTGCTTTTCGCGCCGTCCCCCATCGGTAACCCGACAGCGCGCCATCGTTGCGAACCACGCGGTGACAAGGGATTACAATCGCCAGCCTGTTCGCCGCGCAGGCTCCGGCGACGGCACGCACCGCGTTGGGCTGGCCGATCGCCTGCGCCACCTGCTGATAACTTGCCGTTTCGCCGCAGGGAATGTTGCGTAGAGCCTGCCAGACCCGCTGCTGGAACGCGGTGCCGCGTATATCCAGCGGCAGCGCCAGCGGCACCGCGTGGTTATCAATACTGGCAATGACCTGGCTGATACGCCGGGCAAAGGCATCTTCCTGCGGGGCATACTCCGCGTTTGGAAACAGCGTCGCCAGTTCTTCGGCTAATTCTGCCTCGTTGTCACCGAGCAGTATCGCGCAAATTCCCCGCTCGCTCTCCGCAACCAGGCAGCGTCCTAACGAACAGTCGCCGATGGCGTACCGTACCGCCACCTCGCCTTTGCGGTACTGCTTCGCTGTCATCCCCAGCGCATCGTTGGCTTTGCGGTAATAGCTGCTGCTATCGGGAAACCCTGCTGCCAGCACGGCATCGGTAACTTTGTTTCCCTGTGCAAGCGCCGCGCGCAGACGCTGCCCCCGCGCCGCCTGCTGCCAGGCTTTTGGCGTCATCCCGGTGACGGACTTAAACAGCCGGTGGAAATGGAAAGGACTCATGGCGACCTGCTGCGCCAGACCTTCCAGCGTTAGCGTGGGATCCTGCTCCAGAAGACGGCAGGCGTGTTCCACTTTCGCCAGCTTCTGCTGCTGCGGATCGCGTTTGTCCGGCATGCAGCGCTTGCACGGGCGAAACCCTGCCTGAATGGCATGCTGGACATCAGGATAAAAGCAGACGTTTTTACGCAGGGCGTGACGGGCGCGGCAGGACGGACGACACACGATCCCCGTCGTCTGCACGGCAAAGACAAACCGGTCGTCAGCGCGCGGATCGCGGGCCAGCACGGCCTGCCAGCGATCCTCATCGTTTATGTAGGTTGGATTTTTCATCATCAGCTCCTCTTACAAGCATACCTTTAGCATGCCCGAGCGCCAGTGATAAAAAACCCGCAACCTTGCTTTTTAATTTTTGTCGCTCACCAGGAAGCTGTTGAACTGCGGCGAGCTCCAGGTTTTGAACCCGTCGCCCTCTTTGGTGATCATATAAACCGCCAGCCCTTCCTGACGAACCACCTCTTTGGCTTTTTCCGGGCCGAGCACCATCAATCCGGTATCCCAGGCATCGGCTTCCAGCGCGGTAGGGGCAATCACCGTCACCGAGACCAGGTTATGCGTGATGGGACGTCCGGTCTGAGGGTCAATAACGTGCGAAACGCGTTTCCCGTCGAGCTCGTAATAGTTACGGTAGCTGCCGGACGTACTGATGCCGTGCCCGTTGATATCCACGATGGCCTGCACGGCATTTTGCCGATCGGTCGGTTTTTGAATCGCTACGCGCCACGGTTTACCGCTGGCGTTCATGCCCCGGCTGACTAACGCACCGCCCACGGAGACCAGGTAGCGCGATATCCCTTCCTGCGTCATCAGCGCCGCAAGGTGATCCGCCGCGTAACCTTCACCTACCGTCGACAGGTCGACAAACAGATCGGGGATGTCTTTCTGCAGATACTGCTGGCCGTACTGGTTGATCACCGTCAGATGCTTTAACCCTGTCCGGGCGCGGGCATCATCAATGGCTGCCTGATCGGGTGTGGTATCCGGCTGTTTGTTCGGGCCAAATCCCCACAGATTCACCAGCGGTCCGACGGTCACGTCCATCGCGCCGTTGGTTTTATATCCCACGCGCATTGACTCGGTGACAATATCAGCCATCGCTTCGCTCACCGGCCAAAGGGAGGTACTGGTGGAGAGATTAAAGCGCATCAACGCCGAGTCATTTTTATAGGTCGACAATAGCTGATCGTCGGCGTCGAGCTGAGACTGGATTTTGCCGCGAAGTTCTTCAGCGCGGGTTTTATCCAGGTTCATCACGCTGACGCGCCAGAAAGTGCCCATCGTTTTGCCTTCGAGCACCGTCGCGGCAGGTGCGTCGGTTTTCGCTACGGGCGTGGATTCATCACACGCGGTCAGGAAAAAAAGCATAGCCAGAAAGCTGGCGCGTAAAAAAGTCATGTCCATTCATTATTATCCTCATGCCAGGGCGGCAAGAGTACACCAAAACGGTGGCATTGTGAGAACCGGAAAGACACAAAAAAGGGGCCATCAGGCCCCTTAAGTCACACGATGACGCGATTAGAACTGGTAAACCAGGCCCAGCGCGACGATATCGTCAGTACCGATACCGGCCTGACGGGTGAACTCATTTTCATCAACCAGGTTGATTTTGTAATCCA
The DNA here is from genome assembly GCF_053709515.1 of Enterobacter sp. UPMP701. Classification (NCBI taxonomy): domain Bacteria; kingdom Pseudomonadati; phylum Pseudomonadota; class Gammaproteobacteria; order Enterobacterales; family Enterobacteriaceae; genus Enterobacter; species Enterobacter sp. UPMP701. The sequence continues at coordinate 39,665 of NZ_JBSKJN010000003.1, read as the reverse complement.
CGTAGGTGGACATGTTTTTGTTGAAGTAGTAAGTCGCGCCTACATCAACATATTTCAGCAGATCCTGATCGCCGTAACCTTCGATGTCTTTACCTTTGGACTGCAGGTAAGCCACGGATGGACGCAGGCCGAAGTCGAACTGGTACTGAGCAACCACTTCGAAGTTCTGCGCTTTGTTAGCAAAACCGTAAGCGGTAGTCGGGCTGCTGCCGTTAGAGGTACCGAAGCGGGTTGCGTTGTAGGTCTGAGAGTACTGCGCTGCCAGGTAAATGTTGTTGGCATCGTATTTCAGGCCGCCAGAATAAACTTCTGCATGATCGCCGTTACCGTAAACGCCTGGTGCGTTCTGGTCAGCGGTACGTTTGGAGGAGGACATCGCACCACCCACGCTGAAACCTTCGCCCAGGTTATAAGTTACGGATGCGCCGTAGCCGTCGCCGTTCTGTTTCAGCAGGCTACGTCCACCGACGTTTTCGCCGCTTACGCTACCGTTTTTACCCTGGTACTGCAGCGCAAAGTTCAGGCCATCCACCAGACCAAAGAAGTCCTGGTTACGGTAGGTCGCCACGCCGTTAGCACGAGACTGCAGGAAGTTGTCTGAGCCGTAGGTATCGCCGCCAAATTCTGGCAGAACGTCAGTCCAGGAGGTTACGTCGTAGATCACACCGTAGTTACGACCGTAATCGAAAGAGCCCGCTTCAGCGAATTTCAGACCGGCAAACGCCACACGCGTCCAGGACTGGTTGTCGCTTTCAGTCGTGTTGCCCTGAATCTGGTATTCCCACTGGCCGTAACCGGTCAGCTGATCGTTAACCTGAGTTTCGCCTTTGAAGCCAAGACGCATGTAAGTCTGGTCGCCGTCGGCACTCTTGTCGTCAGAGAAATAGTGCAGACCATCAACTTTGCCGTACAGATCTAATTTGTTGCCATCTTTATTGTAAATTTCAGCCGCATTTGCTGCGCCTGCTACCAGGAGTGCTGGTACCAGGAGGGACAGAACTTTAACTTTCATTTTATTAACCCTCTGTTATATGCCTTATAATTGCCACTGCTTACTGGTTAACCCTCATTAACCAGTCGGCAATTTCATTCTCCGCAAAATTGCAGAATAATCCAATGCGAATATGATACGAAAACTTTGAAGATGTTTCATTTATCCATCAACATGTTTCAAATTGTAAATATCAAGGAACTTTTACAAAGCACAAATAGCTTAGAAATTTAGCACTTATAATCAAACAGAAAAATCAGAACATATATATCAATAACTTAAAATAAAAAATGTTACCGCACTGAATGACAAAACAAGATCGCCTCCAATCTCTAAAATAACTCTCGCTATCATCATTAACTTTATTTATTACCGTCATTCAGCTTTGAATGTCTGTTTATCCCTAATTGAACCGAATGCGTCGCATTCGGTTTTTTTTTACCCTTCTTTACGTAACTTTTCTTTTTTTGTGCTACCGGCCCGTAATTGTAACGACTATTAACTAAATTCGTATCCGCGCCTCGTCATTATGACGAAATTCATTCAAAACTTAATTTCTTGTTAATTCGTGCTATTTGCTGGCAGGAAGCCCTTTTTATTTGTACACACATCGTGGGTTTGTACACCTTTAGTGCGTTCCGCCTCTCTCGTACGGCTTATCGAAAAAGTCGCCTCTTTCCAGGACAGAGGCGCTGGAAATTCAGTTATTACCCTTTATACTGCCCTATCGCCACAGAGCACGACCATAACGGGTTAAAGATATCAATGAGTCAGACTGAAACTACCGCCCCGAGCAAATTCTCCCTTCTCCCCGGGAGCATCACCCGTTTCTTTCTTCTTTTGATCGTTGTGCTGTTAGTCACAATGGGCGTGATGGTGCAGAGCGCGGTTAACGCCTGGCTGAAGGATAAGAGCTATCAGGTGGTTGATATTACCCACGCCGTTCATAAGCGCATTGATACCTGGCGCTACGCCACCTGGCAGATTTACGACAATATTGCGGCTGCGCCTGCAAGCTCATCCGGAGATGGGCTTCAGGAGACGCGGCTTAAGCAGGATGTTTACTATCTCGAAAAACCGCAGCGTAAAACTGAGGCGCTCATCTTTGGCTCCCACGACAGCGCCACCCTCGAGATGACGCAGCGTATTTCAACCTATCTGGATACCCTCTGGGGCGCCGAAACGGTGCCGTGGTCGATGTACTATCTGAACGGTCAGGACAACAGCATGATCCTGATCTCGACGCTGCCGTTGAAAGATCTCTCTTCCGGATTTAAAGAGACCACCGTGGGCAGCATTGTCGACTCCCGCCGGGCAGAGATGCTGCAGCAGGCCAACGCCCTTGATGAACGTGAAAGTTTCTCATCCCTGCGCCGACTGGCCTGGCAAAATGGTCACTATTTTACCCTGCGTACCACCTTTAACCAGCCGGGACATCTGGCGACGGTCGTGGCCTTCGATTTACCCATTAATGATTTGATCCCGCCGGACATGCCGCTCGACAGCTTCCGCCTGGAGCCGGACAACAGCACCCAGAACATGCGTGCGGCGTCTGATAAAGAGGCCGCCGAGAGCGTCACAATCTCCTTTAACGGCTCAAAAATTGAAATTGCCTCGTCGCTGAACTCAACCGGCATGCGTCTGGTGTGGCAGGTTCCGTTTGGCACGCTGCTGCTCGACACCCTGCAAAATATTCTGCTGCCTCTGCTGCTGAATATTGGCCTGCTGGCGCTGGCGCTGTTTGGCTACAGCACCTTCCGCTTCCAGCCTGGGCGCCAGAGCGATGCCTCTGCGGTTTCTGCGGGCAATACCAATGAGCTACGCGTGTTGCGCGCGCTCAATGAAGAGATTGTTTCCGTGCTGCCGCTAGGCGTGTTAGTTCACGATCAGGAAGCGAATCGCACGGTGATGAGCAATAAAATTGCTGACCATCTGCTGCCGCACCTTAACCTGCAGAACATCACCACCATGGCAGATCAGCACCAGGGGGTCATTCAGGCCACCATTAACAATGAACTGTACGAGATCCGTCAGTTCCGCAGCCAGGTGGCGCCACGCACGCAAATCTTCATTATCCGCGATCAGGATCGCGAGGTGCTGGTCAATAAGAAACTCAAGCAGGCGCAAAGGCTGTATGAGAAGAACCAGCAGGGGCGCGCGGCATTCATGCAGAATATTGGCGATGCTTTCAAGCAGCCGTTAAAAATGCTGGCGACTCAGGCGGCGGCGTTAAACACCTCTGAAAGCCACCAGCTTGCCTGTCAGGCCGACTCGCTGGTCCGTATGGTGGATGAGATCCAGCTGGCGAATATGCTGGAGAATGATTTCTGGAAAGGCACCCCTTCCCTCTTCTCTATTCAGGATCTGATCGATGAAGTGGTTCCCGAAGTTCTGCCCGTGATAAAGCGTAAAGGGCTGCAACTGCTGATCAACAACCATTTACCCGCCAATGACGAACGCCATGGCGATCGCGAGGCGCTGCGCCGCATTCTGCTGATGATTATTCAGTATGCCGTAACCACCACGCAGATCGGCAAGATCACCCTTGAAGTGAGCACCGACGAGTCGGCAGAAGATCGCCTGACGTTCCGCATTCTGGATACCGGGGAAGGCGTGACGACGAGTGAAATTGATAACCTCCACTTCCCGTTCCTGAACGACACGCAAAGCGATCATTACGGCAAGGCCAATGCCCTGACCTTCTGGTTATGCGATCAGCTGGCGCGCAAGCTCGGCGGCCATCTGAACATCAAGGCCCGTGAATCGCTCGGCACCCGTTACTCTCTGCATGTGAAAATGGCGGCCAATCCGCAGGAAGAAGATGAAGAGCGTCTGCTGGATGACGTCGTGGTGATGGTGGATGTGACCTCAAACGAGATCCGCAATATTGTGGTTCGTCAGCTGGAAAACTGGGGCGCGGCCTGCATCACGCCGGATGAAAGGCTGGCAAGTCAAGAATTTGATCTATTTTTAACTGATAATCCGTCTAATCTTACTGCCTCCGGCTTGCTTTTAAGCGATGATGAGTCAGGCGTGCGGAAAATTGGCCCTGGCCAACTGCGCGTTAACTTTAATATAAGCAATGCGATGCAGGAAGCTGTACTACAACTAATAGAAGAGCAGCTGGCGCAGGAAGAGATAACGGAATCCCCGTTAGGCGGCAATGAAAATGCCGAGCTTCACGCCAGCGGATACTATTCACTCTTTGTTGATACAGTACCAGATGATGTAAAGCGGTTGTATACTGAGTCCGCTGCGAATGATTTTGCAGCGCTGGCGCAGACAGCACACCGGCTTAAAGGGGTGTTTGCCATGCTTAATCTGGTTCCCGGCAAGCAGTTATGTGAAACGCTGGAACATCTAATTCGTGAGAAAGATGCCTCTGGCATTGAAAAATACATCAGCGACATTGACGCCTACGTCAAAAGCTTGCTGTAGCAAGGTAGCCTTATACATGAACAATATGAACGTAATTATTGCCGATGACCATCCGATTGTACTGTTCGGTATTCGCAAATCGCTTGAACAGATCGAGTGGGTGAATGTAGTCGGTGAATTTGAAGACTCTACAGCACTGATCAATAACCTCCCAAAGCTTGATGCACACGTGCTCATTACCGATCTCTCCATGCCTGGAGACAAATACGGTGATGGGATCACGCTCATCAAATATATTAAACGTCACTTCCCGGACATTTCGATCATTGTTCTGACCATGAACAACAACCCGGCTATTCTGAGCGCCGTGCTGGATCTGGACATCGAAGGGATTGTACTGAAACAAGGCGCCCCGACCGATCTGCCAAAAGCGCTGGCTGCGCTGCAGAAAGGCAAGAAGTTCACGCCTGAAAGCGTCTCTCGTCTGCTGGAAAAAATCAGCGCGGGTGGCTACGGTGACAAACGCCTGTCACCGAAAGAGAGCGAAGTTCTGCGCCTGTTCGCCGAAGGTTTCCTGGTGACCGAGATTGCCAAGAAGCTGAACCGCAGCATTAAGACCATCAGTAGTCAGAAGAAATCAGCAATGATGAAGCTGGGCGTGGACAACGATATTGCTCTGCTGAACTATCTCTCCTCCGTGACGCTGAGCGCAACGGATAAGGATTGATCCCGGACGGGTGTGCGGCCTGATGCCCTCACCCCATCCCTCTCCTGCAGGGGAGGGTGAAAAACATAAAAGGCCCCTGCGGGCCTTTTTTATATTCTTGTTTTCCTCACGCGATCCGCGTAAATCGACAACGTCTGTTTCAGTACGTCCAGCGTCACCGGTTTCGACAGGCAACTGTCCATTCCCGACTCCAGACAGCGCTGTTTCTCTTCCGCCAGCGCGTTCGCCGTTACGCCCACCACCGGCAGCGTCAGGCCAAGCTGTCGGATGCGCTGCGTCAGACGGTAGCCATCCATATTTGGCATGTTGACGTCGCTCAGCACGATATCAATATGATTTTTACTCAGCACATTCAGCGCATCCACGCCGTCATTAGCCGTTTTGCACTGGTAACCCAGCGAACCAAGCTGGTCAGCCAGCAGGCGGCGGTTAATCGGATGGTCATCCACCACCAGAATCATCATATCGTCATTCACTGACGCCAGACCTTCGGGTGACGGCAAGGCACCTGCACCGTCGCTCTCTTCCAGCTCGACTTTGTAGATACGGGCCAGCAGGCTCAGCAGTTCATGCGGCGTTGCCACGCTGTGCACCCACTCTCCTGGCGCGCGCTCAGCCGGGATACCGATATGGCGGCGGCAGAAGAGTACCGTCCCTCTTCCCTGCCACGGCTGCTCCGGCATCTCGTCAGCAATCAGCACATCGTCCACGTCCGGCGTCTGACCTTCATAGCGGCACACCCTGACGCCGCTGTACGTGAGCAGCGCCGTCAGGTAATCATTCAGTGAGGCGTTGTGGACTGCCAGCCAGCAGCGCTTATCGCTCAGCCCGTCAACCGTCGCTTTTGCCGGATACTGCGCCGAATAGAGCGGAATACGGATGGTGAACTGGCTGCCCATGCCGGGCTCGGTATCCACCGAGATATCACCGTCCATCATGCTGACGAGCTTCTCACAGATCGCCAGCCCCAGGCCTGTGCCCTGGAAGTTACGCTGGACGCCGGTTCCAACCTGGAAGAACGGGTCGAACAGACGAACCACTTCTTTCGCCGGAATGCCCACCCCCGTATCGCGCACGCGAATGCTGAGGTAATCTCCCGCCCGGCAGACGTGCAACACAATACAGCCGATATCGGTGAATTTAATGGCGTTGCTGAGCAGGTTTGAGATGACCTGCTGCAGGCGCATCGGATCGCCGTGCAGCGTCAGCGGCACGTCCGGTTCGATAAAGCAGTAGAGCCCCAGCTGTTTACGCACCACCAGCGGCAGATAGTTGGCGCTGATATGGTTCATCACCTCACGCGGCGAGAACTCCCGCGGCTCGATTTTCAGCTGCTCGGACTCAATTTTGGAGAAATCGAGAATATCGCTGATGATCTTCAGCAGCAGGCTGGAGGAGTTGTTCATCGCCGTCACCAGCCTGTCGACCCCTTTCGGTAACTCTTTGGTCTGCAGCAGATCGAGGTTGCCGATGATGCCGTAAAGCGGCGTACGCAGCTCGTGACTGACGGTAGCAAGGAACATGGATTTCGACTGGCTGGCCTGCTCCGCGGCCTGCGCCATCTCCTGCAGCGACTCTTCCATTTTCACGCGCGCGGAGACGTCCACCAGCACGCAAATCGCCACATTTTCATTACGATAGCGGGAATGGACAAAGCTGATCTGCAGATTGGTATGGGTGCTGGTGAGCACGTCGACAAAGTTAACCTGCTGGCCGCAGATAATCTGCGTCAGCCTTTGCCGGTCCTCGTGCGTCAGCATGTTCAGGTAGTTGTGCGCCAGCTCGTTACTCAGGATGTTAGTCCCGTCCTGGGTACGCAGAATGCAGATCCCTACCGGTGCCGAGGCGACAATCTTACGGTTAAACTGCTCGTGCTCCTCCAGACGCTGGGCGTCGTTTTCGGCAGGAATAAAGATTTTCCGCTCATACATGCGCGCCAGCGTAAACAGCGCGCCCCCCACCAGCAGGTTCAGCAGAATTGCATTCATAATAAGGATGCGTATCCGCTCAAGCACCATATCCACCGGCAGCGAGTAGACGATACTCAGCGACGAAGGCGGCAGGCTTTTTTTCAGCACCAGCTCGCGGAAGCCGGAGGTGTAGCCAAACCATGAGCGCTCCTGCATCCAGTGCGGCTCAACGTTCAGGCGGTTATCCGGCCCGGCGAGTGAGATCAGCTGATGCCCGTTTTCATCCAGAATGGTCACGCCCATCGGCAGGCTGCCCGGCGTGAAGAAGTTTTCCATGCGGATAGTCTGCTCAATCCCCAGCAGCGCCTGCAGGCGATTGCCCAGGTAGACCGGTGTCAGCGCGTAGAAATAGCCCACGCCCATGCGCGGTCCCTGGCTTATCCAGAAGATGTTGTTCCCGCGCTCGTCCTGCGGCGCGTTGCGATATTTCACAATACGCTCGTGCAGGCTTTTCAGCGCATCATCGCGCTCGACGGGCACATCGCGCAGGCCAAAGTCAGCCATGCAGAGATTTTCGCTGCCGATCAGGAACACGCGGTTGAGATCGTAGGCGGCGGAGAAGTTGTCGCGCCAGTAGCGCATAAACCAGGCGAGGGATTCCAGCGACCCGCGCCAGGTGTTGCTCATGGTGGAGCAATCAGAGTCCGGGAACAGCGGCTGGAAGTCCGGCACTTCGGTTTTGTCATTACGCCCGCGCAGGGCAAGGATACCGTTTTCCGCCGTCAGCCGATTTTCCGCAATATACTTCAGCTCCTTCATCACGTCAGACGTTCGCTGAATATAGCGCTGGGCCTGATCGGAGCTTAAATTAAACTCCTGACGGATCTCCGCTTCTTTCTGGTGCAGCGCATTGACGATGTAAAACACCGACAACAAGGCCACCAGCAGCCAAAGCAGGAGCGCCAGCGCCCGGAACAGATAGCGAGAAACTTTCAGCGTGGTACGAAAGGAGACGAGGTATTTCAAAGGGGCGAGGCTCCGCCATCGGGGTCAAAAGAATGTGGTTAAGGTAGCGGTAAACGCGGCTTGTCGCAACGTTCACGTATCTGCATCTGCAAAAGAAAAGGGCCGGAATCCGGCCCTTTTTTGCATCAGAAGACATTACTCGTCAGCGTCATCCGCTGCGTCGTCGTCGTTCTCCGCTTCCGGCGCGATTTCATCATCACCTTCCGCGACGCTGCCGTCGATAGAGTCGAGCTCTTCGTCATCCACCGGCTCAGCAACGCGTTGCAGACCCACTACGTTTTCATCTTCCGCAGTACGGATGAGGATCACGCCCTGGGTGTTACGGCCTACCACGCTGATCTCAGACACGCGGGTACGCACCAGCGTACCGGCATCGGTGATCATCATGATCTGGTCGGTATCATCCACCTGCACCGCGCCGACAACGGAACCGTTGCGCTCGGTTACTTTGATGGAGATAACGCCCTGCGTGCCGCGAGACTTGGTCGGGTATTCGCTTTCCGCCGTACGTTTACCGTAGCCGTTCTGGGTGACGGTCAGGATTGCGCCTTCGCCACGCGGAACGATCAGGGAAACAACGGAGTCTTCACCCGCCAGCTTGATACCACGCACGCCGGTCGCCGTACGACCCATTGCGCGCACGGCGTTCTCTTTAAAGCGCACCACTTTACCGGCCGCAGAGAACAGCATCACTTCATCAGAACCGGAGGTCAGATCCACACCGATCAGCTCGTCGCCTTCGTTCAGGTTCACCGCAATAATACCGGCAGAACGTGGACGGCTGAATTCGGTCAGCGCGGTTTTCTTCACGGTACCGCTCGCGGTTGCCATAAAGACGTTCACGCCCTCTTCGTACTCGCGTACCGGCAGGATGGCGGTGATACGTTCGTTCGCTTCCAGCGGCAGCAGGTTGACGATAGGACGACCACGCGCGCCACGGCTCGCTTCCGGCAGCTGATAGACCTTCATCCAGTACAGACGGCCACGGCTGGAGAAGCAGAGGATCGTGTCGTGGGTGTTGGCCACCAGCAGGCGGTCAATAAAGTCTTCTTCTTTAATACGTGCCGCAGATTTGCCCTTACCGCCACGACGCTGTGCTTCGTAGTCGGTCAGCGGCTGATACTTCACATAGCCCTGGTGAGACAGGGTGACCACCACGTCTTCGCGGTTGATCAGATCTTCAATGTTGATATCAGAGCTGTTGGCCGTGATTTCGGTACGACGCTCGTCGCCGAACTGATCGCGGACCAGCTCCAGCTCTTCGCGGATCACTTCCATCAGGCGCTCGGCGCTACCGAGGATATGCAGCAGCTCAGCAATCTGCTCCAGCAGCTCTTTATACTCGTCGAGCAGTTTTTCATGCTCAAGACCGGTCAGCTTCTGCAGACGCAGATCCAGAATCGCCTGGGCCTGCTGTTCAGTCAGGTAGTACTGACCGTCACGCACGCCGAATTCAGGCTCCAGCCACTCAGGACGCGCGGCGTCATCGCCCGCACGTTCCAGCATCGCCGCCACGTTGCCCAGATCCCACGGACGCGCAACCAGCGACGCTTTCGCTTCAGCCGGGGTTGGCGCACGACGGATCAGTTCGATGATCGGGTCGATGTTGGCCAGCGCAACCGCCAGCGCTTCAAGGATGTGCGCACGGTCGCGCGCTTTGCGCAGTTCGAAGATGGTACGACGGGTCACCACTTCGCGGCGGTGACGCACGAACGCGCTCAGGATCTCTTTCAGGTTCATGATCTTCGGCTGGCCATGGTGCAGCGCAACCATGTTGATACCGAAGGAGACCTGAAGCTGAGTCTGAGAGTACAGATTGTTCAGCACAACCTCACCCACCGCGTCGCGCTTGATTTCAATCACGATGCGCATACCGTCTTTGTCAGACTCGTCGCGCAGCGCGCTGATGCCTTCAACGCGTTTTTCTTTTACCAGCTCGGCGATTTTTTCAATCAGACGCGCTTTGTTCACCTGATACGGGATCTCGTGAACAATGATGGTTTCACGGCCGGTTTTAGCGTCCGCTTCCACTTCGGCGCGGGCGCGGATGTAAATTTTGCCGCGACCGGTACGGTACGCTTCTTCAATACCGCGACGACCGTTGATGATCGCCGCCGTCGGGAAGTCCGGGCCCGGGATATGCTCCATCAGCCCTTCAATGCTGATGTCTTCATCGTCGATATAGGCCAGGCAGCCGTTGATCACTTCCGTGATGTTGTGTGGCGGAATGTTGGTTGCCATACCGACGGCGATACCGGACGAGCCGTTCACCAGCAGGTTAGGGATTTTCGTTGGCATAACGTCAGGGATTTTTTCCGTGCCGTCGTAGTTATCAACGAAATCAACCGTCTCTTTTTCCAGGTCGGCCATCAGTTCATGGGCAATCTTCGCCAGACGGATTTCCGTATAACGCATTGCCGCGGCGGAGTCGCCGTCGATAGAACCAAAGTTACCCTGACCATCTACCAGCATGTAACGCAGCGAGAATGGCTGCGCCATACGGACGATAGTGTCGTACACCGCGGAATCACCATGGGGGTGGTATTTACCGATTACGTCACCAACGACACGGGCAGATTTTTTGTAGGCTTTATTCCAGTCATTGCCCAATACGTTCATGGCGTATAGTACGCGACGGTGTACCGGCTTCAGGCCATCGCGGACGTCCGGCAGCGCACGGCCAACAATGACCGACATCGCATAGTCCAGATAGGAGCTCTTCAGCTCTTCCTCGATGTTAACCGGTGTAATTTCTCTCGCAAGGTCGCTCATCTAACCGCTATCCCTCTACTGTATCCCGGATTCAAAGGTCGCAAATTATAACACAGCCGCGGTGATACAGGTAAACCTATACGCTTTATTCACAGGGATTGCCTGATATACTCATTCGTCTTGCTAAATAAGGAGTAAAAGCGCCCATGAATGCCGAAAAATCCCCGGTGGCTCACAACGTTGACCACGAAGAGATTGCCAAATTTGAAGCGGTGGCGTCCCGCTGGTGGGATCTCGAAGGTGAGTTCAAACCTCTGCATCGTATTAACCCGCTGCGTCTGGGCTATATCGCGGAGCGTTCCGGCGGTCTGTTCGGTAAGAAAGTGCTCGACGTCGGCTGCGGCGGCGGCATCCTTGCGGAGAGCATGGCGCGCGAAGGGGCCACCGTCACCGGCCTGGACATGGGCTTTGAACCACTGCAGGTTGCCCGTCTTCACGCGCTGGAGTCCGGTATACAGGTGGAATACGTGCAGGAAACCGTGGAAGAGCACGCGGCAAAACATGCCCACCAGTACGATGTGGTGACCTGCATGGAGATGCTGGAGCACGTTCCCGACCCACAGTCGGTCGTTAGCGCCTGTGCAAAACTGGTGAAACCGGGCGGTCAGGTCTTCTTCTCGACCATTAACCGCAACGGTAAAGCCTGGCTGATGGCCGTGGTCGGCGCAGAATATGTGCTGCGCATGGTGCCGAAAGGCACACACGACGTGAAGAAATTCATCAAGCCAGCCGAGCTGTTAAGCTGGGTAGACCAGACGTGGCTCAAAGAGCAGCACATCACCGGCCTGCACTACAATCCGCTGACCGATAAATTCAAACTCGCACCGGGCGTAGATGTTAACTATATGTTGCACACAACCGCCAAAAACGACTAACGTCATTCGTTATTCTTATAAAGATTGCGCGACATCATGTTGCGCAATTCTGACCTCTCGTTGAAGAAATCAGCACTCGATCAAATTTTGAATTTTTTTTCTAAATTATTGACATCTCTTCCAGGCCTTACGGTACGAGGACTTAGCCTTTTTTACCCTTTCACAACCTCAATTTAACGTCAAAATCAACCCTTGTGCTGAAAAGATTCGATACTAGAATACTCACCATATAGCGTTTTTCTTATCGCAAAACCCCTATATGTAGTATTTATCCACAGAGTTAGTCACAAGACGGATCTGTGGATAAGCGGGGGATATTTTTTATTTCACGGACAGGTAAAACCCACATGAATCAGAGTCTGCTGGTGACAAAGCGCGACGGTACTACCGAGCGTATCAATCTGGACAAAATCCATCGAGTTCTCGACTGGGCAGCAGAAGGACTGAACAACGTATCTATATCCCAGGTTGAACTGCGTTCTCACATTCAGTTTTACGACGGCATCAAAACGTCTGATATCCACGAAACGATCATTAAAGCGGCGGCAGACCTCATCTCCCGCGACGCACCGGATTATCAGTACCTCGCTGCGCGTCTGGCGATTTTCCACCTGCGTAAGAAAGCCTACGGCCAGTTTGAGCCGCCGAAGCTGTACGATCACGTAGTGAAAATGGTCGAGCTGGGCAAATACGACACGCATCTGCTGGAAGACTATACGGAAGAAGAGTTCGAGCAGATGAACGGGTTTATCGATCACTGGCGCGACATGAACTTCTCCTACGCGGCGGTGAAGCAGCTCGAAGGCAAATACCTGGTTCAGAACCGTGTGACCGGTGAGATCTACGAAAGCGCCCAGTTCCTCTATATTCTGGTGGCCGCCTGCCTGTTCTCTAACTACCCGCGTGAGACCCGTCTGGACTACGTGAAGCGTTTCTACGATGCGGTGTCGACGTTCAAAATTTCTCTGCCAACGCCAATCATGTCTGGCGTGCGCACCCCTACCCGTCAGTTCAGCTCATGCGTACTGATCGAGTGTGGTGACAGCCTGGATTCCATTAACGCCACCTCCAGCGCGATCGTAAAATACGTCTCCCAGCGTGCCGGTATCGGCATCAACGCTGGTCGTATTCGTGCGCTGGGCAGCCCGATCCGCGGCGGTGAAGCGTTCCACACCGGCTGTATCCCGTTCTACAAGCACTTCCAGACGGCGGTAAAATCCTGCTCTCAGGGCGGCGTGCGCGGCGGTGCTGCGACCCTGTTCTACCCAATGTGGCACCTGGAAGTGGAAAGCCTGCTGGTCCTGAAGAACAACCGCGGCGTGGAAGGCAACCGCGTGCGTCATATGGACTACGGCGTGCAGATCAACAAGCTGATGTACACCCGTCTGCTGAAAGGGGAAGACATCACCCTGTTTAGCCCGTCAGACGTTCCAGGTCTGTACGACGCGTTCTTCGCCGATCAGGACGAGTTCGAACGTCTGTACACCAAATACGAAAAAGACGACAGCATCCGCAAGCAGCGCGTGAAGGCGGTAGACCTGTTCTCCCTGATGATGCAGGAACGTGCCTCTACTGGCCGTATCTACATTCAGAACGTTGACCACTGCAACACCCACAGCCCGTTTGATCCGGTGGTTGCGCCAGTGCGCCAGTCTAACCTGTGCCTGGAGATCGCCCTGCCGACCAAACCGCTGGAAGACGTGAACGACGAAAACGGTGAAATTGCGCTGTGTACCCTGTCCGCGTTCAACCTGGGTGCGATTAAGAGCCTGGACGAGCTGGAAGAGCTGGCCGTGCTGGCGGTTCGCGCGCTGGATGCCCTGCTGGACTACCAGGATTACCCAATCCCGGCCGCTAAACGCGGGGCGATGGGTCGTCGTACCCTGGGTATCGGCGTGATCAACTTCGCCTACTGGCTGGCGAAAAACGGCAAGCGTTACTCCGACGGCAGCGCGAACAACCTGACGCACCAGACGTTCGAAGCGATTCAGTACTATCTGATGAAAGCCTCTAACGAGCTGGCGAAAGAGCAAGGCGCGTGCCCGTGGTTCAACGAAACCACCTACGCAAAAGGCATTCTGCCGATCGACACCTACAAGAAAGACCTGGATGCGATCGTCAGCGAGCCGCTGCATCTCGACTGGGAAGGCCTGCGCGAGTCCATCAAGACGCACGGCCTGCGTAACTCCACGCTCTCTGCCCTGATGCCGTCCGAGACCTCTTCGCAGATCTCTAACGCCACCAACGGTATTGAGCCACCGCGCGGTCACGTCAGCATCAAAGCGTCGAAAGACGGCGTGCTGCGTCAGGTGGTGCCGGATTACGAAACGCTGGGTAACAACTACGAGCTGCTGTGGGAAATGCCAAACAACGACGGCTACCTGCAGCTGGTGGGCATCATGCAGAAGTTTATCGACCAGTCGATCTCTGCCAACACCAACTACGACCCGACGCGCTTCCCGTCTGGCAAGGTGCCGATGCAGCAGCTGTTGAAAGACCTGCTGACCGCCTATAAATTTGGCGTGAAAACGCTGTACTATCACAACACCCGTGATGGTGCGGAAGACGCGCAGGACGACCTGGTACCGTCAATTCAGGACGATGGCTGCGAAAGCGGCGCATGTAAGATCTAATGAAGGGCGGGGATATCCCCGCCTTTATTTCGTAAGACAGGACACACTCATGGCATATACCACCTTTTCACAGACGAAAAACGACCAGCTCAAAGAGCCGATGTTCTTCGGCCAGCCGGTCAACGTGGCACGCTACGATCAGCAAAAATATGACATCTTCGAAAAGCTGATTGAAAAGCAACTCTCCTTCTTCTGGCGTCCGGAAGAAGTGGACGTCTCCCGCGACCGTATTGATTACCAGTCGCTGCCGGAACACGAAAAACATATCTTCATAAGCAATCTGAAGTACCAGACGCTGCTGGACTCCATTCAGGGCCGTAGCCCGAACGTGGCGCTGCTGCCGCTGATCTCCATTCCTGAGCTGGAAACCTGGGTGGAAACCTGGGCGTTCTCCGAAACGATCCACTCACGCTCTTATACCCACATCATCCGTAACATCGTGAACGATCCGGCGGTGGTGTTTGACGATATCGTCACCAACGAGCAGATCCAGAAGCGCGCAGAAGGCATTGCACACTACTACGACGAGCTGATCGAGATGACCAGCTACTGGCATCTGCTGGGCGAAGGCACGCACAACGTGAACGGCAAAACCGTCACCGTGAACCTGCGCGCGCTGAAAAAACAGCTGTATCTGTGCCTGATGAGCGTCAACGCGCTGGAAGCGATCCGCTTCTACGTGAGCTTCGCCTGCTCCTTCGCCTTTGCCGAGCGCAAGCTGATGGAAGGCAACGCCAAAATCATTCGCCTGATCGCCCGTGACGAAGCCCTGCACCTGACCGGCACCCAGCACATGCTGAACCTGCTGCGCAGCGGTACGGACGACCCGGAAATGGCGGAAATCGCCGAAGAGTGCAAGCAGGAGTGCTATGACCTGTTCGTGCTGGCGGCCCAGCAGGAGAAAGAGTGGGCAGACTACCTGTTCCGCGACGGCTCCATGATTGGCCTGAACAAAGATATCCTGTGCCAGTACGTTGAGTACATCACCAACATCCGCATGCAGGCGGTCGGTCTGGACCTGCCGTTCCAGACGCGCTCTAACCCGATACCGTGGATCAACACCTGGCTGGTGTCCGATAACGTGCAGGTTGCGCCGCAGGAAGTGGAAGTGAGCTCTTATCTGGTCGGTCAGATTGATTCTGAAGTCAACACCGACGACCTGAGCGACTTCCAGCTCTGATGACGCGCGTAACGCTGAGTCTTTCTGGCACCGAAGTGCTGTGCCAGGAAGAGCACCCTTCCCTGCTGGTGGCGCTTGAGGCGCATCAGGTTGAGGTAGAGTACCAGTGTCGTGAAGGCTATTGCGGCTCCTGCCGCTGCCGTCTGGTCGCAGGCCAGGTGGACTGGCTGACCGAACCGCTGGCCTTTATCAGTGAAGGGGAAATTTTGCCCTGCTGCTGCCGGGCAAAAGGCGATATTGAGATCGAGATGTAAAAAAAGGGCCTTACGGCCCTTTTTCTATTTTAAGAACGTCACTGCTTTATCCGGGAAATCCGTAAACAGCCCGTCCACATCCGCCTGCTTATACAACACCTCGTAAAGCTGATTCACGTCCGTGGCATACGGCGGCAGCTGGTCTGCACGCACCGTGTAAGGATGCACCTGCATCTTGCTCGCATGCGCCTCTTTCACCATCGCCGTCAGCTTCACGTGGCCCGGCGATGAGCCTTCCGCCACCAGCATGTGGTAATCCGGCCCGATGCCGTCGGCGTACTGCGCAATCTGCTTCATCGCGCCCGGCTTGAACATCCAGTCGTAGTTGTAATTCACCCACTTCCCGTCCGGCTGCTTCTCCTGGGTTTCGTTCCAGTCGGTATAGGCAATCAGCTGTACCAGATTGAGATCCATCCCCATCTTCGGCTCCAGCTCGGTTTTAATGCGCTTCAGCTCGGCGGCATCAAAACACTGCAGGTAAACTTTGTCTTTCTTGCTGGTGTAGCCGTACTGTTTCAGCACCTCCAGCGTCTTCGCGGCAATATCCTTCCCTTCCTGATGGTGGAACCACGGCGCTTTAATTTCCGGGTAGATACCGATGTTTTTCCCGGTGGAATGGTTCAGCCCCTGAACAAACTCAATCTCTTCCTGGAAGGTATGAATGCGGAAGTCAGATTTGCCCATCGGGAAGCGTCCCGGATAGACCTGCACCTTCTTGCCGTTTTCAATCTCGAAGCCCTCGGTAAATTTCAGAGAGCGGATTTCATCCAGGGTAAAGTCGATGGCGTAGTAACGACCATCTTTGCGCGCGCGGTCCGGGAAACGCTCCGCCACGTCCGTCACGCGGTCAAGATAGTGGTCATGCAGGACGACCAGCTGGCCGTCCTTTGTCATCACCAGATCCTGCTCCAGATAATCCGCGCCCTGCGCATAGGCCATCGCTTTCGCCGGCAGCGTATGCTCCGGCAGGTAGCCACTGGCACCGCGGTGGGCGATAACGATTTTATCCGCAGCCAGGGCGGAGCCTGTCATCAGGCCTGCCAGCAGCAGACCTGTTGCTAATTGGGTTAATTTCATCGCAATGCTCCTTATTGACGACGCGCCAGCACTTCCGCGTGGTGACGTTTCTCGCCGATCATCACAACAACCAGCAGCAGAACCGCCAGCACGCTGCCGCCAATCATCACCATAAAGCCGCCGTCCCAGCCGAAGAAGTCAACGGTGTAGCCCACGATAGCGCTCGCCGCGACCGAACCACCCAGGTAGCCGAACAGACCGGTAAAGCCTGCCGCCGTGCCTGCCGCTTTCTTCGGCGCCAGCTCCAGCGCGTGCAGACCGATCAGCATCACCGGGCCGTAAATCAGGAAGCCGATAACGATCATACAAGCCATGTCTACGGACGGGTTGCCCGGCGGGTTGAGCCAGTAAACGACGGTGGCAATGGTCACCAGGGTCATAAAGAACACGCCCGTCGCGCCGCGGTTGCCTTTAAACACTTTGTCCGACATCCAGCCGCAAATCAGCGTGCCCGGGATCCCGGCGTATTCATACAGGAAGTAGGCCCAGGAGGATTTATCCAGCGCGAAGTGCTTCACCTCTTTCAGGTAGGTCGGGGACCAGTCGAGGATGCCGTAGCGCAGCAGGTAAACGAACACGTTCGCCACCGCGATGTACCACAGCAGCTTGTTCGGCAGCACGTACTTCATGAAGATCTGTTTCGCGGTCAGCTCTTCTTCGTGCTTCTCGCTGTAATCGTCCGGATAGTCGTTCTTGTACTCTTCGATCGGCGGCAGCCCGCAGGACTGCGGCGTGTCGCGCATCAGGGCGAAGGCAATAATCGCCACCAGAATGGCGCCGAAGGCAGGCATGTAGAGCGCCGCGTGCCAGTCGTTGAACCAGGCCATCCCCAGCAGGAACAGCAGAGGTGGAAGCCCGCCCCCGACGTTATGCGCGCAGTTCCACACAGATACAATGCCGCCGCGCTCTTTCTGCGACCACCAGTGCACCATGGTACGTCCGCACGGCGGCCACCCCATCCCCTGGAACCAGCCGCAGAGGAACAGCAGCACGAACATAATCGCAATACTGGACGTCGCCCACGGCACAAAGCCCATGAACAGCATCACCGCTGCCGCCAGGATCAGACCAGCGGGCAGGAACACGCGCGGATTCGAGCGATCCGACACCGAACCCATGATGAATTTCGAAAAACCGTAGGCGATAGAGATCCCCGACAGCGCGAAGCCCAGATCGCCGCGGGAGAAGCCCTGCTCCACCAGATACGGCATGGCGAGCGCAAAGTTTTTACGCACAAGATAGTACGCCGCGTACCCGAAGAAGATCCCCAGGAAAATTTGCCAACGCAGACGACGGTATAGCGGATCAATTTCTGCCTCTGGCAGACGCGCCCGATGCGGCGCAGGTTTGAAGATACTGAGCATTACAGCCTCCGTGGCCTTGAATTAAATGGGCAGGTGGCTCGCACCTGAATTCCAGAGGCGGGGATGTTAAGAAATCACGGTGATTGTTACTGTGAATCAACGCACAGATTGTTACAGAAATATGACAGAATGCGCAAAAAAGCGCATGAAATCACGTTTCACTTTCGAATTTCGCGCGTTTATGTTCGAAATCAAACAAACCACACTATTGATATGGCTAAATGATAAAAAAACGAACATAGAGGGTAAACAATGACCATTCACGATCCTCGCTACAGCGATGTGATAATCATTGGCGGTGGCGCAACTGGCGCCGGCATCGCGCGCGACTGCGCCCTTCGCGGCTTAAGCGTCACGCTGCTGGAGCGCCACGATATCGCCACGGGCGCAACCGGGCGTAACCACGGCCTGCTGCACAGCGGCGCGCGGTATGCAGTTACAGACGGTGAATCCGCGCGCGAATGCATTGCTGAAAACCAGATCCTCAAGCGTATCGCCCGGCACTGCATAGAGCCGACCGACGGCCTCTTTATTACCCTTCCTGAAGATGACCTCGCCTTTCAGAACACCTTTATTACCGCCTGCACAGCAGCGGGCATTCAGGCTGAGGCCATGGATCCGGCGCTGGCCCGGCGGCTGGAGCCGTCGGTGAACCCGGCGCTTATCGGCGCGGTGAAAGTGCCCGACGGCACCGTCGACCCGTTCCGTCTGACGGCCGCCAATATGCTCGACGCCCGCGAACATGGGGCGCGCATTCTGACCGGACATGAAGTGACCGGGCTTATCCGCGAAGGTCATCGCGTCTGCGGCGTGCGGATTGTTGATACGCAATATAACGAACACAGCGAGCTGTATGCCGCCGTGGTGGTCAACGCGGCGGGGATCTGGGGGCAGCGTATTGCGGAGTACGCCGACCTGTCGGTGCGCATGTTCCCGGCAAAAGGCTCGCTGCTGATCCTCGACCACCGCATCAATAACCACGTCATCAACCGCTGCCGCAAGCCGTCTGACGCCGATATTCTGGTCCCTGGCGATACCATTTCGTTAATCGGTACCACCTCAACCCACGTGGACTACAGCGAGATTGACTACAACCGCGTGACCGCCGAAGAGGTCGACATTCTGCTGCGCGAAGGGGAAAAACTGGCCCCGGTAATGGCGCAGACGCGTATCCTGCGCGCCTACGCAGGCGTGCGTCCCCTTGTCGCTAGCGATAACGATCCGAGCGGACGTAACGTCAGCCGGGGCATCGTGCTGCTCGATCACGCCGGGCGCGACGGCATGGACGGATTTATCACCATCACCGGCGGCAAGCTGATGACCTACCGCCTGATGGCCGAGTGGGCGACCGATGCCGTCTGCCGCAAGCTGGGGAATACCGAACCGTGCGTCACCGCAGAACAACCGCTGCCGGGATCGCGCCAGTCTAACGAGAAAACGCTGCAGAAAATCATCTCCCTGCCCGCGCCGCTGCGCGGGTCCGCGATTTACCGCCACGGCGACAGAACGCCGCAGTGGCTCGGTGAAGGACGACTGAGCCGCAGCCTGGTCTGCGAGTGCGAAGCCGTTACCGCAGGCGAAGTGCAGTACGCGGTAGAGAACCTGACGGTCAACAGCCTGCTGGATCTCCGCCGCCGCACTCGCGTCGGAATGGGGACCTGTCAGGGCGAGCTGTGCGCCTGTCGTGCCGCCGGGCTGCTGCAACGTTTTCATACCACCACCGCCACGCAGTCGCTCGAGCAGCTCAGCGCGTTTTTAAACGAGCGCTGGAAAGGCATTCAGCCTGTCGCCTGGGGAGATGCCCTGCGCGAAAGCGAATTTACCCGCTGGGTCTATCAGGGGCTTTGCGGTCTGGAGAAGGAGCAACACGATGAAATTTGATACCGTCATCGTCGGCGGCGGGCTGGCAGGCTTGCTCTGCGGCATCAAACTCACGAAGCAGGGACTGCGCTGCGCCATTATAACCCGCGGCCAGAGCGCCCTGCATTTCTCGTCGGGCTCGCTGGATCTGGTGGACGAAGCGTACCGCGATACGCTGCCGCCGGAGCACCCCTATCACCTGATTGGCGCGCAGCATATTGATCGCTTTGCGCTGGAAACCGAAGCGCTGCTGGCGGACTGCGGCGCACATCTGAAGGGAAGCGCCAGGCTCAATCACCAGCGCGTCACGCCGCTCGGCACCCTGCGCTCCGCGTGGCTCAGCCCGGAGGAGGTTCCCGTTGCCCCCTTAACTGCCGCGCGCGTGCGGGTGGTGGGCATCAGCGGCTTTCTGGATTTTCAGCCCCATCTCGCGGCGGCATCGCTCTGTCGCCAGGGGGTTAACGCCGACACGGCGGAAATAGATCTGCCCGAGCTGGATGTCCTGCGCGATAACCCGAGCGAGTTTCGCGCGGTGAATATCGCCCGTTTTCTGGATAATGAGGACAAATGGCCACTGCTGTATGACGCGCTCAGGCCGCTCGGCGAAACCTGTGATGCCCTGCTGATGCCCGCCTGCTTTGGTTTAAATGACAACCGGCTCTGGCGCTGGCTTTCCGATCGCCTGCCCTGCTCGCTCGGCCTGCTGCCCACGCTGCCCCCTTCCGTACCCGGCATTCGCCTGCATACCCAGCTCCAGCGTCAGTTTGTGGCGCAGGGCGGCGTGTGGCTGGCGGGTGATGAGGTGAAAAAAATCACCCTGACCGACGGCGCGGTGAGCGAAATCTGGACGCGTAACCATGATGATATTCCGCTTCGTGCCCGCTATACGGTGCTGGCAAGCGGGAGCTTCTTCAGCAACGGGCTGCTGAGCAGCCGGGAAGGCGTTCGGGAAGCCATTATGGGGCTGGATGTGCGGCAGAGCGCCTCCCGCGCGGACTGGTATCAGAGTGATTTCTTCACGCCGCAGCCCTGGCAGCAGTTTGGCGTAATTGTCGATCACCAGCTACACCCGCAACTTTCCGGTAAACCCGTCGGTAATCTTTTTGCCATAGGCTCGGTGCTGGGCGGTTACGATCCGATTGCCCAGGGATGCGGCGGTGGGGTTTGCGCCGTCACGGCGCTGTATGTGGCAGAGCAGATTTGCCAGCGCACGGAGGCTGAATAATGAACGACACCCGTTTTGAAAGCTGCATTAAATGCACGGTCTGTACCACCGTCTGCCCGGTCAGCGGCGTGAACCCGCGCTACCCCGGGCCAAAGCAGGCCGGGCCGGACGGCGAGCGACTGCGTCTGAAGGACGGCAAGCTGTACGACGAGGCGCTGAAATACTGCATTAACTGCAAACGCTGCGAGGTCGCCTGCCCCTCGGATGTGAAAATCGGCGACATCATCCAGCGCGCCCGGGCGCGCTACAGCACGCAAAAGCCGTCACTGCGCGATGCGATCCTGAGCCATACCGATCTGATGGGTAGCGTCTCAACGCCGTTTGCCCCCATCGTGAATGCCGCGACCTCTCTCAAACCGGTGCGTCAGTTGCTGGATGCGACGCTGAAGATAGACCATCACCGTAGCCTGCCGAAATATTCCCATGGCACCTTCCGCCGCTGGTACAAATCCGTCGCGGCGCAACAGGCGCAGTACGCCGATCAGGTGGCCTTTTTCCACGGCTGCTACGTGAATTACAACCATCCGCAGCTGGGCAAAGACCTGTTGAAGGTGCTGAACGCCATGGGAACGGGCGTTCAGTTGCTCAGCAAAGAGAAGTGCTGCGGCGTGCCGCTGATTGCCAACGGGTTTACCGATAAAGCGCGCAAGCAGGCTAAAAGCAACGTCACGTCACTGCGCGAAGCGATTGTCGACAAAGGTATCCCGGTACTGGCGACATCGTCCACCTGCACCTTCACCCTGCGCGATGAGTATCCGCATCTGCTGGACGTGGATAACACCGGCCTGCGCGAGCACATTGAGCTGGCGACACGCTTTCTGTGGCGTAAGCTGGACAGCGGTCAGACATTGCCGCTGGGGACATTGCCGCTGAAAGTGGTGTATCACACCCCGTGTCATATGGAGAAAATGGGCTGGTCGCTCTATACGCTGGAGCTGCTGCGGTTAATTCCGGGGCTGGAGCTGACGGTCCTGGATTCACGCTGCTGCGGGATTGCGGGCACCTACGGCTTTAAGCGTGAAAACTACGATACCTCGCAGGCGATTGGCGCCCCGCTGTTCCGCCAGATTGAAGAGAGCGGCGCGGATATCGTGGTAACGGACTGCGAAACCTGTAAATGGCAGATTGAGATGTCCACCAGCAAGCGCTGCGAACATCCGATCAGCCTGCTGGCGAAAGCGCTGGCGTGAACATTGCCGGGGCGAGAGACCCCGGCAAACGCATCATTCAATGAACAGCGAGTCCACGACGTTAATCCAGCCGTGCTCGCTGGCAACCTCTTTACCGTTCAGCCAGCGGCGTAGCATGTTCAGCGCCATCATTGCGCACACCTCCTGACGTACCGCCAGGCTGTGTCGCGTGATGCTCATTTTCACCCGCAGCGCATGCGTGCCCTCCGGCGTTGCCAGAGCAAAATTAAGATGTTCCTCATCCAGCCCGCCGACAAACAGCGCCAGACCGGCAAAGTGTTTCACCCTTCTCTCGGAAGCCCAGCGTGCGGTCTGCGCCAGCGTCTCCTGCTGGAACGGCACCACCTCACTGGCAAGCAGCGGCGCGTTGACGCGCGACAACTGCAGCGCCAGCAGGCCACCGGTGAACTGCTCGCTTAAGGTCACGCTAAGCTGGCGAGCCTGCAGATGCGTTGCAATCTGCGCGGGTAGTCCTTCCGTCCCTTCAAAGATCAGGCTTTCGCCCGCCACGCGCTGCACCTCAGGCCACAAAGCCAGCATCGCCTCTTTTTGCGTAGCCGGTCCTGTTAATTTGAGCTCAATGATCGGCATAGAGGAGCGATAGCCCATGGACACACCCGGCGGCAGCGCAAGGTGGTCAAGGCTCTGGGCCAGATCGCTTTCCGAGCGGCCAAAGGTGGTCAGACGCAGGCAAAGCGGGGGTTCAGGCAGAGTAAAACACTGACGAAGGCGCGGCAGGATCTGCTGCTCGACCATCACCTTAAATTCGGAGGGTACGCCCGGGGTGAAGAACATCAGGCAGCGGTTCAGCTGCATGGCAAACCCGCAGGCGGTACCGACCGGGTTATCGACCAGTTCAGCGCTGGCGGGGATCTCAGCCTGTTTGCGGTTGCTGGGGGCCATAACGCGGCCACGTTCGGAGAAAAAGCGCTCCATCTGCGAAAGCCACGCCTCGTGCAGCACCAGCCCTTCGCCTTTTGCGGTCGCGGCGGCCAGCGCGCTGAGATCGTCACTGGTGGGGCCGAGCCCGCCATTCACGATCAGCACGTCGCAGTGTTCACTACGCTCGCGCAGGATGCTGACCAGTGACTCAAGATTGTCGCCAACCGTATTACGGCGCGTTAACGGTAATCCTTGCTCAAAGAAAAGATCGGCAAGCCAGGCTGCATTGGTATCAATAATTTGTCCGTGCAGCACTTCGTCGCCGGTGGATAACATCTCCACGTTAATCATTGTGTTCTCCCGCTTATTTGGTCAAAACACTATAGCGCAAACGCGGGGTGGAGATGAGAGAAACTGGCGCGACGGAACGCCGCGCCGGAACGTTTAGAAGCCTGCGCTCACGCCCACGTACGGGCCGTCAGCCAGCGCGTTATCGCGGTTGCCGTCTTTACCGGCCAGGTTCAGGTAACGATAACCCGCTTCAATGGTAATCGGACGCATGATGGTCCAGCGCGCGCCGGCGTTGGCCTCTTCATAGCTGTCGATACCGCTGGAGAGGGAATCAGGCGAGTAGTAGTACTCGCCGAACAGGCCGAAGCTGTCGCCAATTTTCCACTGCAGGCCGCCACCTACTGCCGCCGCGTAACCTTCATCACCGTCGTTCGGGTTAGTATAGATGCCTTTACCACCGACGGTCGCCAGGAACGGACCCAGAGGAAGGTTGAGACCGAGGCCGAGGCTTGCCGCGTCGCCGTCGTCATCATTGTGCGTCCAGCCGCCGGTCATCGCCAGGCCGGAGGTCTCCGTGCCCAGGCCAAAACCGAGGTGGGTATAGTCCTGACCCGCAGAACCATTAATGCTAATGGCGTTAGCCGCCGCAGATACAACCATCAGGCCGAGGCCCATTAATGCCACTTTTTTCATTGTCGCGATCCCGCATAATTATAGAGAAGTCCCCAAAACCGCGAGATTTTAACCTGAGTCTCCGGGGGATCAAGCACTCTGCGTGCGGCGGACAGGAAGATTGTAACGATTTGAAACCTGCGGCTTTTTTACGTAAGCAGCAGAAAGCGCATTTTGACGCACAGGCCACCCAGCGTTTCGCTGCGGGTCAGCTGCAAATGGCTGCGGTGCAGCCGGGCGATGTCCCCCGCCAGTGCCAGCCCAATCCCGGAACCGGCGGCTTCCCCGACGTTGTCCAGACGGTGGAAAGGCTGCATCGCCTGATGGATCTGATCTTCTTCAATACCGGGGCCGCTGTCTTCAACGCTCAGCTCAACGGCACCGCCGTCCACGCGCAGGAAAACGGTCACGGTCCCGCCCGCAGGCGTATATTTAATCGCGTTTTCCAGCAGGTTGGCACACAGCTCGCCCAGCAGCACATCATCGCCTTCGATCATGACTGGCTGCTGTACACCGTCATACCCCAGATCGATTGCTTTGCTCCGCGCCTGCGCCAGCCGGGAGAAGCAGCAGTTCTGCACCACCTGAACCAGATCCACGGGCGCAAACTGACGATCCCCCTGCTCTTTGCCCTTCACTGCCGAAAGCTGCAACAGCCGTTCGGTGAGCACGATAGTGTCGTCCAGGGTCGCATTCATTGCCCGCAGGCTCTCCTGCCACAGGGCGGGATCCTGACGAGCGAGGGCGACGGAAACCTGGGTTTTAAGCACCGCCAGCGGGGTTTTGAGCTGGTGCGACGCATCCGCGTTAAAGCGTTCCTGACGCGACAGCACGCCGCGCAGCCGGTCAATATAGCGGTTAAAGGCGACAATCAGCAGCCGGGTCTCCGACCAGGGCAGCAGCTCCGGCAGCGGTGCGAGGAGGCCCGGCTCGCGCCTCACCATCAGTGATGAAAGCTGGCGCATCGGGCGCAGCACGCGGCGCAGCAGCCACGCGGTCAGCACCAGCGTCAGCAGCACCAGCAGCCCCTGCGAGACCCAGGAAGAAAAGAGCAGCTGGCTGGCGAGATAGCGGCGAGACTGGAGCGTCTCCGCGACGTAAATCTCCGCCATGCCAAAAATATTGGCTTCATTAACCGGCTGCAGCAGGCGCGCTACCCGAATCGCCTGGCCGCGATATTCGGTGTGGTAAAACCACGCCAGCGCCGGATAGAGCGTGGTGCGCGACGTCGCTGGCGGCATCTTCGGCAGATCGTCATAGCCGGAGATCACTCGCCCCTCGGGGTCGACCACCTTATAGTAGAGCCGGTCGTTCATATTGAGCTCAAAGCTGTCGAGCACTACCCATGGCACGTCCACCGCCAGCCTGCCGTTGCGCACCTCCAGCCGCTCGGAGATGGTGCGGGCAGAGGATAACAGCGTGCGGTCGTAAGCCTGTGTGGCCGCCTGCAGCGCGCTGACGTAGCTGTTAAAAGCTGACAGCCCCCACAGCAACAGCAGCGGCAGGCCAAGGAAAAGCAGCAGTTGCAGGTAGAGCGACTGCGGCTTAACCCACCTCATCGCCGCACTCCAGCACATAGCCCAGTCCCCGCAGGGTGGTGATCCGCACGCCGCTGCCGGTCAGTTTCTTACGCAGGCGATGAATATAGAGATCGATACTTTCAGGGCTGACGTCATCGTTCAGGCTGAACACCTGGTCGAAAAGCTGCTGACGCGAAACCGGACGGGTTCGGCGGTGCATCAGCACTTTCAGCAGGGAGAGCTCGCGCGGCGTCAGGGAAAGCGGCTCGTCGCGCAGCAGGAAAAAGCCCTCGTCGTCATACTCCAGCTCACCAAGACGCTGGCGCTCCTGCGTCCGCCCCTCGCTTCGGCGCAACAGGGCGCGCAGACGTGCATCAAGCTCCTCCAGCTCAAACGGCTTTGGCAGATAGTCGTCCGCTCCGGCGTTCAGGCCCTTTACCCGGTCCGCCACGTTGCTGCGGGCGGTAAGAAACAGCACCGGCAGCGTCTGCCCCCGTTTTCGGAGGCGATGGACCACTTCCAGGCCGTCAAAACCGGGCATGCCGATGTCCAGAATAGCGACCGCGTAGTTTTCACCCTGCAGCAGATGGTCGGCGGCACGTCCGTCGGAGACGCAGTCCACGGCAAAGCCTTCCTGCACCAGCGCTTTCTCCAGCCAGTGAGCCAGCTCACGATTATCTTCTGCCAGTAAGAGACGCATGTCACATCCTGTAAAGTTAGTGTCCCGTTGAAAGGGAAATGAAAGGTTATTGTTTTAACAATCACGCAACGGAACCGCTACAAGGTGGTTCACATAATCAGAAAAAAGACCCATACCCGTCCCCCCGGCGTGAGGATAAACGATGAAAAAACAATTACTTTCTACCCTTGCTGCAAGCGTATTGCTGTTGAGTACCTCTGTCGTTCAGGCCCAGGACGCTCCGTCCCGTACCGAATGTATCGCCCCGGCCAAGCCGGGCGGCGGTTTCGATCTCACCTGTAAACTCATTCAGGTCAGCCTGCTGGAGACAAAGGCCATTGAGAAACCGATGCGCGTCACCTACATGCCGGGCGGCGTGGGCGCGGTGGCTTATAACGCCATCGTCGCCCAACGTCCAGCGGAAGCGGGTACGGTGGTGGCCTTCTCCGGCGGCTCGCTGCTGAACCTGTCGCAGGGCAAGTTTGGCCGCTACGGCGTGGACGACGTGCGCTGGCTGGCGACCGTCGGCACCGACTACGGGATGATTGCCGTGCGTGCCGATTCCCCGTGGAAATCCCTGAAAGACCTGCTCACCGCCATGGAAAAAGATCCGAACAGCGTGGTGATCGGCGCGGGGGCGTCTATCGGCAGCCAGGACTGGATGAAAGCGGCCCTTCTCGCCCAGCAGGCGAAAGTTGACCCGCACAAGATGCGCTACGTGGCCTTTGAAGGCGGCGGCGAACCGGTCACCGCGCTGATGGGCAACCACGTTCAGGCCGTTTCCGGCGATCTCAGCGAGATGGTGCCGTACCTGAGCGGGGATAAAATCCGCGTGCTGGCGGTCTTCTCGGAAAACCGTCTGCCGGGCCAGCTGGCGAACGTTCCAACCGCCAAAGAGCAGGGCTATGACCTGGTCTGGCCGATCATCCGTGGGTTCTTCGTCGGGCCAAAAGTCACCGATGCCGAGTACCAGTGGTGGGTCGACGCGTTCAACAAGCTCCAGCAAACCGAGGAGTTTAAGAAACAGCGCGATTTGCGCGGGCTGTTTGAGTTCAACCTGACCGGTAAGCCGTTGGATGAGTACGTCAAGAAACAGGTGAATGACTACCGCGAACAGGCGAAAGCCTTTGGCCTGGCGAAATAACCGGAGGCGCTATGAGCGATCGTATTTTTGCCGGGATATGGCTGCTGCTCTGCATTGGCGGGATGTTTGTCGCCTGGCAGATCCACAGCGAATACAGCTATGAACCCGTGGGGCCACGCCCCTTCCCGATGGGCATCGTCGGCCTGATGCTGCTCTGCTCGGTGGCGCTGCTGCTTCGCCACCCGGACACCGTCGAGTGGCCGCCGCGTCGCATTCTGCAGCGTCTGCTGGTGATGGTGATTGTCCTGCTGATGTATGCCTGGGGCTTTGAATGGCTCGGCTTCCCGGTGGCGACCGCCATTCTGACGATGGTCATCGGCATGCTGTTTAACGCCACCCTCCCCGCTGCGGGGATCTCAGGCGTGGTGATGGGGATTTTACTGTGGTACGCCTTTGACCGCCTGCTGGACGTGACGTTACCGCTCGGCGCCTGGCTTAATTAACGGAGCACGCTATGGATACCTGGATTTACCTCTCGCAGGGGTTCGCCGTGGCGATGACCCCGGAAAACCTGGTGATCGCCCTGATCGGCTGTTTCGTGGGCACGATTGTCGGCCTGCTGCCGGGCCTGGGACCGATCAACGGCGTGGCGATATTACTCCCGCTGGCGTTTGCCCTGCATCTGCCTGCGGAATCGGCGCTGATCCTGCTGGCCACGGTCTACATCGGCTGTGAATATGGCGGGCGCATCTCGTCGATCCTGCTTAACGTACCGGGGGATGCGGCGGCGATCATGACCGCCCTGGACGGCTATCCCATGGCCCGGCAGGGACGCGGCGGCGTGGCGCTCTCCATCTCTGCGGTCAGTTCATTCTTTGGCTCGCTGATTGCCATTGGCGGCATCATTCTGTTTGCACCTGCGCTGGCCCAGTGGTCGCTGGCGTTTGGCCCGGCAGAATATTTTGCTCTGATGGTGTTCGCCATTGCCTGCCTCGGCAGCATGATGGCGCAAAACCCGCTGAAGTCGTTTTTGTCCGCGCTAATTGGCTTAGGGTTAGCCACCGTCGGCGTGGATGCCAACACCGGGGTCTATCGCTTTACCTTCGACAGCGTTCACCTGTCCGACGGCGTGCAGTTCATTGTCGTCGTGATCGGCCTGTTCTCTGTCTCTGAGATCTTACTGATGCTGGAGCATACCAGCAGCGGGCAGACGCTGGTGCGCAAAACCGGCCGGATGCTCTTTAGCGCCAAAGAGGGGGCGCAGTGCATCGGCGCCACGCTGCGCTCGTCGGTAATTGGCTTCTTCGTCGGTATTCTGCCGGGCGCCGGTGCGACCATCGCCAGCGCCATCACCTACATGACCGAGAAAAAGCTTAGCGGCAACAGCGACAGCTTTGGTAAAGGCGATATTCGCGGCGTCGCCGCACCTGAGGCGGCCAATAACGCTTCGGCCTGCGGATCGTTTATCCCGATGCTGACCCTGGGCGTGCCGGGTTCCGGCACCACGGCGGTAATGATGGGTGCACTGACGCTCTATAACATCACGCCCGGCCCGGCGATGTTCACCGAGCAGCCTGATATTGTCTGGGGGCTGATTGCCGCGCTGCTGATCGCCAACGTCATGCTGCTGGTGATGAATATCCCGCTGATTGGGCTGTTCACCCGCATGCTGACCATACCGCTGTGGTTCCTGGTACCCGCTATTGCCGCCGTCTCTGCGGTGGGGGTGTACGCGGTACACAGCACCACGTTTGACCTGGTGCTGATGGTGGCCCTGGGCGTGTTCGGCTATATCTTGCGAAAAATGCACTTCCCGATGTCGCCGCTGATTCTCGGCTTTGTGCTGGGTGAGATGCTGGAGCAGAACCTGCGCCGCGCCCTGTCCATCAGCAACGGCAATATGTCGATACTGTGGGACAGCAGCGTTGCGAAGGTTCTGTTAGCGCTGGCAGTCATGGTGATTGTGGTGCCGCCGGTGTTGCGCCTGCTGCGTCGCCGCCAGCGCAAACCGGAGCCGGATATCGGTTAACTACGCTGACAGCTGGGCATTCACCCACTGTTTTAACGCCTGGCGGGAGATCTTAATCCCGCCATTTTTTAGCTCAGCCGGTAGCACCAGCCAGTGAACAGGTTGCTCAAAGCGCGCCAGCTTGCCCTGCACCCAGTCCGGGAAACGGGCGATATCCGTTCCCGGCTCACACTCCACCACCGCCACCGGGCGTTGTCCAAACTCGGCGTCGTCCAGCGGAACGATAAAGACCTGGTTAATCTGTGGATGCGAGGCGATAACGCGCTCCAGCGATTCCGGCTGGATCCCCTCTCCTCCACTGAAAAAGAGATTATCCATACGGCCTAAAATCGTCAGACGATCGCCTTGCCATTCCCCGCGATCGCGGGTGGCAAACCAGCCCTGCGCGTTGGTCAGCGGTATCAGCACGCCGTCCCGCCAGTAGCCGGAAGCCATGCTTTGCGCTTTGATCCAGACCTCACCGTTAACGACCTGCACCTCTCTGCCCGGCAGGGCGTGCCCCACGTCCGGCTCGCCGTCCGCTTCTTTCGCGCAGACGGTAGAAGCAAACTCGGTCAGGCCGTAGCCGCAGAAGGTGCGAATCCCCTTTTCTGTCGCCTTTTGCGTCAACTCCACCGGAATGGCCGCCCCGCCAAGCAGCACCGCTTTCAGTGCGATGTGACTTTCGTTATTCAGAAGACGCCAGAGCTGGGTCGGCACCAGCGAGGCGTGGGTGCAGCCCTGCAACGCCTGCTCCAGCGGCTGTTTCTCACGCACGGTTAAGCGCGCACCGGCCTGAAGCCAGCGCCATAAAATCCCCTGACCGGAAACGTGAAACAGCGGCAGCGAAAGCAGCCAGTCGTCGTTATCCCCGTAGGGCATCAGCGACAGCACACCGCGGGCGCTGGCAAGATGGGCGGCGCAGGTATGCACCGCCGCCTTCGGCAGCCCGGTGGAGCCGGAGGTGAGCGTCATGGAGGCCAGCCGCGCCGGCTGCCACGCAACGCCATACGCCTCCTCTGGCTCGCGCAGGCTCAACGCAGCAAGGCCGTCGTAGCGGCCATCCAGCACCAGCGCAAAGCGCAGCGTCATCTGCGGGAGCAATACGTCCAGCAGCGGACGCGGCAGCTGCGGATTAACGGGAAGAATACGTGCGCCGCA
This sequence comes from Enterobacter sp. UPMP701, assembly GCF_053709515.1. NCBI lineage: Bacteria > Pseudomonadati > Pseudomonadota > Gammaproteobacteria > Enterobacterales > Enterobacteriaceae > Enterobacter > Enterobacter sp. UPMP701. Next base: position 8,906 of record NZ_JBSKJN010000003.1, on the reverse strand, counting down.
CTGCAGCAGCGCCAGCCATGCCAGCAGCGTTTGCGGGTGGTTATAGGCCAGCAGCAGTACGCCGTCGCCCTCCGCCACACCCTGCTGATGAAACCCTGCCGCAAGGCGGTCGACGCGCGCGCAAAGCTGGTGCCAGCTAAGCACCTCGTCGTTCAACCTCAGGGCCGGTTTTTCGGGGAATCGCGCCCCCCAGTACTGCCAGGGCCAGTGGGTAAAACTCATCGCAGCGGCTCCAGCGCCTCTGCGTCGAGACACGGCAGCGCGCTGCCCGGCCACGTACGAAGAAGCTGCGCCTGCATCAGGTTCAGCGTGTCGAGGCCGGGAACCGTGTCCGGCGTTAACCAGGCGGCAATGCGCGCCAGCTGGGTCAGCCCCAGGCTGGACTCAATCGACGAGCTGATCACCGCCGTCAGCCCCAGCGCGTGCGCCGCCGCGACCTGCTCGCGCACTTTCGCCAGGCTACCGGTCAGCGTCGGCTTAATCACCACCGCGCTGACGCCAGGCTCGGCAACAAATTCAAAATCGTCCTCACGCAGGCTTTCATCCCAGGCGATAGCAATCCCCGTTTCGCGGGCAAACGCGCGCGAGTCATCGCGGGTTTTGCACGGTTCTTCGAGGAAGGCAATGCGGCTACGGTACGCCGGATTAACGTACTTCGCGAACTGCTGCGCCTTAAGCGGCGTCCACGCGCGGTTGGCATCCAGACGCAGGTGTAGGTCGGGGATCGCCTCCAGCAGCAGGTTGGCGACCATGCCGTCGCGCACCGCTTCATAGAGACCGACTTTAATTTTAGCCACCTTCTCGCCCGGCATGGCGGAGAGCAGCGCGAACAGCTCGTCAGGATCGCCCGTGCAGAGCGGCGCCGCACGGTAGTCAGCCTCTTCCGGCAGGCTTCCGTCCAGCTCCGCCAGTGCGCAGCTGATGCCAAAAGCGGCGGAAGGCACGTCCGGCAATGCCGGAGCAGCGCCCTCATTCCACTGTTCTGTCCACGCCAGCATCGCCGCCTGCGCGTCATCCAGCGACTCCAGGCTAAAGCCCGGCAGAGGCGAAACTTCGCCCCAGCCTTCCCGCTCGCCCTGCTGCAGATGCACGAAGAAGCCGTCACGGGTTTTTAACCGCCGTTCACGCAGCACCACGCCCGCGTCCATCGGTATCTGCCAGCGGTAAACCTGCGCGCGACGCATTACGGGTTCCGTTTGTATTTGCTGAAGTCCGGCTGGCGTTTTTCGTTAAACGCGTTGCGTCCTTCCTGACCCTCTTCGGTCATGTAGAACAGCATGGTGGCGTTACCCGCCAGCTCCTGCAGGCCCGCCTGACCGTCGCAGTCGGCGTTGAGCGCCGCTTTCAGGCAGCGCAGCGCCATTGGGCTGTTTTGCAGCATTTCACGGCACCAGCGAACGGTCTCTTTTTCGAGATCGGCAATCGGCACCACGGTATTCACCAGGCCCATATCCAGCGCTTCCTGAGCGTTGTACTGACGGCACAGGAACCAGATTTCGCGGGCTTTTTTCTGCCCGACGATGCGCGCCATGTAGGACGCCCCCCAGCCGCCGTCGAAGGAGCCGACTTTCGGGCCGGTCTGGCCGAAGATGGCGTTCTCTGCAGCAATGGTCAGGTCACACATCATGTGCAGAACGTGACCGCCGCCGATGGAGTAGCCCGCCACCATCGCCACCACCGGTTTTGGACAGGTGCGGATCTGGCGCTGGAAATCGAGGACGTTAAGGTGGTGCGTGCCCGCATCGTCCTGGTATCCGCCGTAGTCGCCGCGCACTTTCTGATCGCCGCCGGAGCAGAACGCTTTGTCCCCTTCGCCGGTCAGGACAATCACGCCGATATTGTCGTCGTAGCGCGCATCGGCCAGGGCCTGAATCATCTCTTTGACGGTCAGCGGACGGAAGGCGTTACGCACCTGCGGACGGTTGATGGTGATTTTGGCAATGCCGTCAGCGGATTTGTGGTAACGAATGTCGGTGTAGCCCTCGGAGCAGTCCTGCCATTCAACCGGGGCGTAAAGCATGTGTTCATCAGGATAGATCATAGAGTGTCCTTTATTCGAAGACGCAGTATCTGAGCCAGACTCGCCGCGACCGCAGCGGGATTTTCCCGGTGGGCGTTGTGTCCGGCGTTGGGAATGACATGGCGAACGGCGTTGAGCTCTGCGGCAAGGGCCGCAAACTTCTCATCATGTTCGCCGTAGAGATAATCAAAAGAGAAATCGCGTGCGCTAAGCGCGGCGCGTAAATCGGGCTGCACGGCCAGCGACGTCGCCTCAAGCATCATCGCCAGCGTCGCGCCGTTGTTCTGGCTGCGCAGGGTAACAAGCGCTTTACGCTGGGCATCGGTGAGGGAGGCAAACACGGGCTGTTGATACCAGTCGGTAAAGACGTTATTCAGCGGTTCAGTGCGAAAACGTGTCACCCAGCGGCGGTCGGATGCCCACCGCGCGTGACGCTCATCTTCATCCTGCAGGCCCGGATGTCCACCTTCAACAATCACCCCCAGCAGCCCCTTCGGCTGCTGGCAGGCATGAAACATCGCAATGCGGCCGCCGAGGGAGTACCCCACCAGCCAGAAGTTCAGTATGTTGTAACTAAGAAGGGTTCGGGTAAGCAACGTGCTCATCTCGTCGAACCCCGTCACGGCAATATCCCCGGACTCACCGTGGCCCGGCAGGTCAAGATAAAGCCGGGAAAACTCGTTCAGTTCCTTCCCGACGGCCTGCCACTCGCGGCAGTCGCCGGAAAAACCGTGCAAAAAGACCAGCCAGGGATAACCCGGTTTTCCAGCCTGCTGCACGCCTGAGAGGATCACAGCTGGCTCACCTGTGCAAGCAGGCTTTGCAGGGTCTGCGCGCCGTCGGCATCATTCACCACCAGCTCAATCAGCGTCGCGCCCGGCTGCTTCCAGGCGGTGCTTAACGCCGCATCCAGCTGTTCCCAGCTTTCCGGGCGATGGTATTTCAGGCTGAACATCGCCGCGGCGTGTTCGAACTGCACATTCTGCGGCATCAGATAAAAGCGTTCGCGCTCGCTCTGCGGCGTTGGCAACAGGGAGAAAATCTGCCCGCCGTTGTTGTTCACGACGATCAGCACAAACGGTGCGGACGCCTGACGCAGCAGCGCCAGCGCGTTGAGATCGTAGAGCGCGGAGAGATCGCCCACGATCGCCAGCGTCGATTTCGCGCTGGCGCGCTGCACCCCCGCCGCCGTGGAGATCAGCCCGTCGATGCCGCTGGCACCGCGATTACTGTACACCGGGTAGCCCGCCGGCAGCTTCGAAAAGGCGTCAATCAGCCGCACAACCAGGCTGTTGCCGACAAACAGCTGCCCCTGTTCAGGCAGGAGCTGGCGAATGCGGTGCGCCAGCCCGGCCTCGCTGAATGTCTCACAGCGCGCTTTGGTGATTTCCCACGCCTGACGCGACAGTTCCGGGATCGCTACCGCCCAGGGCTTGCGCTTTTCAGCCGGATGAAGCATCAGCCAGGCGTCGATACTGCTGACCAGACGACGACCGCGATGATGCGCCGGGTCAAGCCGCCCTTCCAGCGCGTCCACCAACCAGTACTCTTCCGGCGTACAGGTTGCCTGCCACTGCAGCAGACGTTTTCCGGTCAGGCTTGCGCCGATCTGGACCACAATCTGCGCCTGCGAAAGCTCAGTAACCGCTTTCGCATTACCCAGCCAGAGGTCGGCACACGGCAGCGGTTGCCCGGTCTGGGAAAGCACGTCGCCAATCAGCGGCCAGCCGAGGGTTTGCGCCCATTCGGCGACCAGCCTGCCTTCGGCGGCGCTCATGCGCCCGGCGATGACCACGCCGCGCTTTTGTCGCCAGAAGAACCAGTCACGCTGTTTCGCGCTCTCCAGATGCGTCTGCTCGCGCAGCCACGGTTTTTCGCTCTGCCACCAGTCGCCGAGCGACTGCTGCCAGTCAAGGCCGGTATCGTCCAGCTCGCCGTACAGCGGCTCGGCAAACGGACAGTTGATATGCAACGCCCCGCTGCGCAATGTCGCCATCGCGTGATCGACGGTGGAGACCAGCCAGCTTGCCGGAATATCCTGGGTGGGACGCGGCAACGAAACCGTCTGCGAGGGATGCGAAGCGAAGAGTCCCGGCTGGCGAATGGCCTGATTGGCGCCGCAGTCGATTAGCTCAGGGGGACGGTCGGCCGTCAGCAGGATCAGCTTTTCACCGGTTAACCCGGCTTCAATCAGGGCCGGATAGAGATTCGCCACGGCGGTACCGGAGGTGACAATCACCGCCACGGGCTCTTTGCTGACCTTCGCCAGCCCGAGCGCGAGATGCCCCAGGCCGCGCTCATCAAAGTGGGTGTGGTGAACAAACGCCCGGTTTTCAGCCGCCGCCAGCGTCAGCGGTGTTGAACGAGAACCCGGTGCAATACACACATGCCTGACGCCATGGCGCGTCAGGGCTTCAAGGATCACCGCCGCCCAGCGTCGGTTAAAAGAACTTACTGACATGAGATTGTCCGGTATCAAGAATGCGACACAGTATAAATAATAGAAAAAATTGGAATTTTGATATGAATCGGGATTGCGCGAATCAGTATTAATCCCTAAGTAGCAGAGAGCGCAATCCGGCGGCTTTGTTTTCGATCTCCTGCCACTCCTGCTCCGGGTCAGACCCGCTGACGATACCCGCTCCGGCGTAAAGCCGCAGGGCGTCATCCTGTACGCGAGCCGAGCGCAACGCCACGCAGAATTCGCTTTGTTCGGGGGATAAATACCCGGCCGAACCGGCGTACCATTCGCGGTTAAAGGGTTCAACGTGTTGAATAAACTCGCGCGCTGGCTGTCGCGGTAGCCCGGCTACGGCTGCCGTCGGCTGGAGCACGTGCAGGCACAGTGCATCGTCGGCCTGTTTGAGCTCGGTCCAGATGCAGCGGCGTAAATGTTGCACTTTACGCAGGCGGACGACCTGAGGGGGCAACACCTCCAGCGCCTGCGTATGGTGCTGAAGACGCTGGCAGATATCTTCCACAACCAGCATATTTTCGCGCTGGTTTTTATCATCATTCAGCAGCCAGTCGCCCAGACGCTGCGCCTGTTTATCGTCAGTATGGCTGGCGACGGTGCCCGCCAGCGCTTCGGTGCGCAGCAGCGTGCCGCGCCGCCGCCAGAGACGCTCGGGCGTAGAGCCGAGAAACGCATTGCTGGCGTCGAATATCATGCAGAAATGATAGCAATTTAAATTCAGGGCGCGGCTGGCGGCCATCAGCGCGACGGGGTTAACGCGCTGCCTGCACTGCAAATCGGTCGCCCTCGCGAGAACCACCTTTTCGAAATCACCGCGTGCAATCGTCTCTGTCGCTTTGCCGATAAGGCTAAGCCATTGTGGTTTTTGCGGGTGATGAGTTTCGCGCTCAATCTGCACGGAGAGCGGGCGGATCGCTCTGGCGGGAAGCAGTTGCTGTAAGAACGCCCGTGCGGTGTCGGCATCGTCCTCAAGCGCGCTGTCGCTCCACAGCTGCAGACGCAACGTGGCGTTGCCAGCGGTACGTCGCCACAGCAAACGCGGTAAAAAGAGACTGCCCTGCTCCGGGTTAAAGGCGTTCAGGCCGCAGATACGGGTATCGTCAGGTGCATGTTGCGCGCGTAAAAACTGCGAGGCTAACGCCAGAGAGGGGAACTGGGTGACTGCCCCCAGCGCGGCCAGCTCTTCATCGCCGTTACGCTGTTGCCAGTAAAACTGCGGATAGCACTGCTGCTCGCCCAGCCAGGCGAGGGGATCGAAGGCATCGTTTAACGGGAAAGAGACGTCGAAATGACGCAGGCCGGATGTCGCTGGCAACGCTTGCGAAAGCTGGGTACGCAGTTGTTCCAGCGCGAGGAAAATCGAATTCACGCGAACCTCTCCCTGTTAAAACCTCATATTATACGGGGTACTGGCGATAAATAGCAGTACCCACGTATAGGGAGCGGTTATGCGCGTTAACGACGGGCTAACAGCAGACCCAGCACCAGCCCTACGGCGGCCCCCACCCCAATGCCCTGCCACGGTTTTTCATGGACGTAATCATCGGCACGATAAACCGCTTTTTTGGCGCGGTAGTAGTAGGTATCAGACGCATGGCTGACGCGATTTTTAACGTCATGCAGCGCCTGTTCGGCACGGGCTTTCAGCTCAATATATTTCTGATCGGCAGGGTCGCCCGAGGAACGTAACACCTCTTCCAGCGTTTCGCTCAGTAAGGTCAGGTCGTCGTCGATACGGGTATCCCAGGATTGAAATGACATATTTTTCTCCATGTTAGTACACCAGTTCGCTAACTATAGACAACGACGCGCCATTACGCCTGTTTCGCTTCCCGCGCCATGCCGATATGCGGAATACCGTCTTCATCATAGATGTCGGTGACCGGCGTAAAACCAAAATAGCCGTAGAAGGATTGCAAATGCGCCTGCGCGCCCAGGTATAACGCCTTGTCCGGCCACTGTTTTTGGCACGCTTCCAGCGTTTTTTCCATCAGCTGATAGCCCAGTTTCTCACCCCGCGCGTTACCACTGATGATGACGCGGCCTATCACCACGGGCTCGAAATCGTCTTCGCTTTTCAGAATCCTCGCATACGCCACCAGTTCATCATTCTTCCAGCCGAGAATATGGCGGTTCTCGCCAACGAGGTCATCGCCGTCGATGTCCTGATACGGGCAGGTCTGTTCAACCACAAACACTTCACAGCGCAGTTTAAGCAGCGCATAAAGGGAATGAACGGTAAGCTCGCTGTGGTGTAAATCTTGCCATTGGATCATGTCAGTCTCCTTCCTGGGGTTCATCACGTTATACTAAACCCCTTCCCGTACGGCAAAGGGCTAATTGCGTTATGGAACTGATTTTTCTGGGTACGTCCGCCGGCGTGCCAACCCGCTCACGAAACGTGACGGCAATTCTGCTGGATCTTAAGCACCCCACCCGTGGCGGTCTGTGGCTGTTTGACTGCGGGGAAGGAACGCAGCATCAGCTGCTGCACACCGCGTATCACCCCGGCAAGCTGGATAAAATCTTTATCACTCACCTGCATGGCGACCATCTGTTTGGCCTACCCGGCCTGCTATGCAGCCGCTCGATGGCCGGCAATGCCAATCCGCTGACGATTTACGGGCCTGCGGGTGTGCGTGAATTTGTTGAAACCACGCTGCGCCTGAGCGGCTCGTGGACCGATTATCCGCTGGAGGTGGTTGAGATTACTGAAGGTCTGGTATTCGATGACGGGGATTATCAGGTGCGTGCTTACCCGCTTAACCATCCGGTGGAGTGCTACGGCTATCGCGTGGAAGAGCATGATAAACCCGGCGCGCTGAATGCCGCCGCGCTCATTGCCGACGGCGTAAAGCCCGGGCCGCTGTTCCAGCGACTCAAACAGGGCAAGAGCGTCACGCTGGAGGACGGTCGCACCATCAACGGCCAGGATTATCTCGCCGCCCCCGAGCCGGGCAAGAAACTGGCGATCTTTGGCGACACGGCGCCGTGCCCTGCCGCCCTGCAGCTTGCCCTGGGCGTGGACGTGATGGTGCACGAAGCCACGCTGGAAACGTCGATGGAAGAGAAAGCTAACGGCCGGGGCCATAGTTCAACGCGTCAGGCGGCGCAGCTGGCCCGTGACGCGGGCGTCGGGAGGCTCATCGTCACTCACGTCAGCTCTCGCTACGACGCGCGGGGATGTGAAAGCCTGCTGGCAGAGTGTCTGGCGGTGTTCCCGGCGTGTGAGCTGGCCGAAGATTTCGCTAAGGTCAGCGTTTAGCCCTTCATTTTTCCCTCAGAATGCCGATAACGATTAAAAGGTCAGCATTTCTCTCGAGGGTAGAATGGATAATTTCCAGAAAGATATTGATGACAGGGCGAATCTCACCCTGTCGAACCGTTTTGAACTGTTGCTGTTCCGTCTTGGCACCTCTCTGAACGAAAATAAATCCGAGCTGTTTGGCATTAACGTTTTTAAGCTGCGTGAAATTGTGCCGATGCCGGAATTCACGAAACCCGCCGGGATGAAGTCACCGCTGATGGGGATGGTAAATATTCGCGATCAGGTGATCCCGGTGATTGACCTGGCCGCCGTGGCGGGCTGCAAACCCACCACCGGGCTGAACATTCTGCTAATCACCGAATATGCCCGCAGCGTGCAGGCCTTTGCCGTGGAATCGGTTGAGAACATCATGCGTCTGGACTGGAAGCAGGTACACGCGGCGGAAACCGCCGTCAGCGGTCGCTACATCACCAGTATTGCCTGCCTGGATGAGAAAACGGATACCAACGATCTGGCGATGGTGCTGGACGTTGAGCAGATCCTGTATGACATCACCCCGGCCAATCACGATCTGCACGCTACGAATCTGAAGACCACCAAATTCCATATCAAACCGGGCGCTGTCGCCATCGTTGCGGAAGATTCCAAGGTGGCGCGCTCGATGCTGGAGAAAGGTCTGCAGGCGATGGAGATCCCCGCGCAGCTGCATATCACCGGCAAAGACGCGTGGGAGAAAATTGGCGTGCTGGCCGCACAGGCGCAGGCTGAAGGAGTTCCCATCACCGATAAGATCGCTCTGGTGCTGACCGACCTCGAAATGCCGGAGATGGACGGTTTTACGCTGACGCGCAAAATCAAAACCGACCCGATATTGAAGGACATTCCGGTAGTGATCCACTCGTCCCTTTCCGGCAACGCCAACGAAGACCATATTCGCAAGGTGAAGGCCGACGGGTACGTCGCGAAGTTTGAGCTGAACGAGCTGTCGTCGGTGATTGAAGAGGTGCTGGACCGCTCGATGAAGAAGATTGACGGGCCGTTGATTAGCAGGAAGCAGCTGGCTTAAGTCCTGTGCGGGCTGGTGCCCTCACCCCGTCCCTCTCCCACAGGGAGAGGGCGAAAACCTTAAAAAAAACCCGCCG